>JAZLDM010000001.1:0-44389 GCA_045614705.1 Akkermansia sp.
TTAAACGGATACAAGCCAAAGCGTGCGGGTTGTTTGATGTGAGGTACCTGTTCTTGAAACTGCGCCAAATATACTTCCTGAGACTCCAACGGAAACACAAAATTGGTCATTTCTACTACCAGCAGATTTGAAACAGACCCCCATTTTCGGAAAAGGTTCATTTTTTTCTTGCAGGGCAGAGATGTTAGCGTTAGAATGTAGACATGGCGGACATTCATCCTACAGCAATTATAGATAGCACCGCAGAAATTGCGGAAGACGTAAAAATCGGGCCGTATTGCGTGATTGGCCCGCATGTGAAACTGGGTTCGGGCTGTGTACTCCACAACCATGTTGTGCTTGGCGGTCCCTCGACCTTCGGTAAAAACAACGAGTTCTTCCCCTTCGCGGCAATTGGTCTTAAAACGCAGGACCTCAAGTACAAGGGCGAACCAACATACTTGGAGGTAGGCGACAACAATGTATTCCGAGAGAACTGCAACATCAACCGCGGCACCACTCCTGAGACCAAAACCATCATCGGCAATAACAATCTTTTCCTCATCAACAGCCACTGCGGTCACGAGGTGCATGTGGGTAACAACGTTATTATGTCCGGTTACGCAGCAGCAGCCGGCCACTGCGTCATCAATGACTGGGCCATTATCGGCGGTTGTGCTGCCCTGCACCAGTTTGTGCGTATCGGTGAGCACGCCATGATTGGCGGAGCCTGCCGAGTGGTACAGGATGTTGCGCCCTACATGATTGCAGAAGGCGGCATACTGCGTTCGGTCAACATCGTAGGCTTGCAGCGTCGCGGCTTCGAGAAGGATGACATTCAAGCTATTAAATACGCCTACCGTAAGCTGTTCCTCGACAAGAAGTCCAACATGACTCTCAATATTGAGGCACTACTGACCGAAGGTGATGCCAAACATGTACAAAACCCGCATGTACAGCGCATCCTGCAATTCCTGAAAGAGTCTGAGCGCGGTTTCCTGCACTGATGAAACGCCACATTGTCTTCGATCTCGATGGCACACTGGTAGACTCACTCCCCGGCATAGCTGAGGGCGTGAATCGCTCGTTGCGTGCGTTGGGCCGTGAGGAGCATACTCTGCAAGCAGTCAGTCGCATGATTGGCAGCGGAGCCGCCAACCTGTGCGGCAAAGCACTGGGCTATGAGGATGCTGCCCACACCCCGCCCGATGAGCTGGCAGCCATGCACGAGCAATTCCGCCAACACTATCCGCAGTGCTGGCAGTACCCGCTCACTCGCGCATACCCCTGGATAGCGAACATGCTTACCCTGCTCTCTGCCGAGGGTGCAGAGTTGGCAGTACTGTCGAACAAGCCGCATGAGGTCACAGACCCCATGGTGCGAGCCATCTTCCCGCAAATTCCATTCACCGCCATTATGGGATACACCGGGGCTTTTCCGCGCAAACCTGCCCCGGACTCCTTGCAACACATTGCAAAGCAATGGGGTGTACCCGTGAGTAAAATCACCTTGGTAGGTGACAGTCTGTACGATGCCAAAACGGCACAAAATGCCGGTTGCGACTTAGCGCTTGTAGCTTGGGGCTACGCCGAAGTCAGCGATTTGGTAGCATGGCCTGCACCGGTGTTCGGTTCGGTAGACGAGCTGCGCCACTACTTGCTGAACAGCTAAAAAAACGCTGTCACCATGGACTTTATCATCTTTGCCGCCGCGAAACCTTCTATTGACTATGCCCGCCGTGGGGTACAGTTTTTTGAAGAACGTCTGCGCCCGCTCGGCAAGGTGGAAATTCGCTATGTAAAGGCGGGCAGCTCTGAAGAAGTCTCGGCGCGTCTGCTCGAGGCCAGTAAGGGCTGCCTGCGTATCGCGATGGATGAACGGGGTGAGAACTGGACATCCCGCGAGTTGGAAAAGCGCGCTAAAAATTGGCAGATGCGCGCCGTAAAACATGTAGCCTTCCTCATCGGCGCAGCGGATGGCCACACGCAGGCACTGCGCGACAGCTGCGACCATGTGCTCTCGCTGGGGCGCCACACCATGCAACACGAACTGGCGCTGGTAGTACTACTTGAGCAGATATACCGCCTGCACACCATGCTGGCCGGCAGCCCCTACCACCGGGATTGACGGCACGCCCCCGGAAAATGCTTGCTTTATCAACCATAATCTGCTAGACTTGGCTCGCAAATTATGGCTGACGATTGTAAGATAAGCCCGATGATGGAGCAATACCTGCGCATGAAGCAGGACTTGCCGGATGACGTGTGGCTGTTCTTCCGAGTGGGCGACTTCTACGAGATGTTCTTTGAAGATGCGGTGGAGTGCTCTGCCGCGCTTGGGCTCACGCTCACCAAACGCCAGTCCATACCAATGTGCGGTGTGCCGCACCACGCAGCGGAGGGGTACATAGGCCAAGTGGTCAAAAAAGGTCGACGTGTAGCTATAGCCGACCAAATGACAGACCCCATACCGGGCAAGCTGGTAGAGCGGCAAATTACCCGAATCATCTCCGCCGGCACCCTCTCCGACCTCAGTTTGCTGAACGAAAGCGAGCACAACTACATAGTGGCTTGCTACCGCGAAAAAAAGGCCTGGGGATTGGCTTGTGCAGATCACTCCACCGGTGAGTTCACCGTGGTGGACTACGATAGTCGGGAGGCTCTTGCAGAAGAACTCGGTCGCATACACCCCCGAGAAATGCTGGTGAGCGATGAGCAAAAAGAACTCTTCACCGGTCTCCCCGTCACGCAATATTACGATGGCTACACGTTCCTGCCCGGGGTGGCAAAAACCGCACTGGAAAGCCATTTCCGTGTACATTCCCTGCAAGGTTTCGGCTGCGCTCACTTGGTAGCCTCCATTGGTGCAGCAGCAGCCATACTGCACTACCTCAAACACCAAATGCGCCGCAGTACCGAGCACCTGCGCCGTATTTCCCTGCGACCGACCGACAACGCCGTGCTCATCGACACCGCCAGCCGCGCCAATCTCGATTTGGTCGAAGCACGCGGCGGCATGCGCAACACCCTGCTGGGCGCGCTCGATGGCACCTCTACCCCCATGGGCGCACGCAAAATGCGTGACTGGGTACTGCACCCCATCTGTGACCTTGCAGAACTGCTGCGCCGACAGGAAATCATAGCCACCTTCCTGAGCGAAGCCTTCCTGATGAGCAAGCTGCGCGACACCTTCAAAGGCGTGCGCGATTTAGAGCGCCTTACATCACGCCTGGCGCAAAATGCCGGCAACGCCCGCGACCTGCTGGCACTGAGCTGCTCCCTCTTGCGCTTGCCGGACATAGCGGCCGACATTCAGGTACTCTCTGGCAAGCAGCCCCACTTCGAACCACTACTGCGCGATTTAGGCGACTTTGCCGAATTGACTGCCCTACTGGAGCGCGCCATCAGCGACGAACCGCCCATCACCATTAAAGAAGGCGGTATGATACGCGACGGCTACGATGCCCAGCTCGATGAGCTGCGACGTGCCTCCCGCGAGGGTAAAGGCTGGCTGGCAGAACTCGAAGCCCGGGAACGCGCCGCAACCGGTATCGACTCCCTGAAGATTCGCTACAACAACGTATTCGGCTATTACATCGAGGTTACTAAAGCAAACTACGCAAAAGTCCCTGCTCACTATGTGCGCAAACAGACATTGGCCAACGCAGAACGCTATGTGACCGATGAGCTCAAGCGCATGGAAGGAACCATACTCGGAGCCGATGAGCGCTCTCGCCAGCTGGAATACGAGCTTTTCTGCAACCTGCGCGATGAAGTCGGGCAATATATTGACCGTATACAAATCAGCGCCGAAGCACTGGCCGAAATCGATGTATTGCTCAGCTTGGCGGAAACAGCTCGGCGCCACAATTACTGTCGCCCCGTACTCGATGAAAGCCGAGTTCTGCACATCCGCAACGGTCGCCATCCCGTCATTGAACAGGTGCAAAGCGATATCCCCTTTGTGCCCAATGATACCGAAATGGATGAAGAGCACGACCGCGTGCTCATCCTTACCGGCCCCAACATGGCAGGCAAATCCACCTACATTCGCCAAGTAGCGCTCATTACCCTCATGGCGCAGATGGGCTCATACGTTCCCGCAGAGGCCGCTCACATCGGCTTGGTTGACCGCATCTTCTGCCGAGTCGGTGCCAGTGATGACATCGCACGCGGGCAATCAACCTTCATGGTAGAAATGAGTGAGACTGCCCTCATTCTCAATAATGCCACCCAGCGTTCACTCGTCATACTCGATGAAATCGGTCGAGGTACCGCCACCTTCGACGGCCTGTCCATTGCATGGGCTGTAGCAGAGCACCTGCACGACGACATCGGCTGCCGTACCATGTTTGCCACGCACTACCACGAAATGGTAGATTTGGAGCACACCCACGCCGGCGTGAGCAACCGCCATGTGGAAGTGCGCGAATGGAAGGATGAAATCGTCTTCCTGCGAAAAGTACTTCCCGGTCCGGCCGACAAATCATACGGTATTCAAGTAGCCAGATTAGCCGGTCTACCTGCCCCCATCATTGATAGAGCCAAGCAAATTTTGACGCACCTCGAAATGAGTGCGGGTACACGCGAACCCAAAAACGTACGCCGCCGCAAAGCCCGCGAGCACGGACTGCCCGCTGCGGAACCGACAGCCGATATCACTCAGCTCGATATGTTTTCCATGCTCGATGATGGCATGTAACCCTCATTATATAACCCACCGCACACAACATGAACTCTCAATATACCCTGAATTACCGCGTAATGTACTATGACACCGATGCCGGCGGCGTAGTACACAACTTAGCCTACCTGCGCTGGGTAGAGGAAGCCCGTACCAAGATGGCTATTACTCTGGGGATGGACTACGGAACCATGGCCAAGGAGGGTCGCCACCTCGTACTGGTAAGCCACGAGGTTCACTACCACTCCCCTGCCTTTTTGGCCGATGAGATATTCGTCAACACCTGCCTCGAAAAAGTAGAAAAATCCTCCATGTATGTGCGCACGGAAATTCGCCGTGCAGAGAATGACAAGCTCTGCGTAAGCGTGTTGCAGCGTCTTGCACTCGTGCAGATGCCACAGGGGCGCCCCTGCCGCATGCCCGCTGAATGGGTAGCACTGGCAGCCCCCCAAGAAGAGTGCTGAATTAAGCCGCACACATAGCTTACTTGTGCACTGCACAGCACACCGAATGAGCCACTCGCGACAAGTCAGCGGGTGGCTTGCTTGCGTCTTGCCCCAACAGTTAATCGATGCCTCGGCATGGCAGCATTCATGCACACCACTTTGCAGAGCCCCCTTTGATGGGCGTTTTTGACCTGCTGTTTCTCTATTCGCGGTGAAATGCCGTTTGCCTTTGGCTATTTGATGCCGCGCCATCACGGAGCCACCGAATTTTCGCCGCATTGCGCCTATCGCGTCGGTCGTACAATAAATCTGCCACGAGTCCGAGGGGGGACTCGTGGCAGAGCAATTATCAAAGATAAGCTTTGTATCAGTTGTTGTAAATGGCGCGAGCCTTGGCAGCAGCCTCCTCGTAAGCCTTCACAGCAGCCTCCTTGGCCTCGCCGGTGGCAGCCTGAGCGGCGTCGTAGAGGTTCCAGAGGTCGAAAGCCTGCACAGCGGCCTTCTGACCGTTGGTGTAAGCCTCGGCAGCGGAATCCACAGCCTGCTCCTGCTCGGCGGTAGCCCAAGCGTGGGAGTAACCCTTCACGTCGTTCCAGTGACCGCGAGTGAAGTCGGGGAATGCAACGGCGCAGTTACCGTTGTCCATGGAGAGGGAGCCGAGCTCAGCAAGGCAGCACCACTCAGCAAGGTCGTACACGTCCATGTCGAGGGGCAGACCGTGCTGCAAGCAGTATACCATGCGGACATCCATGAAGAAATCCATACCGCCGTGACCGCCTACCTTCTCAGCCATCTCACCGAACTTCTTGATGATGGGGTGGCGATAGCGCTCACGGAGAGCCTCCATCTCCTCCTCGGGCATGAAACCGTGGGAGTTGAGGTCCTCGTGATTGGGGGCAGCACCGTTAGCAATAAGCTGAGCGGCATCGAAAGCGAAGCCTTCCACCGGGTACTTATTCACGAAACCGCGGGTACCATTGAGCTGGAAGAGACGGTTGTAGGGCTGAGGATTCATCACATTGTGCTGAATTTCCACGACTTTGCCGTTCTCCGTGCGCATGAGGGTGGTGGTGTGGTCGCCATTACGGAACTCGGGGCAGGGCTTGCCGGTTTGCTTCTCTACAAGCTCCTTACCGTGAACGGACTTGGTGTCCATAGCGATGAGGGTCTTGAAGCGGTCACCACGGTGAATGTTCATCACCTGAGCAACGGGACCAAGACCGTGCGTAGCATAAACGTCGCCACGGTTTTCCATATTGTACTTGAGACGCCAACCGAGCTTCTCAGGGTCATTCTTCGGGTTCACCCAGTACTCACCCCAGAACGGGTCGAGGTTGTGAATGTAAGCACCCTTGGCGTAAAGAACTTCACCCAGCAGGCCCTTCTGAGCCATGTTGAGGGAGTCGAGCTCAAACCAGTCGTAGCAGCAGTTCTCGAGAATCATGCAGTGCTTGCGGGTCTTCTCCGAAAGGTCGATGAGCTCCCAGCACTGCTGAAGGTTCATGGCGCTGGGAACTTCGATAGCGGTGTGCTTGCCGTTCTCCAGAGCGCACTTAGCCACCGGGAAGTGGTGATCCCAGTCGGTAGCAACGTATACGAGGTCGATGTCGGGGCGCTTGCAGAGTTCCTCATAGCCCTTTTCACCCCAGTAAATAGCAGCGGGAGCCATACCGGCCTTGCGCAGGCTCTTCTGGCACTTCTCGGCGCGCTCCTTCTCATAGTCGCACAGAGCCACAACCTCCACACCGGGAATATGAGTGAAACGAGTTACAGCACCGGGACCACGCATACCCAGACCAACGAAAGCTACACGAACAGTCTTCAGCGCGGGAGTCTTGAGACCGACAACATGCTGCTGCCCCTCGGGACGAGAGGGAGATTCAACAACGAGCGTACCCTTGTTCCAATAAGTCTTGGTGTCGGGCGACAACGACTGAGCATTCAGGCCACCTGCGGCGAACAGAACCGCACAAGCCAAAGCCATTAATTTGTTCAGTTTCATATTGTTTATGTGTGTTTTGAAAGCTTACCGCAACGAACAGCTCACTTTCTGCTTGCGTTATTCTAGTAATTTATCGCCGTCGAGTCAAGTATATTCTGTGGCACGAAAAAATCAAAATCCATTGCGGCTTGACAATTTTTGATTAACAATTTTTCACTCAGCTCTCGGGAGAACGCTGAAAAAACAGCCACAAGCTCCCCCCCCGACACCGACTCCCGCCAAGTTCGACTGGCCATTAATTGTTTGAAGTAATACGCTGACGCGCACCGAATTTGCGCAGGGAAACGCGGTGTGATAATATGGAGACGTATGGCAGAAATCAGCAGCTCCGCATCAATCAGAGAACTGGCTGCGCTCATGCGCGCACACAAGGTCACGCGCTGCGTGGCATGCCCCGGCAGTCGCAATTCGCCCATAGTGGCGACATTGGCAGCACTGCCGGACTTCGAGCTGCGCGGTGCGACAGATGAGCGAAGTGCCGGTTTTACAGCTTGCGGATGGGCAGCACAGGCGCAAGCGCCCGTGGCAGTGTGCGTCACCTCAGGGTCGGCACTTTTGAACCTGCACCCGGCTGTGGCAGAAGCCTATTACAGACATCTGCCGCTGCTTGTGATTTCTGCCGACAGACCCGCGAGCTGGATTGGGCAGCAGGACGGTCAGACTATACCGCAACCGGAGGCTTTCGGTAAACTGTGCCGTATGAGCGTGCAAATACCTGAGGAGGAGGAGGCTGCTTGGCACCGCAATCGTTTGCTGAACGAGGCTCTGCTAGAACTGCGCCACCACGCCGGGGGACCGGTACACATCAACCTGCCGCTCAGCGAACCATTGTTCGGCACCACGGCGCAGCCCTTGCCCGCTCCAAGAGTCATTCGCCGCACGGAGTTGGCAAAGATGGATGCGGATGAAGAAACGGAGCTGTTGGACATCGTAGCGAACAGCCCGCGCCGGCTCATACTGCTGGGGCAACTGCCGCAAGATGCGGAACTCCCCCCTGCCCTTGCCACAGAAAAAGCTTTTGCCGTCATTGGCGAGCACTTGTGTAACACCGCTATTGCCATCACACAGCCGGACAGCGTAGTAGGACCGCAACCAAGTGCTGACATGAGCCCCGACCTGCTCATTACCTACGGCGGTTGTATTATATCCAAACGTCTGAAATCGTTACTGCGAGACACCCCACCGAAAGAGCACTGGCACATCAGCGAAGACGGCTCGGTTGTTGACACCTTCTGTTGCCTGACACGCGTGATAGAGGGAGCCCCGGCGGAACTGTGGGAACTGTTGGCAGCCTTCGCCGAAGAAGGCGATGAGAACTACGCCGAGCGTTGGCTTCAACCGGTTCCCGTACCGCAATTTCCCTACAGTGGCATGCAGCTGGTGGGCGACCTCATCGGAGCCATGCCAGCCAATAGCGTGCTGCACTTGGCCAACAGCTCAGCCGTGCGCTTTGCCCAGCTCTATCCCCTGCCGGAAGGTACGCAAGTTGAGTGCAATCGCGGAGTAAACGGTATCGAAGGTTCGCTTTCAACAGCCCTCGGCTATGCAATGGGGGATTCCCGGCAGCAGTTTATCATTTGCGGCGACCTCTCTTTCTTCTACGACATGAACGCCCTGTGGCTGCAAGGCATCTCGGCCAATGTGCGGATTCTGTTGCTCAACAACGGCGGCGGTGGCATATTCGACCTCATTCCCACCCCGGAGCATCCCTTAGTCAACGGCGCCCACCAAGCCACGGCTGCCGCTTGGGCTCAAAGCTGCGGTTTTGAATATCTGACCGTACAAAATGAATATGACTGGCCCGCAGCTCTGGCCGCCCTTACCACGCCGGGCAATCGCCCCATTCTCGTGGAAGCTATGACCAACAGCACAACAGATGCAAACCTACTTAAACAATTTTACGCACAATACTGAACCATGAAACGCGAGTGGAAAACAATCAAGCAGTACGAGGAAATCCTTTTCGAGCAATACGGAGGAATCGCCCGAATCACTATCAATCGTGAGCGTTATCGCAACGCCTTCACCCCCCTTACCACGGCCGAAATGAGCGATGCGCTCTACCTCTGCCGCGAAATGCAAGATGTAGCCGTAGTCGTGCTTACCGGTGCCGGAGATGTAGCATTCTGCGCCGGTGGCGATATGAATGTTAAGGGCTACGGTGGTTATATGGATAAGGGCGGTGTACCCCGACTTTCTGTTCTCGATGTGCAGAAACAAATTCGCTCCCTGCCTAAACCTGTCATTGCTGCGGTGAACGGTTTTGCCATCGGCGGCGGACATGTGCTGCACGTTGTATGCGACCTCTCCATCGCCTCCGAAAACGCCATCTTCGGCCAGACCGGACCTCGTGTCGGCAGTTTCGATGCCGGCTTCGGTTCCTCTTACATGGCTCGCTGCATCGGCCAGAAAAAGACACGCGAAATCTGGTTTCTCTGCCGCAAGTACAACGCACAGGAGGCCCTCGACATGGGGCTGGTCAACAAGGTCGTGCCCTTAGCTCAGCTCGAAGACGAATATGTGCAGTGGGCAGAAGAGATGATGATGCACTCCCCCATCGCCCTGCGTATGATTAAGGCCGGTCTGAATGCCGAACTCGACGGGCAGGCCGGTATTCAGGAATTGGCGGGGGACGCCACCATGCTCTTCTACATGTGCGATGAAGCGCATGAGGGCTCTCGCGCATTCCTCGAAAAGCGCAAGCCCGATTTCAGCAAGTATCCCAAAATGCCGTAAAATCGACCAGCGACTCAGCCACCATGCCCCGCATTGATGCAGCACCGCTCATGCAGTTTCCCAAGCCGTTTACGCTGCATTGGGAGCGGCGGGTGCTGCACTTCAGACAACCGGCGGCAACGTCTCGCGGTGCGCTGGCGGAGCGAGTGACTTACATAATAGAGGCTCGCACGGCAGAAGGCTCGGGGTATGGTGAATGTTGCACCATGCCCGGGCTGCTGCCGGAACCAACGGAAGAGGAGCTGATTTTTTGGTGTTCACAGGCCGAACAGAGGGGCGGCTTATGCGGCATTTCTGCCCCCTCAGCTATTCAATTCGGGCTGGAATGCGCGCTGTTGGGTTCGCTTCGCCCCGGGCAAGCACGGTGGGATACACCTTTTGCTCGCGGCGAAGTGGGTATTCCCATTCATCATCTCATCTGGATGGCGGATATCGACACTATGCTGGCAGCTATGCAGCGCGGCATAGACGCGGGTTTCTCTTGCCTGAAACTTAAGGTGGGAGCCCTGCCTTTCGCTAAAGAATTGGAGCTGTTGAAAACTGCTCATGCCATCTTTCCGCAAGCAGAAATTCGGGTGGATGCAAACGGAGCATTTTCACCACAAGAAGCAGCGCACAAATTAGCTGCACTGGCAGATGTGGGAGTCAGCTGCATAGAACAACCCATCCGCCCCGGTCAATGGCAGGCTATGGCCGAGCTCTGCCGCCACACGCCACTACCCATCGCGCTGGATGAAGAACTGATTTCCTGCCCCAACCACGAACAGATGCTCGACATCATCCGCCCACAGGCCCTCGTCCTCAAACCCTCGCTACACGGCGGATTGCTGGCGGCTGAACGCCTGGCACAGTCAGCAGAGCAGCGTGATATTAACTGGTGGGTAAACTCGGCGTTGGAGAGTCACATCGGCCTGACCGCGCTGGCCGAGTGGTGCGCCTACATCTCACCGGGTAAACTACAGGGCTTAGGTACCGGCAACCTGTTCACAGACGACACGCCGTACCCCGTCAGGCTACAAGGAGCCCGGCTTTTCTACGACAATTCTCTATTACCATAAAAAAGCTCATCCTTTTGAGCAAAACGCGTGCAATGGGCACGCGCCATCGTACAAATCGGCTTTCTGGCAGCGGTGATACTTGGTGTATCCACCAGGTTATTTTCTTCTTGGCTGCTACCGGCAGCGCTGTTGGTTGGTGTATTCTTCTGTGGTTGGGTGTGCCCCTTGGGTACCGCACAGGATTGGATGTGGAAACTCGGGCGGGTGCTTCGGCTACCGCAATTCCATGTACCACAGAGAGCGCAGCGCTACCTCCAGCTCAGCCGCTACGTTTTCTACTTTCTGGCAGCAACATGGAGCATCAGTTTCGCGCTGCTGAAAGGACCGCACAATTTCAACCGACTGCTGCACGGTGATATTCTGACAGCAGCCTCCGGCGTCGTTGGCTTATTTTTGATTATCAGCCTGTTTGTAAAGCGCCCATTCTGCAACTACTTCTGCACCGGCGGTGCGCGTCAGGGGCTTTGGAGTGTACTACGCATCTTCAGCATTAAACGAGACACCACAGCATGCGGCAACTGCGGGCAATGCACGCGAGCCTGTCCCATGAATATCGATGTGGCCAACACCGACTTTGTGCGCCACCCGAACTGCATCGGCTGTATGTCATGTGTTGCAGCCTGCCGTAAGGGCTGCCTGAGTTATGGCAAGATGCCGGCCCTGCCCGGTAAAAAAGGCAAGCAAACTGATAGCCCGGCGAGCGATTCAAAATAATCGTTCTCGATAGTTGAATACAAAAAATCCCCCTGCGCTCGATTAAGCGCAGGGGGATTTCTTTTACAATGTTTCAGATAGCCGTGCTATCAGGCATCTATCACAGGCATGTCATCGTCCGTATCATCACCACCGTGAGCAAGAATGAACTGCAGGTCATTGAGGTCGAGACTGGAGGCGAAGCCCTCATCACCGAGCACATTGGTTACGAGCTGGTTCTTCTGGTGCTGAAGCACGCGAATCTTTTCTTCCACGGAGTCACGAGTGAGCAGACGATAGGCGATAACCTTGTTCTTCTGGCCAATTCGGTGCGTACGGTCAATAGCCTGACTTTCCACAGCGGGGTTCCACCAGGGATCGTACAGGATAACGTACGAGGCAGAGGTAAGGTTAAGACCGGCACCACCGGCTTTCAGAGACAGCAGGAACACGCTGGGTTCCTTGGTGGTCTGGAACTTCTCAATTTCGGCCTTACGGTCCTTGGTAGCACCGGTAAGGTAATTGAAGGGACGGCTGTCGGCCTCGAGCTTGGCTTTGATGATATCAAGCATCGAAACGAACTGCGAGAACACCAGCACCTTGTGACCTTCATCTCGCAGCTGGTCAAGCAGGTAGAAGAGCGCATTCAGCTTGGCACTGCTTTCGCCGGCATACTTCTTGTCCACCAAACCGGGGTGACAGCAAATCTGGCGCAAGCGCATGAGCCCCTGAAGAATAGCGAAAGAGTTCTTCTTGACCGACTCGTCGGAATCGACGCCGAGCAGAGCTTTCTGAATACGGCGCAGTTCTGCCTTGTAGAGCTGGCGCTGTATACCCTCCATCTTGGCGTATACTTCCTCTTCGGTACGCGGCGGCAAGTCCTTAGCCACCTGTTGCTTGGTACGGCGCAGCAGGAAGGGCTTAAGGCGAGCAGCCAAGCGGTTCTGACTCTGGGAGTCCTTGCGCTTGTCAAAACGCTTCTTAAAGTAGGCACGGCTACCAAGCACACCGGGCATGGCGAATGCCATAAGCGACCACATATCCAGCAGGCGGTTTTCAATAGGAGTACCGGAAAGCACCAGTCGGTTATAAGCTGTGAGCTCACGAGCGGCTTTAGCAGCTTTCGAATCGGGGTTCTTAATCTGCTGACCTTCGTCGAGAATGACAGTGAGCCACTTAATGGCATTTACCTGTTCGCCGCACACGCGCAGCTGGGCATAGTTGATAACCACCATGTCGTAGTCGCGCTGAATAGCCTCGACATCTGCCTGCTCCTTGTTGCGAATGACGAGCACACGCACTCCGGGGGCAAACTTCTCAGTTTCACTGGCCCATACGTCAAGCACTGATTTGGGGCAAACAATGAGCACCGGCGGAATAGTCACCTTCTTACGCCCTTGCTTGTTGTTGCGAAGGAAATCCTCGCGCAACCAGAGCACATAGGTGATGGACTGAATGGTTTTACCCAAGCCCATGTCGTCAGCCAGAATACCACCGAAGCCATTGACTGCCAAATACGCAAGGAAATGGAAACCGTCAATCTGGTAGGGACGCAGGGTGGCCTGCAACGTGGTGGGCACGTCGGGCTTCACATCAATCTTGATTTCAGCCGTGCGCTCCTTAATACGCTGCCAAGCCTTCGGGTCAAACACCTCGGCCGCTCGCGGGTCTGCCAGCTGCAATGCGTGCATGCGGTGAGTCTCGCCCGACAAATCGAAGGGATCAAGACCCAGCTTGGTAACGGCATCTCGCTGAGCATCATCGAGCTTAATCTCCAAGCGCATCCAGCGACCGTCATCCATACGCACATAACCGCCACGAGCGGAAACAAGCGCGCGAATCTGCTCCTTGGTCAGCGTTACACCCTCCACATCAATCACAACGCGCAGGTCGAACCAGTCGATTTCCTGGTTAACAACCTCAAATCGGATAGCCGCTGCAACAGGGTCAGCCAGCAAGGACTTGAGATTTTCATCCATTTCGACCTTGATGGTCTCGGGGATATTCTTTGCCCATTCAGCAAACTTTTCAGGGAACTGCTTGGTAATACGGCTCTTAAAGGCAACCAACGGAGTATCGTAGGTGAAATTCATCTCCTCGAGCAACCCGGGAATGGGGTAGAGATAGTCACGAATGAAGCGCAGCAACGTGCGGTCTTTCACCGGAGCCTGCTCCACAAGCTCCCAATCGTCCTTGCCCAAGCGCTCCTTACGGCGGCCGGGGGCATCCTGAGCGGTAACCTCAAGCAAAACGTGCTCAGTATCGGCACTGGTCAGACCTCGCACAATCTTCATGCTGAAGGTTGGCTTCATCTCGATGTCCACCACGCGCTCCTCCATACTGGGCGGCAGGGAGGCACCGATCTTGCGCAGGAATTCCACACCTTCCAGACTGTCAATCACAGTCTTGGGAATGGAGTAGCGAGGCTCCACCTCGGTGCTCTCCAACCACTTGGGAGGTCCGGGGAATACGGTTTCATCCGACTGATAAAGCTCAACCTGCCCGGGGAGCTGACGCACCGAGTGGGTCACATGCACACCGGCAGCGGTTACAAGCTGCAAGCCATAGCAATCAGGCACGATGGGGTCGTCTATACAAATCCACTTCAGCGGCTCCTTAACTACCTTGAAGTAGCATTCATCGAGGTTGACGAGATAGCCCTTGAGCGCCGGCTGGTGGAACAGGCGGTTCATCACACAACAGGCAGACTCTTTATCGAGGTCAAGTATTACTGTATCCTCACGATCTGCATAGTCACGCAACACATTGAGCAAGATGTCCGTCTGCGGGTCTGTTTTCAGAGCACCATGCAAATACTCGCCCAACAACTCATCCAGCTGTGCGCGCTCGCGGATGGGAGTCCAGTCATCTTTATCCGTATAGCGGAACTCAAAACGAGCCTCGTTAATAGTCGAAACAAGGCGCATGTGCATGGGATGGCGCGGCGGCTGGGGCGGTCGCTCATTCACGCTCTGAATTCGGTCGTACCAAGTACCGATTTCCTTTTCTCGCTCCCACTCGCTGATTTTACGCTGCACTTTCTCGAGGTCAGTCACCACGCTCATGAAATCCGGGTAGCTGATACGCTTCTTGGTGAAGGCATAAGCAATGTAGTTCCAGAATTCAAGGATATTGCGGGGCGGCGTGGGCCAAAGGTCAAGAGCCTCGTACCCGGTAATATCCCAGCGGGGATTCAGTCGCACGAGGTCGTGGTCATGGATTTCCTGCTCGATGGCAAAGCGGCGATAGCGCTTCTCCAGCTTAGTTACAAAGTCAATCTCCTTCTGGTCGAGGTCGCGGTCCAGCTTCTCTTCCAAGAGGTCAGTCAGGGGGATTTCATTAAGCTCATTGGGGCTCTCGGGCATGCTGGTGCCACGATACATGCGCTCAATCATGGTAGCAATGAGACATGCCCCTGCCACATCTTCATCCTCAGCTGTTGCGGAACCATACCAGCGATTCCCCTGCAAGCGCAAACTGGTGCGGAATATACCATGACGGGTCTCCACCCTTCCCTGAATGAAAAGGTGGTTGCCGAAAATTTGCGTAACGGCTCCATCTTTCTGGAGCTTTTCACCTTCGTTACGCACTTCCTCGGAATAAGCATTGAGGAAGTTGAGAGTGGCGCGATCGGGATTAAGAGCAGAACTTAACATGTGACGAGCTTTCTGACGTTTGACACCTAGCCTCGCGGGTATAATCCACGCCGCATGCGCGCAAGGCGTCCATGTTTAAATACTACCACACTATACAGAACTTTTCAAGTTCCCAAAGCCACTTTTTTGATTTTTTTTTATTTTCAGGGGATTAAACAGCAAAAAAGGACTGAAAATAAGTGAGAAAGAGTGGCCAACGGCGCGAATCAATGCCTGTTTGGATGCAAATCACGCTTCAAGTCGTCGCGGTCATCTCGATTGCGCATTGTATTGCGTTTTTCGCGGCGGGAAACGCGTTCAAGAGTCATCTGTCGCTTAGCGGAACGGCGTTCCAGCTCAGCGATTTCGGCATCGAGATTCAGGAAATGCTCGTAGCGCTCGTGAGACAAGGTACCGGACTCGAGAGCGGCGCGAATCGCACAACCGGCATCTTTACGGTGAGAACAATCAGCGAACCGGCATTCATCGGCCAAAGCGCTCAAATCATCGAACTGAGCACGCAAGGTTGCGACATCGGTCCACATCTGGATTTCACGCATACCGGGGTTATCAATGAGCACACCGCCGCCGGGCAACACAACGAGTTCACGGGCCACCGTCGTATGGCGTCCCTTGCCGGTGACGGCATTCACACCGCCGGTTTCGAGCCACTCATCACCCAGCAGGGAGTTCACGAAAGTGCTTTTTCCCACGCCGGAGGAACCGACCACGGTAATGGTTGTACCCTTGGGCACACGGCGCAGGTACTTGGGGTATCCCTTTTTCCAATGCGCAACGATAGGGTAAACTTCTACCCCCAGAGCCGACACCTCAGCACAAGCCTGTTGCATGCGCTCTTCCGATACAATATCAGCTTTGTTAATCAGAACGACCGGCTTCGCCCCACATTTACGAATGAGGGTCAGGTAGCGCTCAATTCGGCGTAAATTATAGTCGCTGTCAGCATCCGTCACCACCACGACCATATCGATATTGGTACCGATAACCTGCTCAGCGCAGCTCTTTCCCGGAGCCTTGCGAGAAAATCGGTTACGACGCGGCAGCATGGCACGGATAACAGGTAAATCCTTACCCTGACCCGGGTCAACGGCTACCCAATCACCCACGGTTGGCAAGTCGGCATCGCTCACGGCATCGTGCCACACCTTGCCGCTGAGCACGACCTCGTGATCTCCCTTGCCCTTAGCGATAACAGTGAAGTTGATTTTTGTTTCGCGAATGATACGAGCGGGGTACCAGTCCCGGTGCTCCAGAGCCGCAAAAGCGGCAGCGAGCTCGGCATTCCAGCCGAGCATTTCCATAGTGACGGTCATGGCAACAAAACAGCGTGTTCGATAATATGTAAGGCAATGTGTTCCTTGGTATCGCGCTCCAAGTGCACCTCATGGTCAGGGTATACAAGCACCACGGCATTCTCCCGCGAATCAAATCCTATACCGGGCTGCGAAACATCGTTAGCCACCACCATGTCGCACTGTTTGCGCTGCAATTTTCCGCGCGCGTATTCCACCAGATTCTGAGTTTCTGCGGCGAAACCTATCAATTTTCCATCAAAGCCGAAGACAGTACGCATGCTACCCAGAATATCGGGCGTACGCTCCAACTCAAGCACCAGGCGTTCCTCATCTTTCTTAATTTTATGCTCCGCACAAGCAACTGGGCGATAATCCGCCACGGCGGCACAGAGAATAGCCACATCTACCCCCTTTATCATATCACGCACAGCATCATACATCTGCTGAGCAGTCTCCACCGGTATAAAATCCACCCCGGCAGGCACATCCAGCGTGGTGGGACCGGAGATAAGCAGGACCTCGTGCCCCTCGTGTCGGGCGGCACCGGCCAAGGCGTACCCCATGCGCCCCGAGGAGCGATTCGTCAGGTAACGTACAGGGTCAATGGGTTCACGTGTGGGCCCGGCGGTGATAAGAAACTTCATGCGTGCATTCTACCAAAACAACAGACACAATGCAAGCCGATATGCGCTTGACATCTCACAGGACGGGCACTACACTAAGCGAAGCCCCCCCGACATGATATTACACGCCACCATACTAGCTGCTTTTGTAGCACTCTATGTGATAGCGCAAGCTGTCATTCCGTCTAAGTTCTCCTGGAGTATCAAGCTATTGCTTGGAATCATGGCGACATTAGCCGCATTTAAGTTTCATATTTTTTACCTGATAGAAGGGCAAAATTTCTTTACTCCCAATTTACCGCAGGGGGTGATATGGGTAGGTTGTTGGTTATTCTGCGCAGTAATAGCCTTTACCCTACTGATAATGACCGCGGATATTGTGAGATTGCCGCTCTACTGGTTCCTGCGATTGAAAAAGAGCCCCTTCCCCCGATGGCGCAGGTACAACAATCTGCTCAATCTGATATTGTTGTTAACAGCTCTCAGCGTATGCGCTTGGGGAACGTGGTGCGGTATCAAGGCGCCGGATATTCGCACCGTCAACGTAGAAATTTCAGGTCTTCCCGCAGGGGCGCTCCCCATCCGTCTAGTCCAACTCACCGACTTGCATGCCGACAGTACCAAAGATGCCGATTTTTACCGCGATATCGTGCAGCGCACAAATGCGCTCCACCCGGATGTAGTAGTCATAACCGGTGACATGGCCGACTGCACAGTAAAACAAAAAGGCAGTGCGCTGGTTCCGCTGCGTGATTTGAATACGCCTATGGGGGTATATGCCGTCACCGGCAATCATGACTTTTTCTGGGGGAAAAACAGCTGGATAAATCACCTTACGGCACAGGGCATTACCTTCATCGACAATAAAGTCGTTCACTTAAAAGCCGAAACGGAAAGTGGGAAGTATAAAGAATTATGCTTGATTGGATTACCGGATCCCATGGGGCGCCATAACGGCACAAAACAGGCAGAACTCTCGCAACTTGTACCAAAGAGCGAACAGAAATCAGCCCCGGTAGTATTGTTGTCACACCAGCCGCGTATAGCCAAGCAAGCCGCTAAGCATGCCATCGACCTACAACTCAGCGGGCATACCCATGGCGGACAGTTCCCGGGGCTGAAATCGCTGGTTGCCCGTATGAACAATGGCTATGTGCACGGCCTGTACCGCGTGGGCAATATGCAGCTCTACGTTTCAGCAGGTACCAGTCTGTGGACTCCCGTTTGCCTTCGCTTAGGAGTTCCCGCAGAAATCACGCTCATCAACCTGGTACCAGCCGGACAAAAATAAGCTTTAACCGCGCAAGACCTGCAGCAAACGGGTAACAGGCAGCCCGACAATATTGTCGTAGTCGCCCTCAATCTTTTCGATAATGAGCTCACCGTGTTCCTGTATGGCATAAGCACCGGCTTTATCCATTACATTTACCAGCTGCATATAGCGATGCATATCATCGACGCTGAGGGGACGAAAAGTCACATGGCTGATTTCAGCAAAATCCCGCCGCTCACCGCCGGGTAAAATAACGGCCACAGCGGTGCACACACAGTGAGTGCGCCCCTGCAACAGTGAGAGCATGCGCAGAGCATCCGCCTCATCTATCGGTTTACCTAAAGGCTCGCCGTCAATAAACACCAACGTATCCGCCCCCAGCACAGTAGCCTGCGGATAGTCAGCAGCTACCGCCTCTGCCTTGGCTGCCGCATTGCGGGCACAAAGCACCTGCGGCGGCAAAGCAGCATCATGCTCTTCGGCGGTATCTTTCACCACGACATCGAAGCGAACGCCCTCCCGGCGCAATAACTCCCTGCGCCGAGGTGATTGAGAGGCCAGTATCAACATAGTGTTAACTTCAGCTCAAGGGCGACATGTTATCAAGCACACGACGACGCACTTGGTCAGGCATTTCCTTAATGCTCTGAATCGTCGTACCTTTCATGGACTCGGCAAATGCACGACAGGCCTCGCGGTCTTCAATCGTTAAGAATTCGAGACCAACCATGGCGCGGCCCACCTGCTCACCCGAGTAGCAATAGTTGAAGTAGCACAAGTTGGCATAGCGACCAACGCCGCTCATGAACTCCAGGAATGCACCGGGACGCTCAGGGAATTCTATTACAAAGAACACCGGGTGGCTCAAGTGCACACGGTCGTAGGATATCATACGGAAGCGCACATCATCATCATTCGTCACGTCTTCCGCAGCAAGCCCACGAGCAGCAAGACCACGCTCAATTTCCGCAAACTGCTCTTCCGTACCCAAGATACCAAATACGGGGTGCTGAATATCACCATTCAGGCGACCAAACTGTACATCCATGAGCTGCACCCCTTCAGGTATATGATTGAGGTACTTAAGGATTTGCCCGCGTTTGGTTTCCATGGGAATACGCAAATAGCGCAAGGTGCGGTTGGTTTCGCGCACACCACCACGAGCGGCCACTACCCCAAGCTGGGCGAAATCCATGTTCCCGCCGGAAAGCACAACAAGGCATTTCTCACCGGGGCGAATTTTGCCGGCATCCCAATCCTGCAACAGAGCAGCTAAGCCCATGGCGCCGGAAGGTTCAGGTACTACACGCAAACCATTCCACAAAGCGCGAATGGCCTGACACACCTCATCATTCGTCACGGTCGCATATTCATCGAGCAATTCACGGCAAAGTTCAAAAGTATTTTCACCGGCAATTCGCACGGCGGTACCATCGCAGAACACATCCACATAGGGCAACGCTTTGCGCTCACCGCTCTCCACAGCCAATTTCATGCTGGCCTGCATTGCACCTTCCACACCGATGCACTTGCAACCGGGCCAGAACTTCTTAAACCAGCAGGCGCAACCTGCGGCCAGACCGCCACCGCCGATCTGCAGGTACACGCGGTCAAAAACGCCCTGCCCGCTCATCACCACCTCATCGGCCAACGTTCCCTGCCCACCCATGGTTGCAAGGTCATCGTAAGGGTGAACAAAAGTCAGGTTGTTGGCATCGGCAAACTCATGCGCCGCAGCAGAGGCAGCATCGTACGAGTCACCCGTGAGCACGATTTCCACATTTTCACCACCATGGCGCTTTACCGCATCCTGCTTCACAACAGGGGTAGAACGCGGCATAAAGATGTGAGCTTTGCACCCCAATCGACGTGCAGCAAGTGCCACACCCTGCCCATGGTTGCCGGCACTGGCAGCCACCACACCTCCTGCGCGCTGCTCGGGTGTGAGCTTGCACATGCAGTTATAGGCACCACGCCATTTGTAAGCCTTAATAGGCCCCAAATCCTCGCGCTTGGCATACACCACAGCATCCACCCCCGGCAGGTTAAGCTGCTGCAATGGGGTAGGTTCGCCCACAGCATATACACGCTGGCGGGCGTACAGAATTTCGTCAAACAACTGGTCTTTGAGTGCGCTCATAACTTTACGCCCCTATCTTACACCTGTCCCCCCGACATGGCAAGCGCGTATTGGAATCATGGCACAAAAGATTATCTTTTACACAAAATCCACACACGATTCACACTACACGAAAACCACATGCTCACATGCAACTCCCGCTTACTCACCCAGCAGGCAGTATGCAGGATTTTTTTCATCCGGCGCGATTGCTCAGCTTCGCAAATTATTTTCGAACTGGCGGAACTGAATAGCCTCGAACAAATCGTTGTCAGTAGGAGCATCGTGCCCGGCAAGGTCAGCAATGGTGCGAGCAACACGCAATATGCGGTCAAAGGCGCGGGCGGAAAGCCCGAATTGCTCAACCGCTTGCAAAAGCATATTTTGCTGAGCAGGTGTCAGCGGACAATATTTGCGCACCATCTTGCCACTCAACCGAGCATTGCAAGCGACCCCTGTGGCACCATAGCGCTGCTGTTGGCGCAGCCTTGCGGCAAGCACGCGCTCGCGAATGGCGGCACTGCTCTCACCGTCCGGGCGCGACAGCAACCCGGCGGGGTCCACCGGCGGCACCTCGATAATCATATCAAAGCGGTCGAGCAACGGTCCGGAAATTTTGCGGCGATAGCGGTCAATAGCAGCATGATTGCAACGGCAACTATGGCGCGAATCCCCCAAATAACCACAGGGACACGGATTCATAGCCGCCACCAGCATAAACTCGCAGGGAAAATCCATGCTACCCGATGCGCGAGAAATGGTAACCACCCCGCTTTCAAGCGGCTGGCGCAGCGTTTCGAGTGTGCGACGGGAGAACTCAGGCAGCTCGTCGAGGAAAAGCACACCATTGTGCGCCAACGATATCTCGCCGGGGGTTATGTTGGTGCCGCCGCCCATCAGACCGACATCGGATATGGTATGGTGAGGCGCACGGTACGGGCGGGTGCTGAGCAACCCACTGTTTCGCGGCAACAAACCACAGACAGAATGGATTTTGCTGGAGGTGAGAGCCTCCTCCTGACTGAGTGGGGGCAAAATTGTGGGGAGACGGCGCGCAAGCATACTTTTACCGCTACCGGGGCTACCGCAAAGCAGCAGATTATGCCCCCCGGCCGCTGCAATCTCCATGGCTCGACGAGCGTAGGGCTGCCCCTTAATTTCATCGAAATCCACGCTACAGGCAGATTCGCACTCACCTTCACCGGGACAGCATGGCTGAAAATGCTCCCGCTCCAATAACAGCGCCCACGCTTGGCTCAGGTTTTCCACCGCATATACGGTCAAACCTTCCACCACGGCGGCCTCCGCCGCATTCTCCGGAGCAACCATCAGGTATTTACGACCGGCATCACGCGCGGCTACCGCCTGCGGCAACACCCCGCGCACACCACGCACCATGCCATCCAGCGCCAACTCACCAATCATGCACCATTCATCGGTATGCAACGGCACTCGGCGTTTCCAAGGCTCGGGCACCTCGTCATAGTTAAGCTGAATCGTCATCTCCAGCCCCAGAGCAATAGGCAGGTCAAAGCCGGCGCCCTGCTTTTTCATATCAGCCGGGGCCAGATTAACAGTCACGAGCATTTCCCCCGGGCAGAAGAAGCTGCTGTTCTTCAACGCCGAAGTGACACGCTGCACGCTTTCGCGCACGGCGGCATCCGGCAGACCGACGATGGACATACGCCCAACGTCTTTCACTTGGTGCATGTCGACCTCGACCAGCACCTCGTAACCCTCGATGCCGTTGACGGCAGCAGAATGCAGTCGTGCTATCATAACGGTTATTTCACTATTACCTGAGAGCCTACGGCCAACTTCTCGAAGAGTATGCTACAGGCCTGCTCCGGCACACGCACACAGCCATGCGATGCTCCCTCGCGAGGAATGGCACCGGTATGTATACCTATTGCTCCATTGAAGCGCATCCAATACGGCATGAGTGTACCTTCAAAGCGAGAACCTGCGGGAGCTGCCTCCGTTGAACGAACTTTGCGTTGAACAGCATTCCCCTCAGAATCAACAAAGGAGCCATATAAGTTTGAGCGATGTTCCAGCTTTTTTTCCGTAATACGGAAAGTTCCCGACGGGGTCTCGTGCCCACCTTCCCGACCGGTACTGACGGGAAAATCCATTGCGATGGTACCATTGATGTACAAGCGGCCGCGCTGTTCCTGACGCAAAATTTCCACATACGAGCGAGCGGGGTTATACTGCTCGATAGCCCCGCCGCGCCAATAGTCGCGAGAATAGCGATAATTCGGGCTTGCAATGAAATCCTCAAACGTGCGCGACACTCGCTTATGGCGTGTGGCTTCTTCCATTTCATCCCCTGCCCGATAATAATCCACCGTCGTTGCCGTCTGGCAAGCAGTTGCCAGCAGCGACAGAATCAAAGTGAAGTAACGATGCATAGGTAATGAGGAATCAGATTTTATAGGATTCAATTCGGGCGGCGAACTCACGCGGCAAAATAGCCTGCACGATGGCGTCATTCCCTTCATAATCCGTCGACAGCACTTTTCCATCGCGATGCATAAGGGCAATAATTCGGCTCTCTGCCAGCGGTATGCGGTAAGTGGCTGTGCTGACACGGTGTGAAAGCATCTCAACACATGAGGCAAGCAGAGATTCCATACCCTGCTCTTTCAACACACTGGCAGCAATTGTGGGGCACTTTACTTGGGCAGACAAAGCCGCGATTGTGCTCTCGCGCAACTCATCGGGAATCAGGTCAGTCTTGTTCCACACCACGACCATGGGTTTATCGGCAGCACCAAGTTCAGCCAATACCTCGCAGGTGGTTTCGTAGTGGCGCAGTGCCTCACGGTCACTCGCATCCACCACCTGAATAAGGAAGTCGGCCAGGGTTGCCTCCTCAAGAGTGGATTTGAAAGCCTCCACCAATCGGTGGGGTAGATTGCGAATAAAGCCGACGGTATCCGTCAGCACAAGAGGCTGTCCGTCAGGCAGTTCAATCTTGCGGCTGGTAGTATCGAGTGTAGCGAAAAGGATATTTTTCGCCAGCACATCAGCCCCGGTCACAAGATTAAGCAAGGAGGATTTACCGGCATTCGTATAGCCCACAATGGCAGCGGATGGAATTCCTTGGCGATTGCGCTCCTTGCGCTGAGTTCCGCGCTGGCGGCGCACGGTCTCAAGCTCATCGCGAATGGCCTCGATACGCTCATGAGCCAAGCGACGGTCAATTTCAATCTGCTTTTCACCCTCACCACGAGCAGCTGCACCGCCGCCCTTACCACCACCGGAGCCACCGCGTTGTCGGTCGAGGTGTTTCCACATGCCTGCCATGCGAGGCAAGGCATACTGCATGCGAGCAAGGTCAACTTGCAATACGGCCTCGCGAGTACGGGCACGGCTGGCAAATATATCGAGAATGACCTCTTCGCGGTCCATCACCGTGACATCGAGCAACTTTTCCCACTCGCGCTGCTGGGAGGGCGCCAAAAGGTTGTCGAATATCACACAGTCGGCATCAAGCTCTTCTGCCAACGCTCGAATTTCCTCGGCCTTGCCTACACCGCACAAATACTTCGCCTGAAGTTCACGAATGAACTCCAGCGAGCAATGTGCAATTCCTATGCCCAAGTTGCGAACCAAATCTTCCAACTCGGCCAGCAAAGCCTGACGCTCGCGCCGACTCTCACCGGGCAATCCCAACCCAATCAACAGTGCGCGCTCAAACTCACTCGGTTTCTCTCGTATTTCAAACGACATATATCAATAGAAGCTGCGAGATGAACTGCGGGGTACATCCCTCAAATAATCCTTATTGTAAGAGTTGCATGCGCAATTACCACAGGAGTTCAGCAAAACCGCAACGCAAGCACAGAGCAGACAGATAAGCGACTTTTTCATACACAGATATTGAACCTTATTCCCGAAACGATTGCAAGCATAAAGTAAGTTCTCGCCTGAATTGCTCCGGCAATTCAGCATTGATTCACCTTAAACATCACCGCCCCGGGGTTCAAGCAGCAGAGCCGACAGCTCATCCCAGAAGATATCCGCATCGGCACTCGTGATACGAGCTGCCCCGAGACTCAATCTCTGCACAGCCGTATTCGAAAGCCCCATCTCAAGCTGTAATTGAGCCGGGTTCTCAAACTTCCGAATATGGTAAGCGGCGAAGGAATCTCGCAAGGCATCCGGGGGCAAACGATGAAAAGCTGCCAGCCTGCGTATTTCTTTCCACAGGCGAATCCAAGCGCGCGGAACAATTTTCCCATTGAGCAAATACAGGTATCGTGTACGCCTGAGCCATTCCAACAAAATAGGTTGTAATGTCACCCGGCGAGCAATACCTGTTTTGCAGACCTTCTCATTCAACACAATTACATTGGAATCGAAATGAATATCGCACCATCGTAAGCGCTTCACTTCGTTTATGCGTATTCCTGCCCATAGCACCAGACCAACGGCCGGAGCACAGCATCTGTACTGCGGACTCGACACCACTCGCAGCAGATTACCGACCTGCGCGAGACTCAGCGGTTCACAATGTCGTACCGGAATTGTTTCGCTATCCACTCCATCGAGCGGATTTTTACTCATCCACCCCTCCTGAACAGCATACATAAACATACTGCGCAAAATGCGACGTGCCTCGTTGCGAGCAGCAGCGGTACACCAACACGACAATATAACCTGAGCACATTCACCCTCACTCAACGACTGTAAGCCGCCTTCCCCGAAATCTGGAAAGCTCTTTTGTAAACGCCTTATGTATTGCAGCATTTTTTGCCTCGTGCAGTCAGGGCATGTAACCTTCTCTTGCAACAAATGCTCCACAAAATTATTAAAATTCATATCGCTCATCTTTTTGCAGCTTTTATTTACACCATGCCTTCACAGCACCCCCTTTCTGCATAATTTCCCTGCTCCGATACAGTGCTATGTATACTATCCAATCGAAGATTTTTACGCCACTTTTCCATACAGATTTAAAAAAATACATCTGTACATCATAATACATGCACCCCGTAAAACGCGAATTTTTTTTTAATAAAATTTTAGACTTTTACCATCAGTTATTTCGGAGTCCCTTTTAGCAAATGCCCATGTGAGAAAATAAAAACAATTTTCAGATACGCTAAAAAGTCTTGACCGCTCAGGTGCATCACCCTATACTTTGTTCAGGTATGTCAAACTACGCACTGATACTGGCAGGGGGAAGCGGCACACGCTTCTGGCCGCTTTCACGCAACGCGAAGCCGAAACAATTGCTTGATTTATTCGGCAACGGCACCATGCTCCGTCAAGCCGTAAACCGCGTGAGTGGTTTGGTTCCGGCGGAAAATATATTCATATTGACCAATCACCTGCAAGAGGCCGAAGTGCGCCGACAAGTTGCAGAGATACCGGCAGGCAACATAGTAGCGGAACCTGCGCGTCGCGATACGGCACCGGCAGTGGCACTGGGCATCGGGCTGGTTGCGGCTCGTGACCCGCAGGCAAACATGATAGTGATACCCAGTGATTCACTGATACTGGATGACACCGCCTTCCGCGCCCTCGCGGAGGATGCTCTGAATTTGGCGGAAAAGGAAGCAGCGCTCATGACCATCGGCATACGCCCCACATGGGCCTGCCCAAGCTACGGCTACATAGAACGAGCCGGCAAATTGAGTGCGGACGGTTTAACGCACGATTGCTATGAGGTGGCAAGGTTCCGCGAAAAGCCGGATGCCGCCACCGCAGCCCAATATCTTGCCAGTGGTAATTTCACTTGGAACGCCGGCATGTTCATCTGGAATGTAGCGCATGTACGAGCCCAACTTGCCGCCCACACACCGCAGCTGGCAGATTTCATCAATCGCCTGACAACAGCTGCAGACATACCGAGCTTCATCCAAAGCGAGTTCCCGGCACTCACCCCCATATCCATCGACTTCGCGCTCATGGAAAAAGCAGACCGTGTGCTTAATTTCGAGGCAACCTTCGACTGGGACGACGTAGGTTCATGGATTTCCGTAGGTAAATATCTGCCGACAGATGAACAGCAAAACGCTGCAAACACCGACCTGAGCGCGCTGGGAGCCACGGGGAACATCGTATTCTCCGCTCAGGGCAAACGTGTAGCACTGGTGGGAGTAGAGGATTTGATAGTAGTCGACACCGGGGATGCTCTGCTGGTAGCGCGCAAAGATTGCGCAGATGACATCAAGAAAATTGTGGCTGAATTGCCGGAGAATCTGGTATAAACATGCACCCTGCACTAGGCATAGACTACGGGCAAGCACGTATCGGTATTGCAGCCACCGACCCGTGCGGCATATTGGCTCACCCGGTAGAAAGTATACACCTGAGTAAGACCGAACCGCTTTCACGCATAGCAGAATTGGTAAAACAAAAAGGTATACGCACCTTGGTACTGGGGCTCCCGCTGAGGTTGGATGGCACTGAAGGAACAGCCTGTGAAAAGGTACGCGCCTTCGGCCGCAAGCTCGCAGCCAAATTCCCTGAATTACCGTTGATATATGTGGATGAATTTCTGACCACGACAGTAGCGCAAGACAAACTGCACAAAGCCGGCAAAAAGGCAAAAGATTTCAAACCGATTATCGATCAGGCCGCGGCAGTGGAAATACTGAACACATGGCTGGAACAAACATCACCGCCCGCCGAAATGCCTGATTTTTATTGATATAAAACCATGAGCGACAAAGGAAAGGGAGATAGTGGCAAAATGAGCCGCAGGCGATTCCTTCAATACCTGGCCGGCGGCACAGCCGGTTTATTGGCGACAGGCTGGGGTATAGACAGACTGTTGGCGCACACCCTATGCCGTCCGGGCGAATGGCATGGACCTGTGACAGACCATTTCGATGGCACCTGTTTCTACAATCCGACCGTCAGTCTGGACTACAGCACCTCCGCCGCCGTTAAGTGGCTCACAGAGCGAGGGCAAAAAGGCTACTACCCCACCGTAAACCAAAATCACCACAAGCCCAATCTGGCTCCCGAAGTAAATGGGCGCAATTGGGAAATCACCATGGTGAACCACTCCACCCTACTCATTCGCTGCGCAGGGTTAAACATACTTACAGACCCGGTATGGAGCGACCACACAAGCCCCGTCCCGCTGGGGCCGGAGCGCAAACGACCGGTCGGCATCGATTGGAATCAACTCCCGCACATCGATGTTTGCCTGATTTCACACGACCACTACGACCACTTTGACGTGCCCACCTTACAACAGCTGCACAAACGAGACAACCCGCTTTTCGTTGTACCGCTGGGACTTCGCAGCCTGTTGAACTACCACTTGAAAACCGAAACACGGTGCGAAGAAAAGGATTGGTGGGAACGAGTGCAAATCTCACCACAGCTGAGCATCGTTCTAACCCCGGCTCTGCACTGGAGCAAGCGGTACAGAGATTCCGCCAGTGCCAACCGCTCCCTGTGGTGCGGGTTCTCCCTCGTGGTAGAGGGTGGTCCTCATATTTATTTTGCCGGGGACACCGCACGCTGCGATTGGTTCACGGAAATACGCCGCCGCCTCGGAGCGCCACAAGTAGCGATACTCCCCATCGGCATGTACAAACCGGCTTGGATTCGCAAGAACCACACCACCCCGGCGGATGCCGTCGAGGCATTCACGCAGCTGCAGGCAGAACTTGCCATTGCCTGCCACTTCGGCACATGGCAATTGGCCAATGAGGGATATCAAGAAACGCTGGACGATTTAGCGGCTGCTTTGGCAGCAGCACATATTCCGGCAGAGCGATTCCCGGCACCCGAAAATGGGCAAACCTTGCGCGGTTAATCAGCGGCGGCTACGCACCAACCACACACCGCCTATAATCAACAGCACGGCCACTATTTTCTGCCAACTCAGGGAGTCCACGCCCCACAATATGCCAGCCGTGGCAGCAATCATCGGCTGCACATAATTGTAAGCTGCCACCACAGGCGGCGCCAACCGGCTTTGGCCAACATTCAACAGCAGGTAACATACAAAGGTGCCGATACCCACCACATAAGCGCAGCTAAGCCACTCCACACACGACACTTCGTGCCATGGTACATATACCAAGTGCGCACCAAACACCGGAAGAGCTGCAATAGCCGATATGGTGAAGAGCCATTTCATCAGCGTAATCACCCGATAACGGCGAATCAACCTGCCGAAAAACACAAAGTAACAGGCGGCGGCTAACTGTGAACCCAAGCACAATACATCGCCCACTACATTACCGCCGCCACCATGAGCAGAGCCCGACAACAAAACCAACGCCCCGCAACAAGCCAATGCCACGCCTACCCCGCGATGCACAGTAATGGGAATGCGCAAAAACAAGGCCGATAACAGCAGTGCCACTATGGGGGTGCTTGTTCCGATTACACAACCATTCGTAGGTGATGTATATTGCAAGCCCGTAACATACAAAAACTGATTGAGTCCCATACCACAAAGGCTCATCGCTATCAAGGCAGGCCAATCCCGGCGCCTTACCCGCTGCCCACGCACAAACAAACTCACCAGCCAGAACATGCAGGCACTACCGCACACTCGCATGGCTGCCAGCGTAGGACCATCTATTGAGCCACTCCCCATAGCCACCTTGCATACCGGGCTCATCAACCCGAATAAACAAGCGGCAGAGAGCGCAGCAATATGCCCCTTTGTATTCTCGCCAAGCATATCAGCTCCTCATGCGGTGTGTGTCGATACCATTCTGACAATGGTCGCAAAAATAGTGGTGTACCCCACTGCCAATGCCGAACTCTTTTTCCCCACACCAAGGGCATATAAACTTGCGTTTTATCTGGTACATACCAAGTCCTATCAGAGCAAAAGCCCCTAATAAAAGACACTCGCCCATTATCTCAGAAAGCCCGAGTACAAGAACTGTAACGGCAGATATAAACAGCGCTGCCCCCAATCCCAGCAATTTTCGCCCCATACGCACCGGGCGCTGAATCTCTTGGGGCACGTCGCGCACATAAGGCATCTCAACCCCAAAGGTCAGCACCTGCTCCACCTCGCCGCAATCGGGAGACAGGCTCATATTCAGCGCGGGCTCCTCACATCTGAGTTCATGGAATTGCAGATATTTCTGCCTCCCCAAATCCAGCACCAGAGCCAGTCTGGTATCATCCTCAATCCATGCAGCAATCAACACACGCCGCACCTCAAGCCCAATCAACTCCGCAGCTCGTGGCTCAGGGCTCGCCTCCCCCGGCAATTCATTCACCAGCCACAGGCCCAGCCCCTCCGGCGAGCCAACAGGTCGGGTACTATACAAGCAATCGTTTATTTTTACATAATACCCGGCCACTGCGGGGTCATCGCTCTGCACGCGCAGCACTTCTTGCAATATCCCGGGAGTGGATTCCCATGAGCGCACCGTAACCATATATCGAGGAAAAAAGGTATCCAAAAACACTGCAGCCCTGCCCGGCACATAGCGCAGGCAGGGCTGAAATTTTGCAAACAGAGTACCTTATCAGTACTTCTTCACCACGGCCATCATGGCATCCATCTGCTTCTCGATGGACTCTACGAGAGCCATCTGAGTGCGGGTGCGATCCAGATTGTGCTCGGGGCGCTTAATCTTGAAGTAGGTATCACCCTCCAGATAGTCGGTGAGGAAGCGCATACCACACTCCATGGTCAGGAGCTTACCGGAGAACGGCAGGAGCTCCTTCTCCAGCGGGGTAAGGAAGGTAGCAGCCTCGCAGTATCCCTTAGCAAGAGCCTCGAAGTACTCCATGCGCATGGTCACCAGAGAGGTGTCCTTCTCGTCTTCAGCAGCGGGGGAAGTAGAGGTACGAATCATGTCACCGAAGTCGTACAGGGAAGAACCGGGCATGGTGGTATCGAGGTCGATTACGCAGATACCCTCGCCGGTGACGTCATCAAGCATCACATTGTTGAGCTTGGTGTCGTTGTGGGTCACACGCAGAGGCAGCTCACCGCTGGCAAGGTAATTCACCACCTTGTGGCAGTCAGCCTCACGGGAAAGATACCAATCAATCTCCTTCTGCACACTCTTAGCGCGGCCCAAGGGGTCAGCGGCAATGGCAGCCTGGAAGGTCTTGAAGCGCTTGGTTGTGTTGTGGAAATCGGGAATAGTCTCGAAAAGAGGAGCACCGGGCAGGTTGGCGCCGAGCTTCTGGAAATTACCGAAAGCACGAGCCACCTCAATGCACTGACCGGGGTTCTCAATCATATCATAAGTGCGAGCACGGTCAATGAAGGGATACACACGCCATACGTTACCCTCGTCATCCTGAGCATAGGGATTGCCGTCCTTGGCATTCACGATGGAGAGAGTGCGGCGATATGCCTCCTTGCAGCCCTCAGCCTGCAGCACGCGCAGAGCCTCGTCAGTCACGCGCTTCACATTGTCCATCAGCGGGATGGGCTGCTTGAACACGTTGCTGTTAATGCGCTGCAAGATGTAGCTTACGCGCAGACCGGCCTGATCTACAACAACACGATATGTGTCGTTAATATGACCGGAACCGTAACCTTCGCCGAACACATAGTCACCGCGCAGGTCAAAGAGGGAGGAAATATGTTTGATGTCGTACATAACAGAAGACATGAGTGTTAGCCGAGTTTGGCGGGGTATACACCCTCCTCCACAAGCTTAGCGATGCTCTCTACCACAGCGGGCTTGTCGCTCGGGTAGGTCACGCCCAACCAGTTAGCGGAAGTCTTAATCACGCAGCAATCAGCCTTGCCGTTGTGAATGAGCTCATCAACCACAGTGGGGATGTAGCACTCGCTCTTCAGCTCGGAGCCGTGAGCAGCAAGGAACTGAGTGAAGTGCTCTTTGATACGCTCGATGAAACTGGCGGGGAATACCCAGAAGTTCATGGAAACAAGCTCCTCGGGGTCAACGGGCTTGCGCTCGCCGCTCAGGCTATCGCCACGGCATACGCCGTCTTCCTCAGTCTTAATCTTGGTGTATTCTTCCACGCTATCGAGGTAACCATCTTTGATACCGCAGATACCACGATTCACATCGCCATGGTCGCTGAGGGTGTTCTTAAGGGGATAACCAATCATACCGTAGTGCTCCTTGCAGGGGCAACCGGGTTCGGCGGTAAGGAAAGCAGCGGCCTTCTCGAAGGCGTCTGCACCGTAGAAGTCATCAGCATTCACCACGCCGAACGGCTCTTTCACCACGTCGCGGGCAGCGAGCAGGGCGTGAGCGGTACCCCAAGGCTTCACGCGACCTTCGGGCACGCTGTAACCCTCGGGCAGGTCATCAAGGCTCTGGAAGGCATAATCCACTTCAATCTTACCTGCGAAGCGAGCACCCACCTGATTCTTGAAAGCCTCTTCAAAGTCCTTGCGGATAATGAATACAACCTTACCGAAACCGGCGCGGATAGCATCGTACACGGAGTAATCAAGAATTACTTCACCATTGGGACCCATGGGGTCGAGCTGCTTCAGGCCACCGTAACGGCTGCCCATACCTGCTGCGAGAACAAGGAGTGTAGGTTTCATGATAAATTCAAGTTAAAAAATATGATAGTACAATCGTACGTGCGCATATTTTAGCCAGTAAATCCTCACATTGCAAGCTAAAACTGACAGTGCACACTAACTTTCCGGGCTTATTTTACCGCTAAAATGATTTTTTTTCGGGCTTCGTAGTCTGCACGTTGGTCATCGCCAATGTGCCCGACAGCAAAATACTGAGCAGAGGGATGATTAAAGACGAGAGCGCAAACAGAGGCGGTCGGCTGCATCATACAGGTTTCGGTAAGAGTCGTTCCGGTGTGCTGCGTAGCATCGAGAAGAGCAAAAACCGTCTGCTTTTCGCTATGGTCCGGCTGACTGGGGTAACCGCAAGCCGGACGAATCATCCGAGAATTTGTCACGGGCCACAGCTCACGTTCTATGACAGCTTGGGTACACTCAGCGAGAGCCTCGGCAAGCATGTTAGCAACAGCTGCGACAAGCAGCGCGCTGTATGGGTCATTGGCGGCATTAAGCTCGGCAGCCCATTCTTCAGCACCACAAATTGCCACCTGCATGGCACCGACATAGCCCCCCTGCGCTGCGACAAAGTCGGCCAAAGCGAGTCTGGGCGAATCACTAACCGTCTGCTGGCGCATGGTGTACAATCGCATGCCCCCTTGCAGCACAATATCGTCCACTGCTCTCTCAGCGGGCCAAATACCACAGCAGGCCTTAGCCTGCAAGCGGCTCTCCGATATTGCTTGTGCTAGGATAGCCTCGGCATCCGCCCTCAGCACATCGGCCTCGCGGCGCTTCTCCGCAGCACCGCCAAGCACGCCAAATGTACGCAAAGTGATGCTCCAATCAGCCCGGTCAACAATCTGCTGCCAGCTGAGCGGGAAATCCGGCTGCGGAGTGTGACAGGCACAGCCTGTAGGCACACCTACAGTAAACACTCCCGTACGCAAGGGTGCAGGCTGCGAATCAGCACTCGTCAAAGCCCGGGAGCGAGCGTCGGCCAAGGTGAGCACAGGAATGTTTTTCTGCTCATGTTCTGCACACAGTCGCGCCTGTTCAGCTTTCTGCTCAGCTATATATGCATCACGTCCGGCACCGCACAAAGCAGCCGCCACTGGAACGATGCTGCCGGCATCCGACGTTTGCAGCACCACTCCGTCCGGGTACAGCGGAGCCAGCTTGAGTGCGGTATGAAGCGGGCTTGTGGTAGCGCCGCCTACGAGCAATGGTATACTCAAACCGGCGCTCTGCATAGCAGTTGCCACACGCGCCATTTCATCGAGAGACGGCGTGATAAGCCCACTGAGTGCCACCAAGGCAGCGCCCTCGCGCCGGGCTGCAGCCACAATATCTTCGCAGGGTACCATCACCCCCAAATCAACAACGCGGAACCCATTGCACGCAAGCACTACACTAACGATATTTTTGCCGATATCGTGCACATCGCCCTTCACCGTTGCCAACACCACCGTGTTTGCAGACTGCCCGGTCTGAACACCCTCCAACATAGGCGTGAGCACGGCCACACTCTGCTTCATAACGCGAGCGCTCTTCACAACCTGAGGAAGGAACATTTTGCCGGCACCGAAAAGCTCACCTACCCGGCGCATGCCATCCATGAGCGGACCTTCAATGACAGCCAGCGGGGAACCGCAAACCTCCAACGCCTCGCGAGTATCCGCCTCTATATGCTCAGTCAAGCCGCCCACGAGTGCCTGAGCTAAGCGCTCCTGCACAGGTAAAGAGCTGCGCTCTACAGTCTTCTTCGGAGCTGTTGTCGGCACACCGGCACCGGCGTTCTTCAGTGCGGCTTTCGTCTCGGCCAACTCCTGAGCGTAAGCAATAAGACACTCCGTGGCATCCTCACAGCGATTAAGCAGCACATCTTCCACGAGCTTGCGACGGTGAGCCGGCAAGCTGTCGTAGGGGGTCATGAGCGCAGCATTCACAATACAGAGGTCACAACCGCTATGGTGGAGGAAGGCGCTATGCATAGCCTCACGCACGGGATTATTTCCACGGAATGCAAAACTGACGTTAGAAATACCGCCGGATATGTGAGTAAGCGGATGGCAACGGCGAATTTCTGCCGAGGCGCGGAAAAAGTCGCGAGCCAAGTTCGCATGCTCCGGCAACCCGGTACCAACGGTAAGTACATTCGGGTCAAAAATAATGTCGCCATCTTCAAAACCAACCACCCGAGTGAGCAGGTCATAGGCTCGGTGAGCAATAGCCACACGATCATCATACCCGCCGGCTTGCCCATTTTCATCGAATCCCATCACCACAACAGATGCCCCGAAACGACGTATAATCCGAGCATGGTGCAGGAACTCTTCTTCCCCATTCTTCAGGGAAATAGAGTTTACTATAGCCTTACCTTGCACACACTTGAGACCGGCTTCGATAACCTCCCATTTAGAGGAATCAATCATGCAGGGAACGCGGGCGATATCCGGCTCCGCCGCCACAAGATTCAGAAAACGGGTCATAGCAGCCGGGCCGTCTATCATGCCGTCATCAAAGCAGAAATCCAGCACCTTAGCGCCTTTTTGCACCTGTTCGCGAGCGATTTCGAGGGCTTCATCATACGCGCCTTCACGAATCAAGCGTGCAAACTTGGGAGAGCCGGCGACATTGCAGCGCTCACCGACAAAAAGCAAGCCATCACTACTGCGGTGATTGTAGGCCTCCAACCCGCTGAGGCGCAATACGCCATCTTGCACTCGCTCAGGAATGGCTCTCGGTGCAAAACCACTCACGGCCTGCCGTATAGCGGCAATATATTCGGGGGTTGTGCCACAACATCCACCCACAAAATTAAGCAATCCCTGCTCAGCGTATGTGCGCAAAATTCCGGCCATGTGCTCGGCGCTGTGAGCATAGCCGCTCGGGCTCAGCGGGTCCGGCAGCCCAGCATTCGGATACATGCTGATAGCACAATCGGCCAAGCGAGACAGTTCTTGAGCAAAGGGGAGCATAAGATCCGCGCCAAGAGCGCAGTTAATACCCACACTCAAGGGGCGTGCATGGCGCACGGAGTTCCAGAATGCCTCTACCGTCTGCCCGCTCAGGGTACGCCCTGCGCGGTCAGTAATAGTGAAGCTAATCATGACCGGCGGCAAGTCGCGCTCGTCGCGCAACTCTGCAATGGCATAAAGACAGGCCTTCGCATTCAGTGTGTCGAAAATGGTTTCGAGCAACAACACATCCACCCCTCCATCAGCCAGTGCGATGATTTGCTCCCTATACGCGCGGCGTAATTGCTCAAAACTAATAGCACGAAATCCGGGGTCATTCACATCCGGAGAAAGGGAGGCTGTAACAGCCATGGGACCTATGGAACCGGCAACAAGGCGGGGGCGACCATCCGCCGCGCATGCTGCCGCCACCGCACTTCGGGCAATCTTGCAAGCGGTCAGGTTCATCTCACGCACCAGTGCCGCCAATTCGCTATTTGCCAACACGGTATCGTAATAAGCGATATCGTGTTTTGCAGTAGCCGCGCCGGGGTGAAAGAACTCGTGCTGCCCTATACTTGTGGCCGAGAATGTACAAGTGCTGATGATATCTGACCCGGCAGCCAGGTACTGCTCACACATATCGCGAATAATGTCAGGTCGGGTAAGCACCAACACATCGTTATTATTTCGCAAATCTTGCGGATAGCGAGAAGAGTCAGCAAAGCGCTCACCACGATAATCGCTCTCTTGCAGGGAGTGCTTCTGAATCATCGTCCCCTGCCCACCATCGAGCATAATAATACGTTGAGCAATAGTTTCCTGCAGCCATGCAGCGCGAGTCCTTGCATCCATCGGTTCTGTCATTGTTATAAGGGGTTAAAAAGCGGGCGACTTCCGTCGAGAAGCCGCCCTTCTGAAAAAATTAGCTTATTTTACTTATCAATCGCTCAGCGGCGAGCACCCGGATTGCGGTGCCAGATAATCACACCCTTACCCACTGCATACAGATAAGCAAACATCAGCACAGCGATAAAGACAGTCATCGAAGCGAAAGCAGCGCCGTTATTCATCACGAATTCCTTAAAGCCCAATGCCCACGGATACAAGAACACTACCTCAAGGTCAAACACCAAGAACAGAATGGCCACAATGTAGTATTTGATTGAGAAAAAGGCAGGCGCACCATCACCCTCAGGCACTATACCGCACTCATACGGCACATCCTGCGCAGGCTGCAACCGCGCACGACGACCGAAAATCACGCTGAGCACTATAATAAGACCGGCAAATCCGAAACCGGCAACCAACTGGATAAACGCTGATAAATATTCCTGAAGCATGGCTTGACATGCAACTTATACCACTACACCGAGCGCTTGTCAAGCGGTAAGTCGCCGCCATTCAACAAAAAACTGCTGATATACAACAACGACATAAACATGGAACCCCACAAAAAATGCCCGGCTATCGCCAATTTGACAAAATAAACAGCGGGGAAACGGAAAACCCGTATCCCCGCTGAAAACGGAAAACCTGAAAGGGAACTCAGGCAAGAGTGGCCACGGCCTTAGCTGCCTTGCTCTTGTAGTTGGCAGCGCGATTGGCGGGCACGATGTTCTTCTTGGCAGCCTTGTCGATGGCAGAGGCGAAAGTGTTATAAGCGGCAACGGCGGCCTCCTTGTCCTGAGTGGCAACAGCGGCAGCTACCTTCTTGCGAAGGGTGCGAACGCGGGACATGGTGGAACGATTGACAGCGGTGCGAGCGATCGTCTGGCGGATGCGCTTCTTAGCGGACTGAGTGTGTGCCATAGTAAAGTTTTATAATTGGTTTTTCGTTTTTTGGTGGGGAGAGTTTACATGATTTCAGTCATTTGTCAAGCGAATTGAATCAAAAAAAGCGATTTTTATTGTCTTACCTGCAAAATAAGGAGCTGAAAGATACAGACATGACATGGCGATGGGGGATTTAGGCTTGCGTGAGGGTCGAGCGCGTGTTATCATGCGGTGCATGAAGAGTATACGTGTGACAGGTTGTGCCATCTTCGCGCTGATTTCACTGAGCGCATGCTACCAGCAGCAGCAGCAACAGCCCGGAGCAATCCCCACCCCTGAAGCCGTAGCTACCGAATCGCCCATTGCTGAGGGCGAACAAGATACCGCCACAGCTCAACAAGAGCAAGAGGGGGAGAATATCGACGCCAACGAAGAAAGCTCAACCGCTACAGAAAACGAGCCGGAACGCAAACATGTATGCAGCGGTCTGCTGAGCTGCAAGTTGGGCTTGTGCCCCAATGGCAAAAAGCGCAACGGAGAACTCGCCGGCCAAGATTCGGAATCAACCAATCAGACAACCGAAACCACCGAAAACATAACTCCCTCAGCCGAACAGATGGAAGCAGCACTTGCCCTGATAGCGGCTGAAAATAAAAAGCAATCCTCCGGCAACAAGACCGCTCCGGCTCAGCACACAGCTACGGAATCCGCAACAGCTACGGCAGCCCCCGTAATCGTACAGAACAACACATCGGGCATCCCCGGGCGCGGTGGGCTGCGCATGGGCCACTTCGCCCCGAGAGAAGAAGCAACTAGCACAGCGGATGCCAACGCCCCCCTTCCCAATGCAGCCGAGCGCCACGGTCTGCGCTCGCCCTCCCTCCCGAAATCTCTTCCGATGAACATCGACGGTAAGACCAACGCACACTGATTACTACTTTTTTAGAACGACATGGACACTCCGCCACGCAAGTTTGTACCCGAACCCTTTGCCTACCATCAAGAGGTAGAACTCACCATCGACAACCTCTCCAATCAAGGGGACGGCGTAGGAAGAATCGACAACTGGGTAGTATTCGTCCCTTATACCCTGCCGGGTGAGCGCGTGCGCGCTCGAATTTACCGCAACGACAAAAACTGCTCAATGGCGGATTTGGTTGAAGTTCTCGAGCCGTCGCCCCAGCGAGTTCAGCCGCAATGCCCGGTGTTCGGATACTGCGGTGGTTGCCAGTATCAACACCTGAACTACGAAGCTCAATTAGAGTGGAAAACAGCACAAGTCGCAGACCTGCTCCGCCTGCAGGCCGGGTTGGAGTTACCGGTACTTCCGGCCATTCCTTCGCCGGAAATATACGGGTATCGTTCTAAAATCACCCCGCATTTCCACAAACCGAAAGATGCCAAAGTAGGCAACATCGGGTTCCTGCGAGCGGGTTCACGCAGCGAAGTGTGTGATATAAAACAATGCCCCATTGCCATGGCAGAGCTGAATGCCGCCCTGCCCATCGTGCGCAAGAGTGTACACCAGGCCGCAGCCCAATACAGGCGAGGAGCCACCCTGCTCATGCGCGTGAGCGAAGGCACCGTCATCACTAACAACAATGCAGTTTGCACGGAAAAAGTCGGGGATTTAACCTTCAACTTCCTGGCCGGTGACTTCTTCCAAAACAACCCATTCATATTACCGGCCTTCACCGGCTATGTTGCCAAGCAGGCATGTGCCGGCGGTGCCCGCTACTTGGTAGATGCCTATTGCGGCAGCGGCCTGTTCGCCCTGACGCTTGCCCCACATTTCGAGAAGGTACTGGGCGTTGAAGTCAGCGAAACAAGTGCAGACTGGGCTCGCGCCAATGCCCGTAGCAATGGCATAACTCACGCATCATTCCTGGCCGCCAGCGCAGAGGCTATTTTCGAACAGGTTGATTTTCCGGCGGAGGAAAGCGCCGTGGTCATTGACCCGCCCCGCAAAGGTTGCGACATGGCATTCCTTAATCAGCTCTTTGCCTTCGGTCCGGCTCGGGTTGTGTATGTATCCTGCAATCCGGCTACCCAAATTCGCGATTTAGCGGAGTTTGCCAAGGCCGGTTACCGAGTGGTGGAAGTTCAGCCCTTTGACCTGTTCCCGCAAACAAAACACTTGGAGTGCGTGGCAACACTGGAGAAAATGCCATGAGCCATACCGACCACGCAGAGCTCAGCAAACGCATAGGCCGTAGCGGAGAGGATTATCTGGAGGCTATTGGCCACCTGTGCCACCGCAATGGTGCTGCGCAGGTGAGCGATATTGCTCAAATGTTGGGCGTGAAAAAGCCCAGTGTTACCGCTGCCATGCGCAAGTTAGCCGATTTAGGGCTCATTGAGTACCATCAATACGCTCCGATTGTACTCACAACAGAGGGGCAGAACTATGCCGAACGCGTTATTCACGCACACACCATTCTGCTGCGTTTCATGACCGAAATCGCCGGATTACCGGCAGAGCGAGCAGATGTAGCTGCCTGTAGCATGGAGCATATTCTCACCTATGAGGAAATACAGACTATCGGCACTCGCCTGTCGCCCCCTGCTCTGCCGCCCGGATTTTGAACATTTTTGCCGCTCGTAACGTCAAACGGGTAATAATGCTATGAATAGAACATCTCCCAGCGTTACCACATCGCTCATCATCATCAATGTGGTTGTGTTTTTAGTGGGGCAGGTAGCCCGGCAACCGGCTCTATTAGGAATATCCGTACCGGGAGCCGATGTCACAGAACCGACCTTACAAGTCATGGGTGCGTATTCATGGTTCACCTGTTTCATGGAGGGTGAAATCTGGCGCTTGGTAACCTACCAGTTTCTCCATGAGATAGACTTCAGGCACATCCTGCTCAACATGGTGGCTCTATTCTTCTTCGGGCCTGCGGTAGAGCGTATTATGGGGCCGCGCAAGTTCCTGCTCTATTATCTTGGTTGCGGTGTAGCCGGTGCGCTCTCCTCGTCTGTACTGGCAGACATCGGGCTTTACAGCTCCCTTGACGATCAAAGCGTCTACTCAGTAAATCAAAGGTTATACTCATTAAATGCGCTGGTACAGCAATTTACGGACTACAGTGGCACGGTTGAACCTTGGCAAATGGTACCGATGATTGGTGCCTCGGCAGCGGTATACGGGGTGATGGTATCTGTGGCCTTCATGTTCCCGCACGTGCGTATAACCCTGCTGTTCCCGCCGGTGAGCATGACCATGCGTACATTTGCACTGGTAATTATCGGCATAATTATCGGCAAAGCCGCTGTCAGTGTACTGCTTAACCTGAACAACGCCGGCGGTGAAGCCGGGCACTTAGGCGGCATCATAATGGGCGCTATCATCATGTTGATTTGGAAATGGCGCAATGAAAACTATTACTAACTCACGCAGTAAGCCGATTTTTTCACAGATATGGCAACAGCCCTTTTCGACATGGACGGCACCCTCTTTGCCGGGGATTCTCAATTGAGGTTCTGCCGTTGGGTGCTGCGGCACCACGGCTGGCGGCGCGTCTACCTGCTGGCCGTCATCCCCTGCGGAATACTACGAGCCTTGGGAATATTCAACACCGAGCGAATGAAACGCGCCTTCCTCGCGTACGCGTGGAAAATGCCCCATCAGCAGTTGCTGCAACACTGCCGGGATTTTGTGCAGCAAGAGATTATTCCTGCCCTCTATCCCCCCGTGCTGGAAAAACTACGCGCACACCAACAAGCGGGCGACTGCACCGTGCTCTGCTCCGCTTCGCCCGACTGGTGGACCCGCTTAGTGGGAGAAGCGCTGGGCTTTACCCACACCATCGGCACCCCAACAGAAGATTTTGAACGGCTCCCGTTTATGCCAAGCATCCCGTCCCCCGGCAACAACAAAGGAGCCAACAAGCTGATACGCTTGGCGGAGCTGGGTTTCACCCACGCCGATGTCGGCTATACCGACAGCGCAGCTGATTTGCCCATGCTCTCAATCTGCAAGCAAGCCGTTCTCGTAAACCCGAAACCGGCTTTTGCGGCACAAGTACCCCATGCAGAAGTACTAACCCCGGCAAAAAATCTGCCGACCGGCTTTGCTATACGCTGCCTTATCGGCATGTAAACGGTTATTCTAACCTCTTGCTTTGGCGCTCGGATATGCTACAGTAAGGGCATGAGTAACGAAACTGCCCTGGCTCTGAGAGAAATCGAAATCCTTTTCCGGCCATTCCGCCACCGAAAAATTGAGCTGTCTAATCGGTTGGTTATGGCACCTATGCCCCGAAACTTCGCCACAGACGGTGTACCCACACCCGAAATGGCACTATACTACCGTCGACGTGCGGAACACGAACTCGGTCTCATTATTACCGAAGGCGCCGCCATCGATGACCCGGCCTCCGCCGCCGACCCGGATACACCGCATTTTTATGGTGGCGCAGCTCTGCGGGGCTGGAAACGCATTTGCCGCGCTGTACATGCAACCAACTGCAAAATTGTACCCCAGCTCTGGCATGTGGGCATGGCTCGACCAACCGACGGCAGTGCCCCCAACCCGAATGCCCTGCCCATTGGGCCGTCCGGCATCGACCCCATCACCTTGCAGCAAACCGCTGCCCCCATGAGCCGTAGCCGCATAGCCGAGGTAGTGGCATCGTTCGCTCGAGCTGCGGCAGCAGCTCAACGCTTGGGCTTCGATGGAGTAGAGATTCAAGGGGCTCACGGTTTCCTCATCGACCAGTTCCTATGGGCCGCCACCAATCATCGGCATGACGAATACGGCGGCGACTTGCAGCGGCGAGTGCGCTTCGCACGCGAGGTAGTGCAAGCAGTCCGCAAAGTTGTAGGGCGCAGCTTCCCCATACTCTTCCGACTTTCACAGTGGAAAATTGAGCACTACGAAGCCCGCCTGGCCAACAGCCCGGAAGAATTAGCCGAAATTGTGCAACCTCTCAGCGAAGCCGGAGTAGATATTTTCGACTGCTCCACCCAGTACTATGACAACGCCGAATTTCCCGGCAGTCCCCATACCCTCGCAACTTGGGTACGCCTCCTCACCGGCAAGCCCACTATCTGCGTGGGTGAGATAGGCATAGAAAACACCCCACTTTCCCACTTAGCTCAAATGCTAAGCGCCAATAATTTCGACCTTATTGCACTAGGGCGTGCCCTGCTGGCAGACCATGCGTGGGCCAGCAAAATTCACCATGGGCTCGAGCATACCATTACCCCCTTCACCCAACGTGCGCTTGGCAAATTGCTGTAAAAAAATATTTTTTTTCACAAAAAAAGCTTGCATTCTGAGCTGCTTCGTGTATAATTCGCTCACCGACCGCAAGAACGATAGTTCGAGCGAATCGAACGCGGATGTAGCTCAGTGGTAGAGCGCAACCTTGCCAAGGTTGATGTCGTGGGTTCGAATCCCATCATCCGCTCTAAAGCCCCTCCCCAGAGGGGCTTTACTGTTCAAGGGATTCGAACCCACGACGAGTGGGCAAGTTGAGAGCAAGCGAGCAACTTGCCACCAAGCCGAGCAGACACCTCTGCGAGGGTACCCGACCGCATGGGAGGGCTTGGTGGTGCGGGTAGAATCCCATCATCCGCTCTAAAGCCCCTCATCAGAGGGGCTTTACCCTTGGAGAATAGTACGAAAATTCGGACTGGAGGGAGGGCTTTGTGCCCGGACGCTCACTCCACAATAGGGCTAACCGACAGAGTTATCCGCATGGCCAACTCTCTGGTGCTTGAGCTGCTGCTCGGCACAGGGCAGTTTGCTTCAGCCCCCGCTCCCGGATGGATATATTCTTTTCCTATAATACTGCTTAGTTATAAAGCATAGAAAATACGCATATTTATGTGTTTTTTTGCCTTATTTGCTTGACTCCGCAATCCTAGGGGCGTAGGCTATCTGGTAGATAAGTTTTTTCTTTTTCGCGCGAGCGTCATCGTCTCTATCTTTTTCAATTTTTCGAATCGTCATGAAACTGCATCTCCCGCTTTCTCTTCGTTCCGCTTTGCTGGCATGTTTAGCATTGCTTCCGACTGCTTATGCTTCCACTTATGTGGCCACAGGTGTTAATCTTGATAAAATCACGGATTCTAACCGTTTCTACGATAATGGCCTGGGCGTGTACTGGACTGCTGCCGGCGAGCAGCCGTTCACGGGTGTGCAATCTCTGTATGGTCAGACCGGTAGCACGGAGTTCCTCGGCTCGCTGAATGCCTACATTCCCGAAGGTGAACTCAGCTCCGAATCTTTCAGCGGATTGGGCAATGACAGCAAGACCTCTTGGCTCAGCACCACGGCCAATGTGATTCAGTATTGGCAGTCTTACTACGGGGTGTTCAGCCAGAAAGCCTCGTCCATGCCTTATGGCTACACCTACGCGCCGGAGAATCAGAGTATCCTCGGCGGCACGCAGTCCACGAACGTGGGCATGTATTTCTACGATAACTGGACCAACTCCGGCGGCGATTTCGCCATGGCCGCCCGCTGGTATCTGACCAATGACCACACCTATACCGACAGGGGGGAGGATGGTGTATCTGAACTCAAAAATCAGAATGCCGCAGCCGGGTATTTCACCCCGTTCTTTGCCGGACACGATTCCTCTGTTGTGGTGACTGATCCCTCCAATCAGGAAGCTCTGGATGCCGCGGTGGTGGCGGCTTTCGGCCTCACCGCTACGGAGACGGAGCACGAGTATCGCCAAGCCAAGCCCGGCCAGATTGCCTTCCTCGGCATCAGCTCCGGTGCAAACTCGGATGCCCTTACCTGCTACGGCTTTGAGACGGACGCCAACGGCAATGTAAAATCCCTCCTACTGGCCTCTGCTACTGATGCGGAGTATACCACCACCAAGCTCTATGTGAAGGCGGGCGAGGACGGCGCCCACATGCGCTTGTATACGGATGCCGCCTGCACCCAGCTCTGGCAGCACGGCGGTGAGTCTGATTGGTACATCGATGCTCTCTCCTACATCGAGACACCCGAGGTGCTGGTGAACATGTACAATGAGTACAGCGACTCCGTTCTTACCTGGACAGGTGCCACGAACACATGGAAACAGGAAGCTGATGATAAGTCTCTCTACATCCTGCCCGATGACTCCTCCGGCTGGATCGCCCACGCCGGCACCGGTACCGAATTCGCCGGCGACTACGCCGCCTACTACACCGAAGGTCGCGATGTTCTCTTCACCTCCACCGGCGCCGGTACCATTGAACTCGTTGGCAACATCGAGCCTAGCTCCGTGACCGTCAACAATGACCTCGGCGCGGACTACATCTTCACCGGTGAGGGCAAACTCACCGGCATCACCCGCCTTACGAAGCAGGGTGAAGGCACGCTGACGATTGACACCGCGAATGACTATAGCGGTGGCACCCGCCTGGAGGGCGGCTCGCTTATCGCCGGTAATTCCGCGGCCTTCGGCTCTGCCGGGCTGGAGTTGATGAAGGGTACACTCGATCTCAATGGCAACACCATAGGCAATACTATCTATGTGTCCGAAGGTGCTGAGGTAACGGCAAAGAACGGTACGTCGACCGCCGATTTCATGCTCACCAATGTCAAGTCATACACAGCAGATAACTTCCGTGTGCTGGCAGATAGTATCAGCATGATTGGTGATGGAGAG
>JAZLDM010000002.1:0-175763 GCA_045614705.1 Akkermansia sp.
CAAAACCGCAAGTCAAGCATAAAGCAGCTATTAATGCAAAAAGAAAACAGCTTCGCCGCGACGTAGCAAATAAAAGGAAGTTGCGCCTTTGATATTGCCAGAGCGTAAAGTTTTTAGCTATTCTAAAGTGCGGTTTTGAAAGGCGAGTTATCATGAACGTGACTAGAATAACAGAAGAAGAACTGGCGGCGTTGGCTGTGTTGAAGCAAACGGGGGTGAATGTACTGGAAGCCGCGCAGGTGGCGGGAGCTGCACTGCGGGCGGGACGCGGTAGGGTAAGACGTGCGCTGCGGTGTATAGCTGCGGGCGAGGAAGAACTGCGGCGGCAGGAGAAAACGGTGAGTTTTGAGAAAGCCGTGGCGGCGGCGCTGGAGGCAAGGCGCGAGCGGAGGAGCCGCACGCAGACGGATTTTCGCTATTTTACCCGCCGCTTTATGAAACGCTGTAAGGGATTGGCAACAAGACGTGTGCGAGCTATAACCTCGCAGGAATGCACTCAGTACATCGAGCAAGCCTTCGACACACCGCGCCAGCGGCAGAAGGCGCGCTTGGTACTCAGCGGCGTATTCAGTACCGCCCTGAAACGCGGCTGGTGCAGCGAAAACCCTGTGGCGCGGGTGGAAACCGTGAAAGTTCGAGAAGAACGAATCGAGATATTAAAACCGCAGGAAATCAAAGCCTTACTAAGCGCCGCGAAAAAATATCGCGGCGGTATATGCTTGGCCGCCGTGGGCATGATGCTCTACGCCGGTATACGTCCGCACGAGGTGGCGCGCCTGAGCCGCGAGCACATCAACCTGCAAGACCGCACCATCAGCATACTACCCCAACACAGCAAAACCGGCGGCGCTCGGCTCGTCACCATCCACCCTCCATTGTACAAGCTTCTGCGCACCCATTGCCCTGATGGGAAAATCTGCCCGCCGCAGTGGGCACGCCACTGGCGCGCCCTGCGCCGCCTAGCCGGATTTAAGCGCTGGATACCGGATGTACTGCGACACACCTTTGCCGGGTACCACCTGCGGCACTTCCGCAGCTACAGCGAGCTACAATACGAAATGGGCCACCGCGACAGCAACCTGCTGCGCACGCGCTATGTGAGCATGGGAGCAGTGGGAGATGCCGCGAAATTCTGGGCTTGAAACGCGCTGAAATCAGTTTCCGCGAGCAGCCACGAGCTCTGTATAGCACACTCCGGTTCCGCCGAAGAGATCCAGCGCACTGCCGACCGTGGCATCGATACTACCGCCGGACAGCGAGTCGATGAGGTCGAAATCGGCGAGGGTGGCAATACCGCCGGCATAGGTCATGGGGCAGCCACGCCAAGTGCCGAGCATGGAAACCAGCTCGCGGTCGATGCCGCGGCAGCGTCCCTCGACATCGGCTGCGTGAATGAGGAATTCGTCACAGCAATCAGCAAGAGCAGAGAGTGTGGCAGGATTAACTGCCAACTCGGTAAGAGTTTGCCAGCGGTTCATGGCCACGACCCAGCCATCCTTTGTGCGGCGACAGCTCAGGTCGAGTACAAGGTGCTCCTTGCCGACACGCTCGACGAGCTCGCGGAGCACGCTACGGCGAAAGCGCCCCTCCTTGTCGAAAAGCACGCTGGTAACGATGACATGCGAGGCCCCGAAATCGAGCCATTCCTGTGCGTTTTCCGGGGTGATGCCGCCACCAATCTGCAAGCCGCCCGGGTAGGCGGTGAGTGCGGCGCGAGCTGCGGCATCATTGCCGGGGCCGAGCTTGATAACATGGCCGCCGCGCAGATTATCTTGCCTGTACTTGGCCGCGAACCATTCGGCGGGGTGCTCCGCCACAAAATTGGTGTGCAGACCGGTGCCGTCATCGGTGAGCGTGCCGCCGACGATTTGTTTTACACAGCCGTTGTGCAGGTCAATGCAGGGGCGAAAGCGGGTCATGAGCGTTCGAATTTATCTGCTACATCCTGCAAGAAGCCGAGGGACACCAAATTGAGCGCTTCGGTGCGCGGAATGCCGCGACTGAGCAGGTAGAAGAGTTGTTCTTCATCCATGGGGGCACTGGCACTGCCGTGCGAGCAACGCACTTTGTCCGCCAAAATTTCGAGACCGGGCAGGGAGTGAATAGTGGCCTTTTCACTCAGCAGCATGTTGCGGTTGCTCTGGTAGGCATCCGTGTTGTGAGCACCGGGGGCTACATAGATGTTGCCGGCGAAGATGGCGGTGGCATTATCGTCCACCACATTCTTATAGAGCAGGTTGCTGGTGGCACCACCTACATGGTGAATTTGGCGCGTGTGCTGGTCGAGCACCTGGTCGAGGAGGAGCCTGTTGGCGGAGAAAAGCTGATTGTCTGCGCCGGGGGTGTAAATCTCGGCCACGGTTTCCTCGCGAGCCCACTCGCAGGCGAAGTGCGTGGTATAGTGGGAAACCTTACCGCCCATGTTCTGGATATTGGTGATGCTCATGCTGCGGGCACAGCCGTAGGGCTGCAGTTCCACCTTGAGCTCAGCCCCCTCCGCCACCTGAATGTTGCGCGTAGCAAAGATGGTACCTTTTTCGCTGCCGTAGTGTTGCTCGATAACATGAGCCTTCACCCCGGGAGCTACCATGATGAAGGTGGAGGGGGTGTAGAGCGAGTCCGTTTTGTAAGTCAGGAGAATGGGCTCTTTGGTGTCCTCTTCGATATAGAGAGCATAGCCATCGCCGAAGCGCTGCAGGTGCAGGCCGAGCAGGGCATCTGAACCGATGGTGGGCATGAGCATTTCCGTCTGCTTCAGGTCATCGTCTGCGGCTGTAACCGGAACTGCGGCTTGCCCTGCATGCTGCACGGAGGCCTCGCCGCGCGAGGGGGTGTCGCCCTGCAGCAGTTCAGCCAGAGCCACCGCGTGTTTATGGGGGCGACCGAAGCGCCAATCTTCGTTCAGTCGGTTAGGAATGACGGCATTTTCGAAACGGGCTTTGCTTTCGCTGATGGCCTGCTGCAGCTTTGCTTCTGCCTCGGCGAGGGCGAAAGCTTCTTCCATGCTCATATTCTGCGTGAAATCCATAATTGTGTGCGGTGCAGGGGGTTAGCCGATGGAGTCTTCCATTTCGAGGTCGATGAGACGTCGCAGTTCTACGGAGTATTCCATGGGGAATTCCTTGACGAGGTCATTGATAAAGCCATTCACGGCCAAGCTCATGGCCTGGGCACGGGTGAGGCCGCGCTGCTGCATGTAGAAGAGCATTTCTTCGTCCACCTGCGATACGGAGGCCTCGTGCTGCACGGCGCTGGCATTGCCATTTACCGAGATGGCGGGGTAAGTATCCGTGCGGCTGGCGGGGTTGATGAGCAGGGCATCGCACTCCGTGTTGTTCTTGCAGCCCTTCATGCCCTTGAGTACGTTCACCTCGCCACGGTAACTGGCGCGCCCCTCGCCGATGGAGATGGACTTGGCCACGATGTTGGACGTGGTTTCGGGGGCGGCGTGAATCATGCGGGCACCGGTGTCTTGGAGCTGCCCGCTGTGTGCGAGGGAGATGCTCACCACCTCACCGCGAGCGCGGCGCCCTTGCAGCACAACGGCCGGGTATTTCATGGTAAGACCGGAGCCGATGTTGCAGTCAATCCAGCGGATTTCGGCATCCTCCATTGCGAGACCACGCTGAATAACGAGGTTGTAGACGTTGGTCGCCCAGTTCTGCACGGTGACATACTGGATTTTGGCGCCCTTGAGAGCAACGAGCTCCACCACGCCGGAGTGCAGGGTGGCACTGTCGTATTTGGGGGCGGTGCAGCCCTCCATGTACATGAGCTCGGCGCCTTCATCGGCAATAATGAGCGTGCGCTCAAATTGGCCCATGCTCTCGGAGTTGATGCGGAAATAGGCTTGCAGCGGTTGAGCCACCTTCACCCCCTTGGGAACATAAATGAAGGAGCCACCGGAGAAAGCCGCATGGTTGAGTGCGGAGAATTTATTGTCGGTGACAGGGATAACCTTGCCGAACCAGGGGCGGAAGATGTGCTCATACTCGCGCAGACCCTCGGTGGAGTTCACGAAAATGACGCCCTGCTTGGTGAGCTCCTCGCGCATGTTGTTGTAGGCAGTTTCGGAGTCGTACTGAGCATCCACACCGGCCAGGAAGGCGCGTTCCTGTTCAGGCACGCCGAGGCGTTCGAAGGTTCGCTTGACGTCATCCGGCACGTCTTCCCAGCTCTTGTAGGGCATGGTGCCGTGGGAGAGGTAATAGCGAATTTTGTCGAAATCGAGATTATTAATACCCTCGGGAGCCCAGTGGGTGGGCATGGGCATCTCGTTGAACTTGCGCAAGGCGTCCTTGCGGAATTGGCGCACCCAGTCGGGCTCGCCCTTGGCATCGCAGATATAGTCGATGGTTGCCTCGGTCAGACCGAAGCCGGCATCGAACTTGTGGTTCTCGGGGAATGAGAACTCACCGCGAGTGTCTACTTGGAAGGGTGTCTCGTCCATCACTGGTCAGCTTTCAGGAAATCAAAGCCGTTTTGCTCAATGTGCTCCACGATTTCATAGCCTGCGGTACGCACGATTTGCCCTTTGTAGAGGATGTGAACTACATCGGGCTTGATGTAGTCGAGCAGTCGCTTGTAGTGGGTGATGACCAAGAAGCTGCGGAAAGGCGCGCGCATGGCATTCACGCCCTCGGAGACAATGCGCAGGGCATCGACATCGAGGCCGCTATCCGTTTCATCGAGAATGGCATAGCTGGGTTCCAGCATCATCATTTGCAGCACATCGTTGCGTTTTTTCTCACCGCCGGAGAAGCCCTCGTTGACGGCACGAGCCGTGAACTTGGTATCCATGCCCAGCGAGCTCATCTTGCTGCGCATCGTCTTGTAAAAGCTGACGGCATCGAGCTCTTCGCCCTTGGGAAGGCGAGCCTGCAGAGCCGCGCGCATGAAGTTGGCATTGGTCACGCCGGGAACCTCGACCGGATATTGGAAAGCAAGGAAAAGACCGGCGCGGCTGCGCTCATCGACACTCATGGCGAAGAGGTCTTGGCCATCGAGCTCGGCAGTGCCGGAAATGACCTCATAATCGGGGTGGCCGCAGAGAACCTTGGAAAGAGTGCTCTTGCCCGAGCCGTTGGGGCCCATGATGGCGTGAACTTCGCCCTTGGGAATTTCGAGGTTAATACCATTCAATATCTGCGCGCCGTCTTTTACGCGCGCACTCAGATTTCTGATTATCAGGCTCATTTTTCGTTTTCTGATATGCAGTTTTCGGGAATCTCACCGCGCAGGTAAGCCTCCATGCTATTAATGTGAACGCCTTCCGGCAGTTCGAAAACATCCTCGGGGGATAATCCCTCCTTAAGTTGAACGTCGATAACCCGGTTCGTGTTGTCATCCATCACGTGAACATGGGGCTCAACATTCGGGCAAAATCGGCAGGGGCCGTTGTCAAAATGCAGCTGGTTGATGAGCCTTTGTGCCGCCAGAGACTCAATGCAGTTATAAACGGTAGCCAGTGAGATGCCCGGTAGCTTCTCCTTTGCCCGCTCGTATATCTGGGCTGCGGTGGGGTGGTCGTAGGATTGCAACAACACATCAATGACGGCACGGCGCTGGCGTGTCATCCGCACGCCGGCCTTGCGCACCATAAATGCAGCGGTCGCGGTGCGTCTGGTTGTTTCTTTGCCGGTGGGGTCTTTTTGCATACTGTTGAACCGGGGCTTATTTCACCCGCGCGGTTATTATAGCGGCAGCCGTGGGGGATAGCAAGGCAAAATCACGTCTCAAAGTGCAGGTGATGTCATCTTCCTGCGTTTTTATGCTTGCAGAATGGGGCGGAGTGTGGCAAATTGGTGTGGTAAAGAGTAGAAAATCTTTCATATTCACCATGTCAGAATACTCATTTAAGGAGATTGAGGGTGGCGTGACCGCTGCCAAGGGATTTGTGGCCAATGCGCTCAGTTGTGGTATTAAGAAGCCGACCGCCACGCGGTTAGACTTGGCGCTTGTATATTCCACCGAGCCGACTACATCCGCCGGTACCTTTACCACCAACCGAGTGCGCGCCGCCTGTGTGCGTGTGAGCCAGAACCACCTGCGCCGAGGTAATGTGCGCGCCATTGTTGCCAACAGCGGCAATGCTAATGCCTGCACCGGTGCTGCCGGTGTGGCTGTTGCTCGTAAGGAGTGCACCATCGTGGCAAAGGAGCTGGGGCTTAAGGCTTCCGAGGTTGCTGTATGTTCCACCGGTGTGATAGGCCTGCCCATGCCCATGGTGCGTATTGAACCCCGTCTGCCCGAGCTTTGCCACGACCTTTCGGCGGAGAAGGGGCATGATGTGGCCTCTGCCATCATCACCAGCGACACCCGCGAGAAGGAGGTCGCCGTGGAGGTGAATATCGGCGGTAAGATTGTGCGCATTGGCTCTTGCTGCAAGGGCGCCGGTATGATTGCACCCTGCATGGCAACGATGATTTGCTTGGTATGTACGGATGCCGCCGTGAGCCGTGCCGACCTCGATGCGATTGTTCACCAAGGTGTTGAGGAGTCCTTCAACCGCATCACTATCGATGGCGATATGAGCACGAACGACACCTGTTTGGTGATGGCTAATGGTGCCTCCGGCGTGGAGCTCGCCCCCGGTAAAGAGGGGTGGGAGGTATTCGTGAAAGCTCTTCACTATGTGATGATGGAGCAGGCTAAGCGAATTGTGCAGGACGGTGAACGCGTGACTAAGTATGTGACGGTGCGCGTGGTGGGAGCCCCCAACCGCGCCGAGGCGCGCCGTGTGGCTGAGGGTGTGGCTAAGTCCTCGCTCGTTAAGAGCTCGTGGAACGGTGGCGACCCGAACTGGGGGCGCATCATTCACGCCGTGGGTTATAGCGGTACCCGCGTGAAAGAAGAGAAGGTTGATATCGATATTGCCGGTTTGCCCGCCTGCCGTGGTGGCGAACAGACGGATACCCCCAGCGATGACCTTCGTGAGCGAGTACAGGCCCGCGAATTCGAGGTGCTGATTAACCTCAATCTCGGTGCTGAGGAATATGTGGTTTACACCACGGACCTCTCTCCGGAATATGTGGACTTCAACCGCTCGGAGTATGCCTACTGGAATCAGGCAAAACAAGATGGCCTGACCAAATAAAAAATCATTTCTGCGGCCGCCCTAATCGGGCGGTCGCTTTTTTTTGAGCTATCGACCGCTACTGCGGCAGAATTAACTTGCAAAACGGTGGACGATATGCTATAAAAGGTGAAGAAAGCAATGTCAAGGACTGCAATTATCAGCGATATTCATTCGAACTATCATGCACTTTGCGCGGTGGTAGGCGATGCGTTGGATTGTGAGCAGTGCACCGAATTTGTGTGTATAGGCGACATTGTAGGCTATAATGCCTACCCTTGTGAGTGTTTGGACTATATACGCCAGCTCAACTGTCCGGTGGTGAAGGGGAATCATGACGAAGAGGTAGTTACTCCCTCGGCTGCCAAGATGAATCCTGTTGCTCGCGAAGCGATGGAGTGGACAATTGCCCAGCTTGGGGATGAACGCCGCGAATGGCTGAGCGGATTGCAGTATCAGCGCATTGTGCGACCGCACGGCTCCAATCGCTCATTTACGATTGTGCACTCAACTCTTGACCAGCCTAAGATTTGGAGTTATATTGTAAATGCAAACGATGCTGCCGGTAGTTTTACCCGTCAGATTACGCAATTTTGTTTTAACGGTCACACTCATGTGCCCAAGATTTACATGTGGAACGGACGCTCCGCAGCGGAGGATTACGATGCGCAGCACAACCTGATTATGCACGGCTACACGGAGGTGCTGCCTGTAGAGGGGTACAAGTACTGTATCAATGTAGGGTCCGTAGGTCAGCCTCGGGACAACGACCCGCGTGCGTGCTATGCTATTTATGATTCCGAGGCCAACATGGTAATCATTAAGCGCGTGGTGTATGATGTTGCCTCTGCACAGGATGCTGTGCGTAGTGTGGGGCTGCCTGAGTACTTGGCGGAGCGACTGGGGCGCGGATGTTAAGTGAATGTTGACGGAAATATAGATTTTATATCATGCTGAAAGAGTTGATGCAAAGAGGCCTGCCTGCTATCGTGTTGTTTGCATTCGGCACGTTGTTGGCTTTGTACTTGGTGCCGGCTGAGCTGGAGCAGATGCAGTGGGAGGTACCGGGAATGCCGGAGAGCTATCCCATTGAGCAAATGTGCCGCCCGGTATTTTTGGCTTTGCTCTGTTACCTGCCGTTCCTCGGTGCAGTGGGGTACTCGTTCATGGGGACGATGGACCGCTACATGAGCCGTAACTTCATCAGCTACTTTCTCATGTGTACGGGCATATTGCTGCTCATATACATACTGGCGGACTTTACCGACAACATGGAGCGTTTTCGCTCGCGTTTTGATGACCCGGTGATTCAGGCTCTGCGCTTTTACGGCTCGCAGCTGCCCATGTTCTTGTACCAGATTTTGCCCTATACGCTTATGATGGGCACCATGTGGTGCCTCAGCAAGCTTTCCGGTACCTGCGAAATTACGGGTATGATGCAGTCCGGGCGTTCCCTGTTGCGCTTGTGCATGCCGGTGTTCTTTTTCTCTGTTATCGTGGCCATGATATATGGCATATTCGGCTTTCACTGGGCTCCCAACGGCTCCCTGTATCGCCAGATTATCCTTAAACAGCAACGAACAGAAGACGGCTCCGCTCCCCCAATCATTTATAGAAGTGATACTTATAATCGAATCTGGCGTGTAGGTAAGCCCTCTACCATCGCTAACCCGGGTGCGCCGCTTCGCCAACTGGTTATCGAGCAGTTTGACGATGATTCCCGCTTGTCCCGCCAGTACACGGCCGAACAGGCTGTGTGGAATAAGCAGGAATCCACCTGGACTCTCCACAATGTTTATATCCGCAATATCGCCAAGGCTTATGAACGCCCGCAGGACGAGCAGTTCGAAGCTGAGCTGGTCTGTGATTTCGGTGAAAAGCCCTATCAGATTATCAGCCCCGGTGCAGGTGGTCGTATTGATGCCATGGGTACCTCCATGCTGTATGAGTACATCAAATCCGGCGCCGGTTCACGCGAAGACAGAGCGAAGAAACGCACGGAGTGGCATGTGCGCATAGCGAGGGTTTTCAGCTGTCTGGTGCTGGTTTTGCTGGCTATACCGAGTTCTGTGACGTTCCAGCGACGTGGCACGATGAAGGGAATTGGTATTGCTGTTGTGCTGGCAGCCTTCATGTTGTTCCTGTATCGCGTGTTCCCGGCATTGGGCGAGGCTGGCATTATTCAGGCTTGGATCAGCGCATGGATTCCCAACGTGCTCTACGTGTTCGTCTCCATTTATATTTTCCGCAAGAACCTGGCTCACCGTTCATTTAAGGAGTGGTTGCAGGCAAAATTGAAGGGTGAATCATGAAACGCCCTCGTGGTATCATTTTCGATTTTGACGGTGTGTTGGTAGATACGGAATGGGCTATCTACCAGTCGTGGGTGCAGTTGTATGCTCGCGAGGGGCAGGAGATTTCCATCGCCACCTATTCGCCTTGCTTGGGTGCCGGGTATTCGCACTGGAATCCGGCGGATTATCTCGAAAAGCTTACCGGCAAAAAATATGATTGGGAGGTGGAAACACCTGCTCGTCAGGCTGTGCTGGAGGCTGATTTGGCACGCAGTGGGTTGATGACCGGTGCCGTGGAGCTGCTTGATTGGTGCGAGGAGCAGGGGATTGGTGTTACTGTTGCCAGTTCGTCCTCGCGCCGTTGGGTGCAGGGGTGGCTGGAGCGTTTGGGCATATACGAACGATTTGCCGGCGTATTTACGCGTACGGATGGTTACCCTGTGAAACCCGCTCCTGACCTTTTTCTTGCTGCTCAGCAGTGCCTCGGTCTACCGAAGGAGGATTGCCTGATTGTTGAGGATTCGGAGAACGGTACGATATCCGCTCAAAATGCAGGTATACCCTGTGTGGCTATACCTAACCGTATGACGGAGAGCTCGAATCTCACGCGTGCGGCGTATTATCTTCCCTCTCTCTCAGCGTTGTTGGAGTCTTTGCAGAGGGCTTAACTTATTCCTTATTATAAATATATGAACCTGGTTCCGCTTATAGCAATGGCAGCGCTTACCGCGCTCTGTTTTGGTGAAGACGTTTACTTGCTGCGTGAAGCTGAGCCGATTGCGCAGCCTGCCGGGTATGTTGCCCCGGGCCCCGGCAGCAAGTTGTCGCGCTTTGACCGTACCGCTCGGGCGCCGTATTGGGACTCTGAAAGCGGAACCATGGTATTTGAGTGTTGCATGCCGCCTGTTCGTGCCAAAAATGGTGTAAGTCATTTTTACCTGCGGCAATACAAACTTTCGGCCGACGGTAAAACCCTGGAGCGGCATACATACCGCTGGCAGAGCCATGAGGTTCCGGCCAAAGGTCCATATATTACCATTACGTCCGAACAGACGGACACCCCATTTGAGTTCAAAAAAGGCGCTCAGAGATATATCGTATTTACTGTGAATCCTGATGGAGAAATCGTGAAAGTGGTCGAGCAGAATCGTGCCGAGCAAGGCCGCGAACGGGTGTTATATCCGGCGGATTCTGCCCCGTCTATTGTGCACAAGCTTTTTTAAAGCGAAAACTTGGTTTTCGCTCGATTATAGCTTATCAATATATTCCATTGCTTTACTGAGGCGCTCCGTGTATGTGGTGCCGCTGATGGTATGGAATCGGTAGCCGTGGTCGCGGTAAAATTGTTTCAGCGAGTCGGAGAATTTTGCCCTGCTATCTCCCTCATTATTTTCTGCGGAGCGCAGGTTGTCTTGCACGAAGGGTACATCCGCCTCCAGAAACAGAATCAAATCAAAGCTATCGGGACTTGGTTTTTCCATCTCGATATTGCTCAGCACGGCGTACCAGTATGTGGTGAGAGCATCCGTATCGATAAACAAGTAACGATTTGCTTGTTGGCATGCCTCCGTCATTAAGCTGCGGTGAGTGTGGACTATTTCCTCAAAATCTTTTCTGAGCATGTATTCTGTCCCTCCGCAGCGTTCGCAGACATCTCGACCATATTCCGCAACGAACTCTGTGTTATACAGGTAGGCTAAGTTTTGAACCAACGTGGATTTACCGGTGGATTCATGCCCGATGATAAGAACCTTGCGCACATAGTGGGGGCGGGCTGCTTTGGCGATATAGTTCCAGTATTTCAGTGGAGCTCGGCGAATGTTGGTGGAGGAAATCGGAATTTGCTCTCTATTGGTATAAATGATGCGCGCTTCGGGGTAATACCGTTCGTATGGTGATGGTGTGCTTGCTTGATAATCTGAGCCGCAGTAGATAGCGTCAACCGGTTTTCCTATGAGCTGTTTGACTTGCTCCGCCCCTCGCTGCCAATGTTCTTCTGTATAGGTCTCCTTCGTGGGAGCATCGTCTTCCAAATCGATGATTGTTACGTTGGTAAGGTGGGCGGTTGTCTGTGCCAGCCATTGGTGGCGCAAGCGGAAATCCACCTCGTCTCTTTGCGGATTGTAGCAGAGCACCACAAAAAGATGACGACATTCACCTGCTGCTTTGAGGATGGTGGAAACATGACCTTGGTGCAGCGGATTGGCACAGGTGCCGAACATGCCTGTTTCGTAGGTGAACCCTGTTATTTCTTTGTCCATTTTCGTAATCCGTAAATAGAATTAATCAAATATACATTCCACATCAGCAGCGTGGCAATGTTTTCCTCATTTGTGAAATAGCGGTTTGCCCACATGTATATCGAAAATAGATTGATACATATCCACAGCGGCCATTGCTCGGAGTAACGATAGGCTGATAGTGTCATCGCCAGCACGGAGGCTACGGTGGTGAATGAATCCACATACGGCAGGCTGTCTCCAAAATACTCCAATACCCACCCCAAGGCTGCTGTGCACAGTACAATGCCGAGTAAAATATAAAGTCGTTGCCGCATACTCATTCGAATAGGGCGTACAACGGACTGCTCTGCCTCCATATTTTTGCTCCAGACGCGAAAACCGATGAATTGCAGCGGCAGATAGTAAAAAAGGTTCAGTAGGGTTTCCCCATAAAGCGTTTGTCCATAAGCAATAATGGAGTAAAGTATACAGTTGACTATCCCGAAATAATAGGCGGCAAGCTTTCCTTTTGCCGTCATGACCACACAGATGATACCGGAGAGGGATGATATGATACCCAGAGCACTATCCCCCAGCAGTAAGGAGATAACTGTTACAGATGTAGCCGCAAAGATGAGCCAGAATAGTTCTCTGCGGCTCCAATGGGTCAGCATGTCGCAAAGGGCGTTTTTCATATTGGGTATAAGGTTGTTTTGAGGGTAATGGGTGGTGGTAGACGAAGGGGCTACCCAGGGGGGGACGATAGGGTTGATGGTATTCCCCCGCCGGTGTTCTCACACGGCGGGGGAATGAGGAGGGTTACTTATTGAGCCCGAGTTGCTCGTTGAGGAAGCCATCCATATAGATGGGGGTGAGCAACTCGGTGGTGATAGCAGGCTCTTTACCGGGCATGTAGAGCACGTTTACCGGTACGGATGAGCGGTTCAGTCGACGCATTTCGGCATCGATTGCAGCATCGGGCCTTGTTTTGTCTGCTCTCATGAGCACAACCTTGCCTTTCTCGAAAAGGGCGCACACGTCGGCAGTGTAAGCGGTCTTCTTGTTCATCTGGCAGGTGGCGCACCACTTGGCGGTGAAGTCTACATAGACAGGGTGACCATCGGCGAGGGCTTTGTCCATGAGAGCTTTGCTCCAAGTGTTCCAAGTGGGGTGCTCACCGGTGGCCACGGTGTAGCCTGCGGTTGCTGCCTGCTCGGTGGTGGGAGCGGCTGTTGTATTTGCCGATACCGGGCGGGGCATGGAGCCCCATACACCCAAGGCTACAAGCAGTATGGCAATGCACCCGCCGATTGCGCGAGCTGATTTGCTTTGGTAAATCGGGCACCAGCGACCGTATACCCAGAAGGCGGAGCAAAATACCACGAGCGACATGAGAATCCACGGGCGATCAACGCTGAATTCCTCGGGCAGGAAGGCGAGGTAGACATCCAGCATCCACGCTGCGGCGGCAAAGAGCAGGAAGGAGAGCCCTTGCTTGAGGGACTCCATCCAAGCACCGGGGCGCGGCAATATATTCACCAGTGAGGGGCAGGCTCCCATCACAATGTAGGGGAAGGCCAGCCCCAACGCCATGAAGGTAAGCGCGAGCAGCATCCATACCCCGGGCAGGGACATAGCTGCGGGCATGGCAGCACCCAAGAAGGGCGCACTGCACGGTGTGGCTACTACCGTGACCAGCAGACCTTGGAAGAACGAGCCCCACAGGCCCTTCTTCTGCTGCAAGCCCTGACCGGCAGAGGTCGCACCTACACCGATTTCAAACAGCCCGAACATGCTCAGCCCAAGAACGAGCAGCAGCAGCAGAATGGCGTAGACTATCCACTCATTCTGCATCCATACAGCCCAGCTACGGGTGTCCGAACCGGCGTCATTCCACAGTGTTTGCAGCCATTCTGTCCACGGAGTGGCAGACAATACTTCGAGGTTGGATACTACAATCAGTGCGGCAGCCAGTGCCCAGAAGGAGACGAGAATGCCCATCACGAATATGAGGGAGTGCATGAATACCTTGTGACGCTCGCCGCCGCCCAGTTCTACGAAGCTCATAATCTTGAGACCGATGACGGGGAATACACAGGGCATGAGGTTAAGGATGAGACCGCCCAAGAAGAGTGAGCCGAAGATACCCCAAATGCCTGCCGGAATGTCCCCCGGTATTTGCTGTTCGGGCTGTTCCTGTGTTGTTGTTTGTGGCGTTACAGTCTGAGCAGGAGCAACGGCACTCACGTTGAGGGAGGTCATTTTGCCGTCAATTACCAGAATGCCGCTCAGGGCGGGAAGTTCTTTGCCCACCAGAGATTCATCCTTAACGGGGAACATGCTGTCTTTGCCGTCATTGCGAGGCAGTGTCAGGCTGTAGCCGTTCTCAGTTTTGGTCAGTGTTTGAGCGGCTGAAGGATTGATGGAATTGTCGTCCGAGAAGAAGTAGGCCTCGGTTACAGCGCCATCTGCCGTGAAGTTTAATACCACGCTTTCAGCTGTTTGGGTGATAGTGGCTGTGGTGGGGATATTACCCAGTACTTCCACCTGCTTTTCGAGCGCATTCCAGTCGGCGGCTGCTGCGCCATCGCCGGCGCTCAGGATGATAGTTGCAGACTTGGTTTCGGGCGGGTTGCAACCGGTGTCTGAGCATGTCTGAGCAGTGGCACTCACTGTGATTTCAGCCTGCTGCGGAGCAGTTGCTGCCGGGGTAAGTTTCCATACTACAATGGGGGTATTGTAGGTATAAGCTACGCCAAGCATACCCTCGTGGCGGTGAGGTGCAGACCAGTAGGGACCCTCAACGGTAAAGCCTTCGGGGGCGGAAAGGGTGGCTGTCATCGGCTCACCCACGGTAGCGGGGTTGCGGTAGTAGGCGTGCCACGGTTGGGGAATATCAGCTTGAAGTGCTACATAGAAGGATTCGCCCACCTTGTAGCTGCTCACGCTGCTGCTGCTGCTTATGGTCATTGAGGCCGCCTGCTGGGGCTCGGCACCGAAAAGTCCGCCACCGAATCCGCCATCGGTTGCGCCACTGACGGTGAAGCCGCCGATAGCTGCACTATCTGCCGGTGTGGTGGTGTTGTCGGTGCTTTCTGTGACATCTTCTTCGTCCTCCTCGGTAGTTGCATCTTCTTCGTCTGCTTCTTCCTCCTCGTCGCTTTCTTCTTCGTCCTCATCAGCCTCTTCTGTAGTTGCTGCGGCCGGGGAGGGGGGTGTCACGCCATCGAAGGTGACTTTTACGACAGCGTGTTTGCCATCGAAAGTGAGAATTCCGCTGAGCGTAGGCAACTCTTTACCCACCAAGGCTTCATCTTTAACGGGGAACATGCTGTCCTTACCATCATTGCGGGGCAGTGTCAGACTGTAGCCGGTGTCTGTCTTAGCCAGTGTTTGAGCCGCAGAGGGGTTGATAGAGTTGTCATCCGAGAAGAAGTAGGCGCTTGTCACTTCGCCCTCGGCGGTGAAGTTAAGTGCCACGCTGTCAGTAGTTTGTGTTGCGCTGATGGTGGTGGCGGTATCTCCCAGTTGCTCGACCAGCTTTTCCTCTGCTGCCCATTCGGCGGCAGCTGCACCGTCGCCGGCATTCAGCGTGAGGGTTGCTGTTTTGGTTTCGGGCGGGTTGCAGCCGGTGTCTGAGCAAGTTTGAGCTGTGGCGCTCATGGTGATTTCGGCTTGCTGCGGGGCTGTGGCTGCGGGGGTAAGTTTCCAGATTACGGTGGGCTTGTTGTAGGTGTATGCTACACCGAGCATTCCTTCGTGGCGGTCGGGAGTCTGCCAATAGGGACCTTCAACTGTAAATCCCTCGGGGGCAGTGAGTTCAGCTGTCATGGGCTCGCCGATGGTGGCAGGATTGCGGTAATAGGCATGCCACGGCTGCGGTATATCAGCTTGAAGTGCTACATAGAAGGATTCGCCCGCCTTGTAGCTGCTCACACTTGCCTTGCTGCTTACTGTCATGGTGGCAGGTTGCTGTGCAGAATCGGCTCCGAAGGGGAGCCCGCCGAACTGCGCCTGAACCGTGCCGACCAGCAGAGCTGTCGCCATTGTCAGAAATCTAGCAATGTTCATGTCGGCAGTTTACCTGAATTTACACCGCACCGCAAGCTTAAATCTGCGCTGTACCTATATTAATGGTATAATTTTATGGGTGTAAATAGGGAGCGACGCCGGCCGGAATCCAATCTGCCGGTGGTTGTTTGCCGGCTTGCAGTGCCTCGCGTATAGCGGAGGACGAGGCTGGGTGGTCACCTGCTATGAAAATGGCTCGGGCTCCCTGACGGGGGGCGGGGGCTGTTCCCCGGTGATAGACAATGAAGTGGAGCTGCTCGCAGAGGTAATCGTATTTTGCCCATCGGTGCAGTTGTTCCCACTGGTCGGTTCCCATGAGCCAGTAGAGCTCGTCTTCCGGGGATTGTTCGCGACAGGCTGCCACTACTCGCCAGCTGTAGCTGGGCGGGGGTAGGGTAAGATCCAGCGTGCTGACCTCGGCCTGTGGTATGGGGGCAACTGCGGCACGCAGCATGGCCAGGCGCTGGGTATCGCTGAAATAGTGCTGTCGCCCGGTCTTGAACGGAGAGCATGCCGCCGGCAGAAAAAGAATGCGATGCAGACCGGCGGCCTTTATAGCCGCCGTGGCGATAGTCAGATGCCCTGTATGTATAGGGTCAAACGAGCCACCGAACAGGCAGGTTTTCATTACAGACCTTCTGTGTCTTTGTAAGGAAGGAAACACCCGATGGGGAGTTTAACGTACTTGCTTTCCGGGGCTAAGCGACGATAATGATTGATGAATGCCGAAAGATTGCCGTAGTTTTTGGCGGTTTTCGGTATACCTTGTTGGCCGCAATTTACCAATATGTTGAAGTGTAGCTCGGCGTGCAAGTGTGCCGGGAACATGCCGCGATTGGTGCCGATGGTGCCTACTTGGTCACCACGGCGAACCAGCTGACCGAGCTGGACATCGATGCGGTCGAGGTGTGCATAGAGAGTTTGGCAGCAGAGTACTCGTCCGCTCTTGGGCTCGCGGAATGCGTGGCGTACTATCACTACTTTGCCCCAACGGCCGCGTGCATCTGCCGCATACGTCACAAGACCATGACCGATGGTGTAAACGGGGGCGCCCAAATCGGTGTTGCCGCCACCATTACCATTCCAGTCTTCGCCTAAGTGACGAGGCGTTTTCAGTCGCAGACCGCGAGCTTTGTAATAACCGACACCGTTTGGCTTGCCGACCGGATAGTCGAAACCATCCGCCAGTGGTACGAGCGCCCACTTGCCGTCAGCTGTTCTCTGAGCCATGGTTACACCGCAGGAGGTGCTCCCCAGCATGAAGAACAACGCCAGTGTTACTACGAAAATCCGGTGGTAAAAGCGAGCCATATTGCAACATATATCATATATCCCCCACTTATGGCAAGCACCAAAATTGCCATAACGTGTCAACGTGTATTACACGCCGCTCGTTGTTTAACCGGTGTACTTGGGGAGATGCTGCTATGTTAACTGTTTTGCGGCGGTTCTGCGCTGATTATTTCGATGGCTTTGCCCGCCATCATGAAGCCGAAGGTGCCGGTGATGTGCGTGGCGGAACCGAAGCCGGAGGCGCAGCCGATGCCACCCTTCTGCCCGGCTTCTCTCTCGGTGCTCACGGAACCATCGCAGCGGGGAAATACCGGGCGCTCGCTGGAGAATACGCAGGGAATCCCTATTTCCGGGCAGCGGTCGTAAAGGGGGAAGTCATATTGCTGCCGCAGGTTTTTGCGTAACTGGGAGAGCATGTTGTCTCCGCATGTGCGCGCAAGGTCGGCCATGGAGATAGCTGCCGCGTTGGTGCGTCCGCCGGCGCCACCACAGGTCACGATACGGATGCCGCGCCTGCGGCATTCGGCAATTAAGTGGGTCTTCGGCCGCATGGAGTCAATGGCATCTATCACTACATCGGGCTTTGTGTCGAATAAGCGCTCGGGAGAGGATACTGTATAGAACGACAGAAGTTGCACAACTTCGACGGCGGGGTTGATAAGTTTGAGTCGCTCCGACATGACTTCTACTTTCATCTGGCCGTAGGTGCCTTGCATGGCATGTATCTGGCGGTTTGTGTTGGTGATGCACAGGTCATCCATGTCCTGCAAAATAATCGTGCCAACGCCACTGCGTGCCAACGCCTCCGCCGCCCAGGAGCCCACACCGCCTATGCCGACAACCGCCACGCGGGCATTTGCCAGGCGCTCAGCCCCTTGCAATCCGTACAGGCGGGCTATACCGCCGAATCGTTCCTCATCTATCATAATCCAAGTTAATCGGTTCTATGCTCAAGGCCTTGCCCGTTGTCGGGTCGATATCTATGACTGCACCACTTACTCGTGCCGGCCAATCTCCTACGGGGTATTTGCAGGGCATAGCGCTCAAGCAACCTTGCAACACTGCTGCTACATCTCGCCCTATAATAGCATCTCGCGGTCCGCACATGCCAACATCGGTCATGGCGGCTGTGCCGTTCGGCAGTATTCGTGCGTCGGCCGTTTGTACATGGGTATGGGTACCCAGTACGGCACTTGCTGTACCGTCCAAGCAGTGAGCCATGGCAATTTTTTCGCTGGTGGCTTCGCCGTGTATGTCGACGAGCACTGCAACTGCTCCGGCCTCGCGCAGTCGCCGGGCTTCCGCTAATCCCGCAGTAAATGGATTTTCCGGACCGGGTGCCATGAATGTGCGGCCGCACAGGCTGATTACGCCGATTTTTCCTTCGGCGGTATCAACCAGAACGCTGCCGCTGCCGGGAGTGCCGGTTTGCAGGTTGAAGGGGCGTAGTACACGGGGCTCGCTGTTAATCCAGGGAGTGAGTTCTCTTTGGTCCCAAGTATGATCACCGAGAGTGATAACATCTACCCCGTTGGTAAAGAATTCTTCGCACAGCCATGGGGTTATGCCGCGACCTCCGGCCGCATTCTCTCCATTGACTACAATTAAAGCCGGGCTATATTGAGCCCTCAATTCAGGCACAGCCCTATATAGGGCAAGTCTTCCCGGCTTGCCTACTACGTCTCCCAGAAAAATCAGCCTCATATATTCACTTTAGGCCCGCAAGGTACCACTGTTACGGGGATTTTTGCGGCGCGTACCAGTTTTTCCGCTGTGTTTCCTAACAGCAGTGAAGAGATGATGGAGTGATGGCGGTTGCCTATGACAAGTATGTTGATGTTGTGGCGGTGACAGAAGTTGTGCACGCATTCTACGATGTCGTCGGCTTCTTCTGCTTTGCCATAAATCGGAATGCCCCATTCCTTGCTGATTTTTTCGGCCAGAAGGTGGGCGCGCTTGTCTGCCATGGCCAGTACGCTTGTCGTCTGGTCATCACATTCCATTGGCGGCATGGTTGAAAAGCCGCCCAACATGTCGTCTGCGGCCATACAGCCTGCGGCATCCATCATGCAGGGTTCCACTGCGTGCAGAAGGTACATTTTGCCGCCACACTTTTTCACCAAGTCAGCTGTGAAATCCAGCACCGGCTTGGCTTCCTCTGAGAAATCGGTTGCTGCGAGTATTCTTACCATACCTGCATTGTAGCAGTATTTGTGCAATTAGCCAAGAATAAAATGCAGGTAACGCGCGTATAAGATGCTATAAATGGTATTCTGCCGATGACATATCGCTGTGAAGCCGTAATTTGGGCTTGAAATGGTGGGGGTGAGTTGCTAGTATAGGCGCGCAATGCTGTTTGAACGCGAACCACTGACGCCTGCGGGGCGCAAAGAAGTGCTGATGCGCCTGTTTGGCGCAGCTGCGCGGCGTGGTGATGAGTGGTCTGCGGTAAATCATGTGCCGGTCGAAGTGCTTGCTGCACATGGTGATTTTGCGGCACACGTGCGTTACATACTCGATTCTGCTCGGAATAATCGTGCTCTTTCGCGAGAGCACCAGCGATTGTTGCACAAGGCTGAGCGATTGTTGGATTCGCTGCCTGAATGTATCATTGAAACCCTGCCTGCCGGTCCGGAGGATAACTGGTTGCAGTTATACCGCAAGTTGGTTGATATTCATGGGCTGTTGGAGGATGCACTGCCTGACCTCGACGAAGAGGAATACATGGCTATTGTGCAGAAAATGGTTCAGTTAGCCGAAGCGGTGGCTGCCAGTGCAGCGGTTGAGGTGAGTGCCGGCTCCATGTTTGCGCTGATGCTGGTGCAGGTTCACCTCAACAAGTACGAAAGTCCCAAGCCTGTTCGCCGTAGAACTGTACGGCGCAAGCGCAGCCCGAAGAAGGCACAGGCCAAGTCGGTAGCCGGCGAATAAGGGCTTGAAAGCGCTGAGGAGTGGGTATCAGCGTCTGCGTTTCATTTCTGTCGGTCGTAATACGCAGAGTGCCAAGGCAAGCGTGAGCCATGTTGCCACAGCTGCGGTCAGGTGGAACCAATAGCCGAGCATCAGTTGCTGATAGGCGTAGTAAATGATACTGACCAGAATAGCCGACATCGTAAGCTTGCGCAGGGCACCGGGGAAGTAAGGAAGCACACGCACAGCCAAGAGCGCGACTACAGCCATGATACTCAGCTTTAACCAGCCCGCAGCGGGATTGCGGTATTGCAGACTTAACCCGGGGGCGCCTTTTTGCGTGTGATATTCTGTAATTTCCGTGGCACAAAGCTGAGAGATGGTGGCTGCAATGAGAGCGGGGCGGCGGCCTTCGGCTTTGCCATCGGGGGGGATGGATAGCAATGCTATGGAGGCTTTTGCCGGGGCGGTCGATTTATCGATTACGCTTTCGGGTTTAATGTTGTTAGTTACAGCTTGCGGTAAACGGGTTCGACCACGCTCATCGAGCGGCAGTGTGATGGTGCCCAGTCGGATGTCTTTGCCCATGCGTATTTTGATGTCGGTGGGCTTTAAGCCTTTTATCTGCATGGCTAAGCGCAGGGGCAGTGTGGGCAGAATCTCGCCGTTCCAGCGAGCCAGCAAGGGGAATGAGCGCTCACTGGCGGCTGTTGGGTTTTGCGTTAATCTCTCTTCGTCGAATCTGTCGGGCGCCCATACCAGATTTTGTGCTTCGCTGAGGTAGAGCAGGTCGTTTTCAATAGCACGATTGGCGGCGGGAAGCCCCGTTGTATCGCCTTCGACCTGTTCGGCAGGAATGCTGCCGGACAACAGAACCGTGGGGGTAAAGTCGGCATCGGCTGCGGTGCGCCCACGCATGCCGATGGCTGCGCTTTGAAAACGGGAAAGTCCCAGTGCTACCATTTGGCGCGCAATGGGGGCTGTGCTACCCTGCCAGCTCAGCGGTGCACTGACAGCTAAATGTTTGGTGGCACAATTTTCACTGAGTTTGTGTAAGAGTACGGCAAAGTCCTGCGCTCCGAGCGGTAGCGTGGCAAAGCAGCGACCGGCTGTGGTGTCATCCAGCTCGACCGCGGCAACCGTCGGGCATTCTATCCGTCGGGTTTCTACTTTGACGTCGGGCTCGCTGGGAGCGGTTTGGCCGTCGTGGAGCAAGTGGAGCTTGCGTTCATCGGGAACTATGCCCAGAGCCTTGCCCGCCTGATTGTAAAGCATGGAATCCACATGCTCCGTGCGGCTGCCTACTCCGGTGGCTACTGCTACCAGTACCAGCAACCAGAAAAAGCTGTGCAGCTTGTTCAGTCTACGTTTAGCAGCCATGTCGCGACATCGGTCAGGGGTGAATCATTCGGTACACCGGCGGCTACTTGCTGAAGCTTTTGCAAGCCGGTGGGTATAAGATGGAGGTACCATTCTTTTTTACGGTTATAGCCAATGTTGGCAAATGCGCCCAAGGCTTGCATGAGCCGTTGCATGGCGCAGGCCGCAAAGATATGGGGCTCCGGTTCAATACCACTCAATTCGATATAGAGTTCGAGAAGTTCGGCGCTTTCCTGCTCGCTGAAATCCATGTAGGGGTCGTATATGAGCGAAGCAATGTCGTATTCGGCGCGCCCATAGCGCATGCCTTGAAAATCAATAAGCCAAGCATGCCCGGCGTGCAGCATGATGTTTTGGCTTTGGCAGTCGCGGTGTATGGGAACTCGCGGCAGGGCTGCCAGAGCTTCCGCCATTTGCTGAAGGGCAGGGTGTGATGTGAAATCGGAGGGGTTTTTTCCCAGATGTCGGCCTATGAAGTGCTCGGCGAAGTACTCCTGTTCCCAGCGGTACATGGCGGAGTCGAAGCTCGGTTGCAGTTCCCAGTCCGGGGTCAGGCGGTGTAGGGGAATGATTGCCTGCATGGCTTTGGCGTAGGCCGCTTTGCGGATGGGCCAAGGGGCTGATTTAAGGCTGAGCAAATCAGTGTTTCCCAAATCCTCTACCAAGCATGCACCGCACCCGCTGCCATAGTCTGCTGTGTGCAATATGGTAGGTACTCGCAGACCGGCTGCCGCTAATCCCTGTGCCGCCGGTACGAATGAAGCATTGTCCGCACGGTCAGCCGTCCAATATACGCCAAGTACCCCCCGAGCCTGTGGCTCGTTTGAGCGCATAATGCTGCGACCGGATGCCCCCGAGGCAATCAGTTGCAGGGAACTGACTGGCACTTCGCAACAGAGGTGCTGTTGCATAAGCTCTGCCAGGGCTGTAGCGGGCTTAGACATGAGGTTAATCTACGCGAAAGAAGTTCTGACTCTCTGGTTGCCGGTTCTTATTATCTGCCGGTTTTGGGGTGGTGGTATCGGCTGCAACCGGGCTGTAAACCTGAGTCACAGGCTCTGCGTAGTTTTCTGTGTTGAAATAGTTTTCGGGTGTCTGTTGTACCTCTTCCTTTTTACGTCGTGTGGGTGTGGGTGCTTTCGGCTGAGGAATCGTAGGCTGCTGTATATGGTTGAGCAGTACGTTGTTTCTTTGCAAGATAACAAGAATTTGAGCCAGCAGAAATACGATTGACGCAATCGCCAGTGGCGTAGCGGCTGTTGCCAACCCGAGCACGAAGTCTTGTCTACTGGTTTGCTGCGATAACTCAGTTAGGAATATGGCGGTACTGACTGCTCCGCATGTTGCAAAAATAACTGCAATAAGGTACCCGACTGTGACTGCGATAAACATGGACTTGATTTTACCAGATGGGCGCGAGCTGTCAATTCTAATTGCGTATGCTGTCGGGCTTGGCATTGTGTCATATTCCCGAGCTTAGCTCGCATTTTAATTTAGCTCTGCTATAATGCGCTTATATTTATGTCTGATATGCAATATCGCAGGTGTGGAAAGAGTGGTGTGTTGCTGCCGGAGATATCTCTGGGGCTGTGGCACAATTTTGGTGAAGGCGCAGAGTATTCGGTATGCCGAGGGATGATTGCGCGTGCGCTGGAACTGGGAATTTGCCATTTTGATTTGGCGGATAACTACGGCCCGCCTCCCGGCAGTGCTGAACGTTGTTTTGGGCAGTTGCTTAAAAATGATTTTGCGGCGCACCGAGATGAGATGTTCATATCGACCAAAGCCGGGCATTTGATGTGGCCCGGGCCTTATGGCGATTGGGGCTCTCGTAAGCATTTGCTTGCCGGGTTGGACCAGTCCTTGCGCCGTATGCAGCTGGATTATGTGGATGTGTTTTATTCTCACCGTCCCGACCCGCAAACTCCGTTGGAGGAGACTATAGGTGCGCTTGTGCATGCTGTTCGCAGTGGCAAAGCGCTGTATGTGGGGCTTTCCAAATATCCTCCGGCTCTTTTCAATCGAGCCTGTGAAATGCTGCGAGAGGAGAAGGTGCCGTGTCTGTTGCACCAGTTCCGTTATAACATGCTGGATCGCAGCTGCGAGAAGGCCGTATTGCCCGAGGTGGATGAGCAGCAGACCGGAGCTATTGTGTTCTCTCCGCTGGCTCAGGGGATGTTGACTGGTAAATATCTCAATGGAGTTCAGGCCGGTACCCGAGCTGCAGACGAAAGTTCAGTGTTCCTCGATGCTGATAAGGTTGCGGCAGATAATGCCCGTGTAGCTGCTCTTCAACAGATTGCTGAGCAAGCCGGCATGCCGTTGACTGAGCTCGCCTTGCGTTGGCTGTTGCGCCGGGAGGAACTTACTTCCGTGTTGATTGGTGCTCGCACGGTTGCTCAGCTTGAGCAGTGTGCTGCCGCTGCCGGTCAACCGCCATTGCCGGAAGACGTGCTGGCTGCAATTGATGCCGTTGAGTAATTTTTTGCGTTATTTTCATACGGAAAAGCCGCAGTCCCAAGATAGGGACTGCGGCTTTAAATATTTCAGCTTTTGGGTGCTTATGCCTTAGCTGCGAAGGTGTCGCAGCAGGGGCATTCGCCCATGGTCCAAGTTGCCTGACCACTCTCGGCAATGTGAACGAGTGCGTGGTAGGTATCCTCCTCATCGGCTCCTACTTTGGCTGCGATTTCGGCAGCTGTAGCGGGAGTGCTGCTCAGAGCAGCGGCTGCACTGGCCAACAGCTTAAGGAATACATTGGCGGCCAACTTGCCGGCTTGCACACCGGGCTGGTGGTATGCGTTGATATGAATCAGGCTGGCATAGAAGCTCACGGCACGCTCAAAGAGAGCGATGAGCATACCGAGCGTGTATGCGTTTACCGTGGGGATAGAGATGGTGATGCTCTGACGACCGCTCTCGCTGAGTGCCTTGCGTGTGCCACGCAAGAAGCCCTGCAAGTAGTCCCCGGCGGTAAAATTGCCTTCGACCTTTACGGTGTCGGTGGGAGCCTGGCGCACCTCGATGAAGGTCACGAAGAAGTTGTTGAGACCGTCGCGCAGCTGCTGTACATAGGCGTGCTGGTCGGTGGAGCCCTTGTTGCCGTATACGGAAATACCCTGATTTACGGTTTTGCCATCAAGGTCCAGCTCTTTACCCAGAGATTCCATGATGAGCTGCTGCAGATACTTGGAGAAGAGCACCAAGCTATCCTTGTAGGGAAGCACTACCATGTCCTTCTTGCCTTTACCTTCACCGGCTGCGTACCAAGCAAGTGCCAACTTCATGGAGGCGTTGGTGGCAGTGTCTGCCACGCGGGTGCGGGCATCCATGTCGGCAGCGCCCTTCAGCAGCATGTCAACATCTACACCCTGCAGGGCGGCGGGTACCAGACCTACAACGGAGGTCTCGGACGTGCGACCACCTACCCAGTCTTCCATGGGGAAGCGCTTAATCCACCCCTCGGCTACGGCTACCTTGTCGAGCGTGGAATCCACGCCGGTCACAGCGACGGCCTGAGCGGCGAAGTTCAGTCCCTTCTCGGCGAAGTATGCCTGGGCGCAGACCATGCCGTTGCGGGTTTCGGGTGTGCCACCGGATTTGGAGATGACAACGGCGAGCGTCTCGGTGAGCGGCAGGGTGTCGAGCACCTTGTACATGCCATCGGGGTCGGTGTTGTCGAGGAACGCCATGTTCAGGCCGTTGGCGGGCAGGGCGTCGGCCACGAGCTCAGGTCCCAGAGCAGAACCACCGATGCCGATGACCAGACAGGTTGTGAACTTCTGCCCGTTGGGGGCAAGAATCTTGCCGCTGTGCACATCGGCGGCAAAGGCTTTGAGGTCAGCGAGCGGACCATCAATCTTCGCTTTCAGCTCGGCGGTTGGGGCAATAGCACTGTTGCGCAGCCAGTAGTGGCCGACCATGCGATTTTCATCGGGGTTGGCGATTGTACCGGCCTCGAGTGCAGCAATGTCGCTATAAGCGCGCTCGATGAGCGGGTTCATCTCTGCCAAAAACTCCGGAGTGAGCGGCAGTTTGGAAAAATCGAGGGAAATCCCCATGTCGGGGTAACGCAGAAGCTGTTGAGCGTACTGTTTCATAACGGGCGCGAATTATACGCCTCTCTTGTCGGTTTGACAAGCTTTTATTCTGTATGCCAACTCGGAAGTGAGTTTTTGAGCTTTGTTAAATATAACAGAAATGGGCAAGGTGCCGACGTAAACAAGCAGGGCTTGTAGCTCTGTTTGCGCCGGGCACCATCGGTTGAGGTAGATAAGTACCAGCACATGGAAATAGTATACGTTGGCAGAGTGCTCGCGACCTACACAGCTGAGTAAAGGAAGGGTGAAATTGTGGTAGCGGCAGCAGGTCAGCATAAGGGTTGCTACCATTGGCCAAGTGAAAATGAAGAAGATGCTGCCACCGATTTCTGAGTATAATCGTAGCGCATACTCCACATATATGAGCCCTGTTAATACGGCAAGGCAGGGGAGTATGCGCACTTTTTGCAGTATCACAGTGTGGTATTTATGCACTATATACCCGGTAGCAAGGAACGGAAGCGCTGTCACAACGGCGTTTGCTCTCAGTATAAAGAGAGTGTCGCTGCTCAGCTCCGGAAATAGTGTTTTTCCGTAGGCTCGCAGTACATAAGCAAGGAGGTAGAGCAACGGTGCAAAGTTGATGAGCCCGGGTGCATAGCGTCGCAGTAACCACATGAGCAGCAAGCCTTGCCACACTGCTGTCAGGTACCATAAGTGGGTGCTGATGATGTGGCCGGTGAATAGATTTATGAGTAATTTTCCATCGCCGTAGTGGCTTAATGGGGTGCCATCAATTAAATAAAAAGTCAGATAGAGTAGGTTGCAGACAATGCTTAGAAAAAAGCATTTGCGAGCCCATTTGGTGGCTTTGCCGAGTTCGCGTTCGCAATCGGAGGAGTATAACAGAAATCCGGTGATGGCCAGAAAGCAGGGCGTAGCTAACCCCAGTAGCGGTGTGAGGGCGCTTTTTCCCCACAGTTGAGCATGCACGATTACTACCATTACGGAGCTGAGCGCTTTCAGGACGTATAGTGACTCGATGCGCTTTTTGCTTTCCGGGTTACTGCTCATGTGCCGCGCAGTATAGAGTATACCCCTCGCTTTGTCAATGCAGAACATAAAAAAAGCGAGGTGTGTTTATGTGCCTCGCTTTAGGGACTGAGTATTCTTTACAGTTTTTTACATGCAGGGGGCTGTGGGGGAATCCCCGCTCACGCAGTTATTTTTGGAGAAAAGTTCAGGTGACTGCATCTTTGAGGAAATGTACATTATGAACAATCAGGTGAAGCAGGCGCCCCGGCTGTAATGGTTTTATGGTTGATGAGGTAAGTAAATTGGTACTTCTGCCAAGTGAATAGCGTGGGAATGAACGTTGGCGAGTTTTTTTTGCTTATTTCTGAGGAAATTGCTTGTTTACTGGGAGAACGGTTGTCTTTTAAGATTGACTTAAGCTGAAAAATGAGGTAGAGTTATTGTCAGTAATAACGGGTAGCTCACGTATATGCCGATAACAAATTTATATTCCTATGTGGATCTCTTTCCTTCCATGCGTGTGATGTGTGTGGGGGACATGATGCTTGATATTTTTGTGTATGGAAAGACGAATCGTCTTTCGCCGGAGGCTCCGGTGCCAGTATTGCTTGAGCAGCAGTCTCGCCGTATGTTGGGTGGTTCTGGTAATGTTGTGGCTAATCTTTGTAGTTTGGGGTGCCGTACTTCATTTGTTGGTGTGGTGGGGAAGGATGCCAACGGCGATGCTCTGCGTGATTACATCACGGAGCTGGGGGCTGAGTGCGACGCCTTGCTGCAGCTGCCCGGGTACAGCACATCGGTAAAAACTCGTTATGTATCGGGACGCCAGCATTTGTTGCGTGTTGATAGAGAAGAACCGCTGGTTCTCCCCGATGAAGAGATGCAGGTTTTGCTGGGCAAAATCGAGGCTCGTTTGAAAGACACTGACATGGTGTTGCTTTCGGATTACGGTAAGGGGCTTTTCGATGAGCGATTCACCCCGGCGGTTATTGAGCTGAGTTGCAAGGCCGGTTGTCAGGTTATCGTTGATCCGAAAACAACGGATTATACCATTTATCGAGGTGCTACGTTGGTGAAGCCCAACAAGAAAGAGTTCGAGGGGGTAACCGGGCGCAGTTTTGACCCGGCGGCTCCCGGCTTTGCAGAGGAGGCTGTTGCAGCCGGCCGCGAGGTTTGCCATCGCTACGGTGTGAAGAATCTGCTGGTGACGCTTAGCGAGTATGGTATGCTGTACATACCCGGCGATGAGTCGATTTCGTATAAGTGGATACCGACTGAAGCTCGAGAGGTATTCGATGTTTCCGGCGCCGGAGATACATCTCTGGCGGTGCTGGGTGCAGCTCTGGCCACTGGTGTTTCCATGAAGCAGGCTATGAAGATTGCCAATGCAGCCTCCGGAATTGTGGTCGGTAAGTTTGGTACGGCATGTGTTACCCGTGAGGAACTTAAGCGAAAACTCGAGCACAAAGAACAAGCTTGTGTGCTGACTGTAGAGGCCGCTGCTCAGTTGGCTGAGGAATTGCGCGTACAGGGGATGACTGTTGGATTTACCAATGGGTGCTTCGATATCTTGCATCCCGGGCATCTCAGCTCTTTCGAGCGTGCGCGTGACCTGTGTGATGTGCTCTTTGTCGGCTTGAATAGTGATGATTCTGTGCGTCGTCTAAAGGGCCCGACTCGCCCGGTGAATAATCAGCTGGCGCGAGCTGCTATGGTGACTGCCCTGAAGCCTGTCAGCTATGTGGTGATTTTTGATGATGATACCGCGCTGCCGCTCATTGATAAATTGCGCCCCGATGTTATTGCTAAAGAAGGTTACCCCTTGGAGCGTTGGCCCGAAGGTCAATTCGTCGAATCCTACGGTGGTAAAGCGGTGGAATTACCTAGGGTTGATGGTTTCTCGACCACGTCAATAGTAGAAAAAATTAACAGCTGATTGCGTATGAATAAAGAATGGATTAGCTCGGAACTTTGCTCACTGGCTGAAGATATGAATGCATTGGCTGCCAAGGCTGATGTGATTCAGGCTATAGCCGAGACCTGTACCCGTGCCCTGAAAGACGGTGGTAAGGTAATGTTCTGCGGCAACGGTGGGTCTGCTGCTGATTCTCAGCATTTGGCCGCTGAGTTTGTTGGGCGTTATAAAATGGAACGTCCGGCAATGAATTCCGTTGCTCTGACTGTAGACACTTCTATACTCACTGCAATCGGCAATGATTATGGCTATGATGACGTGTTCCGTCGTCAAGTGGAGGGTATTGGCAAAACCGGCGATGTGCTGATAGGACTTTCCACCAGTGGTAACAGTCGCAATGTATTACTGGCTTTCGAGCAGGCTGCTGCTATGGGGATTACAACGGTTGCTTTTACCGGTTGCGGCGGCGGGAAAATGAAGGAACAGGCCGACCTTTGTCTGGCTGTGCCGGCCGGCGTAACTAATCATATTCAGGAGCAGCATATTACATGCGGTCACCTTATTTGTGAATTGGTCGAAAAAGCTATATATGGGTAAACGGCGCGCACTTTTTCTCGACCGCGATGGTACGATAAATGTCGATAAGCATTACGTTTTTCGACCGAGTGATTTTGAATGGGTCCCGGGGATAGTGGCTTGTTGTCGTGCTGCCGTTGCTGCCGGTTACGATATCGTGATTGTTACGAACCAATCCGGAATTGAGCGGGGCTATTTTTCGGAGGCTGATTATGCGGTGTTTACTGCCTTCCTTCGAGAACAGTTTGCGGAGCAGGGCGTGCCGATTCTGGATATCCTGCATTGTCCTTGGCTCGTTCATGAAAACCGTAAACCCAATCCGGGGCTTTTTTTGAAAGCCGCAGAGCGTTGGGGAATTGATATGTCCGCCTCCCTTTCATTGGGGGATAAATCTCGTGATGTGCAGGCCGGTGTGGCTGCCGGTGTGGGTAGAAACTTTCTGCTTGCGCCCGGAGTGGTGGAGCCTACCGCTACAGCCGTGTTGAATTCCCCGACAGAGTTGATTTCCTATTTTGAGCAAATTGATTGAGCATGAATAAGATTCTTGTTATTAAACTTGGTGCATTAGGTGATTTTTTTATATCCATCGGTGCAATGATGAAGTTACGAGAGCGCTTTCCCGAGGCGGAGTTCACTCTTATGACTCATAAGTCGCTGGTTCCACTTGCTAAGCAGATGGGAATGTTCAGCAATTTTATCATTGATAACAGAGGCTCATATTTCAACCTGCCTGAATTGAGCCGCATATTCCGTGAGATTTTGGCCGGTGACTTTGATGCTATTTTTGATTTTCAGAAAACGGCTCGTACCGATAAAAAGTATTTTTCGGTGATTCGCTGGTTAATGCCTCATTCTTTTCAATGGATAAAACCCTACAAAAATCTTGTTTGTCGGATACAAAAAAATCGCTCTTGGTGCTGGGGTTCTGCATCTGAGGAACCTTATGAGGTAGAGCATCCGGTCACGGATTTGTCGTTCATGCATGGTGAGAATAAGTATTTTAGTGAATTGCCTGAGCGATTCGTGCTTTTGATTCCCGGTTGTTCTCCCCAGCATCAGCATAAGCGTTGGCCGGTGGAGAACTTTAAGGCGATAGCTCAACGTTTGGCTGATCGGGGGATTCATTCGGTGGTTATTGGTACAGCAGCTGAATCTGCAGAGGTGGAGGCTATTGTAGCCGCTACTCCCATGGCTGTGAGCATGCTCAACAAGACGACTGTGCTGGATATCCCGGATTTGGTGCGGCGCTCACTGGCTGCAGTGGGGAATGATACCGGACCCTCACACATAGCTGCTTTTTCCGGTAGACCCAATATCGCTATTTATGATAAGCGAACCGCTGTCGGGATTACTCGTGGCGCACAATCCATAAATCTGGTATCACCTTCAACTATTGATTTAATTACCGTAGATATGGTGTGGGATAAATTGCTGCCCATTATCGAAAAGTGTGAACAGTAAGATATTACCCCCTCGTTTTCTAAAAGCAGGAGAACCACATAAAAAGAGAAGGGGTGGAAATCCCCCTCCCTTTTTGGTATTTTTGCCGTACATCAGTTAACGTTTTCTGATTCATGCTTGCCTTTTCCTGTTTTTTTGATATAATCAACGAGACACATTACAATTTGAGATGAGTATGAAACTTGCGATGATTGGAACCGGTTATGTGGGGCTGACCACAGGCACTTGTTTTGCTGAGGTCGGGCACAAGGTGATTTGCGTGGACAATAATGAGGAGAAAGTGAAGTCTCTCCGCTTGGGGAAAATGCCCATCTACGAACCGGATTTGGAGGAGATGATTGTGTCGAATGTCTCCGCCGGACGTCTTGAATTCACAACAGATTTAACTATGGCGGTGAGGGAGTGTGATGTTATCTTCATTGCAGTACCGACTCCGCCGAATGAAGATGGTTCTGTTGATTTGTCGTACATTGAGGGTGTCTCGCGTGAAATTGCTTCAGCACTGACTCCGGAGCTGGGTTACCGTGTGGTGGTCGACAAGTCCACTGTGCCGGTCAGCACGGGGTCTAAGGTGTACCGAGTGATTGAGCGCTACGCTCAGAAGGGAATTGATGTGGATGTGGTTTCTAATCCCGAGTTCCTTCGCGAAGGTAGCGCAGTTTCTGACCTGATGAATCCGGATCGTATCGTCATTGGTTCCGATTCTCAGCGCGCCATGGACATGATGAAGCGAGTTTATCAGCCCTTCAATGCTCCTATTGTAGAGGTGGACCTTGCCTCTGCCGAGCTGATTAAGCATGCCGCCAATTCCTTCTTGGCATTGAAGATATCCTACATCAATGCTGTGTCCGCAGTGTGTGAGAAGGCCGGTGCCGATGTTGAGTTGGTCGCTAAGGGCATTGGTATGGATAAGCGCATTTCTCGTCATTTCCTGAATGCCGGCTTGGGCTACGGTGGTTCCTGCTTCCCCAAAGATGTGAAGGGTTTCATCAACGTGGCGGAGCAGTTGGGCGCACCGATGGAGCTTCTTAAAGAGGTGGAGCGTGTGAATGCTTCCCAGCTTGAGCGTTTCTTAGGGCGTATCCGCAAAAAGCTCTGGGTGCTCCGCAATAAGAAAATTGCTGTGTGGGGTATTGCCTTCAAGCAAAATACGGACGACGTTCGCGAATCTGTTGCCGTCAAGCTTATTAAGCGCCTGTGCGAAGAGGGAGCCCGCGTCTCCGCTTATGACCCGAAGGCTGCCGAAACCGGCGCTGTGGCGTTGGCCGGTTACGATGTAAACATCTGCGACGATATGTATGACTGTGTGCAAGATGCTGAAATTCTGATTGTTGCTACAGAGTGGAAGCAATTTGCAACGGCAAATCTAGTGAAGGTGCGCGAGCGCATGCGCTTGCCCATTATCTTTGACGGCCGCAATATCATACATGGCGAAAATGCCGTGCATGCAGGTATGGAGTACCACTCTATCGGCCGCAAAAATCTCTACCCCGAAACTCAGGCGTAAGCCGTAATTTCATATTGTAAGTAAAAAGGGCGTGGGGGTAATTCCCCGCGCTTTTTTTTGGGGGGCGAATACTTGCTTGAAAAAGTTCGAGTGGCAAAGTCACGAACCTAGCCACTCGAAACGGTAATTCCTATGCGTAAGCGTTAGGCCATTCGGGCGTAAGCATCTGCCTCGACCGCTGCCCACAGGCTATCGATACATGCCTGTACAGCGGCTTTGGCGGCGGTGAGCTCAGCACCCTTTTCGCCGTGGGCGAAGAGGTAGTACTTAATCTTGGGCTCCGTGCCGCTGGGGCGCACGGCAAAGCTGCGACCGTCTGCCAAGTCGATAAAGAGCATCTTCTCAGCGGGGATGGGGTCACCCTCTGCATCTACCAGCGTACCAGTGGAGAAATCTCGAACCGCCGTCACAGCTGCGCCGTCCATTTCGGTGGGCGGGTTTTGCATGTAGCTGGCAGTCAGGGCTGCAATCTTGGCCGCACCATCAGCACCTTCCATTACGAGGCTCTTGCCAAGCTCCATGTAGTAACCCAACTCGGTGTAAATGTTGTTCAGGCACTCCAGCAAGCCAATACCCTTGGAGGCAAGGTAAGCGTTCATCTCGGCCAGGCAGAGAGCAGCTGCGTTGGCATCCTTATCGCGCACGAAGTCCTGAGCGAGGTAGCCGTAGCTTTCCTCACCGCCGAAAATGAAATACTTGCTGTACTTCAGGCGCAGTTCGCGGGTCTGAGCCTCTGTCATATTGCGGTAGCCCTCGCGCTCGGCGGCAGGTATAGCCTGCTCATACTTGCCGAGCTTGGCTGCGATATACTTAAAGCCTGTGAGAACATTCACGGTAGAAATGCCGAACGAAGCCGCGATAGCATCCTGCAGCGGGCTGGTCACGAAGGTCTTCACCATGACGGAGTGGTCAATGTTTTCAGGCGTGATGATGCCCAGCTCAATAGCGCTCATGCAGCGGTACCATGCCAGCAGACAGCCGGTCTGGTTGCCCGTGAGCAGCTGCATCTTACCAGTGGCCGTGTCGCGCACGGCAATACCCATGCGGTCACTGTCCGGGTCGGTTGCAATCACAAGGTCAGCATTTTCGGCATCCGCCTGAGCAATAGCCATGTCGAGAGCAGGGGCGTTCTCGGGATTGGGGCTTGCTACCGTGGGGAATCGGCCGTCGAGCACATCTTGCTCTGCCACAGTACTTACGTTGCAGCCAATCTGCTTCAGAATGGGTACAATGCAGCGCCCGCCCGTGCCGTGCAGGTTGGTGTAAACAACTTTGGCGGCGGCCTTCTCGAAAACATCGGGACGAAGGATGATACCCTTGAGCTTCTCGATGTAAATGGCATCGAACTCCGGGCCAAGGATGCTCAGCGTGCCCTGTTGCTCTGCGGGCAGCGGCTCGTAGGTGTCCCCGGAAAGTGCATTTACCTCAGCTATCACGGCTTTGTCGTGCGGGGCGATAAGCTGAGCGCCATCGTTGAAATATGCCTTAAAGCCGTTGTCATGCGCCGGGTTGTGAGAGGCTGTAAGAACCACGCCGGTATCGGCATTCAGCTCTCGAATAGCAAAGGAAACCTCGGGGGTGGAGCAGGGACCGTCAAAAAGTGCGCAGTCGCAGCCCAAGTCCGTGGCAATTTTGGCGCAGTATTCCGCAAAATCGCGTGAGAAATGGCGAGTGTCGTGACCAACGACAATGCGGGGCTTGCGGCCGCACCCTTCGGCTTCGACAAAACGGCTCACATAGGTGATGAGGCCGCGCATAGCGCGACCGACATTGAAGAAGTTCATGGAAGCAGTGCCCACGCAGGGGAATTCCGGGCGCCCATTCACACCGCCTTTGCCTTGTTCGGACGGTGCAACCACCATGCCGATAGTGCGGCCACGCAGACCACCGGTGCCGAAGGCTAGTGTCTTGTAGAAACGGTTGTTGAGCTCGGCCCATTCTCCCGCTGCTGCAAGTTCAGCGATAGCAGCCGGTGCTACAGGGTCTTGCGTGCCGGCCAGCAGCAGTTGAATATTGGTAAGGGAATCTGCAAGCAATTTGCCCTCGGCAACTGCCTGCTCAAGCGTGGAAAGAAGTGTGCTATCCATCATACGTGCGCGCATTATACAGCACCGCGCGCCGTATGGCAAGACTTTTCGCCAACGTGTCGTCGGTTGCTCCCGGCTGACAATATCAACCTTTTTGCTATGGTCTGAGCGGCATGCAAAACAAATCACAAAACCGCCGACCTCGATTTTCTCGTGGTCGGCGGTAAAGTTATTCTGCACTTGTTAATGATGTGCTGCTTTTATTTGGCTTTTCGGCGGGCTCGCACACCCTCGGCCAAGGTGTCGAGGATAGCAAGAGTGCCTTCCCAGTCTACGCAGGCATCCGTTATGCTCACGCCGTAGCGCAGCGATTCTCTGTTGACGCATTTCTGGTTGCCGCTGTAGATGTTGCTCTCAATCATGACGGCGCCGATGTGGTCGTCGCCGGCGGCGAGCTGAGCTGCAACGGATTTGGCAACTTCGTGCTGCCTTTCCCACTGTTTATGGCTGTTGCCGTGTGAGCAGTCAATCATGATGCGATTGTTGATGCCGGATTTCTGCTGAATTTCCCATGCTGCGGCGATATCTTCTGCCGAGTAATTGGGACCGTCAGTAGAGCCGCGCAGGATGATGTGGCAGCTGTCGTTGCCGCTGGTAGAGACGATAGCGCTCACGCCCTGTTTGGTAACGGAGAGGAAGCAGTGCGGATGTGCGGAGGAAACGATGCCGTCCACAGCAATCTGCACGCAACCGGTTGTGCCGTTCTTGAAACCGATGGGCATGGAGAGACCACTGGCCAGTTCGCGGTGAACCTGACTTTCAGTGGTGCGAGCGCCAATGGCACCCCATGCAATCAAATCACTGATGTACTGAGGGGTGATAACATCCAGAAATTCCGTAGCTGCGGGTACTCCCATCTCTGCTAAGCGCAGCAACAGGCCACGGGACATGCGCAGGCCGCTGTTGATGTTGTAGCTGCCATCCATGAAGGGGTCATTGATGAGGCCTTTCCAGCCAACTGTTGTGCGCGGCTTTTCAAAATACACACGCATAATCAGCAGCAGGTCCTCCCCATATTTCTTTCTGGCTTCCGCCAATCGGCCGGCATAGTCGATTGCGGCTACCGTGTCGTGAATGGAGCAGGGGCCTACCATGACCGCCAAGCGGTCGTCTTCCTTTTTCAGAATGCGGCGGAATTCCTGGCGAGCATCATATACCACTTTGCTGGCTTCGTGGCTCGCGGGGAAATCCTGCATGAGGATGGCAGGGGATATCAACGGGCGAATGTCCGTTACGCGTACGTCATCTGTGATGAATGAATTCATTAGTTATTTGCTGACCTTTTTCCAGGAGTAAATGTTGTCGGCGATTGCCTCTTCCGCTTCCTCCTCAGCAGCGGTCATTTCAGTGTTCTTATTGTTGCTTCTCTTGCGTTTGCGGATAGTATCGGGAGCTTTGCCGGTACCATTGGAGCCCAGAGAGTAGACTATGCAGTTCTTGCCGCGCAATTTCTTGCCGGTGAAGGGGTCGGTGCAGCCGTCGTTTTCCTCGCACATCAGCACATAGTAGGGCTTGCCCCAGGGGTCGTACAGGCCTACGAGGTCACCGGTTGCGGGGTCTTCATAAAGGCCGTCGGCTTTCTTATCCTGCACGTCGGAACGGATGTAGTAATCTTTGTTGGTGTTCATGCGGTTGTCGTCATCCTCCTCACGATTGGTGAGGATGGCAAGCATACCGGCGTCGCTGCCGACTTCCGTGGTAAGAGAAACTTGGTAATTGTTGGCCTCGTTGGCTTCTGCCTCATCGGGGCGGAAGGGGAGCTGGCCGTAGTCCGTGCGGAACCGAGTGGCGCCCTCCACAATGTCCATACAAGTTTTGCGTGCGGCGGATTCACGAGCGGCTTCCATCTGCCCCATGATGATGGGGGAGGAAATACCGGCAAGGGTCGCCAGAATAGCAATGACGACGAGCAGCTCAATCAAAGTAAAGCCTTTTTTGTAGTGAGTGGTGAAAGTTGTTTTCATACGTGATTATTCTAGCATATTGCCCCTGCGCAGCGCAAGCAAAATCAGCCATGGTGGCGTAACAAACCATATTTGGGCGAGAAAAGCCACGCCAGTAGGAAGATGCAGCCTAATACGACGATAATTGTGGCTCCGGGGTGCCAACCCAGGGGGTAGGATAAAAAGAAGGCCAGAATTGACCCACCGCTGCCAATGAGGCCGCCGCCCCAGAACATGAGCGAGGCGCGGTCGGAAAGCAGGTACATGGTGGCCGCCGGTGCAACCATAAGCCCCAGTGTAAGGAAGGCACCTACAGCTTGCAGCGAGGATACCAATACCAGAATGATGAGGGTGAAGATACCGTAACTGTAGGCGCGGGTGGGAATGCCCATGGCTGTGGCAGCTCGCGGATCAAAGAGGAAAATAAGGAGCGGGCGGTATAATATGGTGATGGCGGTTATGGCGAGAGCCCCTGTTGCCCATGCTATCCACAAGTCCGTGTCGCTCATGCTCATGATGTTGCCGAATAACCAGTCGTCTACCTTCTGCTGCAAGCCTAAGCGAATGAGTATAATATAGCCTAGGGCAAATGCTGTGGTGTGCAGTATAGAGAGTGCGGTATCGTGGTCGGCCTTCCCCCGGCGGGATATGAAGAGTGAGCCCAGACCTACCAGTAGCCCGGCAATGACGGCGCCGATGAGTATGCTCAGTTGCATGAAGCCGAAAAGCAGTATGGCGAGTGCTATGCCGGGGAGCAATGCGCAGGAAATGGTGCCGATTTGCAGGGAGGAGCGGCGAAGTACGACCAGTGCGCTCACAAAGCCATTCGCAAAACCGATAACCGCACAGGCCCACAGGCTGCGCAGGGCTATCGGCTCGGTAAGAAATTGTAGAAACTCATTCATGGTGCAACGGTGATGTGGCGCTTGCCGAATGCGGTGAGAAGGTTTTGCTCATTGAGTACATCGGTTGTGGCGCCATAAGCAATAGTTCTGCCGTTGAGCAACAGCGCTTGGTCGAAAATCTGTGCCGCCGTGCTCAAGTCATGATGAGAGGCTATAATCAGCCTGCCTTCTGCTGTGAGGGTGCGCAGGAGTTCCCCCAGCGATTCCATGCCCGGTACGTCCAGTCCGGTAAAGGGTTCATCGAGCAGGAGAATGTGGGCCTCTTGAGCGAGTGCTCGCGCCAGAAATGCTCGCTGCTGCTGCCCACCGGAGAGTGCACCGATTTGCCGGTGCTGTAGGTCGATGAGGTCGAGCGTATGGAGCGCTTTTTCCACAATTTCGGTGTCGTGCCGTTGCAGGCGTTTCCAAATTCCGGTGGAGGGGTAGCGCCCCATTTCCACCAGCTCTCGCACGGTAATGGGAAAAGCCCAATTTACTTCAGTACGTTGAGGCATGAAGGCGGTTTCGTGCCTGGCCGCTTGTAGGGGGGTATTGTTCCATTTCATGCTCCCTGCGGTGGGCAACATCAGTCCGGCCAGCAGGTTGAGCAGCGTGGATTTGCCGGCACCGTTCGGGCCGATAAGGGCTATGGTTTGGCCGCAGGTGGCTTTGAATGAGATGTCGGTCAGTACTTCATTTTTGCCGTAGGCGGCACGGAGAGCCTCTACCGCGAGCGTATGCCCGCCGCAATGGTGGTGGCCGCCGCCCCAGCAAATGTGGTCGTGCTCAGTTACCATTTGAAGTAAAAAATGTCGTACAGTTTAGTATCCTCGGGCATTGACCACATAGTTTGGGCTTGGCTTTCGAGCCCGTCCGGCTCCAAGTAAAGAGTTACCCCCTTCATGCCCGGTGTATTTTCCGGCCACTCAACCTCGTACTCTATTTCCGTGGTATCTACCATCGGCAGTTCAAGGGCGAAATGGCAGGGCGTTTTGGGGGCTTGGAAAACGGCAATTTCTACGGCCTCGTGGAAGAGGGTGATTTTGATAGGTTCTCCGCTGAAGTAAAGGCTGGCGTTGACTTGCTTAGCTTTTGTAGCGGCGGTGGGGGGCAGGGGCTCCACTCTGTTGGGAGCCGGGGCTGTGAGCCACAGCAGGGGAAGACCGGCAGTAATTACTCCGACCAAGGCAAGCGTGGCTCTCAGTACCGGTGTCATTTCCCCAGGTGTTTGCTAATGGTGTTGATATTGTGCAGGAATATTTCCTTGTAGCTTTGCGCGTTGGGGTTGATGCCATCCATGAACAGCGGCGCGGTAGGAATGCTCAACTGTTCGGCTATAACTTGCAGTTCTCGGGGGGTGCTGTTCGCATCCGTGAAAATGCAGCTTACTTTCTTTTGGCGTAAATCCGTCAGCAGGGCTGCAAGGGTGGCCGGGTCTCCTTGGCTTTCGCGTGCTACGCCCTGTATTGCAATGGGAGTCAGGTTGAAGGCCGCGCAGAAATGGCACATGGCTGCATGACCTGTGACGAGATAGCGGGCATCGCGCGGAATTCGGCTGAGCTTCAGGCGGGCGGTGCGGGTGAGCTTATTCATGTCGGCGGCATATTGAGCATAGCCGTTGTTGAAAGTTTGAGCGTGTTCGGGGGCAGCCTGCTGCATAGCGACCAGCAAGGTGCGGGCTGCGCGTTTCATGTTTTCCGGCGTGTTCCACCAGTGCGGGTCATTGTAGGGTGTGCCCGGCACTTGAACATTGGGCAATGAGGTGCCGACTTCAATGATTTGTGTTTCGGCTCGCACGCTGTCGCGCAGGTCTGTCAGGTAAGGCTCCACCCCCTTACCGCAGGCCAGTAGCAGCCGGGCATCTGCCGCCGCTCCCAGTTCGCGCATAGTTGGTGTGAATGCGTGTAAGTCTCCTTTTTCCGGGAATAAATTAACCACTTCTACCTGCTCGCCGCCCAGTGCTATTGCCATTTCACTAAGCAATGGGTGCAGACTGGCTATCTTCATAGGAGCTGCTTGTGCAAGGGTTATACCCAGCGTGAGCAGTAGCAGACAGAGCATTTTTTTCATGCGCGCTATTATATAGCGCGGTCACGGCGGCGTCAATCCCACACCGAGTCAGTAGGCAAAACTGTTGTGTCTTACTTACTGCGACGTAGGCGCGCGGGTAGTATCTTCATTTGCTCGCGGTATTTTGCAATAGTGCGACGCGCCAGATTTATGCCTTCCGCTTGCAAGGCACTTTCAATAGCTGCATCGCTGAGTGGTGCATGGGGTGGTTCGTTGGCGATAAGTTCGCGTATGCGGGCCATGACGGCATTCACCGAGATGTCTTCCCCGGCTGTCTTTTCTACAGCCGCGCTGAAAAATCGGCGCAACTCAAATATGCCATGGGCGCATTTGAGGTATTTGGCGCGCACGGCGCGCGATACGGTAGAGGTGCTGACTCCAATATCGGCGGCTATGCTGTCCATTTGCAGCGGTGCTAATTTGTGGGGGCCGCGCAGAAAGAAGTCTCGCTGTCGGTTCACGATGGCCTGCGCCACTTTGAGTATAGTCTGTTGGCGCTCGGCAATGGCGCGTATGAGCTCGCGCCCCTCGCGGAAACATTTTGACAGGTAGCGCCGCAGTTCAGCATTTTCGGCACGCTCCGACATCATGTCTCGGTATTCGGCTGAAATAGTTAACCTCGGTATGTCTTCGCCGGTCAGAGTGACAATCAATTCATCTCCTTCTTTCTGAACCAGTAAATCCGGGGTGATGACGTTGAGCTCCGTTTGCGAAAATCCGCTGCCCGGATCCGGATTCAGGCGAGCAATATGACGGGCTGCTATGCAAATGGCTTCTTCTTCAACATCGAGCGCACGCGCAACATCAGCATAGCGGTGGTCAACAAGCTCTTGCCAGAAACGCCGGAGTAATTGCATGGGGATGCCACCGTGCTCGCCAAGGCGCTCCAACTGAAGAATCAGGCTTTCACGAAGATTTTGTGCACCTACGCCGGCCGGCTCCAAGTCTCGTATGGCTCTCAGTGCTCTGCGAAATGTTTGGGTGGGCAGCTTGAGCTCTGCTTGCAGCTCTGCCAGCGGTTCAGCGAAAAAACCGTGGCGGTTCAGGTAGGGTATCAAATCAAGGGCCGCTTGCTCAGTTGCCGGGGGCAGGGCGCTGCGGCGTATTTGTTCCTCCAGATGCTCGGCCAAGGTAATGGTGCCGGTCTGGTTTTCCAGCAGGCGGTCATGCCTGAGTGTAGCTTCTCGATTGAGGGGAGCCTCCGGTTCGTCGTCATCCGGTTCCGGTGGGGGGAGTTCTTCCAGCGCCGGATTGGTAGCCATTGCCTGTGCGGCTATTTCTGCCAGCTCCATCGTGCCGGCTTGCAGGGTACGCATGAATAGTTGCATGGCGGCAGTTGCTGCCATGCTTTGTTGCATTCCCTGTGCCATACCGGCGCTGCTCATGCCACTCTCTTAGCAAATTTTGCATCTTTTGGCAAGCGCAAACCGTGTGTGCGGCTATCTGTTGCCTGTAGCACAACATACCCCCGCCGTGCAGTTGCATGGCGGGGGTATGGAAGATTGTTGCTCGTGTAGATTATACGTTGTACATCTTGGTGTAATACTCGTCGGCCATGCGGTCGGAGTTGAAGGCGGGATTAACGTCTTCCATGGCGTTGAATACGATGTCGTTCCAAGAGTCGCGGTTATCGTAGTAGAGCGGCAGCACCTTCGATTCGAGGATGTTGTAGAAATGGTCGCGGTCAGAGCGGTCGCGAGCCTCAGCGGAGAGCCCTTCTTTAGCTTCGGGGATGAGGAAGCAGTTGTGACCATCCTTCGCAAACTCACGAACCCAACCATCGTTGGTGGATATAGTGATGGAGCCGTTCATGGCGGCCGACATACCGGAGGTGCCGGAGGCCTCGCGTGTGACAACGGGGTTGTTGAGCCAGATGTCGGAGCCGTTCTTGAGCAGGCGGCTGAGTGCGAGTTCATAACCGGTCAGCACGGCGCAGCGGGGGTACTTCTCGCTCAGTTTGTTGAGCTGGTTAAAGATATCTACCGCTGTGAAGTCGGTCGGGTAGGGCTTGCCTGCCCAAATCATCTGCACCGGGCGGTTGGTGCGCTGCAACATGCGCTCAAACATGACCGGGTTTTCGGTGATGAGTGCAGGGCGCTTGTAAGCAGCAAAGCGGCGTGCCCAGACGATGGTGAGTGTGTCCTGATCAAAAAGATGCCCGGTTTGCTCACCAACCATGCGGAAGAGGTCTTTCTTCAGGGCGCGCTTGCGTGCCATGAAAGCGCGCTTGTCGCGAGCGGCGAATGCCTCTGCCAGCTCGGCGTCCTGCCAGTAGGGTACGTTTTGAGCATTTGTCACATGGGTGATGGGGCAGATGTCGGTGTAACCCTGCCACATTTGGCGGGATACCTCACCGTGCAGCTCGCTTACACCATTAGCCATGTGCGAGAGTCGCAGTGCTGCCAGTGTATAGTTGAAAGTCTGCTCGTTGGGGTCGAGCTTGAGCATGCTGCGCACTTGCTCGAGGGAGAGCCCATCGAAGAAGGAGAAGTTAGCCATGAGGTTGATATCCATCTTCTCATTGCCGGCCTCCTCGGGTGTGTGCGTGGTAAATACGAATCGCTTGCGCACTTCTTCCACATTGCCGCCGTTGCGAGCGAGCATGTTGAATGCAGCACCGATGGCGTGAGCCTCGTTCATGTGGTAGATTTCGGGTTCTACGCCGAGCTCTTCGAAAAGACGGGCGCCACCTTGTCCCAGCACGATGTACTGGGAAATGCGGGTCATGGGGTTGCTGTCGTACAGTCGCTGGGTAATAGAGCGGCTGATGGCGTCATTCTCAGGCAAGTCGGTTGTCAGGAAGAACATCGGCGCCGTGTCAAACACATCCGGCCTCAGGTAATAGGCCTTTACCCACACTGGGGTGTTGCAGATATTGATGAGGAACTTGATGTTGTGGTCTTCCAAGAAAGCGTAGTCTTTTTTGCGGTACTGTACGGCCATGGAGCCGTCTTCTGCTCGAATTTGGTTGTAGTAACCATAGGACCACAGTATACCCACGCCGACCAGATTCTGGCGCAGGGCTCCGGCAGACCTCATGTGTGAGCCGGCCAGGTAACCCAAACCACCTGAATAAATTTTGAACACATTGTCAATAGCATACTCCATGCAGAAGTAGGCTACTGATTTACTGTACTTAGGGTCAATCTCGTACGGGTGTGCGTACTGAGCCGGTAAAAAAGAGGAGGTGCTCATCTTTCGGGGTCTATCTATCTTTTTCGCGTTTTTTCATTGTGGGACTGTGCGCACACATCGGCGCAACGTGCACCACAGAGTGTACTTATACACGAACACCGCTGTTCGGGAAAGAAAAAAATGTGCCATTGTTAAAAAAACAATCGCAGGTGTGCGGATAGTACCATTCTCCTGCGATTGAGTCGCGATTTACGCTACATTAGCAAACTTTTCGCCACGTCCCATAGCGTCGATTTCGTGTACGAGTTCAAAGAGGTTAAGATTGCTGATTTGCTTTTGTTCGGCGAATGCGAGAAAATCCTCGAGCGCCGTGGTTATAAACGCGGTGCGGTTTTTTTCATCGAAGTAAAGCATGGCTTCCTCCAGCCGGTTGAGCTGGGGCTGCGAACAACGGAATGTGATTGATTTGAGCTTCATAGCGGTTACACTTTAACAGGGCATGCAGCAAAAGCAAGTGCTGTTGTATGTAATACGGGTAATTTTTGTTGATACTTGTTTATGAATGGAGTATGCTGCGCATCGCTATGAAACCCATACGTAATATCACTCGTTTCACTTACGAGTTTACATCATTCCAAGGCTGGCGGGTTACACTCTGCCGCAATCAGCTGCACTTCACCCGCTATTTCTCAGATAAGCAATACGGCGGGGAGCGTGAATCACTTGCTGCGGCTGTGGCTACTCGAAATCGGGTGTTGGAGTGTTTGCGCCTGCACCCGGGTGAGCCGGAATTGGCATTTGCCGAGTGTCGGGAAGAGGTGCCGCAGACTTGCTATCCCCGTGGATTGCGTCCGCGAAAGTGTACGCGTGATTGATGTTTGATTTTTCCCCTCTTCACCCGATATTGTGAATTCGGGTGAAGAGGGTTGCCATCACCAATGTTAGGTGTGTTTGAATACCATGGCGTCTTTTTCCGCCACATGCTTGGTGGGGGCATGTTCCGCAAGGTAATCCATGGCTCGTTTTACGTCCTGCATCAGCAGATTTGCCATATCCATGGTGAAACCTCGGCGAACCATCACGCGCATGACCACTACATCTTCCACATTGGCCGGCAGGCTGAATGCCGGTACTTGCCAGCCACGCATGCGCAGTCGGTCTGAGAGCTCATAGAGGTTGTAGCCGGGGTGGTACCCTTTCTTCATGCTGAAGCAGACTGCCGGAATGTCGGTTTTCGGATTGCCGGTGGCGATAAAATCAAACTTACCGAGTTTCTTGAATTCTGAGTGGAGGTAGTCTGCCACTTTGTAGGCTGCTTCATGTATGCGGCGGTAGCCGTCTTTACCCAGTCGGCAGAAGGTGTAATATTGCGAGATAACCTGCCCGGCCGGTCGTGAAAAGTTCAGTGCGATGGTGGGTACACTGCCGCCGAGGTAATTTACAGCAAAGGTAAGTTCCTTGGGCAATTCTGCTACATCTCGCCAGATAACCCAACCGCAGCCCACCGGTGCAAGGCCGTACTTATGGCCGCTGGAACTGATGGATTTGACGCGCGAGAGTCGGAAATCGAAGGGAATTTCAGGTGCGGTGAAGGGCGCCAGGAAACCACCACTGGCCGCATCTACATGCACATCAACATCAGGGCCACCATCGGCCGCCAATTTATCGAGTGCTTTGCAGATGAGTTCGGGGAACTCGTACTGCCCGGTGTAAGTTACACCGAATGTGGGCACTACGCAGATAGTGTTTTCATCTACTCGCTCCAGCATGTCCTTTTCAGTCATGCAGTATGAATCCGCACTCATGGGAACTTCGCGCATTTCTACGTCCCAATATCTGCAGAACTTGTGCCAGCATATCTGCACGGGGCCGCACACAAGATTCGGTTTTCCGGTGGCTGCTTTGTTGCCTTGCTTTTTGCGCCACCGCCACAGGGCTGCCAAGCCGCCGAGCATACATGCCTCGCTGGAGCCGATGGTGGAGCAACCTATGGGGGTATTTTGAGCCGGCACATTCCACAGGTCGGAAATCAAGCGCACGCAGCGTTGTTCAATTTCCGCGCATTGTGGGTATTCGTCCTTGTCTATCATGTTTTTTGATATACTGATGTCCATCAGTCGGTGCACGAACGAGTCGTCCCAAGTTTGGCAGAAGGTAGCCAGATTTTGGCGTGCGTTACCATCGAGCATCAGTTCATCCTTTATGAGCTGGAAGGCATCTTCCGGGCGCATGGCTTGAGCGGGGAATGTTTGGGTGGGCAGGGGATTAGCTACATCAGCTGAGCCGAATATGCTCACCGTATCGTTGTCTGGGGGTGATTTTTTCATGGTCGAAGGGTGTGATGCGCCGTTTTTCACTCTTGTGCAAAAACAGCTGTATTTTCGGAATATATGCTGTTTTTGAGTCAGTGCGCGAGAAATGGTGTCACTACTGCGAGATGTGGAGTAGATTGACAATTTCTGCGACGGCGGCGCTGTTGCTCAGTACTTGTGGCGAGGATGGCGGGCAGCAGTCAGCCGCCGCGCAGTTGCCGGTGTATACGGTGGAGGTGGAGCACCCCAAATCGGGGGCGGTGAGTGAGTATCGGGAGTGGGTCGGTGCTCTGCAAGGGCTTGTTAGCGCGGCGATAGAGCCGCAGGTAAGCGGCTATGTTACCGAGCGTCTCTTTACCAATGGGCAGCGAGTAAAAAATGGTGAATTGCTTTACAAAATTGACCCGACTCGTTATCAACAGGCGCTTGAAGAGGCTGAGCAGCGTGAACTTCAGGCGCTTGCTAATGCGCAGGAGTCTGCTCAGCACCTTGCGTATAACGAGCCTTTGGTGAAAGATGGTGCTATTTCTCGGCAGACTTTTACCGATGCTCAGCAGCAGTTGCAAGCGGCTCAGGCAGCCCTGGCTGCTGCCAAGGCTGCTACGGCACAAGCTCGTATTAACCTGAGTTATTGTGAGTTGCGCTCGCCGATAGATGGTTTGGCCGGTTTTGCGCAGGCTGATGTAGGTAGCTATGTTGCCCCGGGTAACAATGCCATGGTTCTGATTAACAAGGTAAATCCCATACGGGTGCAGTTCAGTATCAGTGCAAATGATTGGCTTGCTCAAGGGGGAGAAGGCGGGGTGCTGCACCCCGGCGCTCAGGTGGAACTTTTGCTGCCCGACGGCAGTCAATATGAGCACTTGGCTACTATCGAGGGGGTGGACAACACTCTCAATTCAGCCACCGGTTCACTGCGCATGCAAGCTCTTGCTCCAAACCCGGCTTCTTTATTGCGACCCGGTATGTTTGTGACGGTTCGGGTGCGTATGTCGGAGCAGGCACAAGCCTTGCTTGTACCGGTGGGGGCTATTGTCAGCATACAGGGGGCGCAGTTCGTTCTGGTCATTGGACCGGATTCCACGGTGCGTACCGTTCCTGTCACCACCGGCATACAGCAGGGCGGTTATGTAGTGGTGACGGGTAAACTCTCAACAGATGACTCCATTGTTGTCAGCGGTACTCAGCGTGCTCTGATGGCGGCTGAGGGGAGAGCGCGCCTCAATATTCAGCATTGACCAAACGATTACCCCCGGGAGTTATTCGCTCCCGGGGGTCGTACGCAGTGGTTTGTTGTTCTATTATTTAGAGAAATATCGCTTGAGCAGACCATCGAATCCCTTGCCGTGGCGTGCTTCATCCTTGCACATTTCGTGCACGGTGTCGTGTACTGCATCGTAGCCCAGCTCCTTGGCTCGCTTAGCTATCATCAGCTTGCCGTTGCAGGCGCCAAACTCTGCCTCTGCCCGCATTCTTACATTCTTCTCCGTGCTGTCAGTCAGCACTTCGCCCAGTAGCTCGGCAAACTTTGCAGCGTGTTCGGCCTCTTCAAAGGCATAGCGGCGGAAGGCTTCCGCGACTTCAGGATAGCCCTCGCGCTCTGCCTGACGGCTCATGGCAAGGTACATGCCCACTTCGCAGCACTCGCCGGTAAAATTGTCGCGCAGACCCTGCACAACCTCGGGATCCAGCCCCTTGGCTACACCTACTCGGTGTTCATCTGCATATACTTTTTCTGCCCCTTCTTCGATTTCAATGAAGGTGTTTACGCTGCATACAGGGCATACTTCAGGCATTGTCTCGCTCTCTACTACTTCACCGCAGATGGTGCACTGGTACTTTTTCATTTTCGTGTATGTTTGTTTGTGTTGTCTGTGTTCTGTGTCTTCCCCGTTACCGGGTACAACGAAAAGATATCACTTTAGTAGGGATTTGTCAACAGGAAAAATTAGAATAATTCTAAAAATAGGTAATTTTTTTGTAAAAAATCGGCACAAATTACATAGATTTGACTAAAAACTTGCAAAAATGAGCGAAAAATAGTAGAATGGCGGGCGATGAGAAGAGCACCTATACCCGGGTTGGTACTGGCAGACGGATGGCTGGCACCCTATGAGCGCGAAATTAAAGGCCGCATGAGGTTATATGATGGCCGAGTGGAGAGCCTGTGCAGGCGCTATGGCTCGCTGATGGAGTGTGCGAACGGATTTGCTCGCATGGGGTTCAACCAAGACCCCACGAGTGGCGAATGGGTGTACCGCGAGTGGGCACCCGGCGCACGCGCATTATATCTTATAGGCGATTTTAATAGTTGGAATCGCTCATCACACCCCATGCAGCCCGGCCGCGATGGAGTGTGGGAGCTCCGGTTACCGGCGGGTTCATTGCCGCACGGCAGTCGGGTAAAAGTACATGTAGTGGGGGCGGATAATGTTGGGCGCGATCGAATACCGGCATGGATTCGCTATACATACCAAGACCCTGCCACATTTGATTACAGTGGTGTCATCTGGGCGCCGGAGCAACCCTATAGGTGGCGCAATACCCGCTGGAACCCTGCGAATGTGAAGGTGCCCTTTATTTACGAGGCACACATCGGCATGGCAGGGGAAGAGGAACGAGTGCACAGTTACCGGGAATTTGCCGACAATGTGCTGCCGCGTGTGGCCGAACTTGGCTACAATGTGGTGCAGTTGATGGCTATACAAGAGCACCCGTACTACGGTTCGTTCGGCTACCATGTGTCGTCTTTCTTTGCTCCCTGCAACCGTTTCGGTACCCCGGAAGATTTGAAATATCTCATAGATACTGCGCATGGGCTCGGTATTGCTGTTCTTCTGGATGTGGTACACTCGCACGCCGTCAAAAATGTGGCCGAGGGGCTGAATAACTTTGATGGTTCCGGTGGTCAGTATTTCAATGCCGGTAAACGGGATGCCTTCCACCCCGATTGGGACAGTTGTCTGTTTGATTATGGGCGCACGGAGGTGATAGAGTTCCTGCTCAGCAACCTGCGCTGGTGGTTGCAGGAGTTCCATTTCGATGGTTTCCGCTTCGATGGTGTGACCAGCATGCTCTATTTGCACCATGGCCATGAGCCGTTTACGGATTTAGGGTGTTACTTCAATACGCAGGTGAATATAGATGCCGTGGTATATTTGCAGCTCGCCGCTACTATTGTGCAGCAGGTGCGCCCCGGTGCGTTCGCCATTGCGGAAGATATGTCCGGCATGCCCGGATTGTGCCGCCCTGTAGATGAAGGTGGTTTCGGCTTTACGCACCGATTGGCAATGGGCTTGCCCGATTATTGGATTAAGCTGCTCAAAGAGAAAAAGGATGAAGATTGGAGTGTGGGCGATATATGGTACACGCTTATTAACCGCCGCTATGGCGAAGCTAATATCGCCTATGCTGAAAGTCACGACCAGGCATTGGTGGGCGATAAAACTATTGCATTCCGCCTGATGGATGCTGAAATGTATACTCACATGAGCTGCGACTTACCCAGTTTGGTCATTGATCGCGGTATAGCTCTTCACAAGATGATTCGCTTGGCAACACTTGCCGCAGGTGGTGAAGGCTGGCTCAACTTCATGGGCAATGAATTCGGCCACCCCGAGTGGATTGACTTTCCGCGTGAAGGGAATGGTAACTCGTACAAGTATTGCCGCCGCCAGTGGTCATTGGTCGACAACAAGCTGCTGCGCTATAGGCACCTGAATGCCTTTGACCGCGCCATGCTTGAGCTGGCTAAGCGTACGGATTTGCTCTCTGCTGCGCCTGCTCGACCGCTTAACATGGACGAAAAGAACCAAGTGATGGCCTTTGAGCGCGCCGGGTTAATCTTTGTTTTCAATTGGAACGGCACACAAGCCATACCCGATTACAAACTCCCGGCTCCCGCTCATGGTGAATGGAAGGTGGTGCTTGATTCCGACTCTTCAACTTTCGGCGGTTTGGATAGGCAGGACCATACGGTTAATCATTTTACCGACAAAATCCAACAACTTTCACTTTATTTGTTGCCCAGAACTGTTACCGTACTGGCTCGCGCATACCGTGGTGGGGCGAACTTCTGATGTTCTCCCATCCGGCATAAAAAAACACGGGGAGGATTTTCCTCCCCGTGTTTTTGTGTTTTGGAAAAAACGAGTTAATGGCGGCGGCGGCGCATGGCCAGAGCCGAGAGCCCCAGCATGCAAAGTGCACCGCTTGTGGGTTCGGGTATGCTATCATTACGGCGCACGCTCCAGCCCAGCAGTTCCAGTGCGCGCAAATCGCTTTCTGAAAACTCTGAGTTCATGCGGCCACCCGGCCCAAGTACGTTCGAGCCGTCTTCGGCTAATGAAATATGCACCAATGTATCACCTTCCACCAGCAAAGCGGCAATGTGTACACCTACTTCTCCGTTCAGGCTTAAACGGCGGTCAGGGTCATATTGAATCTCATCGCCTGTATAGCTTTTGGAGTCGGTGGGATCCTTGCCTTCACCTACCTCCCAGGCTGCATTGTGAAGTGCTGTGAGGGTTTCGAATGTCGGTTCAGCCTGCCCATTGGTGACTGTCACAATGTTTGCGCCATCAAGGGTTAACAAACTATCCCACGTAGTTACCATGCCGCTGAGGGTACCGCCGGCTTGGTACAGCTTTGAATTCATACCCATGCCGTGGCCAATCTCGTGAGTGGCAACATTTTGCATTTCTTCAATTGTACGATCGGTCTGATTGTAGTAATAGTTTCCATACGCATCGAAGCCATACTCTGTGCTGATGGGATTAAGCACGATTGCAATGTCAATACTATTCCATTCGTCACTCAGTACGTCGGTTTCCCAATAGGTGCCGCTTGCCATATTTGAAGGAGGGGCAAGGTAATCTGTTTCGTTATTATCTCGCCATGCCCATTCGGCGACGGTATAGCTGTTCGCTGATGTTCCGTATTTTTCTTCGTAATTGGTTGAAACGGTTTGATAGGCTGCATACCCGGCCATTCCGGTCTGCATGTACCCGCCAGCCGTGCTGCCGTCATCCAAGAAAAAGCCTATGCGGAGCTTGCGGTCATGTTTCTCCGTATCATACGGGGTTGCTATGGCCGATGTCCATGTGTTAACTGCATTAAGCATGGCTTGTTTCAAATCATCCGACCAGTAGTAGGTGGAGCTGTCTCTCACGTTGCCGGTTGTTTTTCTGGGGTCATCTTGCCACCAAATCCCGGTCGTTGTGCCAAACAAACCGTTTTCTCCGTTGCCGAAGAAGTATAAGTCAAACACATCGTTCCCTGTATTGTTAACATCAAGAGCAGCCAACGGGCCACCCATGCACATGCTTAATACAGTCAATGTCCGAACTATCGACGAGTATGGTCTCTTCATACATCTTCTTCAATAACATTTTTAATTCGGGGTGTCAAGTGAAAAGTCTATAATATAGGTATGTTTTTTATTTGAGAAAAAAATTAGAGCTGAAAAATATTACCACCGGAGATTGGTGAGCAATCTCCGGTGGGTGGGTAGTGGAGTGAGCGGGCACTAAAGAGCCGGTACACAGCTGTGCAACTGTGCGCAAGGATGTGATTTAGTGACGGGCTGCACCCGATGGGCTCAATTAACGAGACTCAGATAGAGAGTTTGCGTAATCAAAAACGCATCAATATACAAAAATCATTGAGCTTGTGTGCGACTGGCGGTACCTCACATGGCACCCGTTGGCGGAACAAAATTTAGGTCGTCGCGGTTAATGTTGCGCTTAAGTGCGCGTGGCCGAGTGTTGGGCGGTGTTGTAGAGTAGGGGAAGTAAATCAATTCTCTATGATTGAGAACAGGTAAGTGCGGGGAATGCGTTGACGTTGCCGGGGTAAGGGTGGGCGGTGATTGAGTAGAGGGGACCGGCGAATCGGAGGTGGGAGATGGTGTTGTGTCGGATGTTTGCGGAGAAAGCGCTTGTGGGGGGCTTGTATTGTGCTCAGCTGTTTGTGGAGCGGTGGGAGGTGAGGCCGGCGGGGGAACCGTAGGAAGGGGCTCTGTGCTTGGTGCGTGTCCGGTGGCGAATTCTTCAAAGCCGGGCATGCCGACCTGGCGGCCTATGAACTCGAGATGGTTGATGATTTCATGCAGCGTGTGGGCGTGTTCTTGCTCGGGGGTGCTGTCATCAACAGTTTCAATTCTCGGCATTCCTGGAGGCTCTGTTTTTGCTTCGCTTACCGTTCCGTATTGTATAGCAAATAAGTATAATGAAAGCTTGAGTACACTGGCGGTATCGAGTTTCAATTTGTTGCATAACTGCTGTAAGATGTTATGCAATACCTTGTTGCTACGCATGCTGCACGCCGTTGAGTTTTGTTCACCCTCGGGCTTGGTAGTGGTAGAGGGTTTTAAACCGGCAGGATATAATTTCTTTTCCTGGCTACGATAGCTCGCCAGAATTTCCTGTGTGCGGTTCGGTTGTAGATTTAATTCCCTTAGCACTTCATCTCGAAAGCTGATTGCTTGCGAAAGAGCTTTCTCCGAGTCACCATACTGCTTGTCGGAAAAGTAGCGGGCCAGCGATATTCCCTGCCGATTGATGGCTACTCTCCAACCTTGGAAGTTTGTGAACTCGTAGGTGAACCTTGTGATGTGGCGCGTGTTCATTGCGATTTCAGTATATGAAATATGAATTTAGTTAGCGAAACTTATTAGTTGTTGTCGCCTAAATTTACAATAACCGTAAGTTTCGCAGCCGCATTTTATCCTCACTGTATCTCGCCGTCAAGCACGAAAATGCAAAGCGAACAAAAATTGTAGGAATACACCTAACCTACTTGATTCAGGGTGACTGCGATATGTTTGTGTAGTTGTTGTAACGCGCTGATAATCAGATGTAAATCAAAAATGTTTTTCCCCTTGTTAAAAGGGGATTTTGATGGCTGTAAAAACGAAACAACCGCTCTTGTTTATGACTAACGCGAGTCTACAAGAGCGGTTGTTATGTGTTACCGAGGTTTAATATTGAGTTTCGACGAGGCGCACGCTTCTTCCGGTCGCTCCGGAGTGCACACTCAGCGCATTGAACGCGCGCTCGCATCTGTCAGCGGCCTCAGTGGAGTTCGTGAGAATCTCTTTGAGAGTGTCTGCCAATTGCTCCTGCTCGCACTGCCATACGCTGTTTTCTGCTTTCAACAGGGCCACCAGGTCGGCGAAGTTCGTCATGTCGGGGCCGAATACAACGGGCACGCGCGCCGCAATGGCTTCCACCGGGTTTTGACCGCCGCGAGCCAGATAGCTCTTGCCGATGACTGCTACATTTGCCAGCGCTGTCCAATCTCGCAGTTCGCCTGTTGTATCTGCCACATAACACAGGTTAGCGGGCAGGGGGGTGGGTAGTGTGCCGGCGGTTCGCAGAACGGGGGAGAAACCGGCGGCTACCAAATCTTTCACAACATCTGCGCGGCGCTCCGCATGGCGGGGAACGATAAGCGGGAACGCGCCGACTTGCTGAATAGCTGAGGCTATGAGAGCTTCTTCTCCCGCGTGTGTACTTGCGGCCAGTACAACCGGCTTTCCTCCTGCAATTTTGGTGAGGAGTTCGCGGAACTCTGCGCGAGGTTCAGCGGGGGTATCTCCCAGGACATCGAATTTTATGCTACCTGTTACGGTGATGATGTCTTCATTTACACCAATGCCGCCGAAACGGCTTTTATCGTTGCTATTCTGAGCACCTAAGGCGGTGAGTCGGGAGAACAACAGCCCGGTGATGCCGCGAACCTTGCGGTAACGGCCTTCGCTGCGCGGACTCAGGCGGGCATTGAGCATGAGCATGGGAATGTGCATGCGGTGACAGGCCTCCGCAAAGTTGGGCCACAACTCAGCTTCGATAAGTACTACGGCTTTCGGTTTGAAGCGTCGCAGGCATCGCCCGGATAATCCCGGCACATCCAAGGGGGAGTAGAGGGCTCGAACGCCGGGAAGTGCTGCATCCCTCACTACCTGATGGCCGGTGGCAGTGCTGGTGGCCAGTACTACCGGTTCGCTATGGGTTTTAATCCATTCGCGTATGAATTTGAGTGCGATGAATACCTCACCCACACTCACGGCGTGAATGTAGAGCCCGCCCGTGGGTTCCGATGAGGCCGGAACTTTGTAGAGCCCAAAACGCTCGCGCAGACCGGTGCCGAACCCGCCGCGCTTTTTCATTTTAATGAGATACCCCGGTATGGAGAGAATAAGAAAGACCGGCAGTAAAAGATTATAAATCAGTAGAAAAATAAAGCGTTTCATACGTCTTTGCGGTAGAAAAGAATGGTATTTTTACCGTAGGTGCGTTCATCGACAAGCTGCCAACCGGGGAATTCGCGGGTGTGAATATCGCCCACACCGTAACCGAGCTGAGCTTCGGCAATGAAGTAGCCGTCATCCTCCAGTAGTTCGTGCAGGCGGTCAGTCATCAGCTCTGCTATCATATCTCGGTCTCCTATGGCTTTGGCATACGGAGGGTCAGCAAAGATGATATCGTACTTTCCGGCATCTCGCTTCACGAATTGCAGACAATCGCTTTGCGCTACGCTTCCGCCTGTCAGTTTGCTTTTTTCGAGGTTGGTGCGTGCCATGGCGCAGGATTGCCGAGCCGCATCGACCATACGCACACTGGCGGCGCCGCGACTCAGTGCCTCCAAGCCCACAGACCCGGAGCCGCAATACAAATCGAGCACACGAGCTCCTTCAATTATGGGGCCGATGATGTTGAACAGTGCCTCGCGCACTCGGTCCTGCGTAGGACGTACCTCGCCTTGAGGTACCTTAATGATGTATCCTTTGGCCTTTCCGGCAATGATTCTCATATATGGCGGTGGTTATTTTCTGCGGCGGCCCTTGCGTTTTTTGCGGCGGGGACGCTCTTCTTTTTTAACTTCTTTTTGTGAGTCGTCAGCTTTTGTATTTTCCGTTGGCTGGGCTTTTGCCGTAGCCGTTGATTCCGGATCCGGTGCAGCCGGGCCTACGCGGAACCTGAGCACATAGCGCCCCTGTGCGAGCATCGTACCGCTACCGGTGGTGCGTTCGCTGAAATTATATGTTAAGTAGAGGAATTCCCCGTTTGTGCGGCGGGTGATACTCAGCGATTCCTGTATGATTGAAAGGGAGTCTTCTTTCTTTAATGTCCAGATTGTACCGGTGCGAGCACCGTATACATTGTCGGAGGTAGTCTCCACACTGCTGGGGGTAAGCTCACCGTTTGAGGATACCCACACGTTGGAGTCTGCCTTGTAAATCAGGCTGCTGATGGAAAGTGGAGAAACTCGTCCGGCAAAGGCATTGATACTGACGCCGTGCAGGGACCATTCGTTGTTCTCGCGGTTATAGGCTCCGAGCTGTACTTTTTGTATAGGATTGATTGTTGTTTTTTTCCACTCCTCTTTGTACTTCTCGTAATCCTCGCGCTTGGGCCATATATGAGAGTTGTAGGCAATGAGTGAGTCGGGGTTATAGCTCTTAAAGAACTTCACCAGCTCTTCGGGCGGCAGCTTTTGCAATTTTGCAGAAACGTCTTTCTGCATGGCTACAAACTCAGGGGTCGGGGCGATAGATACTGATTCACCGGTGAGTCGCATGCCATTGCCGGGAAAATTCATGAGAGCAGGTGGTACAGCATCGGCTCCGAATGCGGTTGCTGTCAACAACGGAGATGCTGCCAGGGCAATAATGGATATGATTGATTTCATGAAACTACAGCGAGCATTCTATCACGTTTTTTTTGATTTGACAAGCAGGAAAATACGAGAAAAAGCCGCAGTTTGAAAACTACGGCTTTTCCTTAAGAATTGAGTTGTATTTAGCGGCTACCGGGCATGCCCATGTTCACCTGCTTACTGCGCATCGGGAACATCAGCGTGTAACCGCCTTGGGCAATGACTGTGTTGGATATGGTGGAACGCTCGCTGAAGGAGTAGAAAATGTAGAAGGCCTTGCCGTCCGTGTTGCGGGTTATGCGGATAGCCTCAGTCATTTTGGAGAGGGAGTCCTCTTTTTCCAGCGTCCACTCCTGACCGGTTTGGGCACCGTACACGTTGTCCTCAGTGGTCTGATAATCCTTTGCTACAAGCTCGCCGTTGTTGGAAATCCATACGTTCTTGCCGGCATCGTATGTGAGGGCGCTGATAGTTAAGGGTGCACTACGTTTGGTTTTTTCGTCTGTAGTCAGGGAGAGTACAACCCATGTGTTGTTGATGGAATGTCTCAGCCCCACGCCTACCTCGCGTACGGGGATAATTGTTACCTTTTTCCATTCGGCCTTGTATTTGTCGTACTCGGCTTTATCGGGCCAGAGCTTGGCGTCATAGGCAATGAGCATGAGCGGGTCATAGTTTTCCATGAAAGCCAATTGCTCTTCGGAGGAAAGTTTATGAAGTCTGGAAAGGAGGGCTTTCTGCAGTTCTAAAAACTCCGGGCTGAATTGAGGGTTCACAGCCACGCCGGCCTTCATTGTGCCGTTGGTGGGCAACAAACCTTGCAGAATCCCCGTGGCTTCGGCACCGATTGCATGGCAAATCAGCGCGGGAGCTGTTAACAATGTAAGTATGGAATAGATTGCTTTCATGATTGTTGCTGTTAATCTATCACTGTTTTTTTTACTTGGCAAGCAAGAAATTTCGTGGTACTGTCATGACTGTATGAATGACGTAGTGAAAAGAGGGCTGAAAAAGCTTATTGCCGGAGCTCTGCTTTGCCTGTCGCTGGTAGGTTGCCAAACTCCCACTCCGGCTGATAGAATCGCAAAAAATCCCGCTATGTTTAAGGCCTTACCCATAGAACAGCAAGCCTTAGTTCAGCAGGGTAAAATCTGCGAGGGTATGAAAGAGGACGCCGTATTTCTTGCATGGGGTAAGCCCGATGCTCCACCGACTGTCGGCGAAATAGGCGGAAAGAAGATTATGCGTTGGATATACCGGGGCTATGAGCCGATTACGGTCATGAATGATTCACCCTTTCCCTATTGGGGACCCTATGGGTGGTATGGTTATGGCGCACCGTACATTTCGACTGCGTATATTCCCCGAGAAATCGCATATGTTGAGTTCGTGAATGGTCGGGTCAAGTCGTGGTTGAGTAAACCGGCACCGCAAAATTGAAAAGTTTACATTATGAATACGATGAAAGAAAAGACTGAGATATACACGCTCAGCTCAGATGTGCTCCGTGTACGAGTGTGCAATGTAGGCGCACGCGTGCTGAGCTTTGAGTATGATGGTACCGATATGCTTTACGGCCCGAAGACTCCGGATGAGCTGCGGGAAGATACTTGTTACTGCGGAGCCGTGTGCGGGCGAGTTGCCAACCGCATAGCCGGGGGGCGTTTCTTGCTGGATGGGCAGGAATATACTTTGGCTGTCAACAATGGTCCTAATCATCTGCATGGTGGTAAAATTGGTTTTTCAGATATACCTTGGGAGGTAGAGAGTGCGGATTCATCGCGTCTTGTGCTTAGCCTGACATCGCCTGATGGCGATGAGGGGTACCCCGGTACCGTGACGGTGCGAGCTATTTACACCCTGCAGGGGAACACGCTGACGCTGGATTTGCAGGGCGTGACGGATGCCCCGACCTTGCTGAATCTCACTAACCACGCCTATTGGAATCTCAATGGTCAGGGGACAATGGATGACCACTACTTACAGGTGCATGCTACGGCCTATACACCTATGGTTGCCAATATACCCACCGGAGCAATTTTGCCGGTGAGCGGGTCGTTGTATGACCTGACAACACCTGCCTGTTTGGGTGAACGCAATGCTCCCGATGCTATTGCCGGGGGGTATGATGACAACTATGTGCTGCCGACTGTTCCCGGAGTGAAGGAGGTTGCCGTGCTTTCCAACGGTAAGTATACCTTGCGCCTTTCTACGGATGCACCCGGTCTTCAGGTTTATACCGGTGATTACCTGCCGCTCAAACGTGGCGGTGTGGCTCTCGAAGCTCAGAACTTCCCGGATTCTCCCCACCAGCCGCATTTCCCCTCCATTGAATTGCGCCCCGGTCGCTTGTATGCCCGCACGATTGTGTGGTCTATTGAGTAAGTAACTGTTTATATCTATACAAAATAAGGGATGGTTGCAGCTGCGACCATCCCTTATTTGTCTTTTGAAAAAAATGAGGCTATCTGCCGGCGGTGCGCATGTTGTGCAGAATAGAATCGGCCATGTTGCGAACCGTTTCCTCTAATATGTTTGAGAGGTGGCTGCCGGCTCGGAAATCTGCCGGGGCGAAGAAATCCACTCGGTGCTGCCCATTTTTGAGATTGTAGCACTTGCGGAAACTTGCTCGTGTGGAATCGTCCGGGTTGTAGACGGCAACACTCAAGCCACCTTGCTGCCGCATGACCGTGAAGCAGGGCACATCTGTGGGGCCATCCCCCAAGTAAATCATGTGCTTGAAGGGAATTGGTCTCAAATCGCTGTCCATGTGGTCATTCACGTCTTCCGTGTATTTAATCATACCTTTGTTGATACGGAAGAGGAATTGCGTTTTCGTGGTATGAGAAATGACGCGTTTCGGGAAACTGATACAGCCATTCTGCTCACTGAATTCGCAGGCGAATACTTCCTTCATATAGGGGCGAATGACTGACCCGTCAATGATTGATTTAATGCCGCTGGAGATAATGTAGAACTCGACATGAATGCCGGCAAAACGGTGCTCTGCCGACAGAGCGCGCGTTTCGAACTTTTCGAAGAATTCCGGAATCCCTTTGAAGAATGTAAGCTTTTTGCCGAGACTTTTGAGGGTGTCATTGCTCACACCGTCGATGCTGAGAGTGTCGAGCAGCTCCTTGAGGTAGCTCAGCTCGCCATCCCATCCCTCATTGTGACTGCGCTCATTGCACTTTTTCCAGAACAGTTCGGCGTTGATGCCGAACTCCGGAAAGATGGTGTCCTCTTGCATGTTGTGAGGACTGAGAGTTTGGTCAAAATCGAAGATAAGCGCGATGGTATTTTGCGGAACTGACATAGCAGGAGGAAAATCAGATAAGTTCTTTCATGCGATTGACGGTAATGCCGGGAACCGTTACACTGGTGCCGTCCGCTTTGCGCAACACGGGGGAGCCATCGGCTTCAATCCCGGCAAAATATCCACAAATACGCTCTTTGTCGGTAATGGCAACAACGGGCAGGGATTTGCTCCAAGCAGCCTCCAGTTCTTCGCGCAGTGCTTCCAAACCGTGTTCTACAAAGGTATTGAAAGTAGCGGCGAGAGCGTTTGCTATCAGTGTGCGCATCTTGCTGACTTTGGGGCAGGCGTAAAGCAAATCCTGCAGTCGGGTGGGGCGTTCTCCGGTCAGGGGGGCTATTTTTTCGATGTCGTTGCTGACATTGAGCCCTATGCCGATGGAGGCCATGCCGGTGGCCGGACGCTCCACCAATATACCGGCCAGTTTTTCGCGACCGACCAGCACGTCATTCGGCCAGCGTAGACGTAAGCCACGGATTCTGTAGCCATCCAGGGCTCTGATTATGGCCACACCTGCAACCAGCGGCAAGAGCCCCCAGTGGCGTGTGGAATTGGGCTCCAGCGGCAGGTTGTATGTGGCCCACAGTCCCCCCTCGTCGCCATACCAAGTGCGGTTAAAGCGACCTCGTCCCTTGAGCTGTCGCTCGGCGCTCACTATGGTCCAAGGTCCTTCCTTGCGGGCCACGTTGAACGTAGACTCGCATTCTTCCAACTCTACGACTTTCCATTTTGTGCTCACGACACTATAATAGCGTAGTGTGGCGGGCTCGTCCATAAAATAATGAAAATTACAGCAGTTAACAACCTATTTTTCTTGTCTTAATCCGCGAAGAAGGCTAACATGCGGTATGATTCAGGTTGAGAATATACGCGATTGGGCACAAGTGTGGGCTTTGTATGAGACTGCGTTCCCTCGGTGTGAACGTCGCTCATGGGCGCAGCACCGGAGGGCTCTTGCGTCCGACCCCGAGTTTTGTTGCATGCAGATAAGTCGTTCGTCTCAGTTGGTGGGCTTACTGTTTTACTGGCGCTTGTCAGGTTTATTGTTTGTTGAGCATTTGGCTGTGGCTGAGCATTGCCGCGGGCAGGGAGTAGGGCATGCGGTGTTGCAATGGTTGCAGCAGATGGGTAAGCCCATCATTCTGGAAATTGAACCGGTGGTGGATTCTGTTACCGCTCGGCGTCGCCAATTTTACTGTTCTGCCGGTTTTGTTGAGTTGCCTTATGAACATGTGCAATTGCCTTATCATGCAGATACTCCCGCTGTACCTATGCGTTTGCTCAGCTGGCCCGAGGGGGTGTCTGAGCAAATTGTCGCGGATTTTGAAAAGGAGCTTCACATGCGGGTTATGCGCTATGCGGATGCAGTGACTGACTGATATTGAGCAGGGGGTGGTGCAGCGGTGTCTCTCCCTCATGGCTGAAAATGGTGGCAATCCGCGCTCTTGGTGGCATAGGCTGTTGAGCTATGTCTGGGGGTATATGGGTACATTGTCGGCGCTCGGTTTGTTGCTCGGCGTTTTGGGAATGGGGGTATACCATGTGTTTACACCTTCTTTTGGTGGCTTACCGGTGCGATATTTCAGTGGGGTGTACAATACGGCAGGGGCGGACGCACCATCCGGGGTTGGCGAGATTTATGCTTCGCAAGAGGGCTCGAATGTACCTCATCTTCGGTTTGAATATGGCAGTGAAGGGCAATTGGATAGGCTTGTTTATTGTAATGCTGAGGGTAGGGTTTCCCCTATGCCGGGTAGCCGGGTTGCGGAACAACGACTGATTTATAACAAAAATGGACAGATTACGGAGCGGCGCAATTTTGACGAGTTTGGCAATCCTGTAGCGGATTCCGCCGGTATTGCTGTTCGTGAATTTAAATATGACCCGGCCGGTCGTCTTGTGGGGCGTATTTTTCGCAATGCCCACGGGCAGAAGATTGTGCCGCGTATGCCCGGTTTTGCAGAAGAACGAATTTCATACGATGATAGAGGTCGTATGCTTAAAGTGGAATATCTTGATGGGGAGGAGAAACCCATTGTCAACGCTGCCGGAGAGAGCAGTGTGGTCTATACCTACAATGACAGGGCGCAGGAGCGCTTGCGCACGAATTATGTGAAAGGGGTGCCGACGGAAAATGCTGATGGGGTTGTAACGGAACAGGTGCGCCGTACGGAAGATGGTTTGGTGAATCATACAACTTGGCTGGATTCGGCAGGTAAAGCCGTTGCCAGTGCGGATTCTGTTACTACTTCAATGTTGGTCGAGCAGAAGCCGGAGTCCGGACTGCTGAGAACCAGGTTTTTCGGTCAGGATGGGCGTTTGCGAGATAGGGCTCGGGTGTGGTCGGAACATCTGGTGCGGAGTAATCCGAATGGTCGTGTTGAGTGGGAGTGTTTCAATGGTGCGGATGGTCGCCCTTGTCTGAACCCGATTTACGGCTATGCTGAGCGCTTGTGCGAATACGCACCGGATGGTAATTTGGAGCGTGAGTTCTTTTGGGATTGTCGAGGAAATCCTGCTGACTGCTACGAAAAACGCCACATTAGCGATGGCTCATCGCACCATGTCATATCACTTCGGCGCGATGGCTCTACCGAGCTTACACGCACCCGATGATGAGAAACGCCCTGCCGTGTGCTGCGGCAGGGCGTTAATCGATACAATGTGCAAACTCTTTACGAGTAGGCGGATTCTACCTTCTGAGCAACATCGCGGTAGCCGTAGTCCACTTCGTAGATGACCTTGAAGCTCTCGAGTGCCTTTTCCTTGTTGCCGGCCTTCTCATACAGGCAGCCAATCATGTAGAGGATTTCCTTCTTGGTGTCATCCATAGCAACGAGCTCCTTGTCGGCATCTTCGAGCTGGCGAATAGCCATATCGGTCATGTTCTTGGAGGCGTAGCACTTGCCAAGCATGAGCATGGATTTGATGCGCAGGTTCGGGTTGGTGCGGGCGCGCTGCAGCGGGGGAATGGCTTCTGTGTACTGCTCGGCGTCGAAGAGAGCCTGCCCGTACTTGAACTGAAGCTGAGCATCGGTGGGGTTGGCTTCCACGCGTGCCTTGGCATCGGCCACAACAGCCTCGGCGATTTCCTTCTTGCGAGCGGCGAGAGTAGCCTTGGCTTCCTCGTTTTCCGGGTCGGCGGCCAACACCTGCTCGTAGTAGGCGATTTCAGCCTCCATGGCTTTCTCGTGCATTTCCATAGCTTTGTCGTTGATGGAAAGGTCGGCACCGCCGCTGAGCTGGAAAGCGTATGCGTAGAACGAGTAGGAGTTGGCATAGTCTTCCATCTGCTCGTAGATGGAGGCGATATCCTTCACTATCTGCAGGTTGGTGTTGTCTGCGGCATATTGCTCGGAGAGCTGAGCGAGGCGCTGCTCCATTTCGGCACGGGTAAGACCCATCTTGTCGGCGTTTTCGAGGTCGGTGGTGGCGCTTTGGCTCTTGAGCTTGGTGCGGAAGTCGCCCTTGCCTTCCCAGTTGCCCTGTTTCATGGTTGCGCGAGCAGCGCAGTCTTTCTCGCCTCGCTGAGCAATAGCATCGGTACGGTCGATGTTGAGAATTCGGCGGTAGGTCTCAGCAGCCTCGGCAAAGTTTTCGTTCTTGATGTAGTGGTTGGCCAGCATGTGCATGTGCTTCTTGGCATTCGGCTGACCTTCACAAATGGTCTCGAGTGCAAAAGCTGCCAGCTCGGGCAGGTTCAAATCGTTTGCCGCAGCAAACAGAGCCTCATTGGCCGTTACAGAGTAGGGGTCTTTCTCCAAATCATCCTCAACGGATACAATCGTGGTTGCCGGATCCTTGCGACCGGTGCTTATGCGCATGCCGCCAAAGAGCGAAGAGCGTCGACCTGCATCGGGGGTGGTTTTCACCTCGCAACGGCGCAGAATTTTGCGACCCTCCAAGAATCCGGGAGCACGCTTTACAAGCGTTTTGAGAATGCTGACGGCGTATTTGTAGTTTTTGGCTGCAACTGCCTGCTGGGCTTTGAGCCACAGGCCTGCTTCTGCTTGCGGAAGCTGTCGTTCGGTAATGATGGTAATCATAGTCGTGTGAGAGAAAATAAAAAAAATCAGTCACTATTGACCTAATGTCAAATGTGCGCGCGCTGTTTAGAATACAATTACCACAAAATGAACACGATTTCAACCTTGTTTTTTGAAAAAATTATGGCAAAATGACGCAGAGATGAGATTAGATGCCATATTGAGTCGATTTGGGTACTGTTCGCGGCGCGAAGCAGCGCAGTGGATTAAGCGTGGGCGAGTGCAGGTTAAGGGAACTGTGGCAAAATCTCCGTCAGCCAAAGCGGAGCCGGAAGAAGTGTTGGTGGATGGGGAACCCGTGGAGTTCCCGGGTGGGCTCTATATCGCGTTGAATAAACCGTTGGGCTGCACATGCAGTCACCGTGAGGAAGGTGAGCTGGTGTATGACCTGTTGCCGCAGCACTGGCTTAACCGCGCGGACGGTGTGAGTACTGTCGGGCGACTCGATAAGGAGACGGGCGGGCTGTTGTTGTTGACGGATGATGGCGCGTTTGTGCATGCGCTAACAAGTCCGAAACGCCATGTGCCCAAGGTATACGAATTTGAATGTTCTGCTCCGGTGCCAAAGTCCGCTGTCGAGCTTTTTGCCGGTGGCGAGTTGCTGCTGCATGGTGAGACGACTCCCTGCCTGCCTGCTGAGTTGGTGCTTACCGGGGAATGTTGTGGCAGACTTACTCTGCACGAAGGTCGATATCACCAAGTGCGCCGCATGTTGGCCGCCGTGGGGGCGCCTGTTACGGTGCTTACTCGCGTCGCTATCGGGCCGCTTCAGTTGGCCGAGTTGAACTTAGCTCCGGGAGAGTGGGCTGCTATAGACCCTGCTATATTCGCATGAGTTTTGATATGCCCATAGCCGTGCAGGCGCATTTCGAAGTGCTGTATGAAGACGACGATGTGCTTGTAGTGGACAAGGCGGCGCCGCTGCTCACGCATCCCACAGGGGTGAAAAACGAGCCTACCTTGTGGCATGGTGTGCGGGAGCTGTTGGCCTACGAATTGGCCTGTGGCGGTCAGGTGTCGTTTATCAATCGGCTTGACCGCGAGACCAGCGGAATTACCCTTGTTGCTAAGACTGCCACAGCGGCGCGCGAGCTGGGTAAGGCCATGCAGCAGCGCTTGTTGCAGAAAGAGTATTTTGCTGTAGTGCAGGGGGCTCCCCTATGGGCTTGCGCTTGCTGTGATGAGCCGATTCTGCGCATGGAAACCGTGGCAGATACTCGCATACATGTGCGCCAATGTTGCCACCCGCAAGGGAAATCGTGCTGCACGGAATTTGAGGTCCTGCATCGGGTGCCGGCTCGCAATGGTTTGCCGCCTCTTGCTTTGTTGCGTTGTGTGCCGCATACCGGTCGATTGCACCAAATTCGCGTGCATGCTTCTTACCTGGGATTTCCCTTGTTGGGAGATAAGATATATGGCGGGGATGAGAATAATTACCTGGACTTTATAGCCGAGGGGTGGACTCCTTCGTTGGCGGGGCGTCTTCACATCGAGCGCCATGCTTTGCATGCCTGTTCGTTGCGCTTTCCGTTCGGTGAGCGCGAAATTATGGTAAAATCACCCCTGCCGCATGACCTTTCCAAGCTTATGGCTTGATTTTTTCGCCCGCATGCGTTACAATCCTGAGCGTCATGAGTAACGCTAAATCTGAACTTCTGCAAATCTTGTTGGATAAGTCCATCAAGACCGGTCATTTTATTCTTGCCTCCGGTAAGGAGAGCGATTTGTACTGCGACTGCCGCATTACCGCGCTTGATGCTCGCGGCGCCAATCTCATTGGTCAGGTGGGCTGGCAGCTGGTGCAGGAGGAGATTTTGCCCAAATTCCCCGAGGCATGCTCCATTGGTGGTATGACCATGGGCGCAGATCCTATTTCTCTGGCTATCGGTATGTACTCGGCTGAAGCTGAGAAGCCGCTTTGCGTCTTCACTGTGCGTAAGGAAGCTAAAGACCACGGGCGCGGTAAGCGAATCGAGGGTAACTTTGCTGCCGGTCAGCAGGTGATTGTGGTGGACGATGTGATTACTACCGGCGGTTCTACGCTGAAGGCAATCGATGCTATCGAGGCCGAAGGTGGCAAGGTTGTCGCAGCGCTTGTGCTTGTTGACCGTCAGGAGGGCGGGCGCGAGGCTATCGAGAGCCGTGGCATCCCGGTGTACCCCATGTTCACTCGCGCCAGCATCTTTGGTGACAAGTAAGCATCCCTTTTCTTTGCACCGGGCGGCTATGGTTCTGCATGCTGTCCGGTGCGTCTTCTTTTTGTTATGTTGCCGGTTGTTGTTGGTATAGAAGGGATTATGCTGACTGAGCAGGAGCGGGAGCTCTTTGCCCGCTTGCAGCCGGCCGGCTACATTCTTTTCTCTCGAAATATTGTAGACCACGAGCTGACGCGTGAACTCACGGATGAGCTGCGCGCGCTCACGACCGGTCCCGATGTGCCTATTATTGCTATTGACCAGGAGGGTGGTCGGGTGGTGCGCACAGCGGAGATTTTTGTGAATCATCCCTCTGCTGCCGAATTGGCCGCGACCAGTAACAGTCATCTTATTACCCAAGCCGCGTGGTACAATGCGCAGTGTCTTTACACACTGGGTGTGAATACCAACTTTGCCCCGGTGCTTGATATCGGTTCGCCCCATGCCAATGCTTTGCCTAGTCGATGCTGGGGATACGATTCTCAGGCTGTAACAACTCATGGCGGTGTGTGGAATCGTGCTCACCTGCGTGCCGGAATTGCAACCTGCGGCAAGCATTTCCCCGGCATGGGGGCGGCGGAGTGTGACCCTCACTTTGATTTGCCGGTTCTCCACGGTAGTGGCGATTCTTTTCTGATGGGGGCGGCGATTCCCTTCAATGCGCTCATGCCGGAGCTGCCTTCCATGATGATAGCGCACCTCCTTATCCCTGAGATTGATGCTGAGCTGCCAACTTCGCTTTCTCCGGCTCTGGTTCAACATTTCCTGCGTGACCGATTGGGTTACGAGGGAGTTGTATTCACGGATGATTTGTGCATGGGGGCTATTGCCAAGCGCTACAGTCCCGTGGAATCAGTCCCGATGGCTTTGCTCGCCGGCTGTGATTTGCCGCTTATTTGCCACAATGCCTGCGATTATCTTGCTGATGTTGCCCAAGCAATAGGCCGCTTGCCTGTAGGTGTTTTGCAAGCCGCCGAATCGCGAATTGAGCGTTTTCGCATGGGCTTGCATACCCGCCCGCCTATGCCTTTCATTCAGTGGAGAGAGTATTTGGCCGACCTTCGTGAGTTCAATGCGCGTATTCCAGCATTGGGCGGGGCAGTTCCCGGTTCCCCGGTGCAAGATTTCTGAGCAGTTTCGGAAATTACGCCATATTCACCGCCGGAATCGGCTTTGTGCTTGCCTGTGCGCGGGTACTGATGTACAATGTGCGGCATGAGCAAGCTTGATGATCTTTTTGCTTTTCTGAGTATTCCCAGTGTATCTGCCGTGGCTGAATATGCGCCCGAGGTAGAGCGCTGTGCTGATTTTTTGGTGACGAAACTCAGCTCTCTGGGGTTCGATGCGGTGAAGCACATGACGGATATCCACCCCATAGTGGTGGCTCATAGTCCTAAGTTGGAGGGCAAGCCGACGGTGTTGATATATGGTCACTACGATGTGATGCCTGTTGACCCGATTGATGAGTGGCACAGTGACCCCTTCAAGCCTGAAATCCGCGATGGTCGAGTATATGCTCGCGGCGCATCTGATGACAAGGGTGAAATCATGGCTCATATTTTGGGCGTTGAAGAAATCATTCGTAAAGATGGCGCATTGCCGCTCAATGTGATTTTCTTGCTTGAGGGTGAGGAGGAACGCGGCAGCACGAGCTTATTTAAGTTCATGCAGCAGCCCCAGGCTAAAGAGTTGTTGGGGTGCGATGTGATTGTGGTGAGCGATACCGGTATGGCCGCTCCTGATGTTCCCTCGCTTTCTTACGGCCTGAAGGGACTGTGTTGCTTTGAGCTCGAAGTGAGCGCCCCTGCTATGGATTTGCACTCAGGTGTGTTCGGCGGTGCAGTGGCCAACCCCATTACAACTTTGTGTGAGATGGTTGCCTCCACCCACGATGCTGATAATCATGTGACGGTAGAGGGCTTCTATGACGGCGTGAGCGATATCGCTGACTGGGAGCGCGAAAGCTGGCGCCGAGTGCCCGGTATGAGCAATTCTGAGCTCGCTGAGCTTACCGGTGTGCCCGAGTTGCGTACCGAGACCGGCTACAGCGGTGCTGAGTGTGTGTATGCTCGTCCTACCTTTGAGCTCAACGGTATCTCCGGTGGTTATGAGGGCGAAGGCTCAAAGACCGTAATCCCCACCAAGGCTATTGCCAAGATGAGTTGCCGCTTGGTACCCGGTCAGGACCCCGAGGATATTCTTGACAAAGTTGAAGCTCACTTCCGCAAGGTGTGCCCCCCCAGTGTGCGCATGAAGTTCACCCGCCAGCATGGCGGCGAGGCTTACCTGAGTGACCCGCACTCCGCATGGGGCAAGGCTGCTCAGCAGGCTCTTGAGATGACTTTCGGTAATCCCCCTGTGCTGGTGCGCGAGGGTGGTTCCATTCCCATCATTGCCGAGGTTAGCAAGGTGTTGGGCAAGGATGCCATTTTCCTTGGTATGGACCTGCCCGATGCTCGTATTCACTCACCCAATGAGAATATGCGGGTTGAGATTTTTGAGAAGGGCATCGTCATGGCTGAAAATCTGCTGCGCCTGATGGCTGCTGCTGAGTAATTACGACTGCCAGCGCTCATGAACGCCGTCGAGATTGAAGAAATCCACAAATCTTTCCCCGGCCATTGGGGGAAGGGGGGTGTGTATGCTGTTAAAGGTGTCAGCCTGAGCATACCACAGGGCGGCGTTTATGGGCTCATTGGCCCCAACGGCTCAGGTAAGAGCACTATCATGAAGGCTCTTGTCGGCCTGCTCGCGCCGGATACCGGCTCATGCCGCGTATTCGGCCGACCGGCTACTTCGGCCGCTAATCGTAGCGAAATCGGCTTCTTGCCCGAAAATCCTTATTTTTACAAGTTTCTTACCGGCGAGGAAACTGTGCGCTTCTACGGTCGTCTTTGTGGGCTGCGCGGTGCGGAGTTGCGCAATCGCACTCAGGAGATGCTGGAGTTGGTCGGGTTGACGGATGCTGCACATCGCCGCTTGGGTGGCTATTCTAAAGGAATGTTGCAGCGCGTGGGACTGGCGCAGGCAATGGTGCAACGCCCACGCTTACTAGTGCTCGATGAACCTACGGCCGGTGTGGATCCTATCGGTTCTCGTGCTATTCGGGATATTATATTGAATCTTAAAGAGCAAGGAATGACCGTTTTCCTTTGCTCGCACTTGCTGGAGCAAGTTCAGGAAATCTGTGACCGCGTGGGTATACTTTACCGTGGAGTCATGATTGCAGAGGGCTCGATGGAAGAGCTCACACGCGACAACACCCGCACGGAAATAACCTTGCGTAACCCTTCGCCGGAGTTGTTGCAGCAACTGCGTGAGCTCGCCGGCGATGCTTTTATTGCGGAAGCTCCGGCTCGCAATTCTCTTGAGCGCGTATTCCTTCGCGGTATTCAGGAAAAGCTCAAGGAGCAGCAGTAATTTGCACCCGCTGTGCTGTTTTTTTCTCCTGTTTTATCGAGTTATCATTGAAAAATGATAGCATGCGCAGATTGAGCGTGACAAAAGGCGCTAAAAGGAGTAAACTTCGGCATGCACTACACTCCTTACACACTTTATCCCGTGGGCGCTCTGAGCGCTCGTGCTGCCGCTCAGCCGCGTGAGGGCGTGCTTCTGCGCGGTGATAACGGCGGTTACGCTTGCCTTCAGTCTTGGCCTGAGCTGGGTGATTCCCCGCTTGAATATGAGTTGGATGCCCTTCGCGATGGTACTCCTCTGCGCCTTGGCGAGCGAGCTCTTAAGTGTATTGAGTTGGACGGTGAGGCCCGCGCTAAGGGTGTGAGCCTGTTCGAGGGGCTTACCATTCCCCGTAGCCACGCTACACTTACCGTGAGTGCCACTCCCTCTCAGGTGTATAATCTGCACCAGCGCGGCTTCCGTGTGGGCAAGATTAAGGTGGTGCCCAAATTGGCTGCCACTGTGGAGCGCCTGACCAACCTCGCCTCGATGGTTCCCGATTGGAAGTGGCGTGTGGATTTCAACTGCACTCTTTCTTTGGAGGCTGCCCTGAAGTTCTGGGATATGCTTTCCGATGCGATGAAAGCGCGAATTGACTTTGTGGAGGACCCTTGCTACTATGATGTAGAGACTTGGCAGGCTTTGCAGGATGCCGGCATGCCCTTGGGGTACGATACCCCCATGCAGGAAAGCTCGATTCCGGCTCGCACCAGCACGCCTATGATGCGCTTGGTAAAACCGGCTCGTCACCACAGCACCAGCGGCTTGCCCGTGTTCACCACATACCTTGACCACCCCCTCGGTCAGTGCTGGGCTGCTTACAATGCGGCTGTATTCTACACCGGTAAGCCCGCCGATGAGGTTCCGCTTTGTGGCTTGGTGACTCAGCATGTATATCGCCCGAATGCCTTCTCAGAGGTACTGGGTACGGATGTGACCCCCGAATTCCGCGCTCCTGCGGGTACCGGTCTTGGTTTCGATGCTCTTCTTCAGGCTTTGCCTTGGAAGAAACTGTAAACTGAAAACAGCTTTTAAGTTACGATAGGTTTTCGAATCTATCGTAACTTTTTTATTTTATGCGCTTCCTTCTTGCTCTTTCAGCTTGGCTTTCCACATGGACTGCGCCGTTTATCATTGCGGTGGCTGCACTTACGTTTGTATTTCCCGGAATGTTCGAGTGGGTTCGGGGTGATGTTCAGACCTGCATATTAGGGGGAATCATGCTCACTATGGGTATGACTCTCACCACGGCGGATTTCCGTATTTTGGCGCAGCGCCCGGCTGATATTTTGGTCGGCGCTCTCGCCCAGTATACCATTATGCCATTGATTGCATTCGCTCTGGTTCATTTTTTCAATTTACCGAAGGGGATTGCAGCCGGTTTGATTCTGGTAGGTTGCAGCCCGGGTGGGGTATCCAGTAACATTATGAGCTTGCTTTGCAAGGGGGATGTGGCTTTTTCGGTCGGTATGACGACGGTATCCACCCTTTTGGCTCCTTTTGTGACTCCGGTGCTGGTGTTGTGGCTGATGGGGGAGAGTATTGCGGTTGATGCAGCGGGATTGTTTCGTAGTATATTACTGGTGACGCTGTTACCGGTAGGTGTCGGTACATTAAGCAATTACCTCTTCGGTAAGCGCGCCGGGTATGCGACCGTCTGCCGCCTGATGCCGGGGCTTGCTGTGCTGGGCTTGGCTTGCATCGTTGGTGGCGTTACTGCTTCTCACGGTAGCAAGTTTTTCGAGAGCGGTGCTCTCATCTTCCTGTGTATTTTCTTGCACAATGGTTTAGGCTATGTGCTGGGGGTCTTTACCGGGCGCGCCGTTTCTATGAACCAAGCTAAGTGCCGCACTCTTTCCATCGAAGTCGGCATGCAGAATGCCGGCTTGGCTACTGTGTTGGCCGTTCGGCATTTCCCCCTGCTGCCGGAGGCTGCGCTGGCCGCAGCCATCTCCTGCGTGTGGCACTCTATCTCAGGTACTCTGATAGCTGCCCTGTTCTCGCTTTACGATAGGTTCCGAGCCAAATAAAATTCGAAATTTGCCACAAAAGAAAAACTCGCCGACAGATATGTGCTGTCGACGAGTTTTTTTAAGTTAAGGTACGCGGTATTTATTTGATATTGATGGTGCGGGTCTCATCCTTCTTCATTTCGATTTCCGGGAAGAGGATGAAATCGTTGGTGAAGACTGCGTCTGGCGCATCACAGCCGGTAGCATCTTTGCCGGTAGCTGTGGTGGGGAACCAGATGCCGAGTCGTCCCTTATAATCCCTGTTGGCTGTTATGGTAACAGTTTTTGCACCTTGCCAGTTAAGAGCCAGCGGGCGGGGGCTTTGTGCCGTGTCTACGGAAGCACTCCAAGCCGGGTCGCCGTAGAAGGCCACAACGTCGCGGTCATGAACCAACCCCAGTACGTCTCGGGCGTTGAGATTGCGTAAATCAACACCACTTGAGAAGACGGCTCTGTAGAGCTGATGGTCGAGGTTCTCACCATTGAAGTTGATTTTCAACAACGCCGGTGAGATTTTTTGCGTGTTGTGGAGAATGAACTGGTTATTGAGGAACCAGGCTTCTGCCAGGGTGGTGTGGTCCGCCATGTCAACGAAGCTACCCAGGGTACCCCAGCCGCCTGCGCCGTACCAAGAGGGAACGGTGTAGCCTACGACTTGATTGCAGGTATAGGCCGAGAGCGCAGTGATAGCCATGCTTTGGTTAGTGTTTTGCGCATTACCGAACAAGCAGTTACCGGCTGCAAGCCAAACGCGGGTTTTACCATCAGGCTCGATGACTGATGCCGCTTTTTGCTCGGCCAACTTGGCGAGTTGAGTTGTGTCGCCTCGTGTGGCTTTGCTGAGCGGCTGGCCGAACTCATGCATTTCATTTTGTTTCAATTGATAGAAGCGATTACCGCTGGGGAAGATAAGCCCGCGCGAGAACGGCATTTCCAGATTGAACTGAGTAGCATGACTGGAGGAAACAACCAGCTGGCAGCCGCCTTTGCTCAGGCGCTCTGCAAAGAGGCTCTGCAAACCGTTTTGCCCTTCCGGGGTATCTTGCCCGTAGGTTGTAGTGGTGGGTTCCTTGCCGCCGTCTTGTTCGAGAACAGGGGCATTTGTCCAGTCGGTTATGCAGTAGCTGTATTCGAAGGGATGCCACCCTACGTTGGTGGTTCCCAGTGTGCGCTTAATGACCAGCGGTTTGCTGTCCGTTGCGATACGCAGCGCATCGGCGGCACTGTAACCGGTTACCATACCCCACATGCAGTCACCCCACACGTCATCATCAATTTGGCGAGCGGCGCGGTGCAGGTTGTTGACCGTTACTCGGTTGATTTCCTCGGGGCGTAGTACGACTGCCGCGTAGTGAGCCTGAGCGGTGCGCAGAGCTTCCGCCAGTTCTTCCTCGTTGAGCTCATTTACAGCAACGGCTTTTGCACCGGGGTATTTTTTCATGAGCGCGGCGATTACCTCCTGCCATTCGGGCTGCTGAAGGGTTGCCAGTGTGGTGAGCACGGTATAGCCCATATCAGCCCCTATGCCGTTTTCGGGAGCCGTTGCCGGCTCCGGGGCTGTTTCTTCAGCAGCTTTTACTTCAGTTTGAGCAGGGGCTGCATCTGCCGGTACCGCTTGTTCCGGCATGGTGAAGTAGAAGTTTGCGTTATCTTTGCCGAATACTTCTTTGGCCAGTGCCTTAATTTCGTCGAGGGTAATAGAGCGCAAATCCGTCAGCAAATCGCGAATGAGCCCGATTTGTTCAGGGTCACTTTGCAAACCTGCCAGACTACCGCACCAGAACCCATTTTGGCGCAAGCCTTTTTCGGCGGAAGAAATAATGGGGCGAATGGCGCAGTCGAAGTCCTCCTGCGAGATGTCGCCGTTACCCATCGAGGTGAGGATGCAATCCATAGCCGCACTGACTTTTTCGCGGTTTGCTTTTACACCGGCACTAGAGGCTGTGATTGTGGCAGCGTTGGCGTACTCCTGATTGATTTCCAGACGCACACTCGGCGAGTAGGTCTCACCCATTTCTGCACGGATGCCATCGAACAGCTTCGCGCGAGCGATGGAGCAGAGCACCGTGAGTCGACGATTACGGTGACGATCCATGCCATTGCCGGCAGGACGAACGTGGGTTACTATCGTCTTGTCGAGCTCTGTGGGGTAGGGGAAGAATTTACGCTGCCCCCAAGGCTGGATATTAATGCTGCGCTGTGCTTCTGTAGGTTCGGTAAACTCAGTATTGCGGGCGGGCATGGCGCCGAAGGTGCGCTCAATGATGGGCAAGGTTGCCTCCAAATCAAAGTCACCAACCAGCGTTACTTCGATGGCTCCCTTCTGCAGGAAGGGTTGAACAGCGTTCTTCACATCTTCAACGGTGATGGATTTTACCTCCTCCATTGTGGGAACGTTGAAGCGGGGGTCATCGCCGTACAGAGCCTTGGCAGACTGCTTGGTATATGCGCCGTTGGGGGTAGTATTCAGGCGGCTGTAGAACGCAGGCAGTTTGCTGTGCAGCAGAGCCAATGCCTCCGGTTTGTAGCCGGGGTGCAGAATGTTGGCAATAATGAGCTTGCACTGCATTTCGAGGTCTTTCTGGGTAGTGCCGCCGGAAACTGTATAACGACGGTCACTTACACCGAAGTTCAGGTCGACGTTGTGCCCCATCATGATGCGTTTAAGCTCATCGAGGTCGTGTGCCTCCAGTGCGCTCATGCTCATCAGGTTGCTTACCACCAGCGGAAGACCGGCCTTAACGGGCAGGTGCATGCTGCCGCCGTCTATAGCTGCGCTTACTGTGAGTCCACCCTTGCTGAAGTCAACGGGTTTGAGGTTCACTCGTATGCCGTTGGAGAGGGTCAGGGTTGTCACGCCCAAATCTTTAATGTACTCTTTTTTAACGATGCTGCCGGGCTCGCCGATTTGCTCGTAAGCAAAGGGCGCGGCGGCTTTGAGTTCCGGCTTTTGTACCGGTGTTGCAACGGATTCTTCAAACGTGCCGCGCAGACTCTCTGCCTCAGTGCCTTCAGGGATTGCGCCCGACATGGTGAGTTTTACACGGTTGTAGTCGAATGCGGCTTTCAATGCCTCTCGACAGCAATCGGGGTGGGCGGAAAGGTATTCCACGCCGGCCTTCAGCACGCGCATATCTTCCTCCGGTGTGGTGGGCAGGGTATCGCTTCTCAGGGCAGACACCAGGCGGTCGGCCATAGATGCCGCCGGTACGGTTTCCCAAGATTGCGTCGCGTGGTTTATACCCGATGCGATAGCGGAGAGCGTCTCTTGGAACTCGTGAGTTTCAAAACCGAATTCGATGGCTTGGCGCAGCTCTTTTTCGACCGTCATCAGCGCTTCTTTCCACTTCTCGGGGCGGGCATTGAGGTTGAAGCCGAAGGTGTCGACCACGCGGCACATGTCGCTTTCCTCCACATCTGCGGAAAGGAAGGGGGCGTCTGCTCGCTGTGCTATGCGGCTGAGTCGGTTATTGAGCATTTGGCATGCGAGGGTCAGGGGGAAATCCTTCACTCGCTGCTCGAAGGTATCGGGCTCGTCTACCCAGGGGGATGACACCGTGCCCATGATACTCACGTTTGCCTGCTCCTTGTTGGGAATCAGTCTGTCACTGGGGCCGGGATTGGTGAGCTTACCGTTGTCGGGACGGGTGGGAGCAGGGGCTGTCGCCATGCTCTCGAAGTGTTTACGAATCCACGCTTCGGCGGTCTCGGGGGCGAAATCACCCGTCACAATCACGGTCATGCGTTCGGGTATGTAATTTTCCCGGTAGTACTTGCGGAAAGCGTCGTAGGGGGCATTGCGTATGACTTCTTCACGACCGATTGGCATGAACTTAGCTATACGTGCACCCTCTGTAAGCTGCTCAATCATGGCCAACATGGCGCGGTAGCTCTCCGAATCGCGGCTCTTAAGCTCGCTTACAATGATACCGCGCTCGTGGTCGATGGCCTCATCTTCCAGTGTGGCACCATCAGCAAAATCTCGCATAATGGTGAAGGCGAAATTAATCGTTTCGTCTTTCAGATTCGGCAGGTCGAGCATGTACACCGTCTGTTCGAGCGAAGTGTACGCATTGGCATCTCCACCAAAACCAAGACCGAGTTTCTGCATGGCAGGGATGAGTTCGCCGCGTTTGAAATTGCGGCTGCCGTTGAATACCATGTGCTCCAGAAAGTGAGATATGCCGCTCGTTTCCGTTTGCTCATCGAGGGAGCCGGTGGAAACATATAAGCGCACGCTTGCGCGACCTGCCGGCTCTTTGGTCGGGCGGATAAGATAGGTAATTCCGTTTTCCAGCTTGCCGCTGACAATTTGAGGGTCTTGTATCAGCTCCTGCTGTTCTGCATTTGGCTGCTCAGTCACCGCCTGCGGTGTGGCTTCTGCCGATGCCGGGCTTTGCGCATACGTCGGCGTGACCGTGAAGGCCAGCCCCAATAAGACGGATGTGGTGCTCGTTTTCATATTATACTTGCCTATAAATAGCATATCTGTTACCTCTTGTCGAACTTTCTTTTCGCTTTTCCGTGATTATGTCATGAAATCCTAGTGAAATACTAAGGTAAAAATAGGCTTGTCTCATCGTTCTGGGTGATGTACAATAGTGAATCATGCAGTGTTTGACTCCCATTATTCTTATAATTGGCAGTTTATATTCTTTCCACCAATTTACCTATAGTTGGTGGGTAGCGGGCTGCAGTAGCGAGACTGAGGCGGAGAAATTGTGGTTTAGTGCGTGGGCGCTGGCCGGTGGGGTGCTGTTTTTGATGAGTCTGCTCAGCTGGGTTGCATACGTTGTTGCCTTGTGGCGTCGTAGGCGGGTGACGGTGTTGGGATTGACGTATATTGGCCTGTGGGTGTTGGTGCTGGGTGGTACTTGGTTATGGGGAAAATTCTTTTTGATGGACTAAAAAGTGAGATTTTGCTTGATTTTTCAGGTATTTTAGTGCATAACGCTGCGCAGTTATGACTGACGAACGCGCGCGGAAGCCCTCCTGGTTGAAGGTGAAACTGCCTAAAGGGCAGGCATTCAAGCATGTGAATAATTTGGTGAAGGGGAATTCCCTGGTCACTGTGTGTGAAGAGGCGATGTGCCCGAACCGAGGCGAATGCTGGAGCCATGGTACAGCTACATTCATGGCATGTGGTGATGTCTGCACGCGCGCATGTGGATTTTGTGCTACTCGTACAGCTAAACCGAAGCCGCTCGACCCCGCCGAACCCGGCAAGATTGCGGATGCTGTCAGCCGTATGAATTTGAATCATACCGTTGTAACGATGGTAACTCGCGATGATTTGGCAGATGGTGCTGCTGCACACATGGCCGCCATTATTCGTGAAATTCGCAAGTCCAGTCCGCAAACGGTTATCGAGGTGTTGACGTCTGATTTCAATGGGAACGAGGATGCTCTTGCCATGGTGATGGATGCCCGCCCGCATATATTCAACCATAACCTTGAGACGGTGGAACGCTTGTCGCCCATAGTACGCTTTCGTGCTCGTTATCGTAAGTCTCTGCACATGTTGCAGCGTGCTTTGGAAATGGCACCCGGCATGGTGGTTACCAAGAGTGGTATTATGCTTGGTTTGGGTGAAACCCGCGAGGAAATTGAGCAGACGATGGATGACCTGCGCGCTCATGGTGTGACCGTTCTGACTATGGGGCAGTATCTGCGCCCCTCGGCTCGTCACCTGCCGGTTATTGATTACATACATCCCGAGGTATTTGAGGAGCTGCGTGAAGTGGCACTCGGGAAGGGGTTCCGCCATGTGGCGAGTGGTCCGCTCATTCGCTCCTCTCACCACGACGCTAACTTCCGCCCTGAGCTGGATATCATGGATGCTATCAACGCCGATTTGAGAGCTCGCGGCGAAATAAGCTGATTCATTCTGCCCATTGCGCTTGACACTACACGCCAAAGCCGCTAGAATTACGCAACACGCATCTTCCTATACCAAATTTATGCCAACTGAGATAAAGACCGACGCTGAGTCCGCACTTAACGCCCTGTATGGTTGCGATACCTTCGGGATTAAAACCATGGAGAAATACCTCTCCAAGAGCGCATTTAAGAAGATGATGCTCACCGTGCAGAAAGGCGGTAAGCTTGATATCAGTATTGCAGATGAAGTTGCGCAAGCGATGAAGGTTTGGGCTCTGAGCAAGGGTGCTACTCACTATACCCACTGGTTCCAGCCGCTCACGGATGCCACTGCCGAAAAGCATGACTCATTCGTAGAGCCCGATGGTAAGGGCGGTATGATTTGTGAATTTACCGGTAAGAATCTGATTCAGGCCGAGCCGGATGCATCATCGTTCCCCAGTGGCGGTATTCGCGCTACTTTCGAGGCTCGCGGTTACACGGCTTGGGATCCCACCAGCCCGGCATTTATTAAGCGCACGGAGCACACCGTGACCCTGTGCATTCCCACGGCATTTTGCAGCTACACCGGCGAGGCTCTCGATAAGAAAACTCCGCTGTTGCGTTCGATGGCTGCCGTGGCTCAACACACCACGCGTGTGTTGAAGTGCTTCGGTATTGAACCCAGTTATGTGGTGAGCAATCTCGGGGCCGAGCAGGAGTACTTCCTTATTGACCGCGATTTGTACCTTAAGCGCCCCGACCTTATTGAGACCGGTCGCACGCTTTTCGGTTGTTTGCCGCCTAAGCACCAGCAGATGGAAGACCACTATTTCGACTCCATCAAAGAACGTGTGCTTGAGTTTATGATGAGTGTGGACCGTGCTTTGTGGGCGCTTGGCGTACCGGCCAAGACCCGCCACAACGAGGCCGCTCCTGCTCAGTTTGAAATTTGCCCTCTTTTCGAGCCGTGCAATGTGGCAGTTGACCATAATGTAATGATTATGGATATCTTGCAGCGTCAGGCACTCAAGTACAACTTGGTGTGTTTGCTGCATGAAAAGCCCTACGCCAGCGTGAATGGTTCCGGTAAGCACAACAACTGGTCCCTCTCTACACCTGAGCTTGGTTCTTTGTTCTCTCCGGGCAAGACACCGCACAGCAACCTGCTGTTCCTTACTTTCCTTTCTGCTGTTATCATGGGCGTGGATAAGCATGCGGATTTGCTGCGTGCTTCCATTGCCAAGGCCGGCAACGACCACCGACTGGGAGCCGCAGAAGCTCCGCCTGCCATTATCTCGATTTTCCTGGGCGATCAGCTTACCGATATTATTGAGCAGATAAAAGCCGGTGGCGCAAAATCCTCCGCGACCAACACCATGATGGAGCTGGGCGTGGATGTGTTGCCGGAGCTGCCCAAAGATACGACCGACCGCAATCGCACATCGCCCTTTGCCTTCACTGGTAACAAGTTTGAGTTCCGCGCTGTTGGCTCCTCTCAGACCTGTGCTTGGCCTATGGCTGTGCTCAATACCATCATGGCCGAGGCTCTTGATATCGTTGCTACTCGATTGGAGCCCGTGGCCGGTAAGCCTGAGTTCAAAAATTGCGTGCGCGAGCTTATTCGTGAGCTTATTACACGCCATGACCGCGTGATTTTCAATGGCAACGGCTACTCCGACGAATGGGTGCAGGAGGCCGAGCGCCGTGGGCTGCCCCATATCAAAACTACCCCCGAGGCTCTGGATGTGCTGGCTCGCCCGGACATTATCGAGCTGATGGAGAAGTATGGTGTGCTCAATCGTTCCGAGCTGCTTGCTCGCCGTGAAATTCAGATTGAAAACTTTGAGAAGCTGATTGATATTGAGGCAAAAACATGCTTGAATATGCTGCGCACTATATATTTGCCGGCAGTGGCAAGGCAGATGTCGGAAATCTGCAATACCGTCAGCTCTATAATAGCTGCCGGTGTGCCTGCCGGGCTGAAGGCTGCACGGGCTAAGGCCGGTGAAATCGGCTCCCTGTACGATGAGCTTGTGCCTAGAGTCGATGCTTTGGAAGATGCCATCAATTGCGGTGAACCTCTTGCTATGCGTGCCGCTATGCAAGATGCTCGCTTGACTGTGGATGCGTTGGAGGCTATTGTGGCTTTTGATTTGTGGCCGGTGCCTACCTACGCCCAGATGCTTAATATCCACAGCCGGTAATTGGAGCAGGGGATAATCTTCTTTCATACAGGCAATGACCTATTAAGTCATTGCCTGTATGTTATGTTTTCTGCTTAATTTGTGTCATAATTGCGATTGAGGGGTTGACGCGTTGAAATATTGCGATATACTTCATTCACATTTTGCAAAATACTTGACAAAATGCGTAATGGGTGGAGTATTGCTCAAATTCACGGATATCATCATGTCTACACCAAAGAAAAAAACGGAACCCTCCAAGGCAAAAAGTTCTGCAACAAAGTCAGCCAAAGCATCCGCCGGTGCTGAAAAGAAGACGAAAGCTGCCGCCGCAACGGCAGATAAGCAGACTGCTAAAACAGCTACCAAAGCAGAAGCTGAAATTGTAGCCAAGCCCACTAAGAAAGTGGCAGAAAAATCTTCGGCCGCTACTAAAGAGCCAAAGAAGAAGCCGGAGAAGGAACGCAAAGTTTTTGAACCCGAAGCAGACGAGGTTGATATGCCTGAGTTTGATGAGGATGTGGTGGAAGGTACCCGCAAGAAAGGCTCTTCATCCCGCCGAAAGAACTCCTATGCTGCACCGCGAATTACCTCGAAGGAGTTGCAGGATTTCTTCCCGGATGACATTACTCTTAAGACTGCGTTTAAGAATCTTCTGGCTATTGCCAAGAAAAATAACGGGTATGTAACAGATGATGATATTTTCTCTTCGTTGCCTTTGGACGGCTATGAAGAGCAGGATACTGAGCGTCTGTTTGAACGTTTGCATTCCATTGGTATTGAGGTTCGAGATGAATCCGCCGTTATCGCTCCCATTTCGTTGGCCGATATTAAGGGGCAACGCGGCAAGAGCGTGCGCTTGGTTGATACTCCTGTTGTTCAGGAGAAAGTTCGCGATTTGATAGTTCTTGCGACCGACCAGGGGTATCTGACATACGATGATATCAACGATGTGTTGCCCAACGACATGATTAACCCCGCTGACCACGAGGAAATCATGGAGCGCTTGCGTGACATGAACTTCGCGATTATCGATGCCTCCGATGTTGATAACTACAGCGAGCGTAAACGTTTGGAAGAATCCGGTGAGGAGGACGCAAACGAGAAGATGGAGGCTAAGCTCGACATCCTCGATGACCCGGTTCGCATGTACCTCAAGCAGATGGGACAAAAGGATTTGCTTAAGCGCGAGCAGGAAGTAAGTCTTTCCATCCGTATCGACCACGCTGAAAACGAATTGCAGAACCGCCTGCATAAGTTTGGTATTGTTTCGATGCTTTATCTCGAAACCGCTCAGAGAGTGCTGCAGAACAAAGAGCGCTTCGACCGTGTGGTGGCAGATAAGAACATCGATCATCGCGAGCAGTATTTTAAAGAGATTCAGCCCTTGATTAACAAGGTGTATGAGTTGCATGAGGATGCTCAGGCCGCATACAACAATTTGCGCCGCGCTCGCCGTAGAAACAAGGGGGTGGAAGCTGCTCAGAAGGAATTCGATAACCTGCTTGAATCTCTGGATGCGCTCTATCGCAAGTTCAGTTTCAAGGGTAAAGTCTATGAGGATTTTGTTGCTCGCATGCGCGAAGTTCGCCAGCGTGTAATGAAATTGCGCCGTCAGTTCGAGGGCGATCATGACAACAAGGATTATAAGGGAATGATAGCTGAGCTGGAAGTGCAGCTCTGGATGCCCATCAGCGAGTTCCTTGAGAATTATCAGGCCATGAAAGAGGCTATGAAAGAAGCCAAGGCCGCCAAAAAGGAAATGATTGAGGCAAATCTGCGTTTGGTGATTTCCATTGCGAAGAAGTACACCAACCGAGGCTTGGCTTTCTTGGACTTGATTCAGGAGGGTAACATGGGGCTGATGAAAGCCGTTGAGAAGTTTGAGTATCGCCGTGGTTACAAATTCTCTACCTATGCTACATGGTGGATTCGTCAGGCTATTACTCGTTCGATTGCTGACCAGGCTCGTACCATTCGTATTCCGGTGCACATGATTGAGACGATTAACAAGCTCATGCGTGTGCAGAAGAAGCTCGTGCAGGAATTGGGCCGTGAGCCGTCTCCTGATGAAATCGCAGCTGAAAGCGGTATGCAGGTTGAGCGTGTGCGCAGTGTGCTGAAAATGGCTCAGCAGCCCATTTCGATGCAGCAGCCTGTCGGTGACTCCGATGATACCTCTTTCGGTGATTTCTTGGAGGATAAGAGCGCAGAGAATCCCATGGATGGCGCGGCGTTTAACTCCCTGCGTGAAAAACTGTCGGGGGTTCTGAATACGCTGAATGAGCGTGAGCGTGCTGTTATCGAGCAGCGTTTCGGCCTTAAGGATGGTAATCCCCGCACACTTGAAGAGGTTGGCCGTCAGTTCAATGTTACCCGTGAGCGTATACGTCAGATTGAGGCGAAAGCGCTGCGCAAGTTGCGCCACCCCACGCGTATCGGCTGCATTAAAGGATTCCTTGATACTACGGTTTCCTGACGCTGTTCCAATAGCGGTTTTTACAACGCTGCTGCTTACCGGGTGAGTAGCAGCGTTTCTTTTTGCTTTTTTTTATCCGTTGTCTCACTTTATGAGTGACTTTGCGTGTGTATTCTGATATGATATGTGCACTTACCATGATGAGACCGTTTACTCGAACTGCAATTTTCTCTCTGTTAGCCATGGGAGCCTTTTCTATGGCTCCGTGTTTGTGTGCTCAACAGGCTGATACTGTTGAGGCTGCAAAACGCAAAATGGCCACTCGCGATGCCCGTCAGCTTGTTCAGGAGGCTCGCTTGGCATATCAGGCTAAACGATACAGTCAGGCTGTGGAACATTATCGCAGTGCTCTCCTTACGCTGCCGCCATCGAGTGATAATGCCAAATTTGCCGAGTTTATTCGCCTGAGTCTCTCCGATGCGCTCATTGCTAAGGCCATGGATTATCGCACTGTGGGCCGTTATGACGAGGCAATTTCCTTCCTTCAGGAGGCCATAAAGCTGGCTCCGGGTAATAAACGCGCGGAGCAGGAGCTTATTTATACGGCTGACCCCGCACGCCACAACCCGGCACTTACCCCGCAGCATGTGGGCGATGTGGCTGAGGTTACGCGACTGCTTGAGTTGGGCTACGCTCAGATTGACCTTGGTAAGTTTGATGAGGCAGAGAAGACTTTTCGCAGTATCTTGAAGATTGATGCTTATAATACAGCAGCAGTTCAAGGTATAGAGGTCGTAAGCCGTGAGCGCATGCTCTACTACAAGGTGGCTCGTAACGCGAACCGTGCTAAAATGCTCTCGGCGGTAGATGCCGAGTGGGAAGAGAAGGTGGTAGATAGCGCACCGGAAGATAAAGCGACGGACTCAACATTCTCTCCCGGGATAGATGCAGAGTTGCAGACTGCTTATTCTGATAGCCTTGCAGAAATGGTGCTGCCCTCAATCGTGTTCGATGATGCTCCTATCACCGATGTGGTTGATGCGTTGCAAAATCAGATTACTCGTTTTGAGAGCAGCGGTGTGCGAGCCAATCGTCATATCAACATAACGACCAACTTCGGTTCTCCGGAATCCCCTGCATATAAAGAGCTGATGGCTCAGAGCGTTCGCTTGAATCTCTCCAACGTTTCCGTAAAGGAGATTCTCGATTTGCTTGTCAATCAACTTGGTATCAGTTACTACTATACCTCTACCGGTGTGGAGCTTTCGTATTCTGGTAAAGACTTCGGCCCGTTGATTGATCGCACGTTTATCGTTCCTCCCCATTTCTTTGACCCGCAAAAGGGCGATGATGAGAGCGAAAGTGATGATGAGGAAGATGGGTTTAGTGACGCCGGCGGTCGCATGGCGGTTCGCCGAGTCAATCCCGTGCAGATTCTTAAGGGGTTCGGTATCTCTTTCCCTGAGGGGGCAACTGCTCGCTATTCCCCATCCACTCGCCGTCTCGTTGTGCGCAATACGGCACACAATCTTGAGGAAATTCAAGATGTCCTCAATATGCCGCTTGAGGAATCCCGGCAGATTGTGCTCAATGTTATAGTCATGGAGGTGTCGGAAGACGACCTCCACCAGTTGGGCTTTGACTGGTTGCTCAATATTAATCTCAACGATGAGAACTATATGAGCGGTGGAAGCGAGGTTACCTCCAGCGCAACTGGTATGCCCATTTTTGAAGGTTTCGTGCAAGAGCAGGGCAAGCAAGACAATCACGCCATGACCAGTGGTTTGCGAAGTGGTAAGAGCGTGCTTGCGGCCGGCGGTGCTGCTATGGAAAGCCTCATTAGTACCGGCTCCGCAGCTTCTTTCAACAGCCATAGTTCTAAGTATTCACCCGGTATTTTCGGTATTCGCGGTGTGTGGAAGGCTATCGATGTCACGATGATGATGCGAGGCTTGGCCCAGCGTAAAGGGGTTGATATTTTGCATAACCCGCGTTTGATTTTCAGTCCCGGTGCAGAGGAGCAAGTCGTATTTGCCAATGTGAACGAACTCTTCTTCCCCGAAACCTGGGAGGCTCCCGAGACTGCCTCAAACTCCGGTGGCAACAATTATAATAATAACTATAACAATAATTATAATAACAACAATTACAACAACCGGGGTTCTTCCGGAAGTTCCACGGTGGCTACCGGTGCCATGCCCAGTGATTTTGTGCGCTTTGGCATGACAGAGGATACCATTGGCGGTATCGGTACCATTTTGCAGGTGCATAGCGCCGAGATATCGGATAATGGTCGCTTTGTGACCCTTGCTCTCACGGCGACTACGAATGAGTTTGAAGGTTTTATCAATTGGGGTACTCCCATCAATGCTGCTATGTATGCAGGTACCGGGGGCAAAATCGAATACTTCCAGATTAACCCCAACTATATTCTTCAACCTATGATTAAGCGCTATGTGGAGAACACGAAGATAACCGTGGTTCCCGGTAGTGTGATTGTAATGGGTGGATTGAAAGAGGCAAGTCTTGTGCGATTTGAAGACAAGGTCCCTGTGCTTGGTGACTTGCCGCTTGTTGGAAGACTTTTCCGCTCCGAAGGTGAGCAGAAACGACGTAAGGCACTTATTTATTTTGCCAAAGTAGATGTTGTTGACCCGACCGGTCGCGATGTGGTAACCGGCGAACGTCCATCGATGGCTACTGAAAATCAATAAAAACGCTACATATGAGTGATAAAGAAGACCCGAAATACACGAGTGAGGAAGACCGCAATTCGCAGGTCCGCAATATTATAAATCAGCTCAATGCTGATAAACCCTCTCGCGAGAAGTCTCGTGAGGTTGTGGTAAGAGCGGATGGTACGAAGGTGGTTCGCGTGGTCAAAAAAAGAAAAATAATGATGACGCGCGATGAAAAATATAAGCGAGCCCGCAAGAATTTTGTATATGTATTGCTTGGCGTGCTTATGGTACTGGGTGTTTTGACCGGCGTGGTTGCTTACCGTTTTTCGCAAATGTCGAGTCAGGATTACTATGATAAGCTCGCCGTGGAAATTGGCCGTGGTCTCGGTGCCGAGCGTATTCAGCTGAATGGAGCCGAGCTTCGTGGTCTTGTGCTGAATATCGCCAATGTAGTTGCCGATTTCCCCGAGGGGAGTATGGTTCAGCGCTTGGAGATGAGTAACATCAACTGTGAGCTTGATTCCACGTCTTTCTTCTCCGGTAAGCTCAAATCCGAAGAAGTCAAAATTGAGCGCGCCAAGATGGTGGTACCTGCTACGGTTGAGAAAATAGCTGTACCGACTTGGCAGGGAGAAGACGTCTGGTTCGTTAAGCGCATGTTCTGCAAAGACTTCACCTGTGTTTATGGCTCGGACGAGTCTTCGCCGGTATCTGTGTTGCATAGTGAGGCTTATCTCTACTATCCCACTACATCCGGAAAGGTTCGAATTCTCTCATTGAAGGGTGGTACTTTCCGCATGAAGGCATGGCGTCCGCTTGAGATTTTGGATGCTAAGGTTCAGGTGTCTTCCGGTTTGGAAAACATCAAGATGCGAATGACGGCAGATGTCTCCCGCGAGAAGGGCAAAGAACCGAGTTCCTATGTGGAAATCAGTGGTCATTTGCAAGATGGCGCATCTCTCAGCTCGGCCTTGTACTTGGAGTCCTCCGGTATGGATTTTGCAGATTTCACCTCCGGTCGTTTCTCCCGTGTACTTGCAGCTCGCACAGCCGCAGTTCCCGGTCGCAAACTTAATACAGAAACGACTGTTGTTCTTCCCTTTGCCTCGGAGAACCCGATATTCAACGGCTCCTTCCTGCTCAATGATATCAAGATTGCCACTCTTCCTGCACTGTTGGGAATTATGGAGCACATCGAGCCGACTAAGCGCGAGGACTATCTGCCGCTTAAATTGGATCGCGGTCGCCTTACCCTTAAGCGGAATGGCGAAGATATGCAAATCAGTTTCGCCGAAGAGGACTTCAATAAGATTGATTTGATTCGCATGAGTGGCGACATCAGCGTCAATGCCTCCAACGAAATCAGCGGTACTATCACATACGGTATTCCTTCATTGCTCACCTATGTTGAGTATCCGGACGGCAATTCCGACCCGATATTCCGAGATGATGGTTCTACCGCATGGGTAACAACCACTCTGAGCGGCATGGCCAACAGTCCTACCGACAATATCGAAGAGCTCGAAAGCCTTGCAGATGTTGCTCGTCGCGACAGACCTCAGCGCACTCCCTTTGCCAATATCGATGTTGATTCTATTGCCGAGAGCGTTTTAGGTGACACTCCCTCTGCAGATAATGCAAACGATGCGGATAACCCCGTCAATATGGACTCAGCTCAGCCTCAGGAATCCAAACCCGCCAATAATAGCGGTAATCCGTTTGAGAAGAAATCTCAAAATCCGTTTGAAAATCCCTTTGAGGAGAAGTCGAATAACCCATTCTCTTCGGGGGGGAGTAACTTCGGCTCAGGCGACTTCTTGTCTGAACCCTCCAAGAGCGGAGATAATCTGAGTATGCCTGTCGATAACTCTATTTTCTCCACTGGCCAATAAACAAAATAGCGCGGTTGTCAGTCATTGCGTATGTCCAATGAAGTGAGAAAGAAATGGTGGACTGTCCCGGTCGGCTATCTGGTCTGGGCTCTCATTGCCGGCGTGTGCAGCACCATGCGCAAAAAGATAGTCAATCTCAATGGACCCGATGACCCTTGGGGGGATTATCAGTGTATCATTGCACTTTGGCACAACCGCGTATTTTCTCCTTGCCATGTATACCGCTATGTGGTGAAAGGTCGCCTGCCTATGAGCATGCTTACCAGCGCCAGTAAAGATGGTGCCATGCTCGCTACAGTCGTTAAAAACTACGGCATGCGCGCGGTGCGTGGCTCCAGTCATCGGCGTGGTGCAGCCGGGTTCCGCGACATGGTGCGGGAGCTGGAGGATGGTTGCTGCATGTGCATAACTCCGGATGGCCCGAAAGGTCCTATTTATAAGTGCCGTCCGGGTGTTGTGCGTCTGGCTTCGCTGAGCGGGTATCCTATTATACCCGCTTGCGTGAGCTATTCTTCCTATTGGCGTATTGGTAAGGCATGGGATGGTTTTGTTATTCCAAAACCGTTTTCCAAGGTAACTATTACATGGGGAAAGAGAATATATGTGCCGGCCGATATCACCGATGAACAGCAGGAGGAATACTGCCGTATGGTAGAGCAAGCTCTGGCTCATGGTTCACCTGATTTCGGCCCGCTTGAAATTGAAGAAAATAAATAAGTTTATGTCTACGACCATTATTGATGGCAAGGAAGTAGCCGGTAAAATTCGCGAGAAGCTTGCTGAAGAGATTGCTGAATTGAAAGCTCAGGGCAAGACCCCCGGTCTGGCTGTAGTGCTGGTGGGGGAAGACCCGGCCTCTCAGGTATATGTTGGTTCCAAGGTGCGCGCTTGCGAAGAACTCGGGCTTTATTCTCAGAAATGGGAATTACCGGCGGATACCACTCAGGAGCAACTTGTGGAGCTTATTCACAAGCTCAATGCAGATGACCGCATTCATGGTATTTTGGTGCAGAGCCCGCCGCCTGCTCACATAGATGAGGAGGCCGTTATTCTTAACATTGACCCGCGTAAGGATGTAGACGGTTTCCACCCTGCCAATGTTGCAAAGCTTGTGCTTGAGGATGAGGAGGGTTTTGTGCCCTGCACACCCTTGGGCTGTATGGAGCTGCTGAAGGCCTACGGCATACCCACAGCAGGCAAGCATGCCGTTGTGATTGGACGTAGCATGATTGTAGGCAAACCTATGGCCAACTTGCTGGTGAGCAAGAAGGCAAATGCCACCGTTACTATTGCACATTCGCGCACGGCTGATTTGCCCGGCCTGTGCCGTACGGCGGATATCATCGTGGCTGCCGTTGGTCGCCCTGAGATGGTAAATGCCGATTATGTGAAGGAGGGGGCCGTGGTGCTGGATGTAGGCATCAACCGCATAGCGGATTCCACCCGCCCGCGTGGTTATCGCATTGTGGGCGATGTGGATTACGAGGCTGTGAAGGACAAGTGCTCCGCTATCACTCCCGTACCCGGTGGCGTAGGTCCCATGACTATTGCCATGCTCATGGCAAATACGGTGAAGGCCTGCCGCCAGCTTACACGCTGATTTTTTATTCATGTTGCCACCTGTCCTATTTGTGACAGGTGGCTTTTTTTTGGGGGGGGAAAATGTCGAAGTTGCCTACACTTGATGCTTGGGAAAAAGAGGAGCTCGCCTTGCACGAGAAGCATGTCGCCTGGGGGCTGAATAAGGGGCGTGAAGAGCTCGCTGCGCATCCCATAAGGGAACTTTCCGCACGTTGGCATGATTTGCTCAATAGACTCGAAGAGGTCTTCCGTACTCGCACTTGCCCGCCCCACGTTGATTTGCTGCTCGGGGGATATGCCGAGGATGATTATCGCCCGGTAAAGGTGAAGGCGCATATAAATGCCCGAGATACCACGCCGCGCACCTATTGGCAAGCCATCAGGCCTGAGTTGTTGTGGGCATGCGAAGATTGTTTGTCGTATTTGGAACCTGCGGCTTTCTGTTACTTATTACCGGCTTATTTGCGAGTGAGCATTCAGCGCCCTTATTATCTCCCCGCCGATTCTATTTTTTTTCACCTCTGCTATGAGCCCATGAGCAAGGGCAAGGTGCAGTTGGCGCCACTCTCGAATGCAGAACGTAACGTGGTGACAGATATTATAAACGAGCGCAGGTGCGAGGCTCTTTTCGATGATATAGACCTTTTCCACTCAGATTTACTGCCTTGGGAATATGAACAGATGCTGGCTGAAAACCCCCGGGCTGAACGCCATGATAAATACCACTTCGCTGAAAAACTGGCTCTCGATTACGCTGAACGTACCGCTTTTCTGGATAAAAATAAAGTTTAAAACAAATAAAAATTAAAAAAATAAAACTTTATTTGAACAAATTGCTGTTTACATGTGTCTTTGAATACAGAGGCCCACGCTGAGGCCCGCAACAATAAACAGATAGAAAGACACAGACAAATGAAAAAGCAATTCGCAAAAATGGCCGCTGTAGCGGTGATGGTACTGGGTATGGTAAGCATGCAGGCAAGTGCCGCAGAGGTAGCCCTGAAACTGGACTTAGCCCACGGTAAGGTGAGTGTATCTCTGAATGAAGATGACTGCTGCCACCATGATTCCCATAAGAAAGTGGTAAAAGTAGTAAAGAGGAAAGACCTGCGCCACAACGACCACCGCAAGGTTGAGGTTCGCCGCCACGATGACCGCCACCACTTCGTAGCCCGAAAGGATGACCGTCGCAACCGCCGCTGAAACCCCTAACTGATTACACGAATGGAAGACCCACCAACAAAGGCTGACATAGCCACAACACGGAGCCGCTGAGCTTTTACCGACTACCCCGGTTAGCTCAGCGGTTCTTTTTTGATTTTACATGAAACTGTAGGCATCTATATCCAGCGTGATGGTGATATCATCCCCAACATTGAGTCGAGATATTTCGCGGGATACGATGTCGGCAATATTTCTGGCACTCAGGGCATTGAGAGTGCATTGGAAACGGAATTGACCATGCGCTTTGGCTATGGGAGCCGGGGCGGGGTCGGTAATTTCCATACCCGGCGGTAGTACGGCGAGCAAGCGTTTGTGGAGGGTTCGCAGGGAGAAATCTGCCAGCTCTTCGTGCGGTGAGCGCACGGTGAGTACGGCCAAGTGGCGATACGGTGGGAAATTGAATTGCCTACGCAGTCCCAGCTCGTTTTCTGCGAAGCCGTCGGTATCGTGTCGGCGCGCATATTGAATGGCAGCAGCGTGCGGGGTGTATGTTTGAATAATTACCTCGCCGTCTATGTCACCACGTCCGGCTCGCCCGGCCACCTGAGTAAGCAGTTGGAACGTTCGTTCTGCGGCACGCGGGTCCGGTATACACAGCCCTAAATCTGCATTCAGCACACCTACCAAGGTCACCCCGGGGAAATCCAAGCCCTTCGATATCATTTGCGTACCCAGCAATATATCAATGCGGTGGGCTCGGAAATCGGCCAATATGTCACGCAGGGCATTTTTGCGAGCCGTTACATCGGCATCCACTCTTTGTAATCGTGCTTTGGGAAAACAGTTTCGCAGCACTCGTTCAACCTTCTGGGTACCATAGCCCTCCAGCAGTATATTCTTTTCGTGGCATTCGGGACAGCTGCGCGGTACCACGGCGCGGAATCCGCACAGGTGGCAAATGAGCCTGTTTTCCGTAGCATGGTAGGTGAGGGGGAGCGCGCAGTGTTCGCAGGCAACAACGTGACCGCAGTCCGGGCATTGCAGCGCGCGGGCAAAACCTCGCCGATTGAGCAGCAATATCGTTTGCTCCCCTTTGTGCAATCGCTCTTCAATAGCCATGCGCAGTCGCTCCGACAATATCCCCAAGTTGCGCTTGTCCTTCGGTTCGCTGCGCATATCGAGCACGCGGGTGAGCGGCAGTCTTTGCCCGTCTGCTCGCTTTTCCATGCGCAGCATGGTGTATTTACCGCAGTTGACATTGTGCAGGCTTTCCAGTGAGGGGGTAGCAGACCCCAGCACAACGGTGGCTCCCTCCATGCGGGCGCGCAGAACTGCCAAATCCCTGCCATGGTAGCGAGGGGCGTTTTCCTGCTTGTATGAAGAATCGTGCTCTTCATCCACAATGATAAGCCCGAGTTTCTGAACCGGCGCGAATAGTGCAGACCTGGGGCCGATGGCTATGCGGGCACGTCCTCGGTGAATGGCGTGCCACTCATCAAAGCGCTCGCCATCGCTCATAGCGCTGTGCAATATGGCTACGGCTCCCGGAGTGTCGGCAAATCGGCTCTTGAAGCGTGCCATTGTTTGCGGGGTGAGCGATATTTCGGGTACAAGAATGAGCACACCGCGCCCATTCTTCATAACATGTGCGGCCGCTTGCAGATACACTTCCGTTTTTCCCGAACCGGTGACCCCTTGCAGGAGCATCGGTTTACTGTCGGCGTTATCACATGCCGCTATGATGCTCGCCAGGGCTGCGGCTTGTTCTTCGTTCAGCTCCAGCGGGGCTGAGGGGGCAAACTCTTCATTTCCCGCCGGGTCCCGGTGCACGGTTTCCTCTTCTATGCGAATGTACCCCTTGTTTTCCAGCGCTCGGCAGGCGGGCAGGGCAGCTGTGCCGCCCAAGTCGGCCAAGGGCTCGCGTTTGCTCTCCCCATTGTGCAGGTAACGTAGCACGGCCGCTTGTCGGGGGGCGCGGGCATTGATTTTGTTGAGTGTATCGTCATCCGGCCATTTCAGCAGGACTGCCACCTTACGAGTCTTTTCCTCGTGGCGCTCGCGCCGTACCGGTTCGGGGACGATACAGCGTATCATTTGCTCCACCGGCACTGCGTAATATCTGGCGGCCCACTCGGCTAAATCCATGAGCTCCGGGCTGACGGCCGGTGTGTCATCTATCAGGCGAGTCAGCGGCTTCAGGCGGTGCCCCCATTCAGCATCGGGTTCGACCAGGTTGATAACCGTGCCGGTTGTGGAGCGACTTCGCAGCGGTACCTCCACTCGACTACCGCGCGTTACCCCATTCATATCGGCGGGAATTGCGTAGTCGAGCACCATGTCGTTCATGCCGTCCATCAGCACTCGGGCGGCAAGGCGCACGGCATCATCTTGAAACAGCGCCTGTTGCATGGCCGTCAGAAAGCTGGGTCAGCTTGCTTCCTCCAGCTCTTCGCGAGAGAGGATGTGTACAATCACTTTGGCATTCGCCTTTTCCCCGGCTGCTTTCGCCAATGAGCGAATGGCCGAGGCTGTCATGCCGTTTCTGCCGATGATACGAGCAATATCTACCTGCTCCAGAACTAAGCGCATGCGTAGAATTCGCTCTTCTTCGTTGGCGGCTACGCGGAGTTCTGCCTTGTCAGGGTGCTTAATGAGCGGACTGACAACGGCGAGAAGGTACTTGCTGATGGATTCGGTGAGTTTCTGCATGAACGGTGCGAACTGTTGCCCTTATGATAGGATAAATCATTTCTTCTGTCAAGTACCCACTGCGTGCAGCATGAAGATACCGCTGTTTGCCGTAAAAATCCCCTCGCATACGATTCATTGTTATTATATTTCGGGGAATTCGGGAGTCGGCTTTTTACTGCTGCTGTGAGATATTTAATTTTTCCGTATCTTCTATGTTGACATGTGAGGATGAGTGGAGTAGAATAACCGTCATGAAATCGCGCATGGATGAGTTCGCTGAGTGGGGCACCGAGGTGGTGTTCGGGCGGGCGCATGGTTTTCGTGCGTGGATGATGAAGTGTGTGCTGCGATTTGCCAGCTTCTTCTTTTATATATTGATTAAGACTCGTCTTTTTCTGTTCCGCCGACGCTTGAAGACGGTGCATTATTTGGGCACTTTTGTGGTGAGCGTGGGCAATATCACGGCCGGTGGCACGGGTAAAACCCCGGTTGTGGAGCTACTGTCGCGCACCTTGGCTGAGCGTGGGCGTAAGTGTGCTATTTTGACCCGAGGTTATAAGAGTGAGCCGCTCGATGAACCGCAGGAGTGGTTTGATGCCGCAGGTAAACCCGTGCATAATCTCCCCAAAATTGCCAGTGACGGCGTGACTCGCTATCTCAGCCCGCTTTACGCCGGTGATGAACCCTTCATGCTTGCTCGCAATCTGGATGGCGTGGCCGTGCTGGTGGACAAAGACCGTGTGAAATCCGGTATCTTTGCCATTGAGCAGCTGGGGCGCAATACCCTTATTCTCGACGACGGTATGCAGTACCTCAAGCTGAAGCACGAGATTGACATTGTGCTGGTGGATTGCGGTTTCCCCTTTGGTACCGGGTCTCTGCTGCCGCGCGGCACCATGCGCGAGCCGCGCACCAGCTTGGCGCGTGCCAGTTACATCATTTTGACCAAGAGTGGAGGTAAACCCCAAGGCGAGCTTATTTCTACCATTCGTAAGTACAACAAAACCGCCGATATCGTTGTAACCAACCACGGCCCCTCCTACCTCGAAAACATCTTTACCGGCGAGCGCAAGCCGCTCTCATTCCTGAAAGATAAATATGTGGCTTGCATGAGCGGTATCGCTCGCCCCGAAAGTTTCGAAGGCTTGGTGGAAGAGCTCGGCGCTCATGTGGAAATTCGCCGTCGCTACCCTGACCACTACTGGTTCGACCAAGCTGATTTGGAAACCTTTGTCGAGCGTTGCGCCGACCGCGCTATGGATATTATCGTCACAACGGAGAAGGATGCAGTGCGTTTCCTCAAACCCGGCGAGATGGAGGTGCCCATCTACTTCCTGCGCATTCAGATTGACATAGAGCAGGGGCAGGAATACTGGGACCGCATGATTGACCGTATTTGCGGCTTAGCCGAGCCCCAACCCGCTCCCCAGTGGAGTAACAACGTGCTTTGAGTTTCGAATTTGCTTAAACTTGGCACACGCCCGGCGTATTGCAGCGTAGTCCGAAGTATAGACCGCTGAGCGCAAAGAGTGAGTAAATGCCGGCAATCCACAGCTCCGGGTGCGGTAGTTGCATGACCGGGCTGGCTGCCCAAGCCAGCAAACCACCGCCCACAAAACCCACACCTTGTGCCAGCCCTGATAGCGCAACTGTGGTTCCTTCATCTGCTGAGCTTTCGACTATTAGAGTCATGCCCAGCGCAAAAATACTGCCCAAGCCGACCCCCAGCACAATGGAAAAACAGGGCCAATAATTCAGCGGTGCAGATAACAGCCCCCAGCACCCGCCGACTGATAGCACGACACCTGCCACCATCAGCCCGCCGCGGCCTCCCAGCCAATTGGCTGCATGACTGCTGAGTAGGGCTGCCGGTATTTGGAACGCAGTCGACAGCGCCAACACCAGACCGGATTCCACCAGTGGTAAGCCTCGCCGCCGCATGAGTGCCGCCAGCCATACTATCAATAGCCATGCACCGGCTACTCGAAAGAGGTAAAACAAACTCACGGACCATGCCTTTGTCTGCCGAAGTAAAGGCGTAATCGGGGCGCGAACCGTGTGCTGAATCTGCCGTTGTTCGGGGGTGGCGATGATGAACTCTGCCCACAGCAACACGGCTACCATCAGTGGTAACGCCCAGAATAATAGTCCCAGTTGCCACCCGCCCAAGGCAAGCGCTACCGGATCCGCCGCTCCGGAACCTACAGCCGTACCCAGACTTACGCAAGCGGTGTATGCACCCATGAGTTGTGGTATATCATTGGGGAGCTCTTGTTTGACAATGCCGAGGATAACTGAGCCCGTCACACCCAGCCCCAGTCCAATCGTAATAGTGCCACCGTACAAGCCTGCTATTCCCCCATAACTGCGCCAAATGACCCCGCCAATGGCTACAGCAAGTGCATAGACTATCAATCTCCGAGGTCGCACCAGCTCTGCCAGTCTTGCGCCAAGCGGAGCCGCTATTCCCAGCGCCATAATCGGTAGCAAACCGAATAAGCCGCTCCCGCTTACTCCCAGCCCCAAATCTCTGCGCAGCAATACCAGCAGCGGATCCGCCGCTGAAAAACTCATCCGCAAATTGAAACTGACCAGCAGAAAAATAATCACAAAATGCACTCGCTTCCCATGCTCCATATTCCTGCATTTTACCCTCCAACAATCTCGGTATCAATCTAACATGCTAACCATTTGCAAATAAATAAAGGTTGTACCACCTATGGGAAAGGGCAAATACGGTTTTTATTAGGGGCGTTTTGTCGGATGCTTTTGGTACAATCGACAGTTTGCCGCAAATAGGCTGTGCGAATGCAGATTTGCGCCGGGATACACACATTTGGCTTTATCTCTGCTAAAAAAGTAGGTAATATAGGGGCATGACAAATGAGAGCGCGGAGGGATGCATCCGCATACGCGGAGCTAAGGAACACAATCTGAAGGGGGTAGATGTGGATATTCCCTTGGGGGGGATGACGGTAGTGACGGGACCGAGTGGTAGTGGCAAGAGTTCTCTGGCGATGAGTACGCTGTATGCGGAAGGGCAACGGCGCTATGTGGAAACGTTTTCTCCCTATGTGCGTCAGTTCATGGATCGCATGGACCGTCCGGATGTAGAGGCGGTGGAGAATGTGCCGCCGGCGATAGCGCTGGGGCAGCGTAACTCGGTCAAGAATTCGCGCTCAACCGTTGGCACCATGACCGGTATCAACGAATACCTGAAGCTTATTTTTTCACGCGTGGCCGAGGGGCGTGACTCTGAGGGGCGTGTGGTACGACCGGCCACGCCGCAGGGGGTGGCAGCACAGCTGATGTCAGAGAGTGCCGGAGGTGAAGTGCTGGTGTGTTTTGCGCTGCGACCGGTGGGCACTTTTGAGGAAATGGTACAGGCTCTGCAGGGGCAGGGCTACCTGAGAGTGTATGCGAGTGGCGAGGTGCTGAGGTTGGATGCGGCTACTGAATCACAGCTGGGCATGGAACGCTGGTATGTGGTGCAGGACCGCATCAAATTGCGCCCCGAAAGCAGCCGGCGCTTGACAGAGGCCGCCGAAACTGCTCTTCGACTGGGGCAGGATATCATGTATGCCGTGCTGCGTACAGACTCCGGCTGGGGGGAACTGCGGGAGTTCCGTAGTGATTGGTTCCCCTTGGTTGAGCCAAGACCCGGTCTTTTCAGCGGCAATTCTCCCTTGGGCGCTTGCCCCGCCTGCAAGGGCTATGGGCGAGCCATAACCTATGATTATAATCGCGGTATTATTCCGGATAAGAGCATAGCTGACGGCGCACTCAAAATGCTCAGCTCACAAACGCTCTCGCTTTGCTATGGCGATTTCGTGCAGGCAAACAAGCGGCACCGGGCTGTGCGCATGAATGTGCCCTGGCAGGAGCTCACTCAAAAGGAAAAAGACTGGGTGTTCTACGGTAATTGTGGCGATATTGACCCCTATACGGCAGCTGACCATAAATTGTGGTATGGTTACAAGGGGATATTTGATGACATGGAGAAACACTCGCACAAAATGTCCGTGCGCGTGTTTTTGGGGTATTACCGTGTATATAGTGTGTGCCCCGAGTGCCACGGTGGGCGTTTGCGGGCCGAGGCTTTGGCGTTTACCATTGGCGGCTTGACCGTGCCGCAGGTTATGGCTTTGCCTATGACTGAGTTTCTGCCGTGGTTGGATGCACATGTACTACCGGCGACAGGTGATGACCGTTCGTTGGCTCAGGCCGTGCGAGAACTGCGAAGTCGGGTTGTTTATCTGTGCGAAGTGGGGTTGGGGTATATGGCTGCTAATCGCCTTACTCGCTCGCTCTCGGGCGGTGAGATTGAGCGAGTGAGTCTGACGGCTTGTCTGGGGGCAGCGCTGACGGAGACTCTATTTGTTCTCGATGAACCGACGGTGGGGCTTCACTCTCGCGATACGGCTCGACTGATTGCGGCCATGCGGCGTTTGGCGCAGCGTGGTAATACGCTGGTTGTTGTGGAGCATGAGGAGGCAGTGATGCGCGCGGCTGATTATTTGATTGATATGGGGCCGGCCAGTGGTGCTGCCGGCGGTGAATTGGTGTATGCCGGTGAACCCGGCGGAATCGGTGTTGTCGCGGGTTCGCTTACCGGTCAATATCTCAGTGGTGCTCGTCGTATTGCGGTGCCGAGCCGTCGTCGCAAGGGGAAGGGGGCTATCAGCATTCGTGGGGCGGAATGCCACAACCTGCACAATTTTGATGTGGATATACCGCTGGGTGTCTATACTTGCTTGACCGGTGTGAGTGGCAGTGGTAAGAGTTCGTTGGCCTGTCAGGTGCTTTACGGTTCTGTGCATGCGGAGGCTCTTGACGATGAAGATGAAATGAGTGTGCGCTCCATCAGCGGGCTCGATAAAGTACACGATGTGCTGCTGGTGGACCAAAGCCCGATAGTGCGCACACCTCGCTCTACCCCGGCCGTGTATATCGGCGTATTTGAGGATATTCGAGCGCTTTTTGTGGCAGAGCCGGCAGCGCAGGCACGAGGACTCAAACCCGGGTATTTTTCGTTCAATAGTGGTGAGGGGCGCTGCCCTCGCTGTTCCGGTTTGGGGCAAGAGAAGGTCGAAATGCAGTTCCTCTCGGACATATTCGTACCCTGCGCTCTATGTCATGGGTCGCGCTATACTGACCGCGCACTTACGATTACCCTGTTGGGGTACAATATGGCAGAGATGCTGGCTCTCGATATTTGCAGTGCTCAGCGTTTGTTTGCTCGCGAAAAGAATGCACGCGCTCGCCGCATAGCTGAGCGATTGCAGGTGCTGGTGGATGTTGGGTTAGGGCACTTGGGGCTTGGGCAACCGCTCAATACGCTCTCAGGTGGTGAGAATCAGCGTTTGAAACTGGCGCATATCTTGGTGGATGCACTCACCGGAGAGCAAACGGATAAGGGAAGTCTGTTGATTTTGGATGAGCCCGGTACAGGGTTGCATTTCAGTGACTTGGAGGTGCTGCTCGGAGTGTTTGCGCGCTTGGTGGAGCAGGGGCACACATTGCTGGTGATAGAGCACAACCTTGAGCTCATTAAATGTGCTGACCATATCATTGACTTAGGGCCGGAGGGCGGTACTGATGGCGGTAAAATTGTGGTGCAGGGTACACCTGAGCAGGTCGCCGCAAGTAAGTCGGGCTACACCGGGGGATTCTTGTCTCAGCTCATGCACGGAGAGGGTGAGGTGACAACTGCACCACCCGCGGCGGGGGCCGATGTCAGTGTTCCGCAAGGGGTAATAGCCTTGCGCGGTGCCCGGCATCACCAGCTGAAAAATATTGACGTGGATATTCCCCGCAATGAGATGACGGTTGTTACCGGCTTGTCCGGTAGCGGTAAGAGTACGCTGGCGTTCGATATTATATTCGCTGAGGGGCAGAAGCGATTTATGGATGTCATGAGCCCCTACGCCCGCCAGTTTACGGAGCAGATGGAAACGCCGGATATCGACCGCTTGACCGGTCTGCCGCCCACTGTGGCAATTGAGCAGAACCGCTCGCGCGGCGGCAGCAAATCCACCGTGGGTACTGTGACTGAAATCTGGCAGTTCCTGCGATTGCTCTATGCCAAATTGGGCCAACCTCACTGCCCGCGCTGCAAGGTGCCGGTGGGGCGCCGCTTGCCGGATGAAATCCGGGCTCTTGTGATGGCTGAAATCGACAAACGTCCGTCATCTCTTATGATTGCGGCACCGGTGGTTCGTAATCGCAAGGGTCACTATGCCGACTTGGCTCGCTGGGCGGCAAAGAAGAAGTATCCCTATATGATTGCAGATGGGGTGCTTTGCCGAACGGAAGATTTCAGCCCCTTGGATCGTTACTCTAATCACGATGTTGATATCGTGCTTGCAGAGGTTTGTGTGCAGGGAAATCACATCACGATGAATGGGCGGGATTGTGATTTTGCCTCGCTGCATGAGTGCGTGGGACGTGCGCTTGAAATGGGCGATGGCTTTTTGCGCTTGCGGCAGGGGAGTAAAAGTCAACTGCTTGGCACTCGCCTGACTTGCCCCGAGTGTGGTGAGAGCTATGCTGAGCCTGAGCCTTCCTCCTTCTCGTTCAATTCACCTCGTGGGTGGTGCCCCGTGTGTGCCGGTCATGGTAGAGTAGCCACTGTTGGCGGGAGCCGGCGTGATGATGAAAAGCTCAGCGAGTTGGAGCGAGAACTTCGCTATGACCGCGAGGTTGAACGCGCCGCCGCAAAAGATGGCGAGAGCCGCCCGTGCCCCGCATGCCATGGCTTGCGACTCAATGAGTTTGCTCTCGGTGTTACGCTGTTCGGCAAGAATATCGCCGAAGTGGGGAGTTTGGATGCCGTCAGCGCTCTTGAACTGGTGAATAGTTGGCATTTTGATGGGCGGGAGGGTGAGATTGCCCGCAATATTCTCGCGGAGATTGCTCCCCGATTGCGATTCTTACAGCGCGTGGGATTGGGGTATCTGTCGATGGACCGCTCAGCAACAACGCTCTCCGGCGGCGAAACTCAGCGCATACGCTTGGCCGCTCAGTTGGGCTCTGAGTTGCGCGGTGTGCTTTATGTGCTCGATGAACCGACCATCGGACTGCACCCACGCGATAATGAACGCTTGCTCTCAACCTTGGCAGAGCTCAAAAATCGCGGAAATACCCTGCTTGTTGTGGAGCATGATACGGATACTATGCGCTGTGCCGATCATATTATTGACCTCGGCCCGGGGGCAGGTGTGCATGGTGGTGAGATTGTGGCTCAGGGGACATTCGATGAAGTGGCCGCTGATAGTCAGTCTGTCACCGGTCGGGCTCTGGCAGAGCGTTTACAGCACCCGTACTGCGGAAAGTGGTTGCCGATGAAGGATGTTGAATGGCTGGAGCTGACGGGGTGTTGCTTACATAACCTGAAAAATGTCACCCTGCGTATACCTCGCTCGAGGTTTACGGTTGTTACCGGCTCCTCCGGCGCGGGTAAGACCTCGCTTATCACCGGAACTCTTGCCCCGGCGGTTGAGCTCGCGTTGGGCGGCAAAATCAGCCCGGAATTGCGCGCTTGCTGGAAAAAATCGTCCGGGCTTGATACCGTGCGCGCTCTCTACAGGGTAGATCAATCCCCCTTGGGCAAGACACCACGCTCGACTCCCGCTACCTATATAGGTATATTCGATGAAATTCGCAAGTTGTTTGCTCAGAGTGCGGATGCGCGTCGATTAGGTTTTGATGCCGGGCGTTTTTCGTTCAATACGGCTGCCGGCCACTGTGAGAGCTGTAAGGGTACCGGCTATCAGCGGCAGGAGATGGATTTTCTGCCCCCGTGCAGCGTGCCTTGTGAAACCTGCCGTGGTGCCCGATACAATTCGCGTACGCTGCAAGTGCGATACAAGGGGAAGACGATAGCTGAGGTCCTCAATATGAATATGGAGACGGCGGCAGAGTTTTTTGCAGGTCAGCCCCGACTGGCAGACCCGCTGAAGTTGCTTTGTGAAACCGGCTTGGGGTATCTCACTCTCGGCCAAGCCAGTAATACCCTCTCCGGCGGTGAGGCTCAGCGTATTAAGCTGGTGGCGGAACTGATTAAAGGTCGCCGTGCTGCGCTGTCGGCCATACGTCGGGGGCGCGCATTGCCGCAGGACCTCTACCTTATCGAAGAGCCCACCATCGGCCTGCACCCGCACGATGTCCGCTTGCTGGTCAGTGTATTAAGGCGCTTGGTAGAGATGGGTAATACTGTTGTAGTGATAGAGCATAACCTTGAGCTAATCTGCGAGGCTGATTACGTTATCGATGTAGGTCCCGGGGCCGGGGCTGATGGCGGAACTATTGTGGCGCAGGGGACGGTCAAGCAGGTTGCTCGTAGCAAGCAGAGCATTACAGCTCCCTTCATTCGTGCAGAACTCGAAAAATAGTGCTTGAATTAGTGCCCGCTAATAGCTAGACTTATACTCATGAACGTGACTCAGTGGATATCTGCCGTTTTCAGCCCTACAGGAGGATGTGAGAAAATCGCCGCAGCCATTACTCCGGGAATGGCTGTGCGCAAGGTCGATTTGTGTGCCCCGATTGCTACAGAGTCGGTGCAGGTGCCGTTGCTTGCAGTTGTTCCGGTGTATGGTGGACGTGTGCCCGAGATTGCTCTGGAGCGGTTGCGCGCGTTGAAAGGGAACGGTGGCCCTGCTATGGCTGTCGTTGTTTACGGTAATCGCGCGTATGAGGATGCCCTGCTGGAGCTCCATACGGAGTTGACGGCAAATGGTTTCAAGGTGGTAGCCGCCGCTGCGTTCATAGCGGAGCACTCTATCGTGCGTACGATTGCAGCCGGGCGTCCGCATGCCGCTGACTGTGAGCAGGCTGCTCAGTTCGGGCGTGCTGTGGCGGATAAGTTGGCCACAGGCGAAATGAGTACCGTCTGCGTGCCCGGCAATATGCCGTACCGCGAGCGCCCGCAGATGCCCGTTACCCCGCTTACCTTGGAGAGCTGCCGAGGCTGTGGACGTTGCGCCCGACTCTGTCCGGTAGGGGCTATACCGGCCTCAGCTCCGCATACGACGGATGCGAGCAAGTGCATACTCTGCATGCGCTGTGTGGCGGTGTGTTTCCGTCGTTCTCGTTTGTTGCCGCCGCCCGTGTTGGAGGGTATGACTCAACGCTTGAATATGGTTGCAGGCGAGCCGAAACAGCCCGAGATATTCATCTGAGTTTGTGCAGCGGCGGAAGTTGAGACCTCTCAGGCCGCTCAGGTAGTCAACAGGGATTCGATACGGCGCGCACGTGCGCACTTTATCGGCTCCCAGAGATAGAGTAACTCATTGCGGATGAGGTCGAGCGCCGTATCTCCCTTGCTGCTGCGGGTGGCAGAATCTGCCCCGTGCTGCAGCAGTAGTTCAACGAGCTCCGGAGCAAGAGCCTGAGCTGCACACATCAGCACGGTGTTACCTTCATTATTCTCCGGCGCGTTTACATTTGCCCCCGCAGCAATCAGCTCGTGTGCAATGGCTAAGTGGTTGCCGATAGCTGCATCGTGCAGCGCGGTAGCCCCGCTTTGTGTACTGCGGTAGTTTACTTGGGCTCCTGCTGCCAAGAGTGCCTGAACGATGGGTAGATTGTCGGCACATACGGCACCTAACAACGGAGAATAGCCTCGGCTGTCAGTTGCATTTACATCCGCCCCGGCAGCTATCAGCTGAGCACAGATATCGGCGCGACCTTCAATCGCGGCCACCAGCAAAGCCGGTTCTTCATCTTCACCGTAGCATTCGTTCGGGTCGGCACCTGTAGCCAGTAGTTTTGCTACTGCATCTGTATGCCCTGTGGTAATGGCTCGAAAAAGCGGAGTACCTGTTTGGAATGCTTCGTTGTCCATGCGTGTGCTTAGCTGATTGCTGTCCGGATTAGCGGGGATGATTTATTTTACTGTATATTGAGTTGTCGGCGGAAGTAGGCGATGGTCATGTCGAGGCCATCGTTCAGGCAAATCGTGGGTGCCCAATCGAGCATCTCATGAGCCAGTCGGATGTCGGGTTTGCGCTGGGTGGGATCATCGGCGGGCAGGGGGCGCTGCACCAGTTTGCTTTCAGTCGGAATTTTTGCCAGAACCTGATCTGCGAGCTGGCGAATGGTGAACTCACCGGGGTTGCCGAGATTGACCGGACCGATGAAGCCTTTTTCATTCTCCATCATGCGAACCATACCTTCAATGAGGTCGTCAACATATTGGAAGGAACGTGTCTGCTGGCCTTCGCCGTAGATGGTGATATCCTCACCTCGCAGCGCCTGACAGATAAAATTGGAGACAACTCGACCGTCGTCCGGGTTCATGTAGGGACCGTATGTGTTGAAAATGCGAATCACGCGGATGTCAACACCCTCGTGGCGGTGGTGGTCGAAGAAGAGCGATTCGGCACAGCGCTTACCCTCGTCGTAGCAAGCGCGTATGCCGATGGGGTTGACGTTGCCACGGTAATCCTCCGGCTGGGGGTGAACTTTCGGCTCACCGTATACCTCGGAGGTGGAGCTCAGGAGAATGCGGGCGCCTTTACGCTTGGCCAGAGCCAGCATGTTGAGTGCTCCGAGTACGCAGGTTTTAGTGGTGAAAATTGAGCGGTTGCCCTGGTAAAAAGGCGGCGATGCCGGGCATGCCAAATTGTAGATACGATCCAAGGGCTCATCGCAATCCCAAGGCTCGATGACATCGTGCTCCACAAATGTGAAATTGGGGTGCGACAGCAAATCCTCTACATTAGAGAGAGAGCCGGTGTAATTGTTATCCAGACAAATGACTCTATGGCCTTCGCTGATGAGGCGGCGGCAGAGATTGGTGCCGATGAATCCGGTGCCTCCGGTTACGAGTATGTGTTTCATGCTGAGACGCATTATAGAAAAAAAATACATGATTTGCAAGAAATCTCTGCGTGATAAACAAAAATGGTGACCTGTTCCGGATGTTAAGCTTGCAATCGGGTTCAAAATGTGATAGGCTCGGCGCATGCCTATTGCTAATTTACAGACCGCCTTTGAGATTATTTCTCAGGATTGGTCCGCCTTTTTGTTGGATGCCGGTATGATTGTCGGTATTTTGGTTTTGATTGAAGGTTTGTTGTCTGTTGACAATGCTTTGGGCATTGCTGCTATGGCATCTCACCTGCCGGAGCATCAGCAGAAAAAGGCATTGCGCTGGGGGCTTGTGGGTGCATACGTCTTCCGTGGTATAGCACTGGCGCTGGTATCTTGGCTCATGCACAACATGTGGGTCAAGTGGTTCGGTGCGGTGTATCTCATTTACTTGGCTTGCGACCACCTGAAATACAAAAAAGCTATTCTGGTTGAAAATGGGGCTGAGGATTCCAAGCGTTTTGCCGGAAAAGGTTTTTGGGCTACGGTGTGCAGCATTGAGTTGATGGATTTGTCTCTGTCTCTTGACAATGTGGTGGCAGCTGTGGGTGTTGTGGCCGGCTCGAAGGGTATACCCGAGGAGCTTCACCTGTGGGTGGTGTGCTTGGGCGTTTTCATCGGCATTGCCGCGCTGCGAGTTGTGGCCGGGTGGTGCATTGGTATCATTAAGCACTATCCCGTGCTTTCGAGTGTTGCCTTTGTGCTGGTTGGCTTTGTAGGTTTTGTAATGACGTTGTCTCTTGTGCTTGAGGCAGGATGGGGAATTCACTGGCACATGCCGGTTGGTCCCAAGTTCGGCATTATTGCTGCAATTCTGGCACTGAGTATATGCTACGATAAATATAACAGTGTGTACAAGATTGTACACCCGGCTGTGGTGGTATTCCGCTGGCTTTGCACTGCTTTTGCCGCAGTTGTTCATGCCGTTATCACCCCTTGGACTCTTTTCAGAAAACAGAGCTAAGAACAAAGGATTGTTAATAATATGACTCAACCAGAATTATCGCCTGCGCTTGTACGTGCGGCTCTTACTACGGTAAAGTACCCCGGCTTCAGCCGCGATATCGTTTCTTTCGGCTTGGTGAAGGATATCACCGTCTCGCCCGAAGGTGCTGTGGTAGTCGAGCTGCTGATTGAGAGTAAGAATGCCGACGTGCCTCGTTTCATTTATGAAAATGTGATGGCCACGGTGAAGGAGCTCCCGGGAGTGAAAAAGTTGGATGTTAATATCGAGCACCATGCGCCCAAGAGTAACCGTGTGGCTTCCAATGATGACCCCGCTGACTGGAAATCCAGTGTGCCCGGTGTGAAGCATGTGATTGCGGTTTCCTCCGGTAAAGGTGGTGTGGGTAAGAGTACCGTCTCTGCCAATTTGGCCGTTGCTCTTTCTCGCTTGGGCTATAAGACCGGCTTGCTGGACCTCGACATTTACGGCCCCTCCATGGCACTGATGTTCGGCACCAAGGAGCGCCCCGGTTGTTCTGAAAAAGAGCAGTTCTTGCCGGTGGAGGCTCACGGTGTGAAGCTGCTTTCTATGGGGTTGATGGTAGACGAGGCATCCCCCGTGGCCGTGCGTGGTCCCTTGGCTACTCGCTATGTGCAGCAGTTCCTGCGCGATGTTGAGTGGGGCGGCTTGGATTTCCTTATTCTCGATATGCCTCCGGGCACCGGCGATATTCAGTTGACTATTGTGCAGACGGTTGATTTGTCGGGTGTTGTGGTGGTGACCACTCCGCAGGAGGTGGCGCTTATCGATGCCCGCAAGGCTGTGGGGCTTTTCCAGCGTGTGGAAACTCCGATTCTCGGTATCATTGAGAATATGAGCTACTTCGTATGCCCGAGTGATGGCTTGATTTACAATATCTTCGGCGAGGGCGGCGGTGAGCGCGAGGCTCAGAAACTCGGTGTGCCTTTGCTTGGTCGCATTCCGCTCGATATTGAAACTCGCTCATGCGGTGACGAAGGTGCGCCGGTTGCTCTTAAAGACCCCGGCCAGAGCATGGTTTCCGCTGCATTCCAAGGCGTGGCTTCTATGCTGGCCAGTGTGCTGGGCGAGTAAATTCACTCGTTGTAAACATATTGTTCAAAGAAAACCCCCGACCGAATATCGGCCGGGGGTTTTCTTTGAGAGTTTATTTCTGAACGAAATATCAGAATGTGTACTGCTCGCCGTAACCGTAGTGTTCGGCAATGTAGTCAACGTCTTTGTCGCCGCGACCGGAGCAGTTGGCCAATATGGCGCCTGTACCCATTTCGCGAGCCTTGCGCATGGCGAATGCAACAGCGTGGGAGCTTTCCAGTGCGGGGATGATACCCTCGTAGCGGCTGAGCTTAAAGAAGGCATCCACGGCCTCTTCGTCTGACACGCCATCGTATTTCACGCGGCCGATATCGCGCAGGTAGGCGTGCTCCGGACCTACGGAGGGGTAATCCAGACCACTGGCGATGGAGTAAACGGGAGCCGGTTCGTCATTTTCGCCCTTGAGCATGATACTGTTGAAGCCGTGCATGATACCCTCTTCACCATATTTCATGGATGCTGCGTGGTCACCGAGCTTCTCGCTCTTGCCCATAGGCTCAATTCCGTAAATATCCACAGGGTCACCAAGGAAGGCCGGGAACATACCCATGGCGTTTGAACCGCCGCCGACGCAGGCACAGACCACATCGGGCAGGATACCGGTCATTTCCAAGAACTGCTCGCGGGCTTCGGCACCCACCACCATCTGGAAGTCGCGCACCATCATGGGGAAGGGGTGCGGCCCCAGCACGGAACCGATGCAATAGATAGCTGTCTTGTAGTCGCGCTGGTAGGCTTCGAATGCTGAGTCTACGGCTTCTTTCAGGGTTTTCAGCCCGTGTTTTACGCATACAACGTTGGCGCCCAGCATCTTCATGCGGGTGACGTTCGGTGCCTGCTTGGCGATATCTACCTCGCCCATGTGAATTTCGCATTCCAGACCGAAATAAGCAGCTGCTGTAGCCAGTGCCACACCGTGCTGACCGGCACCTGTCTCGGCTATGATTTTCTTCTTACCCATGAACTTAGCCAGAAGCCCCTCACCCATGCAGTGGTTGAGTTTGTGAGCCCCTGTGTGGTTCAGGTCTTCGCGTTTCAGGTAAATCTGAGCACCACCATTGAGGCGGGAAAGACGCTCGCAATGATACACCGGCGTGGGGCGGCCTTGGAATTGCTTGCGAATGCGGCGCAATTCATTGATAAACTGAGCCGAGTGGCAGATGCTGTTGTAAGCCTCGGTAATTTCCTTGAAGGCAGGCTCTAACTCGGCCGGTAAGTAGGCACCGCCGAAACGGCCGTAAAAACCATTTTTATCCGGGTGATGTCGAAGATATGTTCTGAAATCCATAGCTTGAAAACGTTGATGCTGCGCCCATTCTAGTTCAAAATCTCAGCCATGACAAGCTAAAATCATGTCGTCATTGCCATGGCTGGTAACTTTTTTTGATTGTTGGCAAAATCGTGACTTGTCAATTCGGGTGAAAGGAGTATAATATCCGCGATAATGAAGTTCCCGTTCCTTCCAGTCGGTGCAGCCATCTTGCTGGGGCTCAATGCCCCCGCGGGTACGATTGACGCAGCTGCTCCGTCGGAAAGTACTTCAACTCGCCCGCAGTTGAAGGGGAGCCCCGGTCAGGAGTTGCTGCGCGTTACCAATGAGATGTGGTTTTTGCTCTCAGGGGTAACAGACCGAAAAGGGGCAGATGCCGCGGCTTCCCGCTTTGCGTCCTTAATTAAGGAAATGGAGCACATCGGCTATTTGCTGCAAGGGGAGGAAAGTTTGGCTCAGGATTTGGAAGCACTCGACATGCTTCACTACAGTATTGCCGAGGCTCTGGATGACCTGTGTGCAGAGTTTGAAAGTCTCTGCCGCGTGAATTGCTATGGTTCGCTCTCTCTTATCAGGGAAGTTCGGAAAGCTGTAGATGCCGGAATTGTCGGCGAGGAAGTGGTTGAGGAGCTGGTAGAACCGAGACCGCCACTTACTGAAAAAGAGGCTCGCGAGGAAACTTCTCGCTTTCGCCGTTTGCTGGAGCCGGATCGCGCTGTGTTGATGACTCTGCAAAGTGTGCAGGATGTCGAGTCTGCCAACCATGCTGTGGAGCCCCTGCGGCAAATTGCTGTGCGGCTGAATGCGCTGCTCCCCCGGAAAGAATACATGGAACGCGCCTTTTCCCAATCCTCTCTTCGTGCAGCTCGCGAGGCGTACGCGCCGATTGAGCCGTTGCTTTGGGGGATTCGTACCGAGCTGGTACGAATTGCGGCTCTGCCCGGTTATGATAAAGCCGCCTATGATAAGTTTTCGGATGCGCTCGACCGCGTGTATGAGAGCTTGGCTAATACGCACAGTTCTTGGTTTTCGGACGTGTTCGATGCCTCGTTTCGCAACGATCTCGACGAAGCTATGCTCGAGAATGTAACAACTTCAAACTGAATAATATAAACTCTACGCTTCATTACAATGCCTGTATCTGATTACCTGGTAACTATCGGTCTGGAAGTTCACTGCCAGATTAAGACCGCCACCAAGATGTTTTGCTCCTGCAAGGCCGGGTTCGGCTATGAACCTAACACCAACGTGTGCCCCACCTGTTTGGGTATGCCCGGTGCCTTGCCTGTTCTCAATCAATTTGCCATTGAGCGCACGGTGCTCACCGGTCTGATGCTGGGGTGCTCGATGCCGCCGGTTTCTAAGTGGGACCGTAAGAATTACTTTTATGCTGACATGCCTAAGAATTACCAGACCAGTCAGCTGGATTTGCCGCTTTGCATCGGTGGTGAGGTCCCCTTGTATTCTTGGGCTTACCCGGCTGATTATAAAGTGAAGGCCGAGGGGGCTGTCGTGCGAACGGTGAAGCTGGACCATATTCACCTTGAGGAGGACGCCGCCAAGCTTACCCACTTTGGTTCATATTCCTTGGTTGACTATAACCGTGGCGGTACCCCGCTTATGGAGATTGTCTCCGCTCCTGACCTCACCAGCCCGGAGGAAACCTACGCCTACCTGAAGAGCTTGCAGCAAATTCTCATCTGCGGTGGCATATCTGATGCCGATATGGAAAAGGGGCAGATGCGCTGCGATGTGAACGTCTCCCTGCGACCCAAGGGTCAGAAGGAATTGGGCGCCAAAATCGAGATGAAGAATATCAACTCCATGTCCGCCGCTCGCCGTGCTCTGGTTTATGAGATTAACCGTCAGGCGGATGAACTTGACCGTGGTATTGCTCAGGTGCAATCCACACGCCGCTGGGATGACGACTTGGGGGAGAGTATCGTGATGCGTACCAAGGAGAATGCGCATGACTATCGTTACCACACTTGCCCCGATCTCATTCCGGTGCATACGGCTGAGTATGTGGAGAAGATGCAGGCTGAATTGCCCGAGCTGCCGGATGCTCGCCAGCAGCGCCTTATGAGCAGCTACGCTCTCCCGGTGGCAGATGCGAATACCCTGGTTGCCGATGCTTGCCTGTGCTCCTATTTTGAAGCAGCCGCTACTGCTACCAAGGCTCCGCGCAAGGTTGCCAACTGGCTCATCAATATCTTCCCCTCCGTTCTTGCCGAGAAGGAGTGCGAGATTGATAGCTGCCCTGTGGCTCCTGTTACTCTTGCCGGTCTGGTGGATGTGGTAGAGGAGGGGATTTGCTCTGTAAGTCAGGCACGCGAGGTGCTTGAGCTGCTGTGGAATAATCCGGACCAGACCGCTGCCGCAGCCGCTGCCGAGCTGGGTTACAAGAAGGCTGACAGCAACGCACTGGAGGCCTTGGTGGATCAGGTGATTGCTGAAAATCCCGATATGGTGGAACTGGTGAAGGGCGGCAATATGAAGCTCGTCAACGCACTTACCGGTAAGGTGATGAAAAACAGTAATCCCAAACCGAATCCCAAACTTGTTACGGAAATTCTCATGGCCCGACTCGGCCTTTGAGTGCTGTGTACTTACTCTTTGATTGTAACAATTTTTTCGCCAGCTGCGAGCAGGTGTTTCGGCCCGATTGGCGCCGGCGCCCGCTCGTAGTTTTGTCGAATAACGATGGCTGTGTCGTGTCGCGTAGCCAAGAGGCGAAGGCTCTCGGCATTGCGATGGGGGAGCCTTTTTTCAAATGTCGCGAACGTCTCGAAGCGGCAAATGCTGTAGTCTGCTCGGCTAACTTCCCGCTCTATTCCGATTTGTCGGAGCGTATCATGATGTTGTTGGAAGAGGCACTTCCGACCGTGCAGCAGTACAGTATAGATGAGGCCTTTGCGCGCGTGGATGACTCTCGCGATTGGGTTCCCTTTTGTCGGGAGCTCCGGTCTGCTATTCGCCGAGGCACAGGGGTGACCGTCAGTGTAGGAATCGCTCCCACCCGCACTTTATGCAAGTTGGCAAATGAAACGGCCAAGCATACCCCGCAATATGACGGGGTGCTTGCACTGACTTCACCCGAGCAGTGGCAACCCCTGTTGGCGGCTACCCCTGTGGGAGATGTGTGGGGCATAGGGCGAAAGCTCGCCCCACGCATGAAAGCACTCGGTATACATACAGCCGCCGGGTTGGCTGCCTGCGGGTTGCACTACCTGCGCAAGCACTTCGGGGTGCATGGTGAGCGTTTGGCTTTGGAACTGAATGGTACCTCGTGCTTAGATGCCGAAGAACCGCCGGTGCGCCAGCAGATTATGGTATCTCGCTCGCTCAAGGAAGGCGTGCGCGATTTTAACTCCCTGCGAGAATCGCTCTGCCGTTTTGTAGAGAAGGCCGCTCGTATATTACGCAGTGAGGGAATGATGGCAGGTGCTCTATATGTGCTGCTACGCACCTCTTGTTATAGGGATGAGCAAAACTTTTATGCCGCTAACCAAGGGGGAGCATTGCCTTGCCTTACGGATGATACCCGGGAATTGACACATTACGCTGCCGCTCTGCTCGAAAATCTGTATCGCCCCGGTTTTGAGTACAAAAAAATAGGTGTTTTATTCACCTCCCTCGAGAAAATTGAGCACATCCAGCCCACTTTCGAACACCCGAACGTAGCACCCAGCAAGCTCATGGCCGTGCTGGACAAACTGCAGCAAGCCGGGCACAATATCCACTTTGCCAATCGCGGCGCCACTGAGCCGTGGCACCGCTCCTTCGCCTCTCGGGCATATACTTCGCGCTGGGAGGATATACCGGAAACCTCCCCGCGCTGAAATTTTAAGCAGCAGCTTTTTGGGGTGCTGTTCGATTGATGACGGCCGGCGCTGCCGTCAGTATCACCAACAACAGGCAGCCGATAACCGCCCAGTCCCCCAGCAGTGCGTAAAGAGTAAAGCCGCCCTCTCTGTCCACCGGCAATACGGCATAGCTGTAACCGGGCATGTGCGGGGTGCCATCGGCTTTCAGCAGGGCATCAATAAAGGCGCCGTTGGGGGCTATCGAACAACATACACCACGGTTCGCAGCACGAACCATCGGGCGGCGCAGCTCGATACAGCGGAAGGCTGCATTGCGCGCCTGCTGCACCCCGCATACAGAATTGCGGAACCACGCATCATTGCTGACATTGACAATGACCTGCGGCCCTTTGCGCACGAACTTGGTGAGTAGCGCCCCTACGGTATCCTCGTAGCAAATGGCCGGTATAACACCCACCTTTTCATCGGTTCCGGGAAGTTGCAATTCTATAGGTTCATCGCCGGTTCCGGGGCGAATTCCTTCACCCACCTGGGTGCCGGTAATTTTGGAGTAAAGCTCTCCAATCCATTGGACTGATTCAACGAGCGGCAGATACTCACCGAAAGGCATGAGGTGCTGTTTCGCTACAGTGTGTATGCTGTCGAAATCGCTTGTAATACAGGCCATGGAATTGTATTGCCCGCAAGGTACCCAATATCCGTCTTCGGGGGCAAGCAGCACTTCATCAACACCGGTGAAAAGGGTAAACGAGCGCCCCCCCATTTCCTCTACCAACTTGCGCACCATGGGGAGTTGCTCTTCGCCGAAGAAGACATCGTGGGTGTAGGGGTCAATAGGGGATTTGAAGAGATTTCCGCTGACTTTATCGCGCCAGATAGGCAGCCCCATGGCGCTCTCCGGCCATACGACCCAGACCGGCAGCTTTTGTATGATACCAAGCTCGGGGTGCTGCGCTGCCAATTTAGCTGTATTGCGTTGAATGGAGTTGAAGGCATCCATCGTGCTACGCAAGTAGACCCCATATTGGGAGAGCCCGTTCTGAATGCGCCGGGCGCGGGGTTCGCTGGGGGAGTTCTCTGCAATATGCTCGCTTTGGTCTTTGTTGATTTGAACCGCCATGACCGGTAATTGCAGCGTGCTCTCGCGTTGCAACAGATTTGACGGTGAGTAGACTTTGCTGATTGCCAGACCGCCCGCAATGAGCAGGAATAAAATTATCACAGTGCCATAAAAATCCCAAGGACGGCCGGCGCGACCAATTCCCTTAAACTGTAGCACACTGCGGCGCAGGGAACCATATATGACTACCGTGGTGAAGACCGGCAGGAAAGACAGAGCCGCCGTACCGGTAAACTCCGCCCACTGAGCCAAGGCCAAGCCACTGTAGAGCGCCATGCCAAGGCTGTTCCAGCTGAATCCCAGTGTGCCATTTGCCCTCAACCATTCAATACAGACCCAGAGCGCAGCACAGCCCAGCGCGCTGCGCAGGGTGGATGCCATATCTTGCCAAGCCCAGCTCTGCCATGAGCTCTTGCGCTGCTCAAGCGACATATCCGTAGTGACCGGACCGGGGGAAAGCCGGGGGCGTAACAGGGTGGCTGCTATTGCAGCCCATGCCCCGACAAGGCAGGAATATACCGCCATAAGCGGTACAAAGGCAATAGCCAGAAAGACCGGTGCCGGAATGTTGAAGGTATGACCAACCTCGTTAATCCATGAGAACGTAGTGCAGTAGTAACCCATGCCGTAGAGCCACCCCACACGGAAAGCTCGCCACCACTTCGCCGGTCCGCTCCACAACACATAGAGCAGGGGAAGCAAGGCTACCCATACCAGCTCTGCCTGATCATACGGCAGAAACGCGAATGCCATCAGCACGCCGCCCGCCGGGCTCAGCAGCCAGTGCCACCACGGGCTCTTGCGCTCAGACTCAGCGATTTCTGCATATTGTTGCAATCGTTTTTTCATGACTTATTCAGCAGAGGGGCTGATAGTGCAATCTCCAAGATAGTAGGTTGTGTAGTTATCGCTGGAGCGTTGGAAAATCTGCACTCGCCACAAAGGCTCATTTTCATTGAGCTGGTGCAGCTTGTATGTATCCGCCTGGGTAAATCCCTTTTCGAGAATTATCAGGGCATTTTTCCCCTCTGCCTGAATATTGTAATCATTTACCGGCAAGAAATTACCATCCCTATAGTGAACGGCCGCCGGCGCACCTTGTTCTGCACGGCGTGAGTTAATGAACTTAGCGAAAATAATGCCGCTGCCATTCCCTTTCCCCAGTTTTATCTTCAGTTGGGGATAATAGGCCGTGCGCAGCTCCAAACGTTTGTTGCCGGCTGAGCTTTTCCACTCCGCCTGTAATTCCTCTATCTCTATCCCATTGCCTGACATCGGTAATTCCGAGCTATACTCTCGCCAGTCAGAAAGCGGTATGCTACGATATGTGTAAAGTAACGCACCCAGTACCACTACAACCATACCACAGAACATCACCATGCAAATCAGGTTCGTCAGCCCGATTCTTTTCACAAAACTACGCTCGCTTTCGGCTTTTTTTTCTTGCATGCGCACATTTTGTACTGAAAAGTGCTCCGTTGCAATAAAAAAAGATTGCATTCCTGAGAAAAATTGTAAAAATAGGTGCGGGTAACCACTTCCCATACACATTATGGCCGATATTGACTCCAAAAACGAAAAAAATGTTCCCGGTAAGTTCTATGTTGATAGCAACTGCATCGACTGTGGTCTTTGCCGCGAGGTAGCCGGCGATTTCTTCGCTGCTGATGAGGACGAGGGCGTATCTTACGTCTGCAAGCAGCCTGAGACCGATGACGAGATTGCTCTCTGCACCGAGGCCAAGGACGGCTGCCCCGTTGATTCCATCGGTGACGACGGCGAGTAAATCGCACCGGGAAATCCCGATTTTCTCACAACCTATATCGGCCCCGGCACCTTTCTGAGCCGGGGTCGTTCTTTTACCTCATGGCAACTCCCCGACGCCGTTCCCGAAAATCAGCACCGATTGAGCCGGTGCCGGCTCCCGCTGTGCCCCCCACCGTACAGCGGGAATCTTCGGCCTTGTACCATGATGAATTTTTTGCAGATGGCTCTGTGCGCCCGGTGCGCAATACCACCCGCGCCGAGCGCGAAAGCGGTCAAGCCTTGTCTGATTTCTTCGGCGTAGAGCCACAGCTCAACCCCGCTGCCAATGTGCGCAGCATGGAGTCCGTGCTCGCTTCCCTCATCAGCAAGATGGATATCTCCATCGCTGAGCATGCTCCCGAAGTTTTGGCAGACGCCTGGTCAAAGGCCGTCGGCCCATTCCTTGCCACCAAAGCCGAGCTTATTTCCGTTGCTCGCAAACAAGCGCGTATTCGTACCTCACACCCCGCTGTACGATTTGAACTCACGCGCCAAAAAGCCGCTATCCTGCGCGCTCTCAATGCCACACTGGGCGAGGGCTCTGTTACCTCCGTCGTCATTGTACACGGCTGATTTCGACGGCTGCATTCCGCTGTTTGTAATTTTTCCATTCCTCTCTGTCTTGAGATAGAGATTGACAAGGCGGAAATGGCATTTATAATGGGTAGCATGAGTGAGGTAAATGACTGTGTAAATACGGGCCATGGTACAATGGGGGGTAGAGGGGTGCAAAAAGTGGAACTGACGATGCTTGGAACCGGTAATGCGGCGGTGACGCAGTGTTACAATACATGTTTTACCATCCGGAATGGTGGGCAGGTTTTGCTGGTGGATGGCGGTGGCGGAAATGGGATATTGGCCCGACTTGCGCAGGCCGGAGTGGCTCTGGCAGATGTGCATGATGTGTTTCTGACTCACACGCACACGGATCATATTTTTGGCGTGGTGTGGGTGTTGCGTATGGTGGCTCAGGCCATGAATGCGGGGAAATATAGCGGCAAGCTGCATATTTATGGGCATGAGGAGGGCTTGCAGGCGCTCGATACTATCTGCCGACTGACTTTGCCGGGTAAGGTTTGCCGCCATATTAACGATGATATTGTGCTGCATGGGTTGGCAGATGGTGAGGAGTTCAGGGCTGCGGGCATGTCGGCGAGGGCTTTTGATATCGGTTCAACGAAGGCTAGGCAGTTCGGTTTCTGTTTGCAGTTGCCGGATGGGCAACGCTTGTGTTGTTTGGGGGATGAACCTTACAATGAACGGGCTGAGGTATATGCCCGTGGGGCGGATTGGCTGCTGTGCGAGGCTTTTTGTTTGTACGCTGACCGCGAGCGTTTTAAGCCTTATGAAAAACACCACAGTACCGCACTTGATGCCGGTCGGCTTGCCGCCGGGCTGGCGGTGCGGCATTTGCTGCTGTATCATACGGAGGACAAGACGCTGCCTACCCGCCGTGCGGCATATTCTGCTGAGGCTGCAGAGCATTTTCTTGGCACCATTCATGTGCCGGATGATATGGAGCGACTTTGGCTCTGAGATTGCAGTAAAATGCTGAAAACAATACCGACCGGCTCCTGTGCGGAACGCCGGTCGGTATTGTACTTACACCTACTCTATGAAAAACAGTTTACTGTCTTCTCTCGGCCGGCTCTCACCCCGGCCTACATTTAAGAGAACGCAAACATTTCTTAAAATCTACAGAAAAATTGTATTTTTTTTATCTTTTTTTTATTCTTTTATATTGATGCGTTGAATATCAATGTTTTCCAAATCTGTATTTATATCGGAACTTTTGGAATCGGTGAATTTTTCGCCAAAGATGCGGGAAAAATTGTCGCCGTTGATGAAATCTGCCAGTTGAGGGTTGCCAAAGCACTCGTTTTCGGCGATGTATTCGAGGGTGGGGCCGATTCGGTAGGCGATGGTGCGAGCCATATCGGCGGAGTTCCCCCAGCAGTCGGGCCAAGGGGCTGCCGTTGCGAAGTTGGCGAGCCGAGCGGCTCCATTGACTAATCGCGGGGTGAGTTGTTCGTGGGTTTCGGGGGTACAGGCGGCGAGGGTGTGCAACAGGCGCAACATGGCGTTGGAGAGGGGGCTCTCGCAGTAGCGCGCGGGGAGTTTGGGCTCCGGACCGGTGGTGGATGGGCTGAATTGAGTGAAGAAGGGGCCGGTGGTCTCTGCCAGTATGGTAGTGCCCATGTCTGCGGCTTCATCTGCTACATCGATGGTGATGAATTGCACGAACATCTCACGCTCTGTGGGTTGCCAGAAACAGGGAGTTCGCTCAATGTTGCAGGATATGTGCAGTTGGTATTCTGCGTGTTTGCTGCCGTTGGGGCGGCGCACATAGTTAACATCGCCTATGCCGACTACCCATGTGGCTCGCAGGTGTGCCCATTCACAGTGCAGGTGGGGCGGGGGGGCGCTGACTCGTAATTTGCCGTCTTCACAGCTTACATGTATGGGCCACTCAGCGGGCGTGAGTTGCGGATGTATGGACTGCTGCAGTTGCTTGGAGAACCAGGTGCCGCGGTGCGGGTTGTGCAGTTGTATGGTGTGCGTGAACGCGAAGTTGCTGTTTTTTTGTCGTTCGGGAAGGGGAATTTCGTTGCTGAAGTGCTTAATTTCCTGCACATCGTTGGGGGTGAGCGCCGGGCGCAGTCCCAGAGCCACGGTGCCGAGTACTCCCAAGGTTAGGACGAAAAGTGTGCGCTTATGCCATTTTTTCATAGAGTTGATTTTATATGATAATGATGGCTAATTCAAGGCTTGTCTTTGTCCATGACAGGTATTATAATTGCGGCCGAAATCGCAAGCTATGAGCAATATCTCTCAATATGCCAATCAGTATGTGTTGGAGCTGGTCGCTTATCAGCCCGGCAAACCTATAGAAGAAACAGCCCGTGAGTTGGGGATGGAGCCAGCAGACATTGTAAAGCTGGCCAGCAATGAAAATTCACTGGGGCCCTCGCCCAAGGCCATTGCTGCAATTCAGCAGGCCGCTGCCGGGGTTCACATTTACCCGGATGGCGCCTCGTTCACCCTGCGCAGCAAGATTGCGGAGCGTTTCGGGGTTGAGTTCAACCAGACGGTTGTGGGTAGTGGCAGCAGCGAGCTAATTGAACTGCTGTGCCATGCTTGCCTGCACGAAGGGATTGAGCTGATTGCTGCTAAGCATAGTTTTTCGATGTATCCGATTATGTGCAAACTTTTCGGTGCTAAGTATGTGGAGGCTCCCATCAAAGCGGATTTCAGCTCTGATTTGCAGGCCATATTGGCTGCTATCACACCGCAGACTCGCTTGGTGTTTATCACTAACCCGGCGAATCCGCTTGGAACGGTTGTGACTCAGGCCGAGATGGATGCCTTCATGGAGGCTGTGCCTGAGCATGTTATCGTTGCGTTTGACGAGGCGTATATTGACTTCGCAGACGAGAAGCCCGATACCCTCAAGTATGTGAAGCAGGGGAAGAATGTCATCCTCCTGCGCACGTTCTCGAAGGCATACGGTTTGGCCGGTTTGCGTGCCGGGTACGGTGTCACTATCCCCGAGATTGCCGATTTGCTCAACAAAGCTCGTACTCCGTTCAATATGAACCTTATGTCGCAGGTGGCGGCTGTTGCAGCACTGGATGATGCTGAACACCTTGCCGCTTCCGTCGATATGGTCAACCGTGGTAAACAGCAGTACTATGAGGCTTTCCGTGCCTGGGGGATTGAATATGTACCCAGTCAGGCTAACTTCATTCTGGTGAAAACCGGGCAGGGGCGCAAGGTGTTCAATGATGCTCTGGCAAAGGGTGTTATTCTGCGCCACATGGATGGCTACGGTCTGCCGGACTATGTTCGCATTACCGTTGGCACGGAGCGTGAAAACGCTCGCTGTCTGGAGGTGCTTGCCGAGTTGTTGGGTGTTTGATTAACATCTGATTTTCTGTAAATAAAAAGAGCGAGGGCTGAACAATCAGCCCTCGCTCTTTTTTATAAATTGTTTTCTCAGCTTTACTTGTTTTCGAGCAGTTGTGCTGCTACGCTGACGCACTGCTGGCAGGCTACACGCTGTGCACCGCCCTTGAGGTCGCAGCATTTCCATGCTCCATTTTGAGCGATGAAAGCGGACTTCAATTCCTCCGCGCGCTCAGGGGCTACCTGAATAGCGCCGTACAGGGCACCGCACATACCCTCGGGGGCGCGACCGCCGCCGCAGGATTTCATGGGTTCGATGAGGTCATCTCTTCCGAATGCTGCACAGACTGTTTGTGCACAGTTGTACATGCAAGGCGGCTCGCGGAATGTGGAAAGTGCTTTTTCTGCTGCTGTCATGGCTGGAATCGGGGGGGGATTGGTTAAGGGGTTAGATGAGGTGGCCCATGCGCTCTCGCTTGGTGTCGAGGTAGTGCTTATTGTCCTCGTGGGCGGGTATGTTGATGGGCAGCTGCTCTTCGATGGTCAGGCCGTGGCCGGTCAACCCTACAATCTTGCGAGGGTTGTTGGTGAGCAGTCGGAGTTTGCGCACGCCTAAGTCGCGCAAAATCTGGGCGCCTACGCCGTAATCTCGCAAATCCGGGGCAAAGCCCAGCTGAATGTTGGCATCCACGGTATCGAGCCCTTGCTCTTGCAGCTTGTAGGCGTGCAACTTGGCAGAGAGACCGATACCGCGCCCTTCTTGGCGCAGGTAGAGAATCACGCCGCCCTCTTCAGCGACTCGTCGCATGGCGGTGTGCAGCTGGCTGCCGCAGTCACAACGGCGGCTGGCAAATACATCGCCGGTCAGGCATTCGCTGTGCACTCGGCACAGAACTGGTTTTTCGGGGTCAATATCTCCATGCACCAAGGCCAGGTGGGTTTGACCGTCAACCTTTGAATGGTACGAGTGGCAGATAAACTCGCCGAAGTCCGTGGGAAGTTTTACCACTTCTTCTTTTTCGATGAGGGTTTCCGTGTGCTGACGGTGCTCGATGATTTGAGCCAGAGAGCAGGCTTTGAGCCCGTATTTCTTTTGGAAGGAGCCCAGTTCACCAAGGCGAGCCATGGTGCCGTCTTCTTTCATGATTTCGCAGCATACGCCCACAGGTTCCAAGCCGGCAATACGCAGCAAGTCGACCGTGCCTTCTGTATGACCGGCGCGGCGAATAACACCACCCTCGACGGCGCGCAGTGGGAAGCAGTGGCCGGGTTGTACGAAGTCATCGAGTTGAGCGCGGGGGTCCGCCAGTTTCATGGTGGTGATGGAGCGCTCGAATGCGCTGATACCGGTTGTGGTACCTTCGAGGGCGTCTACACTCACGGTAAAGGCCGTGTGGTGCTTTTCCGTGTTATGCTGTGCCTGCATGGGCAGGCCAAGAGCATCGACACGTTCAGGAGCCATGGGTACGCAGATAAGACCGCGTGCGTGAGTGGCCATGAAATTGATGTTTTGCGGTGTGGCAAACTGACCGGCACACACGAGGTCGGCTTCGTTCTCGCGGTGAGGGTCATCTGTCATCAGCACGAGTTTACCCATTCGCAGGTCGGCGAGTACTTCATCCAGCGGGTGGTATATGATAGGATCTGTGCCGTCCGCCACCGGAACCTCCACAACCGGTGCGGGAACCGGCTCGGGGGCAGGGGCTTGTTCTTCTACAACGGGGAGCGGCTCACCGCTTACGGCGGCATCGCATTCGCAGATAAAGCTGCTCATGTCAAATACACCGTTTTTGGAGGTAAACTCAACGTTCTTCATATCGCAAACTCATCAAAACAACCCGGCGGCTCTACCGCAATCAAGCGGCGATAGCCGCCGAGCTGAAATTTGTCATTGTTAATATATTCGGTGATTAACTTACTTGTTCATTTTTGCCCATGAGTCGCGCAGACCTACGGAACGATTGAACACCGGGTGCTCAGGGCTGTGATTGTAGCGGTCTGCTACGAAATAGCCCGTACGCTCAAACTGGCACAGGAATTCCGCAGGGGCTTCTGCCAGCGCAGGCTCAACTACGGCGTCCTTCAGCACGGTGAGGGAGTCGGCGTTCAGCGCGGCAAGGAAACCGTCGGGGTTGGCATCGGGTGCCTCGTCCTTGAACAGGCGGTCATACAGGCGCACTTCAGCCTTCACACCGTATTTCACGGAAACCCAGTGAATGGCTCCCTTGCAGCGTATACCCTCGGGCGGGTTGGAGCCGATGGTGCCCGGCAGAATCTCTGCGTGAACCTCCGTCACATTGCCATCGGCATCGGCCTCGTAACCGGTGCACACTACGCAGTAGCCACCACGCAGGCGCACACAGGCACCGGGGCTCATGCGCTTATACTTCTTGGGCGGTTCGACCATGAAGTCGTCTTGCTCAATCCATACTTCCTTCGTGAGGGTGAGCTTGCGGTTGCCCAGCTCGGGTTTTTCGGGGTTAATCACCACTTCTACCTCTTCCTCGTGTCCATCGGGCAGGTTGGTAAGCACGAGCTTGAGCGGTTTAAGCACAGCCATGCGGCGCTCGGCGTTGGTGTTGAGCTCAGCGCGGACTGCGTTTTCCAGTCGTGCTACATCGGTGTTGCCATTGAACTTGGTAATACCCACGCCTTCGCAGAAGTCAACGATAGCCTGGGCGGGGTATCCACGGCGGCGCATACCGCAGATTGTGGGCATGCGGGGGTCGTCCCAACCGGCAACGTGACCTTCCTCCACCATCTGGCGCAGTTTGCGCTTGCTCATGACGGTGTAGGTGATGTTGAGGCGCGAGAACTCGCGCTGCTGCGGGCGGGAACCTGCGGGAATGGGGCAGTTCTCAATGACCCAGTCGTAGAGCGGACGGTGGTTCTCGAACTCAAGGGTGCAGAGCGAGTGGGTAATGCGCTCGTAGGCGTCCTCCAAGGGGTGAGCAAAATCGTACATCGGGTAGATGCACCATTTGTTACCTGTGTTGTGGTGGTGTTCGTAGGAGATGCGGTAGATGACAGGGTCGCGCATGTTCATGTTGCTGCTGGCCATGTCAATCTTGGCGCGCAGAACGGCACCGCCTTCCGGGAACTTACCGGCCTTCATGGCCTCGAAGAGGGCGAGGTTCTCTTCTACCGAGCGATCACGGTAGGGAGAGTGAATACCGGGAGTTGTCAGATTACCACGCTGAGCGCGCATGGTTTCACGGTCCTGCTCATCAACATAGGCCAAGCCGTTCTTAATGAGGTGAACAGCGCATTCGTAGTAGAAATCAAAGATATCGGAGGCCCAGTAAAGGTGCTCGCCCCAGTCGAACCCAAGCCACTTGATGTCTTCTTGTATGGAATTGACGAACTCGACATCTTCCTTGCAGGGGTTGGTATCATCGAAACGCAAGTGGCACACCGCCCCCTGCTGCGCGTACTCTTGCGCTACGCCGAAATCAAGGCAAATTGCCTTGGCGTGGCCAATGTGCAGATAGCCGTTAGGCTCGGGGGGGAATCGCGTGATAGGAGTTTCGCAGTGACCTTCTGCAAGGTCAGAGGCAATCCACTCACGAATAAAATCCTTTTTGGTGGTGGTAATTTCTTCGTTCGCCATGCGCGCGATTCTACCCTGAACTGCGCACGAAAGCAAGCTTCATTGTAGCGACTGACGCACTTTCCGCTCTCAATCCCTGTGCTCTTGCACTTTATTCTGCTTTAAAGCTCGGGCGAGTTGTTACAAATATGAACAACAGACCGATACTGACACTCAGCACGCCATAGAGAGTGAAGGTTTCTGCTGAGGCCGGGTTGTCAACCAAACCGGTTAGGTAAATGACAAGGAAATTGCCCATCGTACTCGTCAGGAACCAGAAGCTGGATACAATGCTCTTGAGCTTATCACCGGCGGCGGTATAGGCATACTCAATACCGGTGGTGCTGACCAGAATTTCTGCTATGGTAATGACGAAGTAGGGGATAATTTGCCAGAGGATGCTGAGTTGTTCGCCGGCATCGAGACGTGTTTGCAGCCAGGTTACGATACCGTAAGAGGCACCGGCAAGTACAATGCCGATTCCCATGCGCCTGAGCGGATGACTCCACTTGCCGATGTAGGGGTACACCAGCAGGGTAACGAGGGGAACCAAGGTCATTACAAAGGCCGGGTTGATGCTCTGCATCTCCTCTGCACCGAAATAGAAATTGATGCCGAAAAGGGTGAAGCGGATTTCTTCCATCGAGCGCCCTTGAAGAATCCAGCTGGTGGAGGTCTGGTCGTACAGGCTCCAGAAGGGAATAATCATCAGAAATACTGTGAGCACGCGCAGCATGTTGCGGGCTTCTTTGCGCTGCTCATCGCTATAGAGTTTCTCCGTTACTTCACGCTTGTTGAAAATCATACTGCCCGTGGTGCCGAAGAAGTTCTGCATGCCGAAGACAGCAGCTGCTTTCAATCCGGCAAGCACCAGAGCTGCCACATAGAGCAACAGTGCAGCCAGTCCGCAAAAACCGGCGGCTGTTTCTCCGGCACCGCTGAGTGTGGCTATCTTGGTGGCACCGTCCTGCGCCCAGATAGCCAAACTTACAGCAATGGGGGCGATTACGATGAAGGCAGCAATCTGAATGGCCGTAGTTGTGGCTCGGCTTACTGCCGCGCCGCCGAAACGATTGCAGGCCACAGTTGCGCCTCGGAATATACGGCACATGAGTGTTGACAAGAACTCAGGCTGGGCAGGGGCTTTGTGTTTGTACTGATGCCGTCCGCACCAGAATACAAAGGTCGCGAGCGCCATGAATATACCGGGTATGGCGAATGCCCAGCTATAGCCCCAGTTTTTGTGAACCCAGGGAATGACGAGGAAGGAGAAGAATGAGCCGAAGTTAATCGCCCAGTAGAATGCCGCGTATACGCGCGTCATTGTCTTGCTGTCGAAACCACCGACCTGGTCGCCGACAAAGGCCGAAACGCAGGGTTTGATACCACCCGCGCCCAGAGCTATGATAAAGAGACCCGTCAGGAGAATCCAGCGCTTAATCTCCAAGCTTTCGGTTAAATCTGCCGTGGCAAGTACACCGTGCCCAAGGCAGTAGAAAAGTGATACGTATAATATGGTACGGTAACGCCCCAAAAAGCGGTCGGCTATCCATGCCCCAAGCAGGGGAAGAATGTAGATAAGCGCATTGAAAAGGTGTGCCACTTCCATGGCTTCGCTCTCGCTCATGGCGAGAGCGTTTACCATGTAGAGCACGAGAATGCTCTTCATGCCATAGAAGCTGAAGCGCTCGCACGCTTCATTACCCACGATGTATTTGGTCTGCGGGGGGAAAGCCATGTGCTTGCCGGGCTTTACTTAATGTTGGTCTCAACGTACTCAGCCAGCTGCACGTTGTAGCGAATATAAGCTGTGTTGAGCCAGTCGAGCATCACTTGGTTGCGCAGCTGAGCGTTGCTCATCGGCAGTTGGTAGATTTGTTTGCTGAGCAAGTATTGCTTGTCGTCGGTGATGGTGCGCTCTGTAATGGTGCTGATGCGTGCGCCATCAATCTGAACCACCAGCGGGCAGAGCTTGCCGGTAGCGGTGGTGAGCAGAGCCTGTGTAGTCAGTCCTGCGGGCAAATCAGTATCTATACCCAGAGAGCAGGGGCCGAACTCGCTGACCTCGGCTCCGGCGGCGGCGGCCTTAGCAAAGAGGGAATCTGTGCCTTCTCCCTTTGTTGCGGCATCACTCATTTCCTGATAGAGCTTTTCAGCTGCCAGTTTCAGTGCATTGTCTGCACGCTCTGCGTTCATGTCGGCCAGTGCTTTTTCGCGTGCTTGCTCAAAGGGGAGAACAACTGGCGGGGAAATGGCTTCGACTTTAATCAGCACGGCTTTGCCGTCTTTGGTAAGATAGAAGCCACGAAGCTGCTGGATGGTGCAGAGTTTGTCTACAGTTCCGTTCTTAACGGCTGATTCGTAGTCTGCCAAGGTGGCACCAACCTCGATGTTGTTGAAGGCGATAGCGGCAAGTGTTGTGTTTTTGCCATTGTGGACTACCTCTGTTTTCAGTGCTTCCGGGGCGTTTGCTTCCGTGCACAGGGGCAGGGTGATGTGAGAGCTGCCGTCTTCGTTCTTATAGGTAAACTCAGCGTTTTCGCGGGAGTTGGCGGCATTTTCGAGGATGCTGTCCATGCCTGTGCCGTCTGCCATCGAAAAATCCTGCATGATGACGTCGGCCGTGTTCATGAGTTTGTCGGTGGACTCATTCTTGCCGGGGGTAAGAGTGTAGATGGAAACGATGCGCTGCTGTTCACTCTTATACTTGTCCTTGTTGGCTTCCCAGTAGGTTTTAAGCTCCTCTTCCGTGGGGGCTGCGGGTGCTGCTACTTTGTCAGCTGCAAGCCATGCAGTTTTGCCTTTCAGGTTCTGATTGCCGGCATCGACGATTGCGGACTGGGTCTTGGCGTTGTAGGCAACGTCGGTTGTAATCATGGCACCGACGGTCTCCCAAATGATGATGTCGGAAATCACACTGCGGAATGACTGCTCAGCGGGGTTGTTGGCCACGCCATCGTAATAACCGGTCAGGTTTTGGTATAGTTTGTTGTCAAAGTTGCCGTCTTCCTTGCGGAATGCCGGCAGGGAGGTGATAAAGTTGTCAATCTGCTCCTTCGAGGGAACGATACCCAGAGCCTTGGCTTCTTCGCGCAGCATGGCGCGGTTGATGGCGATATTTTCTTCGCTGCGTTTGCAAAGACCGTAACACCAAGCATTCAGCACATATTGCAGACGGGCGGAGGCGGATTCTACTTCCGGGTGCTGTTCGAGCCAGGCGTTCAGAGCTGCTTGCTCATCGGCACTCAAATCGTCATCCTTGTTCGCATCGAAGCGCTCGCGCAACTTGGTGTAGCTTTGGCTTACAAGTTGCTGGATGGTGCTTTCGGCACTTTCCCCGAGGTTGTAGACATCGGGTGTCTTGTAGTTAGTGCCGTTCACCTGAATGTGGAAATCGCGGGAGAAAGCACTGCCCTGATTGCTGTAGTCCATCATTATCAGGCCGGCAGCGATGGCAACGATAACGACGAGAACTAACACTGAGTTTTTGCGGATGAATTCGAGGAAGGTCATGGCCTGATATGTGATGGTGGTTTCCGCGCCTGCGCGCTGAACTTGCGCATTCTATCGTATACTCTGCGGCCTGACAAGTTAAATCCGTGTCTTATTCCCTTATATCTGCACAAAAAAAGAACCCGAGGCGAATAACCTCGGGTTTCTTAGCATCCCCACGCGGATTCGAACCGCGGTTCTATGACTGAGAATCATATGTCCTAACCCCTAGACGATGGGGACATGTAGTACGCAGACCGGGACTCGAACCCGGGACCAATAGATTAAAAGTCTACTGCTCTACCGACTGAGCTATCTGCGCACTGTTGGGTGTCGCCAACAGGCAACGGCAGCATTCTACATAAAATATTTTTAAATGTCAAGCATAAAAGTTGAAAAAAATGTATTTTTTAGAAAAATGTAAAAACTTTACGAGCCATACCGGGGGAATTCGGTATGGCTCGTTGAAGTAAATAGATGGTTAATGTCAATGAGGCGGCGCCCAAAATTACTCGGTCACTACCTTGGCGGCAGCCTCTTTGAGGGTTTTGCCAACCTTGAATTTCACCACGGAACGAGCGGGGATGGGTACATCCTTGCCGGGATCCTTGGGGTTACGACCGATCTTGGCCTTAACCTCCTTTACGGTGAATGTGCCGAAGTTGCGAAGAACGACACGGTCGCCGTTGCCCAGAGACTCGATGATGAGATCAACGGCCTTCTGGATAACCTCGAGGACATCGTTCTGCGTCAGGTTGCTGCTAGTCTCGGCGCAAATCTTGTTGACAAGCTCTCGTTTTGTAATCGTATTAGCCATAAGTTTTTTGCTTTGTTGAAGAAGCCGCAGGGAATATAGCGCATTTTCTCGCGTTATGCACGCAAAAAAAGCGTGTTCAATGCAATTTTTGTGTCAACACGGGGGAAAAAGCGAGTAAATGCGGTATTTTGGATTGACGAAAGTTCCGAATCGGGGCATTTTAAGGGCGCTATGGCCAACCAACACACAGTACAGCTTAGTCCGGCAGAGGCGCGGCAGTTGCGAGATAAGTTGCAGCAACGTGCCGGATTTCAGGAGAGTAGTCGGGATTATGCTGATTTTTGTTTTGAGGGGCCACGCGTGAATGTTGCGTATTATCCTAAAAAGGGTAAGCTTTTGGTGCAGGGAGCCGGGGCGGATGAGTTCATGGAGTTTGTCCTGCTTATTGACCCGAAGTCCGGGATATCCGCAGTAACGGGTACAAATGCCACGGCGGAGGCGCGCAAGGCATTACCTGCATATCTTGATATCACGCCCCACTTTGGTGTGGATGAAAGTGGCAAGGGTGATTACTTCGGACCGTTGGTGATAGCCGGGGTGTATTCAGATGAGCGCACGGCCGAGGCGCTGGTTAAGCTCGGCTGTCGAGATAGCAAGTCCATACCGGATGATAATAAAATAGCAAGCATGGCCGCAAAGATTATGGCCTTGCCCGGTGTGGCTTATGAAGTGGTTTGTATAGGCCCCAAGCGTTACAATGAACTATATACGGAGTTCGGTAATCTTAATCGCCTGTTGGCTTGGGGGCATGCTCGGGTTATAGCTGCTCTGCACGAGAAGGTGCCCACTTGTCCGCGTGCTCTGAGCGACAAATTTGCCAATGAGTGGGTTTTGTACCACGCTCTGAAAAAACGCAATGTGCCGGTAAAACTTGAGCAGCGCGTGCGAGGTGAAAGCGATGTTGCCGTGGCGGCTGCTTCCATACTGGCGCGTGCCAGATTTGTGAAATGGATGAAAGATGCCGCTGCGGCCTGTGGATGTAGTTTGCCGCTTGGTTGTGCTCCGCATGTTACGAAGGCAGCGCGGGTTTTTGTCGCGACTCACGGCCAAGAGCGCTTGGCCGATGTGGCCAAGCTGCATTTCAAAACTACTGCAAAAGTGCTGACGTGAATCAGTCCAAGCTTTGGCTGAAACCGGAAATCCAGCGTCCTGTCATGGTGAGCAGAATCATTACTATAGAGGCCTGAAGGTTTTGCTTAATCAGTGCAATAATTTGATCTGACAGGGTGCCGCTATACGAAAAATCCATTAGGCCGGGGAAGGCTCCTGCCAGTAGGGGCAGTAGTATGCTGAGCAGTAGCGGTAGCCCCAAACAAATATAAATTGTGGGCACGGAAAGTATATTGGCGCGTTGTACCCACAGCCAGAAGATAGCGCACGGAATGGCCGGCAAGGCCATAAAGAACTGAGTTAAACCGGTTTTAAGCGGGCCTACGTCCATGAAAGTAATCAGGAGAATAATGGCCGGCATAAGCACAGAGTAAGCGATGCAGTATTTTGCTGTTTTGTTTTTCATGTTTACTTTTTTAGACGGATTGTTGGTGTACTTGTTCTGAAAAAAAACGTTATTTCGGAAATTGATGCTTCTCTCGCCGTTAGTTTTTATTACAGATTTTGAATGTCGGCTTTTTTTACTGTGGTAATGGCTAATGGGGGCGCCCGGCTTTCAGCAATTGCAGCAGAGCTGCTGAGTCCGTGAAGTAGGTTTTTATAAAATGGCGAATTTCTGCTGCCTCATCAGCCGGGAGCAACGGGACTAATTCTTCAAACATCCGGCGTGTTTTTTCAATGTCTTCCGTGGTTTCAGCCGTTCCCAGTGCATATTGGCAACGCTCCATAAGCACGGCGGTTCGGTTTTCCGGTAGAGCTTCTCTCAATTGTTTTTCCAGCAGTTCTCCCATTTCAGGGCTGTGCATGCGGGTGGCATTGCGCTCCGCTAAGAATCGCTGAGCTTGTTCTTGCACTGCCGCATGGTGGTGTATACCCGTCAGGTTATCAGGGTCAGCCTGTTGGGTCAATTCTCTCAGAGCGTTGGCATGTTGTGCGAAGCTCTTGCTTGTCGGATAGCTGGTGTAGATGCTGTAGAGCAGGCGAGCACGCTCGGCGCCACTTGCTGTTTTGGCTCTGCTAAACTTGGGCGCGGCGGCGATGGCGTGGTTCAATGCCGTCACCGCGTCTGCTGTGCTTTTTACATTCCCTTCAAATCCGCCCATGACTTCCCCCTGTGGGTTGAGCACCATAATGGTGGGGAATGCCGCTATGCCGTAGCGCTCGGCTATGGCTTTGTTCTGAGCTAATTGATTACCGGGGAGGGATTTGCTTTGCGGTAAATCAATTTCAACGAGTACGAATTTATCAGCCGCCCAGTTGCGAAAATCTTTAGTATCGAGCACATTGTGGCGCAACGCTATGCACGCAGAACACCAGTCTGACCCGGTGAAATCTACCAATACCAGTTTGTTTTCGCGCTCTGCTTGCAGCAGGGCTGCAGGTAAATTTACCTGCCAGTTGACATCTGCTAGCAAGTGAGAGGCGAGAACGCTCAGTGTGCAGAAGATGGCTGGTTGAAATTTCATCATGACTTGTTCAGTGCTTATGCTATTTCCTGCTGGGTGATACAGTGGATAGCCCCACCCTCGATGACAAGTCGGCGGGCATCGAAGCCGATGACTTGTCGCCCCGGGAAGCACTCACGGAGAATGCCCAGTGCCCGGTCATCTTCTTTCGCTTGGTTGAATATCGGCACGATTACCGCCCCATTGCAGATGAGGAAGTTGGCGTAGCTTGCCGGGAGCTGTTCCAATCTCCAATCGGTTGCTACGAGCGGTTGCGGCATGGGCAGGGGAATGATTTCCACGCGGTGCCCGGACGGGGTACGCAGGTCTTGCAGTCGTTCATTATTTTCTGCCAGATTGCGGTAGTGGGGGGAGTGTGGGTCAGGCTCGATAATCGAGACTGCCGCTTCGGCATTCACAAAACGCACCATGTCATCAATATGACCGTCTGTGTCGTCTCCCTCAATCCCACTGCCCAGCCAGAAAACCTGTTTGGTGCCCAGCATGCGGTGCAGCTCAGCCTCAATTTCAGCTTTGCTTACGCCGGGGTTGCGATTAGGATTGAGCAGTACGGCTTCCGTGGTGATGAGTAGCCCCTCACCGTTGCCCTCGATTGCTCCGCCCTCGAGAATTAAATTGCTGCTTAACTTCGGCAGGTTCAGGCTTTCTGCTATGCGGGTCGGAACTTCGTTGTCAAGATTCCACGGTGCGAACTTGCCGCCCCATGCGTTGAATGTCCAATCCGCCAGCTGTCGGGTGCCGTCTTGCCGCTGCACAAATATGGGACCATGGTCGCGGCACCATACATCGTTGGTCGGGTGGTTGTAGAGCGCATAGTTGTGCACGCCGCGTTGTTTCAGCAAGCGCTCAATTCCGGCATGCAGCGGGGCGGCCGCATTTATTCGAACTTGTGCATGTGGTGCTATGACTGCTGCTAAATCGGCATAATGTCCGGTCAGTTCAGCTAGTCCTCCTTGCCACAAGTCTTCTCGGTGGGGCCAGGAGAGCCAGATTGCCTGTTGCTTTTCCCATTCGGCAGGCCAGCGTAACTGTTCACCCTGCATAGTTGTCAGTGTGCTCATATTGGTGTCAGCAGTGTTAAAAATTGGGAAGTTCTGAAATGTTGCCATCGTAAGGGGCATTGAGGAATCTCTGCAAATCAGGCAGTTCGTCGAATTGCTCGCGTTTGTCTCCTTTTTGCTTGCCGAATATACCTACTTCGATGAGGTTGTAGACGATATTACCGAAGTCGCTTGATGAATGTATACCCCAGAACCCCAGAACATCGGCAGCCATTGGTCCATATTCTTCGAGCGCGTAGGCACAAGCGCCTAAGTAGAGTTCCTTTGCGCTCAGGTGCGGGCTTTTGTCATCTTTGCAGAACCGATCGGCGGCGGCATCGAGCCCTGCCCGCATAAACTCGTACGCCTCCTCCGGATATTCCGGGTAGCGTTCTACCAATACAGCCACTGCTTTTTCAAAGCTCTGCTTCATACTGCTGAATCATACCATGCTGTTCATGTGACTGCAATATCAAAACGTGCCATTGAACTTTTTTATAGCTAGAGGTATAACTCATCCGTTGGGAACGTCAGCGAGTTTGGATGATATTGCATGCGCGGCGTACTTCATCGAAGCTGAAGCTGCGCTGTTGCATGTTGCTCAGCCAAGCATCGTGTTCCGGCATCTTGTGGACTCGTGCGAAGTTTTGCGGCGTGGTGATGCGTGTGAAAATAAGGTTATGCATGCGACTTAACGGGGTGCTCTTTATGCCGAATCCACCGGGTTTGTTTGCTGACCAGTATTTCACATGCAAGACTCCCTTTATTTTCTCGGTGCCTAGGTAGACTACAAGGTGCCCGCGCTCATGAACTCCGATATCCGTAGACCAGAAGAATTTGAGAAAATCGCCGGGTTGAGCCAGTTGCAGATTGCTGAAGTTGATACCGACTTTCAAATCGTGTACAAGCTTGGCTAAACCGGGGCCGTTGGCGTTTGCTCGTCCCCAGGCACCTGTGCCGTCAGGTTGGTTTTCCTGTACATCCAGTGCCTGCCAAGCTGCATGTGGAAGTCGCAGTTTGCTGTGAAATTCCCAGCGTTGCAGGCTTCGCAGCAGCACCATGTAACATGCCGCTGAGCAGAAGGTCGGTGTGACGGCTCCGGGCTGAATAGCAAGTGATTTCTGTTGCGAATTCCACTGTACTCCCCGTTGTGCCAACCGTTCCACATCCGATGGAGTTGCTGAATAACCGCCGCCACGGGGGATGTCGCGGCTGATAGTTTGCAATACCAAATGATTAAATGAAATCTGTTGTTTTTTTACCTGCTGCACAGTAGCTGACTGAGAGCTGCGTTTGAGCTCAGCCGCATTGGCAGGGCACACCCCCGACATGGATATCAGCAGTATAAATGTGAGGATGTTAGTTCTGTACAGTATCATGGTGCCTGTTTATTATGCCAGTGAGTGCTTGGGCTTGCAAGGATATTTTGCGTATGGAAAAAATGCAATCATGCCTGTTCGGTACTTGCCAAGCAGTCAGTGCTATGGTATAGTGTCGTCACGACCTGTAGTCCTTATGTCTCAGACCACTGAACTTTATCGGCCGAATGCCGCTATCATTTATCAGCGTAATGATGGTACGGTGCTGGTGTGCGAACGCGTGAAACCTGCGGGTGCTTGGCAGTTCCCGCAAGGAGGTATTAAAAATGGAGAATCTCCGCTCAGCGCTGCTTGCCGCGAGGGTATGGAAGAAACCGGTTTTCGCCCGAATGAATACGAGGTGATAGCTGAGCATGGTCCCTATCGCTATGATTATCCGCCAAAGGAGCGCGAACGCGTGTTGCGCAAGCGTGGTATTCCTTACGCCGGTCAGGAACAGCATTATTTCTTGTGCCTGATGCACAGTGATGAGGCAGAGCCTTGGCTCGACAATAAGGAATTCCGCGATTATAAGTGGGTGCGTCCCTGTGATTTTGATTTCAGTGCTCTGCCGGATTTCAAGCGCGGCGTTTATGAGCAAGTTATGCGTGATTTCTTCGGCGTGTGATGGAACCTGTGGCGCACATTCGGTCTCCTTTTGCTGATAAATTCGGCGTGCCGAGACAGCCAAACCTTGCTCCGCATGTTATCAGTGAGATTGTTTTTGCTCCGGCGTACTCTAGTCCGGAATGTGTGCGTGGTTTGACCGATTTCAGCCACTTGTGGCTGATTTGGGGATTTCATTGCAATGAGGGTGCCGCTTGGCATCCCACGGTTCGGCCGCCTCGCTTGGGTGGGAATACTCGGGTGGGGGTGTTTGCTACTCGCTCGCCATTTCGACCTAATGGATTGGGGTTATCGGTTGTTAAGCTGATATCGGTTGAACCCGGGCCTGTACTGCGCGTGAGTGGAGCCGATATGGTAGATGGTACGCCCATTTACGATATCAAACCCTATATACCCTATGCTGACAGTTTGCCGGAGGCTACCGGCGGATTTACGGAAACTCCGCGAAATATGCTTGATGTGCAGTTTGATTGTGACCTGCCGCGCCATGCTCCGACTGATTGGGCTCTTGCGGTGCGCGAGGTCTTGGCTCAGGACCCCAGACCGGCGTATCAGCATGATTCTGAGCGCGTCTACCACATTATCTATAAGCCATTTGAGTTGAGTTTTCGTGTGGTTGACGGTGTAGCTCATGTTGTTGATATTCACCCTGTACCATTATGAATGCTCGACTCCGGAAGGCATTTGCTCTCAATATAGATGAGGGGGTATTGTGTGGTGGCGGTGTCTGTGTCTGGAAAAACGGCGAAGAGCTATGTTCAATCTATGGTGGCGAAGCAACTGCCGGTGTGCCATGGTCTGAGCAAACGCTTGTGCCTATATACTCGGCCACGAAACCGGCAGCCGCTGCCTGTTTGTTGCAGGCGTTGTATGATTGCTGTCGTGACCCGGAGCTACCGGTGGGGGTGCTATGGTCAGCGTTCCCTCAGCCGGAATTGACGATAGGCGAGTTGTTGTCTCACCAAAGTGGGCTTGCCGCTTTGATTGAACCTGCGCCGATTGATGATTTGCTAAAGTGCCGACAGGTAATTGAGCGCAGCTCTCCGCTGTGGGGACCGCCGCAGCATGGGTACCATCCCCAGACGTTCGGGCCTATGCTTGATATCCTCATGCTCGAACTTACCGGCATGCGTGTGTGCGATTATTGGGAACAATGCGTGCGCCGCCCCTTGGGGTTGGATTTCTATATCGGGCATTTTCCGATTGAATGTGAAGCACGGGTGGCGGAGTTGAGGGCTCCTCGATTGCAAGGGCGCATTCCCCGCTCGCCGTTCATGGGTGCTTATTACGAGCCGGGGAGTGCAGTAAACAGAGCCTTTCATAGCATAACGGGCTTTGAATCTCCGCGCGAGATGAATAGCTATGCTGCTCACAACTGTGGTTCTCCCGCTAAGGGCGGTGTGGCTTCGCCCCGAGGGTTGGCCATGTTTTATCAAGCGTTGCTCGGAAAGTTGCCCGGCTCTCCGTTCGCCGCTGAGGTCGCGGAGTGGATGAGCTGCCCCCAATGCAGCGGGTTTGACCATACTTTGCAGCAACACACCGCTTTTACCTGCGGTGCTATGTGTGAACCTGAGCCATTTTTCCCCGGGGGCGGTTTTGGGCATGCCGGTGCCGGCGGTTCTTTCGGTTTCTGTGTGCCGGATACGGGGCTTTCTTTTGCCTTTGTTATGCGTGATATGGAAATGGGGGTATTACCCGGCGAAAGAGTACTTCGCTTGTTACATGCACTGTGAACATAAACAATTCGGCACCCGAGAAAGTATTACTCGAGTGCCGAATGTGATTTTGATTTTTTATTCTTTATTCTCCAGTAGGTCGCGCAGTTGCTTATCTATGAGTGCGGCGTAACCCTGCGGGTCGCGCCACCAATCCAGCGCCCAAATGTGACGGATGTTCCAGCCTAAGCTCTTCAACACGCTTTCGCGCAGAATGTCGCGATCGCGTGCCGTGGCGGCGGCTGCATAGGTCGGACCATCCAGCACGATGCCGGCGAGCATATTGCCGGGTTGCTCCGGGTGCGCAACCGCGATATCAATTCGATAGCCGGATACGCCCAGATTGTTGATGCATTGCCAGCCGTTGGCTTCCAGTGTCTTGCAGATAGCCCGCTGTAATCCGTACTCCTCGTTTTGGCCATTGAGGCTATTCAGTTTGAAGTAGGAGCCGGCTCCCATGCGTGCGCATTCGAGGAATCCGCGCAAATCTGCCGCGCCGCGAGCTCGTGTGCGATTCAGGTCAATGTCCTCCGGTTTGAGGGAACTGAATACTCGCATGCCGGTGCGTGCTCGTGTGATTGCTACATTCAGGCGGCGCTCGCCACCGGTGAGGTTCAGCGGACCGAAGTTCATGGAGATGGCTCCCTTTTCATCCGGGCCGTAGGTGGTAGAGAAGTAGATGACTCCGCGCTCGTCGCCCTGTACATTTTCGAGGTTTTTTACGAAAATGGCCTCGGGATTTTCTTCATTGAAGAACGGTTCGAGCGATTCATCTTCTGCTCTTGCTCGGTCGAGCATATCCTGAATAAGATTTTGCTGCTGAGCGTTGAACGTGACAATACCAATGCTGGTTTGCTCGTTATAATCGAACCCCGGGCTGCGCAGTACACTCAGCACATGGTCAATCAATGCCTGAGCTTCCTTTTTGTTATAACGCTTGGTGGCACCTTTCTCATATACACCGGCTACATAATGGTACTGTAGAGCTGTGTCGTTTTCCACCGGGGCCGGGAATGTCATCAGCTTATTATCATAGTAATTGTGATTTGAATAAGCAATCAGACTTTCCGACTTACTGCGGTAGTGCCAGTTGAGGTTCATTTGCGGAATTCCGCAGGCCAAGCACTCATCGAGAATGCTTTCAAGATCCTGTTCTACTTCCTGTGTATCGTCCCCCGCGTCTTCCGGCTTACTGCGTGCGAAGAAGTTGGTGGGCGGCATCTGTCGCGGGTCGCCTACGATGACGGCACTCTTGCCGCGACCTATGGCGCCGATGGCATCCCATACGGGAATCTGAGAGGCCTCGTCGAAGATAACGACGTCGAACGGCTCGGAATCTGTTGAGAGATACTGCGCAACCGACAGCGGGCTCATGAGCATGCAGGGCTTGAGCATGCGGCTTACTTTCGGGGTAAGAGCCAAGAGTTTGCGGATGGATTTGTGCGCGCGCTGTTTATTGAGCTCGTGATTAAGTTCCGCCATTTCCTTGGCGTGCATCGTGTGCTGCTGGGCTCGCTCCTTAAGCAGGACCTGAAGATGAGCTCGTGCACTCTTGAGCACCTGTTCATCTTTGCTGCAGAAGTTATCGATATGCCTTTCGTGAGTGGGCGCGTCGAAATAAGTGAGGGTTCGGCTGGAGTCTACGGCTGCGCGCAATCGTTCACGCGAGTAATTGACTCGTACAGCAATCTCTATATCCGTATGTTTAAGTTCTCCGGATTGTAGTTTGCTGACCAATGCTCGTGTAATTTCACTGTCGGCTTTGGCTGCGCATTCATTCCAAATGATGACCTGACGCCATTTGTTTCGTTGAGCCAGTAGCTCGTGAGCAATGGCTGCCACAGCCCCTTCGCGTTCTGTTTCCGTTCCCTTGAGCGGAGCTCCCAGCAGCTTGGCAAGTTCTGCCAGTATTGCGTGGTATTCTTCGGTGCAGTGCCGTAAGGTCGCGGCTTGCTGAGCCGCCGGGCTGCCCGGGGTAATGGGGTTGCCTTCAACGGATAGATAGAGTTTGCAGAGGGATTCTATGGAAGCTAGTTTTTGCAGCTTTTCTGCCATTTGGCAGGCGGCTTCGTAGTCATGCTGTCCGGTGTGTATACCTTTGCGGAATTGCGGCAATGCGGGCGCTGTCAGCGCGGCAGATGTTTTGTAGCGCTGCATATCAGTCAGATTTTGTAAATCTCGCTCTATATTGGGCTTTTTGTGGCTGAATGCCAACATTTGCAGCGATTTACGAATCTTTCTGTTTGTGAAGAATCGGGTGATAAAGTTGCTGAACAGTGCTTCTTTCCACTGACGGTACAGAACCGGAACAGCCGGCGCATCTTCCGTTCCTTCCGGATAGGGAAGAGTGAGCTCTGATTGGCATTGACGGTAATTTTCTGCGGCGCTCAGGGCTTCTTTTAGCTGCAGAAGCTCAGTTGTTGCCGTTGCGGGGAGCAGGGGGGTGTTATCCTGACCATGGGTTTGTGCCGCCAGCAGAAGCAGTTCTGCTATGATGTGGCGTTTATCTGCATAGTCATCTTTGACCAATCCGACTTGCTCCATGAGCTTGTTGAGTGCGGTATCCCATCTCTCCGCAGCTCGTGATACGCGGGGCAGGAGCTCTGCCAGCGTGTCATCCCACTGCATTGTGTAGTGGGTGTTGACCAAATGCTGCACCTTCCCGGGATAGAGTTCGCAAACAGAGCTGAACTGCAAACTTAATTCGCGAGTGTAGTCCAGCAATTGGTTCATCTCCGACTCGGTTACCTTGAGCAAATCCGTTGCCTGTTTCGGGAGCAGCGGGACAATGGGCGCTTCTGCAAGTAAATTGATGTCATCGTACAGGCTGGTAGCATCGGGGTACAGGCGGTGCAGCTCTTGCGGCAGTAGGTTGAGCCCGGTGCGTATGCTGAGCATATCGCTGACTGCTTTTTCCCAGCTATTTCCCCCGGTGTTCTTTTCGGTAACATTGTCTATAGCCGCTTTGAATTGGGCAAGTACTTCCTTCTTGATTGCCTTATTGGAGTGCAATTCCAAGCAGAAATCCCCCAACCCAATTCGTTTGAGACGGTTATATACTACCGAAAGAGCAGCAGCTTTCTCAGCAACGAACAGCACTGTTTTACCATGCCCCAGACAGTGAGCTATCATGTTGGAGATAGTCTGGCTTTTGCCGGTTCCGGGCGGGCCAATCAGCACAAAGTTCTTACCTCGACCGGCTGCGAGAATGGCTGAAAGCTGTGAGGAGTCGGCTGAAAGCGGGGTATATACCTGTTCGGCATCTACGGAGGAATCCAGCTCGCCGGGGGCTGGGAAACCTACTTGTGCGGGGAATGTTTCGCGATTTTCGTCCGCCAAGTGGCGAACGATGGGATTGGTCATCAGCTCAGCCTGGCGGTCGCACAAATCTTTCCACATCAGGTATTTGGCAAAGGAGAACACACCCAGCGTGCAGGTGTTGAGTACCTCCCATCCCTCAATGTCCTTAATGGCACGGCGTACTATTTCGAAAATGCCGGCAACATTGATTCCGCTGTTGTCTGTGGGCAGCTCTCCGGCAAGCTCGGGTATGGTAAGGCCATATTCGGTCTTGAGCAACTCCAGCAGGGTGAGATTAAGCCGAGTTTCTTCATCCGTTGTGCGCAGGGTGAAGGGGCTCTTCACACTCTTGCGCGTGATGCGTACAGGGATGAGTAGTAACGGTGCATGGAGAACCTGGTTTTTCTCCTTACGCACCCAGCGCAGAAATCCGCAAGCGATATAAAGTGTGTTGTAACCGCTCTCCTCCAGATTTTTACGTGCATTGAGGTAGAGTTTGTAGAGCTTTTTCTGCACTTCCTCATCAGAGATAATGCCTTTCGAGCTCATAGTCAGCAGCTCATTTTTGGCATACATCTCAGTAGCATGGTGTTCAATTATGGCATTGGCTTCACTCTTGTCTTCTTTTTTAAAGGCCTCTTCGAGTGTGTAATTGAGGGGGAGCCCACTCAGGCGAAAGACTTTGCCATTAGACAAATCGTCTTCAAACTTGGCGGCATTTTTCAGAATTATCTCAACTTGCGACTTATCTATGTGGCAGTTCAGCAGATTATTGCGCATGGAGAGATCCAGCAGTTTGAGCTGCCAGTTTTCCATGCGAGTACGCTTCCTGTCGGTTACGAGCGATTGTTCTCTTTCGAGAACGGCTGCCGTTTCTTCAGGAAGAAAATCTGCTACGTTTGCGCTGCAAGTGTGTTCGTTGACGATGCTCGGTGCGTTTTCCGGGCGTTCGGTACTGATGGGGCGCACACCGCCGGACCATATTCGAACGATGTCATAGACTCTTACAAAATCCGTATCGCGCAGCGTTTGCTCCGCCTTATCGCGGGCGGCCTCAAAGGGCACCAGTAGATTCCCCTCGGAGCGGGTGAGCATCGTTGTTTCGAGAACCAGAATGTCGCCCAGTTCCATGAGGGTTCTGATGGTCGCGCAATCTTTTACTATGGGTTGCGGGAGATTCTCATCTTTCAGGAATACGCCAACAAATGCGTGTCCTTTCGTTTGTATGACCAGCGGATTAAATCCGGCCTGTGCTATGACTGCTGCCATCAGCAGTGTAGAGTCCAAACAGGTCGCACAGCCTCCCTGCATGATTTGTGACGGGGTGCGCACTTTTTGGTGGGCTCCTCTATTCTCCAAATCGATTTCACCACGAGCAGGGGTCGCATAGTTTATACCATAATTGCTGAGTGTCAGCCAAATGGCGTGTAGCTTGTTGAGTATATCATTTGGGGCGCTGCGGTAGCCGCTCCAGTCCGGGCTTAACCCCATGTTGGCCAATAGCTCGCCGGCATGGTGAAGCACTTTGTCTACTGCCGGGTCGTTCGGCTGTACAAGTGCCGCCAGTAGCTCAGGATATTTTGCACCTATGCCCATTACCCACACATTGGCCGGCAACCATGTGAGCTGCCCGCTTTCTTTGCAAAGCTGGTTTTCTCCCTGATAGAGGGAGAAATGGATTTGCCCCGGTTCTTCCTCTGTTAAGCTTTTCAGCGCAGCTAAATCGTAATTTGTTTTTGACACCGGGGTAACATTGAGCGGGCAGTTCGCAGTCAGTTTATTTATTTCATAACGCTGCGGTTCAATGTATTCGGGAGTGGTGGTTACCTGCAATGTCAGATTTTCAATATCTGTATCGCTCTCGATAGAGAGCGTGTCAAATAGCGGCTTGCCGTTGCTGAAGTATACAACGGAGAGGTAAGGACTGAAGTCCGATTTTATTTGGTAAGCCATATATAAGCGTTGTAATTTAACGGTTATTGAGATATTCAACTATACCTCGACCAACGGCTTGAGCAAATCGCACGGCATTGTCGTGGTTATTGAGATAGCGTGCGTGCTCGGGGTTAGAGAGGTATGCTACTTCAGTTATGACGGCAGGAACGTAGGATTCGTTGCAAGAATTCAACCAATCACCTCCACCTTTTCTGCCATCGGTGCGTAAAACCACGCCGCAGGGTTGCCCATTGTTGGGCATTCCATTCTCGGGATGGTCGAGTATATCGCGGTTCATGACCTGCGCCATGGTATAGGCCATTCGTACACCGACTTCATTGCAGTAGAAGGCTCCTTTGTTGTAAACTCGCCAGGTTTCGGAGTTACTGTTATGGTGCAGGTAAACGACTGCTCCGGGTTGCTGGTCAAGGGCATAGTTCGTGCTCAGCATGCCCACCGCGATGCGGTGAGGGTGGTGTGTAGAACGATAGATGGCTGTAGGGATGGGGGATTTTACATGGTGTACACCTGCTTGCCGCGCGGCTTCCGCCAGTTGCGGGTTGGTGGGTACATCCCCTCGGTTACAGATGTGACAGGTGTAGCCTGCCGCTTCCACTACTTTTTTCACTTCTCCGGCATAGCGATACCAGAATTCTGTTTCCTCAATCGTGCCGCCTTTGCGCGCATCGGGCGTGCGGGCTCCCTGTCCACCACGGGTGGGTTCGTAATAGTGACCGATATCGAGCACCACAACCTTTGAGTTGTAGGCAATTTGCTGCATCTGCATCTGATGGCAGGCCGGGAACAATAAGGTGACTGCCGCTGCTGCGGCAATGAGCAGACGTTTCATTTTTTTAAACTCAATTATTTTGTGTAGTTAGAGGGGTAATTCACCCTGTGCGCGGGTGAGAGGAGCTCCGATTTTTTGGTAGGCGGCGGGCATCGCTTCTCGCCCGCGAGGCGTACGCTTGATATAGCCCTGCATGATGAGGAATGGTTCATGCACATCCTCGATGGTGCTTTCGTCTTCACCCACAGCTACCGCAAGTGAAGCCAAACCAACCGGACCGCCACCGAATTTGTATATCATGGTTTCCAGCAGGCGCTTGTCCATTTCATCCAGCCCGTCTTCATCTATGTCAATCATACTCAGGGCTGCCTCGGCCACATCGTTGGATATGCGTCCGTCGCTCTTGACTTGTGCGTAGTCTCTTACCCAGCGCAGCAAGGCGTTTGCTACACGGGGGGTGCCGCGCGAGCGCCGTGCTATGGCCAGAGCTCCGCCGTCATGCAGGTCAATGTCGAGCAGACCGGCTGAGCGGTGCAAAATTTGGCACAGCTCATCTGGCTTATAGTAATCAAGTCTATTGATGAGGCCGAAACGCGAGCGCAGTGGCCCGGTGAGCATGCCGGCTCGCGTGGTAGCACCTACCAAGGTAAATTTAGGCAGATTGAGTTGAATGGAGCGAGCATTTGGCCCTTGGTCAATGATGATATCAAGGCGGTAGTCCTCCATTGCCGGGTACAGGTACTCCTCAATAGCAGGGTGCAGACGGTGAATCTCATCGATGAAGAGCACGTCGCCTTTTTCCACGTTCGTGAGAATACCGGCTAAGTCGCCGGCTTTTTCTATCTGTGGGCCGGATGTCGTGTGCAGTCTGTGACCTACAGCATTTGCAATAATGTTGGCAAGCGTGGTTTTTCCCAACCCGGGCGGCCCGCTGAGCAGTACATGGTCGAGCACATCACCGCGCATGCGAGCGGCTTCCACCATGAGCAACAGGCGCTCTTTCACTTTATCCTGACCGCAGAACTCACTGAATGCCGGCGGGCGCAGCGACACATCGTAGCTGCCCGTTGTTTCAGCCATGCGGGTGTAGACGGAATCTGCCATTGTTTTATCGTAACTCTTATTTTACGCCGCCTGTTACTTGCGGAGGCAGCGGGGCTCCCGGAGGTGTCATACTTTGTTGCTGTTGTTGCTGCTGGCAAGCAGCCAAGGCTGCAGCCGTTGCGACAACTGCAGCAACTTTTACGAGTGTGGGATATTTCGGAGTGGATTCTGAGGAAGATTCAATTTTCATAAAACTCGAAGAATCAATATATGATATGCAGATTAAGCGATGAAAGCGGGAGCTGCGGCCTTGGCGGTCGACTGGTTTTTAACAGGCTGATATTAGCACATATCACTCCGAAATGTCAATGCCGTTTTCTTGCATGAAAATTATCATTTCTCTGAATGGAATATAGTTGTTTTCGTCTGTACTTGTCCCATTCGTTTCTGCTCTACATATATAGTTGACAAGTACATGTAAGGCGAGTTTCATACAGCTTTCGCAATTGCCGAGCTTCGAGTTGACAGGGAGAGTTGTGTTTTTTTGTCATCATTGCTTGACAAAAACTATTAATGCGCGTAGACTGAAGCCGCAACTGCCCGTACTATATCACTATTTCTGTCGTGAGACAGAAAGCAGACCAAACTAAATAACTATTAATCATCATGAACTTGAAAATATACACCGATGAGGTGGAAGAATTGGCGCTGAAACAGATTTCGCGTCTATTGGCACAGCCTGCATTTGCAGATGCTAAAGTGCGAATCATGCCCGATGTGCATGCGGGTAAGGGCTGTGTGATTGGTTTTACTGCCGATTTGGGCGATAAGGTAATCCCGAATATCGTAGGTGTCGACATCGGTTGCGGTATGCTCACTATCGCTCTCGGTAAACAGAAACCGGACTTCAGCGCGCTGGATGATATTATGCACCGTAATATTCCCAGCGGCATGAATGTGCACAGCAAAATTGAGGCTCCGTTTGCAGAGTTTGAGGGGCTTCATTGTTTGGAGCATCTGGAGCGCCATGAGCGTTTGTTGCGCTCTCTGGGTACGCTGGGGGGTGGTAATCACTTTGTCGAGGTTGATGGTGATTCTCAGGGTAACTATTACCTTATTATTCATTCCGGATCGCGCAATCTCGGCAAGCAGGTGTGCGAATACTACCAGAGCGTGGCTGTTGACCGACGTTCCGGGATAGGTGACCGCGCTGCGGCAGAAGAGGCGCTCATAAATGATTTGAAGACTCAGGGTAAACAGCGTGAAATTCAGGCGGCTATTAAGAAATTACGTGCTGAATGGAGCGAGCTGTCACCCGATACCCCGCCCGACCTTTGCTATTTGGAGCGCGAAGACCGCGCGCACTACCTGCAAGATATGAAAATATGCCAGCTTTTTGCCCAGCGTAACCGCGAGGTGATGGCGGATATTATCGTGCGTCGTCTGGGGCTTTCGGTGCAGGATATGTTCCATACTACGCACAATTACATTGACCACGATAGCAATATTGTGCGCAAGGGTGCTATTTCTGCCCGCGATGGCGAGAAATTGCTTATTCCCATCAACATGCGCGATGGCTGTATTTACGGAACCGGCAAAGGAAACGATGATTGGAACCAGTCAGCGCCTCATGGCGCCGGGCGTCTTATGAGCCGTGCACAAGCTTTCCGTGAGCTTTCTCTCTCTGATTTCGAGCAGCAGATGCAAGGCATCTACACGACTTCCGTTACGCAGCGCACGCTGGATGAGTCACCCATGGCTTATAAGGGAATGGACGCTATCCTCAAGCACATCGGTCCTACGGTGGATGTGCTCGATATCTTCAAACCTCTCTACAACTTCAAAGCTGAGGAGGCCGAACCCTCATTCCGTAAAAAGAAAGAGAATTGATAATTAATGGTATTTTGCCTCTACTGCGGAATTCAGCCGCATACTGCGCTCGTCTGAGGTAACTCCCCCAATGCGTAAAAGTGAGCGGGCTGAATTGATTGCTGCAGAAAAGCGGAGCGGATTGCCATCGCTGTCTTTTTCTATGTCGGATATGCTCAGCGAATCAATCATAATCTGCACTTCAAAGGCATTGTTCGATGTTCCGTTGCTGTAATTGAACGAGAGGTCATTCATGGTGCTCCCGCCGGTAGCAGCATTCTGCTCCCAGCGGCCGGAGCCTGTCGATGAACTTACTTGCACGCTCTTATCCTTCGAGCAAATGGTGCAGTCGCTGATGATTCCACCTCTCCCACATTCAAAGATAACAGTGTATTCGTTAAAATCGGAATCCGAAACAGTATTGATGGTAAATGTGCAGCTGTTATTTTGACTCTCGTCCGGTATCAGTTTGGCCGGGGCATCGTTGTTGGTTGCGGGCTTTTCCGTATCCTCTGTAGCGGAGCCGCCGCCACCGCCACCACTACAGCAGGTCAGTGCAAAGGAAAGGCATGCGACAAACGTAAGAGTTGTAAGTGAAAATTGTTGGAACTTCATAGCAAGGTGAGAGAGTGTGCTTACCATGAGTATATCTATACGTGCTGGTTTTACAAGTAAAAAATTATTCGCATTCGAATAGGTTGTAAGTTGGAGCCCGTAAGAAAACAAATCCCCGAAGCCATTACAGCTTCGGGGATTTGTTTTAATGGTTAATTTATGAGGCAGGGGGCTTACATCATGCCGCCCATACCGCCCATGCCGCCCATGGCGTCTGCACCGCCGTGGGAGCCGCAACCGCAACCCTTCTTCTCGGGCAGGTCGGCAATGAGGCACTCGGTGGTGAGCATAAGACCGGCGATGGAAGCTGCGTTCTGCAGAGCAGAGCGAGTTACCTTGGTGGGGTCAACTACACCGGAGGTGAGCAAATCCTCATAGGCGTCGGTCACAACATTGTAACCCATGGTGGGGGATTCCAGACTCTTAACCTTCTCAACGATGAGAGCTGCCTCGCGGCCGGCATTCTCAACAAGTTGGCGCAGGGGAGCCTCAACCGCACGATAGACGATAGCGGCACCGGTTTTCTCGTCGCCGGTGAGCTCGAGGGCGCAAACGGCCTTCTGGGCGCGAATTAGAGCCACACCACCGCCGGGAACAATACCTTCTTCCACAGCAGCGCGGGTAGCGTGCAGGGCGTCGTCTACACGATCTTTCTTCTCCTTCATCTCGGTTTCGGTAGCAGCACCGACCTTGATGACAGCTACGCCGCCGGCGAGCTTGGCAAGGCGCTCCTGGAGCTTCTCGCGGTCGTAGTCAGAGGAGGAATCCTCAATCTGCTTGCGAATCTGAGATACTCGGGCGGAGATATCGTGAGAGTTGCCGGCACCTTCGATGATGACGGTCGTATCCTTGGTGATAACAACGCGCTTGGCCATGCCGAGCTGGTCGATTTCAACATTTTCGAGCTTGAGACCGAGGTCCTCGGAGATGCACTGACCACCGGTAAGGACAGCGATATCCTGAAGCATAGCCTTGCGACGGTCGCCGAAGCCGGGAGCTTTTACGGCAGCTACGTTGAGGGTGCCGCGCAGACGGTTCACCACAAGGGCGGCGAGAGCCTCGCCTTCAATGTCTTCAGCGATGATGAGGAAGGGCTTGCCGCTCTTGGCAACTTTCTCGAGCACGGGAAGGAAATCCTTGAGGTTGGAAATCTTTTTCTCGAAAATGAGGATGTAGGGGCTCTCGAGAACGGCTTCCATTGTGTCTGCGTTTGTCACGAAGTAGGGGGAAAGGTAACCCTTGTCGAACTGCATACCCTCTACAACATCGAGAGAGGTATCGATACCCTTGGCCTCTTCTACAGTGATGGTGCCGTCCTTGCCTACCTTGTCCATAGCCTCAGCGATGATATCGCCGATTTCGGAGTCCCAGTTGGCGGAGACTGTGGCAACCTGAGCGATTTCCTTGCCGGAGTCAACGGGCTTGGAGATGTTCTTGAGCTCTTCTACGATAGCGGCAGCGGCCTTGTTGATACCGCGCTGCAGGGAGATGGGGTTGGCGCCGGCTGTTACGTTGCGCAGACCCTCGCGGTAGATGCTCTCAGCGAGAACGGTGGCGGTGGTGGTACCGTCGCCGGCGATGTCGTTGGTCTTGCTGGAAACCTCGCGAACAAGCTGAGCCCCCATGTTCTCATAGGCGTCCTCCAGCTCAATTTCCTTAGCAACAGTTACACCGTCTTTGGTGATGTTGGGGGAACCGAATTTTTTGTCGATAACGACGTTGCGACCGGCCGGGCCGAGGGTGCTCTTAACGGCTTTGGCAATTTTGGTTACACCGGCCAGTAGGCTCTGGCGGGCGGCTTCGTCGAATGCAAGTTGTTTAGCCATAGTGTGATTGCTATTTAAGATTTAGATTTAATTGAAGGAATAAACTCAGTCGATGATGGCGAGGATATCGCTCTCGTTGAGGATGGTGTAGGTGGTGCCATTTACGGTGACTTCGGTGCCGCCGTACTTGGTGATGAGCACTTTGTCATTTACTGCTACGTTGAAGGGAATCTCTTTGCCGTCCTTATCACGACCGCCGGTGCCGAGGGCGCGAACGATTGCCTCCTGCGGTTTCTCTTTGGCGCTGTCGGGCAGGAAGAGACCGCCTGCTGTTTTGCTCTCAGCTTCCACTCGCTCTACGAGTACGCGTTGTCCGATGGGTTTAATCATGGTATTATGTATGGTTTATTATTGGTTAAAATGTCCAAATAAAATATGATGGTGGGTCTGCGCCGTGTGGGCGCAGACCCGGGTGAGATTTTTAGTCGTTGTCAACAACTTCTGCGTCTACAACCTTTCCTTTACCCTTGTTGCCGGTGGGCACTTGGGTTTCGGCCTCGCAGCCGGCGCCACCGCATCCGCCCTGCTGTGCGGCGGCCTGCTGGGCTGCCTGCTGCAGGTTGGCAAGCATGGTTTCGAGCTCCTGAGTAAGAGTCTTGCACTTGTCGACATCCTTGGCCTCAGCTGCCTTCTTGAGGGCATCCACCTTGTCCTGGATGGGTTTAGTGACTTCGGCGGGGACTTGTTCGCCCATGTCCTTAATCTGGCGCTCTACGCTGTGGGCAAGGGAATCGGCCTTGTTGATAGCCTCGATTTCCTCAGCCTTGCGGCGGTCTTCTTCTGCGTGCATTTCAGCATCGCGCTTGGCGCGTTCGATTTCCTCCTTGGAGAGACCCGAGGAACCCTGAATGGAGATATTCTGTTCCTTGCCGGTGTCTTTATCCTTGGCGGTAACCTTAAGGATACCGTTGGCGTCGATGTCGAAGGTAACTTCGATCTGGGGTACACCACGGGGGGCGGTCTTGATGCCGTCGAGTTTGAAGTTGCCCAGCAGCTTGTTGTCATTGAACATCTTGCGCTCGCCCTGACAGATGCGGATATCTACAGCGGGCTGATTGTCTGCGGCGGTGGAGAATACCTGGCTCTTGCGAACGGGAATGGTGGTGTTGCGATCAATCATCGGCGTAGCGATGCTACCCATGGTCTCGATGGAGAGGGTGAGCGGGGTTACGTCGAGCAGGAGCACGTCTGTCACGGAGCCGGAGAGCACACCGCCCTGAATAGCGGCACCTACAGCCACAACTTCATCGGGGTTTACACCCTTGTGGGGCTCCTTGCCGGCCAGGCGCTTAGCCATTTCCTGCACAGCGGGCATGCGGGTCATACCACCCACGAGCACAAGCTCATTAATTTCGCTGGTGCTCAGGCCGGCTGCCGAGATGCAGTTGCGAACGGGGGCTGCTGTACGGTCGAGCAGGCGCTCGGTCAGTTGCTCAAGCTTGCTGCGGGTCAGGGTGAGCATGATGTGCTTGGGACCGGTGGCATCCATCGTGATGAAGGGCAGCGAGATATCGTAGCTCTGGGTCGAGGAAAGGGCAATCTTTGCCTTCTCGGCCTCTTCCTTGATGCGCTGCAGGGCGTCCGTCTGGCGGGAAATGTCCATGCCTTCAGCGGCTTTGAACTCAGCAAGAATCCAGTTGATGATAGCGTTATCCCAGTCGTCACCACCCAAGTGGGTGTCGCCATCGCTGGCTTTTACTTCGAATACGCCGTCGCCGATTTCGAGTACGGAGATATCGAAGGTACCACCGCCAAGGTCGTACACGGCAATCTGCTCATTGCTGCCCTTGTCGAGACCGTAGGCGAGTGCTGCTGCGGTGGGCTCGTTGATGATACGGCGAACTTTCAGACCGGCAATCTCACCGGCGGCTTTTGTGGCGTTGCGCTGAGCATCGTTGAAATATGCGGGCACGGTGATAACGGCCTCGGTGATGGTCTCGCCGAGCTTGCTCTCGGCATCCGACTTCAGCTTGCTGAGCACCATGGCGCTGATTTCCTGGGGGGAATACACCTTGGTTTCACCGCCTACCTCTACCTGAATGTGAGCATCGCCGTTAGCTGCCTCAACGATGGTGTAGGGAACCTTCTTGTCGTCTTCCGTCAGCTCGGCGTACTTTCGACCGATGAGTCGCTTGGCGGAGAAGATGGTGTTGCGGGGGTTGGTTACAGCTTGGCGCTTTGCCGCCTGACCAACGATGCGCTCGCCGCTCTTGGTGAAAGCTACAATAGAGGGAGTGGTGCGTGCACCCTCGCTGTTTTCAAGCACAGTTGCCTGACCGCCATCCATGACTGCCATGCAGGAGTTTGTGGTACCAAGGTCAATTCCGAGAATTTTACCCATTGTTTTGTGTCTTTCTATGTTCGTTGTTTGTTTTATTAAGTGTTTATGGGCTCAGGCTATGAGCCGTCTGCTTACCCTTAATGTTGCAAATGGCATGCCAATCCCTAAGTTTGTATGTCAAATGCTCAAAAGTTCCTAAAATGAATACATTACGAATATTGTAGCGTTTTGTTAATTGTGACTTATGTGCGGCAATATGCCGCATGCGGCATATTGGTACATTTGCACTGCGGCAAATTGACGCATGTCTGTTGCTGCGTTTCCTGAGAAAAAGAATCCCCCATCAACGGAACGCTGATGGGGGAGTGGAGATATGAAGAGAGCTTTCGGATTATTTTTTCTCCTTGAGCGGGGCCGCGTGATAGGGCTGAGGTTTGGTGCCTTTGAATCTGGGGTTCATGGAGGCAATGTGCTCATTGGAGATAGTGAAGGTGAAAGTTCCGCCTTCAGCTTTGTCGGTTGAGTCTATAATGTGGTCAAAGACGCAAATCGGGCTGTTGCCCGGTGTTTCCGGAGCTACGAAGAGCCCGATAGCCATAGAGGGGCGTTCTTGTCCGTCTTTGTCGGTAATTTTGTAGGAAATGGTATTGAGTCCGCGCTTGAGACCACCTGAAATTACATCGGCTCTTCGCTCATCCTCAAATTCATGCATGGAAACGCCATTGATGGTCATTTCGATATTTCGACCGGGGCAATCCACGAATACCTTGCCGATAAGAACAGGAGCGCTACAGGCCGGCGGAGTGGTCGGAATGCGATCATAGGGCTGGAATCCATCCTGCTCCTTCAACAATGTAAGGTCTTTCTCACGAAGTCGCTTGCGCACATCCGGCAGCTGGCTGAGGTTGAACATGCGGGTTTGGTCGAGTTTCCACCTGCCGCCCTCGAATACGAACTCAAGAACAAAAGCATTTTCTGCGGCCTTGCCTTCTCCCAGCTTAACATTGCCGATATAGGTGCTGGCCATTGTATAACCGTTACAACCCAGAAGTGAGCCAACGTATGCGAAGTTTTCGAGTTTAGGCGCTTCTTGCGTTTGGTTGAAAAAATCGCGGGGGAAAGTTCCACGCTGAGAGACAATGAGGTTGCGCACCTTCATTTGGCGCGAGTTGGAGGTGGTAGAACGCCATGCCTGCTCACTGCCGCGAATCAGGCTCAATCTCCATGTGTTGTAAACAGTTTCTGCCGTAGTGCGCGATTTTTCCTGGTTAGGGATGATGAAACGCTTTTCCGGAGCCGGCTGCGGTTGCGGTTGTTGTTCGGTTTGGCGTGCCGCCCGACGCTTCAGCTCTGCCTCGATGGCAGCGGGGGTTGCGGCCTCGGCTGCTGCACTCAGGAGAGCGCTCAAGGCAACAATTGTGGAAAAAAATGCTCTCATAACTGCATATACTCTACATCATGCTTGCATTTTTGGCAAGAAAATAGCATACTAGTGCCACGTTATGACGTCTTTTTCAGAGAGTGAAGCAAGTGCAGAGCCTACTGACATGCGCCGCATGTTGGAGGCGGCTCCTACTTTTGTGTGGAAGCGTTTTTCTGACGGAGTGGAATTGAAGACGTATTTGTTTGCCCCCCCCGGGCATACAGAGACGGCGTTTATGCCTGCCGTGATGTTTTTCCATGGTGGCATGTGGTCGATGGATTTTGGAGAAGAGTTTGTATCTTGGGCGGTGCACCTGTCTGCTCGCGGCATAGTGTGCCTGCTACCGGAGTATCGTACACATGCGAACTTTGATGTGACCGCTGAGGATATCATACAAGATGGTCTCGATGCTTGGCGCTGGTTACAGGCGAATGCCGGTGGTTTGGGGATTGATCAATACGCAATTACTCTGGCCGGGGCGGATGCCGGTGGTTTGATGGCGCTTAATGCGGCTATGCAGCCGATGTTGCAGACCCGCCGCTGGTGGAAATTCGGCAGTCGGGATGAATTGCCGGAACAGCCGGCAAGCGTGGCTATATTTCGCGGGGTGGTCGATGTTAATTCACCCGAAGCTCGTTATCTGAATATTAAGGCAGAAGTCAATAATCCCGACCGCGTAAATCCCTGTGCGCTGTTGCGCCGTTATTTGCCGCCGTTATTCTGTGCTCAGGGGATGGCTGACCCGCTGCAGGATTACGGCATGCGTGAGTGGTTCTGTGAAGAATGGCGCGCCCTTGGGAACGATGCTGAGTTGGTGCTTTGCCCCGGTGGTGATCACACACTGGCTCATTTTGCTGTCAATCCTACCGTTTTCGAGCAGGTTCTGCTGGCGTGGGAGAGCTTTATGGCAAGGCAGGGCATTTGGCCCTTGAGTGTGGTTGAAGATGCCGCCCTGATGGGGTGATTTTTTATCTGTCGGAGCCGATAAGTGATTTTATTGCGACACGAAAAGGCTGAGCTGCTTTTGGCGGCTCAGCCTTTACAGTAGTTACATGAATTGAGATTGTGGCTTACTTGCGCGGGCGGCGGCGGGGCTGCTCCGTTTTGGTGGGGGCAGGGGCGGCATCACCCTTGGGGAACCAAATGGAGTTGTCGCTGGTTACAACAACAAAACCCTGTTCCAGTAGCCAAATCATATCCGCAGCATACGGAGCGTAGGCATCCGAGGCTGCTTTGCGGCTCTCGTCATCCGTGCCGGCGGGCACTCCGGAAAGCTCGGCAAACATAGTCTCTACCTTTTCGCCTGAGTGCTCTTTGCTCCAGTTCACAATGGCCATCATACGGTCGGCCAGTACGGTGTCTGCCGGTATGGCTCGCACTCTGCTGGGGCCGGTAAAGTGATTACCCTGCCATTTGTAGATGGGCATGTGGTGGCGAGCCAAGCCATGGCACAGGTTCGGGATGAGCATCTGCGGGGAACGACGGGTTTTGTCGGTCAGTATCGACAGGTGAGCAGCCAGACCGGGGGAGAGCATCTTGCGCGGGGTGGAACCATTGATAAACACCTTATCTACTGTCTCGTACACTTTGCCATAGAAGTTGGCGGTGAAGTCCGCTTCCACAGCTTTGGCGTCCTCAAGCACAACCTCTTCAGCACCTTCGCGGTTCGGCTTCCATACTGTCTTCTTGCCGGCATTTTGCAGCCATGTCTGCACAGCTTCCTCATCCTTGTTGAGGGTGATTCGGTTCTTGAAGGCATCCAGAGCCATGTTGCTGTACTTGGAACGGTACAGGTTCATGAGAGCTGCCTGGTAACCGTGCCAGTTTACCGGGCCGATGACTTCACCACCCATCTGGCATGTTGCAATAGCTGTAAAATTGCCTTTAGGGGCTTCGGTCTCGACTTCTTCGGCTGTGTAGAGTTCGCTGAACCACGGAGCCGACCACAGGTAACTCACAGCCTCTGCCTCTGTCAGCCAGCAGGCACCGTCCCCCTTGACGGAATGGATAAGCATGGGGCCGTTCTCGAGCTTCATGAACACCAAATCATAGCGTTCTTTGCCGCCTATCACCACACGAGACAAATCCAGCAACGGAAGGGCGCGCTTTTGTTTTGCTATTTCTTTGCTGAACAACTCCAAGATTGCGTTGGTGGGGCGCAATTCCACGCGGAAACCGTCTGCCGGCTGGGGCAGTTCGCGGCGCGGTGCATCATCTCGCCCGGAGCGGCGGTCGCGCCCCTGTCGCGGGCCACCCTTACGGGGTCCCCTGTCACTGCGGGCGTTTGCGTCATCCCTGCGCGGGCGGGAATCTCTGCGGTCGGTACTGGGCCTACGCGGTGCACTGCGGCGCTCGGGGCGCTCTGTGCTGTGCATCTTGGGCAGGGTCGGTGCAGTATCGGCACCCGGCTTGGCCCAGGCAGGACCAAACTGGAAACCGGTCAGCTCGGAAAGGTCAAAGGGCGTGTTGCCCCCCTGTGTGCTGTCTTCCATATAAATTGATTCTGTAAAAAATCTGTAACTGTAACTAGAGTACCGCTAAAAACGTCTGATTGCAACCTTTTTTTGCTCCAAATGCAAGAAAAATGGGCATTTAGCTCGCTTTTTGGCAAATATGTGTGAGGTTTACATTGATTCTTCGGTAAATTCAACGCCTACGAGGCAAATATCATCGTCTTGTTCCGGGGATTGTGTGAAGCTGTGCATGCCGGCGAGCGCGAAGTCCAGCATTTCTTTTATGTTTTGCGGCGTGCTTTGTTGCAGGTAATCCATGATATGGTTTGCCCCCATTTCATCGCCGGCTTTGTTTCGTGCTTCGGTGAGGCCATCGGTATAGAGCATGAGTTTCATGCCGGCTTCAAGTGCTATGTCGCTTTCGCGGTAGGTGCTTTGCTCAAGCAGACCGAGAGCAGGGGAGCGGCGCATAAGCGGTTGGAAGGCTTTGCCGTCTGCCCCCAGTATGATGGGTGCAGGGTGCCCCGCGGTGGTGATTGTCAGGCGCCGGGTCTGCAAGTCAAAATACACATAGCAAGCCGTAGTGAACATGGTTAGTTTGGCTCGCTCAAAGATGCCCCAGAGCTGGCGGTTCAGGTTTGAGAGGAAAAGGGTTGGCGTATTGGCCAAGCTTGCGAATTGCTCGAGTAACCCGCGCAGCATAGAGGCAATGAGTGCTGCCTGCACGCCGTGCCCCATGACATCGCATATCAGCATGCCAACGCCACTCTCGCCTACCGGGAATACCTCGAAGCAATCGCCGGCTACTCCGGTGCAGGGGCTGTAGATGTGGTGGAAGTGGGCAGTGCGTTTTTTGCGGCTCTCCTCATGCTGCCATACACGCGGAGGAATGCGCTGGGACTGCAAAGCGAACTGAATCTGCCTTGCCAGATTGATTTCTTTCTCCAGCGCCCTGTTACGCTGGTCGAGCTGCTCGGCCATTCGGCGGTAGCGCTGCTGGGTTTCTACCAGTTCAGTAACATCTGACGATATGCCTACAATGCCCTTGACTGTGCCATCGGTAGCATACCATGGGAACTTAGACAGTCGGCACCATGAACTTTGCCCGCCTTTCCAGCTCTCTTTGTGGATTCGGTTGGTGATAGGCTGGCCTGTTCGCATGATTTCCAGTTCTTCCTGTCGGGCAACATCGGTGGTGTCGTCGGAGAAGAAGTGGGTGTCTTTGCAGCCAATGAGGTCGGAGGGGGTGCGTACACCCATTTTCCGCGCTGTCGCTTCGTTTGCCATCACAAAGCGAGATTCTCGGTTTTTGTAGTAAATGTTGTCGGGTAGGTGGTTGATGAGGTTGCGGAATAAATCCCTGTCTTCCATGGCGTGCATGTCTGCCATCTTGCGGCGGGTGATATCGACCCATACACCGACAAGCTGTACGGGTTTTTTATCGTGCCCTTTTTCCACTATGCCATTCACTCGAATCCACCGCCAACCTCGGGAGCGCTGATTGAGCAGACGCAGCTCTATACGCAACGGCGCGGCCGTGGGGCGATCCAGATAGCGCTGCACCGCATTGATGAAGTAACTGCGGTCATCTTCGTGGATTGTCTGCTCCGGATGCGTAAAGATGTTGGGGGCAAATTCCCGCACGGGAAGTCCCATCATACGTATACACTGCTCGGTGTAATAGATGTCGCCGGTTTCGAGATTCCAGCAATACACGCCTTCCTCGGCGGCGCGCAATGCGCGGCGCACTAATCCCCAGTTGAAGACGTCCGGTACGGAACGTCGGGGTTGGCTGTTATCGGAAGAATTACGGCTCATCTCTTTTGTTTTTACGCTTTTCTTCGTCATTTTTCAAGTCAAAACTTCAATTGCCGATGACTTTTTTAGTGACCGTTGGAGTATGGCGGTCTTTAGGGATGACGTGAGATAAGGTCTGATTTGTTGGAATGCGGGATTTTGCTGTTATGTGTTAAGCTTAGAAAAATGTTAAAAAAGCAAAATAAGGCTTGCTTTTCCGAGGCGCATAGGTATAATGCTTCTAGTATTCTTCATTTCAATTAACGGTAGGTCAAACTGCCGATTATTGAGTGTCTGAATTTGAAAGCAGTGAAAGCTCCGTACCTCGGGTGAGGCTACGGAGCTTTCATTGTATACGGATGAAGTAATCGACTATTGAGAAATCTATCAGATTGAAAAATGGAGGTTATTGCCTGAGCGCGTGGCGCAGGGTAAGCGCGTGGTGAAGGGGGGCTACATCGTGTACTCGGTGCAAATCTGCACCGCGCTCAGCAGCCAGTATGGACAAAGCCACCGTTGGTACGGAGTCAGTTTTCGGCGGGGCATTTCTCCCCAGCAACTCAGAGATGAAGCGCTTGCGTGACAGAGCCATCATGATTGGCAGATTGTTGATACGCAGCTCCTCAAGATGCTCAATTAGCGCGAGGTTGTGATTCGTTGTTTTTCCGAAGCCGATGCCGGGGTCCAGGCAAATACGCTCGGGGGGGATGCCGGCTTGTTGTGCCAACTTGACCTGCTTATCAAAGAACTCTCGAACTTCTGCTACCACATCTTGGTAATAAGGGGATTGTTGCATGGTGGCAGGAGTTCCTTTCATGTGCATGAGTATAATCCCGCAGGGTTCTGCGGCACATAAACGGCGCATGGGTTCTGAACTCAATCCGCTGATGTCGTTCACGATGTCGGCGCCTGCTTGCAGGGCTGCGGCTGCAACTTCCGCATGGCGTGTATCGATGGAAATCCTAAGTGTCGGGTATTGCTGGCGCAGTGCTGAGATAACGGGCAGAACCCGCTTTGTTTCCTCTTGTTCAGATATCGGTTCTGCGCCGGGGCGGGTGGATTCTCCGCCTATGTCGATAATATGAGCTCCATCTCGTACCATGAGTTCTGCGTGTGCAAGCGCGGATTCGATGGTATTGTGTTGGCCGCCGTCCGAGAATGAATCGGGTGTGACATTTAATATACCCATGATGCCACCCGATGCGGGGAGTTGCCATTTTTCATTTCGCAGCTGCCAAGTTCTCATAGCCTGTGGGCTGAGTATAGCGTCATTTTAACGTCTCGGCAAGGAAAAAGAAAAGGCTCGGATGCGAAGATGTGCAATTCTTTTAGTTGACATTCGTGCGGTTTCTGTCAGAATAAACGGCGAGATGAGCACATTCGGCTATTACAGATTAGCGGCTGCGGTGCCTCGCGTGCGCGTGGCAGATGTTGATTTCAATACAACGGAACTGATAGCAGCCACTCGCGAGGTGGCTCAGCAGGGGGCCACAGTCGTGGTGTTCCCGGAGCTGTCTATCACCTCAGCCTCATGTGCTGATTTGTTTTTTAATCCGACCCTGCTGCGCGCGGCGGAGTCGGCATTGACTCGTTTTGCACGCGAAACCGCTGATTTACCGGTGATTTCGGTTGTGGGTTTGCCTATTCTGTTGGATGATATGCTGTTCAATGTAGCGGCGGTTGTGCAGAATGGAATTGTGCGTGGTTTTGTGCCCAAGAGTGTTATTCCCAATAAACGTGAGAGCTACGAGCGCCGTCAGTTCTGCTCTGCTTCCATGATAACTCGCACGGAGGTTGATGTCTTTGGTGACTTCTTCCGTATTCCCATTGGTGCGGATTTGCTTTTCAATGCCGGGGCAGACTTTAGTTTTGGTGTGGAGATAGGAGATGACACGTCGGCTCTGCTTCCGCCCTCCACGCGATTGGCTATGCAGGGAGCTCGCGTTATACTGAACCCATCGGCTGCAATTGCATTGGCCGGTCGTACCGACTATACGCGTAATTTGCTGGCTGCTCGCAGCGGAAGCTGTGTAGCTGCGTATGTGCATGCCGGTGCCGGTGTGGGTGAGAGCACTCAGGATGGCGTGTGCGGAGGTTCGGCTCTGATAGCTGTGAATGGTCGTGTGGCAGCTTGTAATGAGCCGTTTAGCCGTGAGCTCAGTGTAATATATGCGGATGTTGATATACAGCGATTGGGAGCTGCTCGTTTGAGTGAGAGCACATTCACCGATACTTTGTTACAGGCGGAGTGGCCGGCACCTCGCCGTGTTGTTTGCGGGTCTGTTGATATTGATGCTTTGCCTTGTGATTTGCGCTATGCGTACCTGCCGCCGCGTCCGTTTGTGCCTGAGCCTGAGGTGGCAGCTGAACGATGCGAGGAAATTCTCAATATTCAGGCTGCGGCTTTGGCTAAGCGTATAGAATGCGCCTATGCGAAAACTTTGGTAATCGGTGTATCCGGCGGATTGGACAGCACACTGGCTCTGCTCGTGTGTGACCGTGCATGTAAATTGCTGGGGCGCAGCAATGACTGTATTCTGGCTATTACGATGCCGGGATTCGGTACGACCGGGCGCACATACAACAATGCTGTGAAGATGATTCAGCTGCTGGGCTGCTCCTTTAAGGAGGTGAATATTAAGGAAGCCTGTCTTTTGCATTTCAAAGATTTGGATTTCGACCCCGCGCAGCGTACCAATACCTATGAGAATGTGCAGGCTCGTGAGCGCACGAAGTTGCTCATGAACTTGGCAAACAAGACCGGTGGCATGGTGGTAGGTACCGGCGACCTTTCCGAAATTGCTCTTGGCTGGGCTACTTACAATGGTGACCACATGAGCATGTATGGCGTGAACTGCTCGATTCCCAAATCGCTCATACGTTGTTTGATTGAATATGCTGCTACGAAGTCTGAGCCGGAACTTGCGGCCGTGCTGCGAGATGTAAATGCTACGCCCGTCAGCCCGGAGTTGCTGCCGCCTTCTGACGACGGAAAGATTGACCAGAAGACTGAGGAAATTCTGGGGCCGTACGAGTTGCACGATTTCTTCCTCTACCATTTCATCAAATATGGCGCCGAGCCCGACAAACTCCGCGCGTTGGCTTTGCATGCCTTTGCTGGTGAGTACGATGAAGCTCTGGTGGAGAGCACTTTGCGTACGTTCCTTCGCCGCTTCTTTACTCAGCAGTTTAAGCGCACATGTGTGCCGGATGGCCCCAAAGTGGGCACGATTGCTCTTTCTCCGCGTGGAGACTGGCGCATGCCGACGGATGTGTGTGGAACATTGTGGTTCAGGCCTTGATATTGCTATGCAAAAACTGCTTCGAGCTGCCGAGGTCGGTGACGTTGATGCCTTGTATCGGTTGGGGGATGCCTATCGCTATGGGGTCTGCGGTGTGCGTCAGGATGCTCAGAAGGCATTCTTATACCATAGCAAGGCTGCCGCTCTCGGTTACATGGAGAGTGCTTATGCTTTGGCGCTGGATAGTTTGTTCTACGGGCGTTTCTGTCCTTGGCCGCAAGAAGAGGGTGCGCGTGTATTGAAGGACGTTGCGGAAAAATCTCTCAATCCGGACCCCTGGTATTGGTATGCGCGTATTTGTTTTGAGGGGATTGGGATGCCCCGTAATTTGTACTCGGCCAAAGAATGGTTGCAGCGTTGTATCGATTACATGGGTGGTCGCGATTCGGATGCCGAAGAGCTTTTGCAGGAGGTTGAGGCCGAACTGGCTGCTGAGAGCTGAACTATTCTGCTTTTAGCCGAGCAGCTGTACGGCAATTTCGTCAGCCAGTAGTCTCCCCCGAAGAGTAAGGTATAGCCTGCCGTCCGGGGAACGCGTGGCCAGTTCTTCCTGCAATAGCAGGTCAACAAAGGTTGAATCTTGTTCGCGTAGCAGTGTCGGCGGCAAGCCCTCATCCGTGCGCAGTCGCAACCCCAGCAGCTCGGTTCGCCTGTCTTCAGGTGAAATGTCTTCACTGCTGTAGTCAGGTAGTTTGCCTGCTTTCAGTGCCGTTATGTAGGCGGCGGTGTCTTCCGTATTGCGGTATCGGGTGTTGTTGATGGTACCGTAAGCACCGGGGCCAAGTCCGTAGTAATCCTCACCTCGCCAGCAGGCTAAGTTGTGGTGCGATATTTTCCCGTCTTTTGCGAAATTGGATATTTCGTAGTGGCGATAGCCGGCTGCTGTGAGCAGTTCATCTGCCATCGTGAACATCGCGACATCGGTATCTTCATCATTACCCCGAGCTCCGAACGTATCAAAGAAGGCGGTATCTTCTTCGTAAGTCAGATTGTAGGTGGAAATGTGGTCCGGCTGCTGTGCAATGGCACATTCCAAGGTATGTTGCCATTGACTGAGGCTTTGCCCGGGCAGAGAGAACATCAGGTCAATGTTCACCTGCGGTATACCTGCCTTGCGCAGTAGCTGTATGCTCTGTTCAATTTGTTGTGGGCTGTGTGTGCGCCCCAGCAGTTTGAGCAGCTCGGGTTCAAAACTTTGAGCCCCCAGGGAAACTCGCGTGATTCCTAACCTTGCCCATTGTTCGGCTTTTGCTTCTGTAAAGGTAGCGGGGTTGCTTTCAAAACTCCATTCCTTTAGCTGTGAGAAATTGACAACTTCGCGCAATCCCTCAACCAAAATGTCCAGGTGTTTGGGCGATAGTAGGCTGGGTGTACCGCCGCCGAAATATATGGTTTCCGGGGTATAACCCGCCGGTAAACGCAACTTCGCCTCCATCGCAACGGCGCGTACGAAACCCTCCAAATCCGTGCGACCCAGCATGTGTTTGTAAAAGGCACAGTAGGGGCAGATGCGCAGGCAGAAGGGGATGTGTACGTAAAGATGCACGGCGTGTGAAATAGAGTGGAAAAAAGGAGCCAGGGGCTATGGCCTCCGGCTCCTTCTTGTAAATATCAGGCAATGAAGGCTTTACAGCTCAGCGGCAGCCGGGGTGTCCAAGAAGTACTTGGCGTCCGGGTGCTTCTGCAGGTAGGAAGCAGCAACGTCCACAGTCACGGGACCGTTGATAGCCTTGTTTACGATGGAAGCCTTCTTCTCGCCCCAAGCCATCAGGCGAACCTTCTTGGCGCCCATGATGGTAGCCACACCCATGGTGATGGCGGTGCAGGGTACGTTCTCGAAGCCACCGAATGCAGGAGCTGCGTCGGTCTTGGTCAGGTCATCGAGTGTTACCTGACGGGTGATGGTGGTATCATCGGAACCGGGTTCGTTGAAGCCGATGTGGCCGGTGCGACCAATGCCGAGAATCTGCAGGTCGAGACCGCCGCAAGCCTTAATCTTGTCCTCATAGGCCTGGCAGTGAGCGGGAATCTCCTCCTGTGCCAGAGTACCGCAGGGCAGGTTGATGTTTTCGGCGGGGATGTCGATGTGGTTGAACAGATTGGTGTGCATGAAGTACCAGTAGGACTCCACGTGCTCGTGGGGCAGACCGGTGTACTCGTCCAAGTTGAAGGTGGTTACGTTCTTGAAAGACAGACCCTCTTCCTTGTGCAGGCGAATCAGTTCAGCATAGAAAGGAAGGGGAGTTGCACCTGTGGCCAGGCCCAATACTACACCCTTGCCTTCAGCGGCGCGGCTGCGGATGAGTTCTGCAACTTCTGCAGCGAGTTGCTTCGCGGCAGCCTGCGGAGTTTCGAAAACTTCGTATGTCATAGCAAGGGTATTTTAGTCTCTTGTACGCCTAAAATCAATACTAAAATGTAGACTTGTAAAAAAAATTAACTTTTTTGAAAATTTTGCTTGCATAGTTGGATAGCGTGTGCTATACTGCCCCTGCACACAGCATCTGCCGCTGTAGCTCAGGGGTAGAGCAACGCATTCGTAATGCGTGGGTCGTCAGTTCAAATCTGACCAGCGGCTTAGGCTCTCTCTTCCGAGGTCGAACAGATGCAGGGTGCTCACAGACAAAGTGCCTCCTTAGCTCAGTTGGTAGAGCAGTTGACTCTTAATCAATTTGTCCGCGGTTCGAGTCCGCGAGGGGGTACCAGTCTGTGAGTAACTGAAAGTGATGCGCTACAGAAAAGCCTCCTTAGCTCAGTTGGTAGAGCAGTTGACTCTTAATCAATTTGTCCGCGGTTCGAGTCCGCGAGGGGGTACTGAAAAGCAGCCTGTTAACAGGCTGTTTTTTTTGTGTCAATCTCGGGCGTGTGGCAACACACCCGATAAGAAAAACACCCGCAGCGTTCTTGCAGCGGGTGTTTTTTTGAAGATATGGTACCGATTAATTAGTACACGTCTTTCTGGTAGCGCTTGGCTTTTTTCATATCGGCCAAGTAGGCAGCGGCTTCTTCTTCGCTGCGAGCTCCCTTGGTTGCAATAATGTTGAGCAGAGCCTTTTCTACGTCTTTTGCCATGCGGTTAGCGTCGCCGCACATGTAAACGGCTGCACCCTGTTCAAGCCATGCCCAGATTTCATCTGCGGCTTGCTCCATAAGGTTTTGGACATAAATTTTGTAGGCTTGGTCGCGGCTCCAAGCAACGGAGAGCTTGAGCTTGCCGCTCTCAACAAGCGGAGCCAGTTCGTCCTCGTAGCAGCTGTCGGTGGCCTGATAGGGGTTGCCGAAGAAGAGCCACATGGGACCGGTGGCACCATCTGCCACGCGCTGCTGCCAGAAAGCGCGGAAGGGGGCGATACCTGTGCCGGGACCAACCATGATGATGGGGGTATTGCCATCCTCGGGAAGGCGGAAGTTTTTGTTGCTGTGAACAAACACGCGTACCTTGTCGCCTGCGGCAATGCGGTCTGCCATGTAAGTGGAGCATACACCACCGCGCTGGCGTTCAGCTGTAGTGTAGCGTACGGCGCCCACGCACAGGGAAACTTGACCGGGAACAGCATCCGGGCTGCTGGCAATGGAGTATAAGCGCGGCAGCATTTTGCCCAAAATGCCAACGAAAGCGGCGGCATCGCTGAAGTCTGCCTTCATTTCGGGATCTGTAGCCACATCGAGCAAATCGCGGCCCCAGCAGAAATCTTTGAGGGCGTCTTTGTCCTCGAGAATAGCTGCAAGCTTAGCGCTGTTTGCTACTGCGTTCCACTTGGTCAGAACAGGTTTTTTAAGGTTAGTGATATCGCAGGAGGTTGTAAGAGCCTCTTTCAATGTGGTTGTTCCGCAGGGGGTAGGTACTTCAGCATCGGGATTCAGACCGACTGCTGCGATGAGAGCATCCACCAGTGCAGGGTCGTTGCAGGGGATAACCCCCAGTGCATCACCGGTGACGTAGCTCATGCCGGAACCTTCGAGCGAATAGTCCACATGAATGGTTTCTTTGGCGCTGCCGGGTTTGGTGACAGGACGAACTCCTACCACCGTGGCAGGAAACGGGTTTTTCATGCTGTATGCTTCCATAATTTGTTTTCTGAATAAATGTTGTTACTGAATAGCTTTGAGTCTTCTGGCCTGAAGTAAGGTGGGAGCCAGTATTTTGCGAACGGCATGGCAGAGCTCGATATCTTGCTCGGCAGCGGCAATGGAGCGGCCTGTTTGTTCGGATTGCTCGTATGCCGTTAGCTCGGTGGACATGATGTTTTCGAGGGCGTTCACGCGTGCTGATACGAACATGTCAAGCGCCTCGCCGACTTTACGTTTCCAAGTATCCAGTCGGGCTGCGATAACCTCACGGCCGGCTCGCCGCCATTTCGGTGCTGTTTCATTGTAGCTGCAACGGCGGTTTATCATGCCCATAAAGGCTGTTTCTTTAAGTTCTCCGAGCGAAATCGGGCTGCAATCCAGCTCAACATCTTTCCAAGCATTGAGCACGGCTTTAATGTAGTCCTTGCGTATTTCATCCACACTCCGTCGTTGGAGTGTATCTGCACAGGCCTGCAGTTTTTCTTGTTCGAGTTCTGTAAGCTCGCAGATTTTGGCAGGGGCGAGAATGTGGGTTTCTTGCTCTGCCATGAGGTCGCCGAGGTCATTTTCCGCCTTGGTTCGCGCAGCGTTGAGTTCTTGTGCCGGCATATCGGTGCTCATCCAATCCTCGTGGAAATATCCTTCAACGGCGAGGTCGAGTATGGCATCCAGTCTTGTGTAAAGAGTCTGCTTGGCCTGATCGGCGAGATAGCCGCAGCGAATTCGTCCCTCGTGCAGGTTATTGCTTTCCACGGCTTCGCGCAGGCGAGCTGCATCCATAAGCTTGCGAATAGCAGCCTGTACCGCATGAATGTGGGAAATGTGGCTCTGGCTTTTTTGTATGAAATCTTTGAGGCGGGTATCAATGCTCTCAAGTGTCTTGAGCAGGTAATCTGCTGAATTTCGGCGCAGGGTTGCCTCCGGGTTGCGTAAGTCGGCCAGTATTTCATCCTCCAACGCGGCAAGATGCGAGTCTCGCTGCATGGCTTCACTGATATCGTGCTCCGGCGGTGTGGGGCGGAAGTTATTTTCGTGCTGCCACCATGCGAGACCGGCATTTACCCAGCTGCCGGGTATAACTTTGCGAATGAAATCGCTCATTTGGCGCTGGGTATTGTACTGCTGCTTTTCCTGTTGCTGTTGTTGCTCCTCGTGGCTGAGCCAGTGTTGAGCTTCAATACGGTTTTGAACCACACGAATGGGGCGCTGCGAACGCTCCATAGCTGTGCGCAGGTAGTCGCGTGTATCGGGGGTAAGCGCGGCGAATGAGCTTTGAACCAGCAGGAAATAATCCGCGTTCTCATTCATCCATTCGTGTAATTTTTCATCGTGCCAGTTGGATGTCAGACCATCCATGCCGGGCATGTCTACAATGCCGATACCGGCTTGGAGCAGGCGAGCTGCGGGTTCAACTAAGAAGATAGCCGCGCAGCCGGCACTTGTGTGCCCCTGAGCCCATGCGTCCAGGTTGGCTTGGTTGATGTTGCGACGGTCGATGGATACTTTTTCATGGAAATCCTCGGGGGCAACTTTGCGCAAGTAATCGATTACCAGCTCGAATAGTTCCTGCTCTCCCAGAGAGCCGGCCGCCAAGGGGGAGTATAGCTCCATTCTTTCGGTGCCATCGTCACTGGCCAGTATGACCATGGGCAATCTGGTGGTTTCGATGCCCAGCTTTGTAGCGCAGAGATTTCGGTGCGCCAAGCAGTTCGTTAGGGTCGATTTGCCGCTTTTTACTGAGCCGATGGTGGCCATGAGCAGCAGGTTAGAACGAAAGCGTGCCAAGCTGCGCTGAATTTCTCGCTCGCCGCGCGAGGTGAGTTGTCGTAGTTCGGGGGAGGCGTTTGCCAGTCCGGAGAGCTTTTTACCGAATTCGAGTGACTCCTGACAGATTTTGTCCAGTTCTGCATCCATTGCGGTCATTATACACGCAGCTGTGGTAGCCTGCAAGCAAAAACCATGCTATCTTTTATTGAAATGCGGGGGAGCGATGGGGTTAGACAAAGTCCGGCGCAAAGTAGAATTTCAGCAGCTCCAGCTGGTCTTCTTTGGTTACCAAGTAGCCGTCTTTCGGGTCCAGCCATTGGAATGAGTGTATAGAAGTACGGCGTGAACCCATGGGCTGTGACGAATCGAATGCCGGCAAGCGATCAAGCAATTCGGGGGCTACGATTTCGGCAATTTCGGTCGTTGTCAAAGGGGGCATAGCCGGTATGATGGCCGGTATGCCCAACGGTATGCACTTTTCTACATCGCCTAATATGCGCTGAGAAAAATAAAGTTGGTGCATTTCAAGCGGCGCAAGGGGGAGCGGACCGCTCTTCGGGGGATTTTTCAGTACGTCGACTACCTTGCTGAATCCGCTATGGGTGGTCGATGCTATTTCGGGAAGGTGGACATTGAGCACTCTGCCGTACTGTCGATTGAGCTCCCGATACAGGTTGATGCGGTTTTGAACGTATGGGTCATCACTCTCTGTGAGTGTGGGCGTTGTTTCATCTGCATTCTCTGCTAACATGTCGCAGGTAGTCACAAAAACCGTGAACTCCGGCTTGATGTCAGCTAAGTGATTGATGAGATAATTGGTGGCTTTCGTGTCGGCCTCTACATCATTGCGTGCATTTTCCATGCCGTTGGCTACAGCATTGTCCAAGTAGACCATCATGCGGAATGTCTTGCCGAAGGTCAGTCGGAAATTATCTTTGTTGATGAGGTAATCGAAAAATCTGCGCTTGGTCCAGTACTGACCGAGTACCGTGCTGGCGCCAAGGAAAGCCGTATCGTGTGCCATGTGTAGAAATCGTTTGATGGTTACTCCTTGCGTGCTATACTAGCATATCTGACGGGGTTTTGGCAAGTTTCAAGCGAGTGTGAATGAAAAATTATTGCTTTTTTGGGCGTATCTATAGCAGGTTTTGTCATAATATCGTTCATAAAATCAGTATTTAAGCTTGCTCCTGGCTGTTTCTTGTGATAGATAGCGGGGTGTATGAAAGCCAGCATCGCTCAATGGATTGGCAGTCGGGATAAGCAGGAAGATGCCTATCGGGTGAAGTTTTACCCCGATGGTTTGCTTGTACTTGTTGCAGATGGCGGGAGCGGCTCTTCTTGCGGTGAGTTTAATTCGACCGGGGTGATTAATTTCTTTGAGGCGGAGTTTACGGCGTTGGGTGACTGTTCGTTGGTTCCGGAAAGGCTCAGCCGTGCTTTTGTTGCGACTGTTCAGGGGGCGGCTTCTTCATCTTTGTTGGCTGTTTTTATAAGCGGCTCTACAATATTTTGGCTTTGTCGGGGGGAATCTCTGTTGCTCCTTTGGCGGCAAGGTGAATTGCAACATCTGAATGCCGCGCAGGTTCAGGGAGCTTGTTCGCTTATTCCCGGAGATTGCATATTGGTCGCAAGCGATGGTTTGGCCGGTTTACTGACAGCCGGCAAGGTTAGTGATGTCTTGCGGGCGATGTCGGCGGAAATTGTCGCAAGTCCGTCTGTGTGTTTGGTGCAGGCTTGCCACGAGTTTGCTGAAGAATCCGCCGATAACGTGACCGTGGTGAGCGTGAGTTGCCCCTAGCATATATTGAATGGCGCGGAGGAAGGCTCGGTCTTATCCTCTGCTATGAACAGTTCATGTCTACGGAACGCTTATGCGGATGGTCACTATGTGTTGCCACCATTGCCATTTGGTGAGGCGTCGTTGGAGCCTCTAATTTGCGCAGAAACCCTGTATCTACACCACGATAAACACCACGCTGCTTATGTGGCCGGAGCCAATGCGGCTCTCGAAACTTTGCAGTTAATAAACGCCGGGGAACTCAGCACGGCGCATGCCTCGGCTGCGTGTCAAAACCTTGCCTTTAATTTGGGTGGGCATATTTTGCATTGTTTGTACTGGGAAAACCTGGCTCCCAAAGGTGTGCATCTCAGAACGGATTCTTTGTTGTCGGACGCCATTGATGTTGAATTTGGCAGCTATGTAGCTTTTGAGAAGTTATTTACAGCTGTGGCTTTAGCCGTGCAGGGGAGTGGTTGGGCTGTATTAGGTGTTGAGCCCATTAGCCGTCGCATGGTTATTTCCGGTATTTGTAAGCACCACGAGGTGCTGGTTCCGTCGTTTTATCCATTGCTTGTGTGCGATGTGTGGGAACATGCCTACTATCTGACTTGGAGCAATGACCGTAAGGGCTATGTAAATGCCTTCATGCAGCATATTAATTGGAACGTAGTAAATGAGCGTTATGAGAAAGCATTGCGAAATGAACTCTGATTGTAAAACCGCAGGTATGCTCCGCAGTCCTTGGTTAGCCGCTATAATAGCTATCTTGGAGCTTGTGTTGGGCTTTGCTATGCTGAGTTTTCCTTATCTTCTGGGGGCTTCAGCTGTTTGGGTCGGTGGGTTTGTATGTGTAGTTGTCGGTATTTTGCACTTTATACATGTATTCACTCGCTCCGGTAATAGAGGGTGGAACTTACTTTCCGCACTCCTATTTTTAGTGATTGGTGCCACGTTGTTGTTGCAGACAGCTGAATCCATGGTAGCGATTACGCTGGTAATAGGTTGTGCTCTGCTGGCCGGTGGTATTATGCGGTTTATTGTGGCCTTTTCGATGCGCCGGGTAGCCGGTAACGCTTGGCGGTTCTACAATGCCATAATATCACTGTTACTGGGGGGAATGGTGTTGTGGACCTGGCCGGAATCATCGTTGTGGCTTATCGGAACAGTCATTGCGGTTGAGATGATATTTTCGGGCTGGGCTTTGCTGTTCCTTGTCTTTTCTCAGCAGCGCCCTTGTTCCTGATTCTCCGTAGCCGGCTCTATACTATTGCGGCTCCGTCAGTCATAATGACCGGCGGAGCCGAATTGTGTTTTGCTTGGAAGGAAAGGGTTAGTCGTTCAGCCTATGAGCCACTGGAAGGGAAATCCGTTCCTCGGGGCGATCAACATGCAGAACCATTGGAATTTGGGTGCGTTTGAGTGCCGAGGCTATGATTTTGCGCTGCACCATGCGTACTTTGTTTTCATTGAGCGGGAATGTGTGCTCTTGTAACAGAGCTGTAGCGCCAATGTTGCGGTCCGCAATCTCGTGGATGATTCGGTCAGTTTCGTAATCATCCGGCTCTTTCAGCGTGCCGAATAAATCTGCAAACTTCTCACTCAAAAGCTGTCGCAACAAGTGTATGTCCATTTCATACAGGTTGCCGAGCGGGGCGAATAAACCACAGCTCTCGCCATACAGCGTGAAGCTGCCGGTCATGATTTCGCTTCTGGTCAGTGAGCTGAGGTGCATGAGACCGCGTTTTTCTGCGGCTGTATATTGAAGCAGCGCATTGAGTCGGGGGAGCAGCTCTCCGCTTTCTTCGCCCAAGCACTGAGTCGCTTGGGCGATAAGTTCGGTGATGGGGTGAGTAATGCAGGTTATTTTGAGGGTATCTGCAATATGCTGAGCCGATGGGGTGCTGCACATTCCCACTACGTTGGAGCGCCCGAGCGCCTCCACACTGAGGGCTGCGAGCACGCCAGCGTTCGGTGCATCGAGGTTCAGGCTTACGCCGCTGTAACCGTTATTGCGTACGGTATCACGAATACCGCGTTGCAGCGCTAAGCAGAGCAGTTCTTGTTCTTCCGGCGCTGCTTTTGCCCGAGTGTTCGATTTGAGGGCAATGACTCGGTTGGCACTTTCGAAGAACGGCAAGCGAGCCATTACGGTGCCATCTTGATTGTATATTGCGGAGCCGCCGGCATGGATGGTATCGTCGGCTGTGCCTACATGATGAGCACAGATTACCACCGAGTTGTTTTCTCTTGCGACCCAAGCAAAATGCTCATCTTCCGCGGAGACGGCACCTGCGTACCAAGGGGATTCACTCAGTTGAATGATTAAATCAGCCTCGTTGTCTGTAACCTCTGTGAGCATATCGTTGATGTTCACGCAAATCGTAGCATCGCAGATGTCGATTGCTTCCATTTCTTCCAGCTGTGTAATTTCTCCCTGTTCCAAGAGGTAAGGAGTCAAAATACCGGCAGCCGGCCCGATTAGCGGTGTATCTTCAAGGTCAAAATCGTATTCCTCAAATATCGGTGCATAAGCTGCCAGTATGAGAGGAGTGTCGCCCAGTTCTTGCGAAAGGCTTTCAAGTGCAGCCTGAGTCTGCGTCAAAAATGATTGTCTATTGCTTAAGGCCTGCGGATTTGCTCCGCACAGCGAATACGCCGAGGCTATAATCAAATCAGCACCGTGGTCCAAGCATTCGCGGTATCCCTGAACAATCTGTCGGAGATTGTTGGGAAGGTCAGCAGTCAGTGCGGCATTTTGAATAATTCCTATTTTTAGATTAGTGGACATTGTGTTTTATATGTTGCCGTAGCTATGCTGCCTTCTTTTTGCGCAAATAGCAAGCATAAAATTCGTATTACAATGTATTTTTGTGTCCTGAAGGGGCTAGTTTGGATTTTTGTGGGGTTTTACAACTCGAAACCCCATCGTTTGTTGCATTTAACAAACGATGGGGTGTTCACTTGTTTAGCTGTATTAGAAGAAGCTGACGGGCAGGGCGGTACCGGTTTCTGCCAAGGTAAAGGAGACACCGAAGCCGGTTTCTTTCTTACCGCCGTTGTCTCTCAGGAACAGCGTGGCACCCATATACCATGCACCCGTTTTCTTGAAGATAGAGTACTGCTGAATCGGTATACGCTTATGCTCGATGTCCCAGCTCCACTTGCAGGCTGCCGAATATTTTTCGTTGATTCTGAGGTTTGTCTGCAGGGTTACCTGTTCGGCATCATCCTGTATGGGGTGGCCCTTGAGAGTGCGGTAACTCAGGCGTGTTTCCAGTGCTGCTAATGGTTGCCATGCAATACCGTAGCTGTATTCGCGGAATCCATCACCATTGTCAATGGTTGGTGTCTGAGTATTGCAATACAGCGTCAGTTCACGCGTTGGCTTAAAGGAAACCAGTGAGTAAAGGTTTGAGAACTTATTGGGGGAATTCGGGTTTGTTTCGTTGTAATCTATAAAGCAATTCCACTTAAATAAGTTGTGAGCAGTGCCGTCAACTGTTGTGTTGAACGTGTTGGTGATACCGATTCGCCAAATGCTCCATGTGCCCCAGCTGTCGATACCGGAGAAGCCCATGAGGTCCAGACTCATCGGGGTGCTGCTGGTGGTACCGAACTCGTTTGACCATATATCTATCTGCGGTACTCTGTTATTGGATGATGAGATATTGCAGTGAGAGAGGGTGGTGTAGGGCTTTATCAGGTGAGTCAGCCCCTTGTAACCAAGCGAGGGGATATTGAATGAGTTGTAGTGTTTGTGCAGCTTAATGTTTGCATCTACACCCAAGAAGCCGAGGAATCTGTTGTCGGAGCCGACACCATCCACACCGTAGTAGCCACTGTAGCCGACACCGGCTTTGGGGGTGATGTTGAGGAAGTTCAGCACCGTGAAATTGGTGGAAAACTCGTGAGTACTGTTAGCTCTTGCGTAGGTATGGTTGTTGAGCAATCGCTCGTAATATGCTCTGGCATCGGGGTCGGTCAGGCTATCGAGCTCAGCTCGGTAGGTGCCCATTTCTTCAGCCGGTATATACTGGCGCATGATGCCGAGTCGATTCCAGGTTTCATACGTTATGCCGGATTTCCCGATAGCGGAACGCACTCGGTAGTAGGACAGTTCGGCGCGTTCATCCGTAGTGTAGTAATTGTTGGGGGCGAAGCGGGTCATCAGCATCGTTTCGCTGAGTCGGCTTCTGCGGGTGATTCGAACTGTATTGTCCGGCTTGTCGTTAATTTCGCTGATATTCTCGAAGTAATCGCGCAGCATGTAGCGATCACTCAGAATGTTGATATTAGCGGAGGTTGTCCACACTGTTTTCGGGGCGGCCTCTTTGATTGGCAAATCCCACTGTCCTGTTACCGCTATACGGTAACGCTCGTGAGCCACCGGTTCGCGCTTTGTGTTGGTGGGGTTGATGTTGGGGGATTCGTCGTAGACATAGTACGATTCCCATTTTCCTACCGAAATAGCGTTTTCGCTTTTCTTTAAATCCTCAAAATCGAGACCTGCTGCAAAACCACGGCGGGTACGGTAATCCAAATGGGTGGTCAACAGGTAGTCCGATACCGGCAAACTCCCTTCGACTCGGCGATTGCCAAGCAGTATACCATAACTGTTAAGGAGGTAGCTGCCCCACGATGACTTGGAACCCAAATCAGGCAGGTAGCCTTCTTTCGGATTGAGTGAGTGGGAGAATGAGAACCACCCTAAAATCGGAACTGCAATGTCGTAATCTCCACTCGCTATACTCAGGCGGGAAACGGTGCCGTAGTCCCCGGGGTATACGGTCATCTCTCCGGTGCCTACCCAAGTGTCCGGCTTTTCGGAGTCGTCTGTCGAGGCATAGGCCTCTTGCAGGTAGATGCACGATTTCCCTTCCAAGTCCTTTTTGAATACGGCTTTTGAGCCGCGAATGATGATGCCGGTAACCTTTGATTTAATTTTTTCGGCGGTCATGGTAGAAGTGGCCCAGTCATAGCTGCCACTTTCTGCCTGAGTTAAGCTTTCGCCTTGGTAAATGGAAAGCGGTCCGGAGAACGATACTTGTTTTTTCTGCAAGTTTACCACGACCTCGCCGCAGATAACCTCCAACCCTTCGCTGGTCAGCATGCGAATGGGGGTTCCTTTGCTGCGGTAGGTAATAATTCGCTTATCTGTATCGTACAGAATATCTCCGCCTTGATTATTGATGGTCAGATTTTCCGGTATTTCCGGCTCAAGTGTCAGGCCGACTGTGCTGATGGCACGGTCGGTGATATCCATAACCGGGTTGGTATTCGGTGTTTGCTTGCCGAATATATCCGACGGCAGGGGGGTGATTTCTTGCGCATCGATATTACATATAGCACCGGCGGTTACGAGAACTGTTGCCAGTTGCGTGGCGCGCCTGAATCCGGAGTTTGAAAATCTGCTGCCCATTACGTCCTTTATACTGCACTAATCGCTCGACTTTGTCAAGCAACTTTCGCTCTGTGAGCAGGTAAGTAGGGTACTTGTTGCTTCTTTTTTTGCAATTGCTCTTCATCTTGACGTGATAAAAAAGCGCACCATGGCGAAAAATCTTCAATTTTCGTGTTGCAAGTTTGCTCATAACATGCTATTTTATGGGCACCATGAAAATTACTGGTACAACTCACAAGAAGGCTGCCGAGTGGGTGGAGCAGATCCGCCAGCTCTGCAAACCCGATTCCGTCTACTGGTGCGACGGTTCCGAGGAAGAGAACACCCAGCTGTGCGACATGCTGGTTGAGAAAGGCACCTACATTCGCCTGAACCCCGAGAAGCGCCCCGGCTGTTTCTTGGCTCGTTCTACTCCTTCTGACGTGGCTCGCGTTGAGGAGCGTACGTTCATCTGCTCTGAGAAGCAGGAGGACGCCGGTCCTACCAACAACTGGAAGTCTCCGGCTGAGATGCGCGCCATCCTCAACCCCTACCTCGATGGTTCCATGAAGGGCCGTACCATGTACGTTATCCCCTTCTGCATGGGTCCGCTTGATTCTCCCCTGGCTAAGATCGGTATCGAGATTACCGACTCCGCCTACGTGGTGACCAACATGCGCATCATGACCATCATGGGTGAGAAGGTGCTCAAGCGCCTCGAGGACGAGGTGAACGGCGGTGGCAATCCCAAGCGTGACGGCTATGGCGACTTCGTTCCCTGCCTGCACACCGTGGGTGCTCCCCTTGAGCCCGGTCAGGAAGACGTAACTTGGCCCTGCAACAACGAGGAGAAGTACATTTGCCACTTCCCCGAGACCGGTGAGATTATCTCCTACGGTTCCGGTTACGGTGGTAACGCTCTGCTTGGTAAGAAGTGCCTTGCTCTGCGTATCGCTACCGGTATCGCTCGCAAGAACGGCTGGATGGCTGAGCACATGCTCATCCTTGGTATCACCGATCCTCAGGGTCGCAAGTCCTATGTGACCGGCGCATTCCCCTCCGCCTGTGGTAAGACCAACCTGGCCATGGTGGTTCCCCCGCCCGCACTCGCTGAGAAGGGCTGGAAGACCAGCATCATCGGTGACGATATCGCTTGGATTTGGCCCCATGAGGACGGTACCTTCCACGCTATCAACCCCGAGAACGGTTACTTCGGCGTGGCTCCCGGCACCTCCTACAAGTCCAACCCCATCGCTATGGACACCATCAAGGAGAACATCATCTTCACTAACGTAGGTCTGACCGACGACGGTGACGTATGGTGGGAAGGTATGGACGGCGAGCCCCCTGCACACGCTATCGACTGGCAGGGTAACGACTGGACTCCCGATTGCGGTCGCAAGTGCGCTCACCCGAACAGCCGCTTCACCGCTCCGGCTTCCCAGTGCCCCACGCTTGATCCTGAGTACTACAACCCCGAGGGTGTTTCCATCAGCGCATTCCTCTTCGGCGGTCGTCGTGCCACCACCATGCCGCTCGTATTCCAGTCCAAGGATTGGAACCACGGTGTATACGTAGGTGCCACCATGGGCTCCGAGATGACCGCTGCTGCTTTCGGCCAGATTGGTCAGGTTCGCCGCGACCCGATGGCCATGAAGCCCTTCATTGGTTACAATGTGGGTGACTACTGGCAGCACTGGCTCGACATGGGTACCAAGACTTGCGCTTGCAAGCTGCCCAAGATCTTCAACGTGAACTGGTTCCGCAAGGACGCCGAGGGCAACTTCGTGTGGCCGGGCTTCGGCGACAACATGCGCGTGCTCGACTGGGTACTGCGTCGTTGCCGCGGCGAGGTTGACGGTGTGGAGACCGCTCTGGGTATCTCCCCCACCTATGCTGAGCTCGACACCGATGGTCTGCAGGGCTACGACGAGGCCGCCTTCAACACCAACATGGCTCTTTCCGAGTCCGAGTGGAAGGCTGAGCTCGAGTCCCAGACTGAGCTGTTCAACATGGTTGGTGACAAGCTTCCCGCCGAGCTCGAGGCTCAGCGTCAGGCTCTCATCGCTAAGTTCAACTAAAGCATTTCGCAGCTTAAGCTGCAACAGGTAGATGTATCACTGCCGTTCCTCTGTGTGGGGGAACGGCAGTTTTGTAAATTTGATTTTGCCCCATAGGCATAGCTCTCCTTACAGGTGGAGTAGGGGGAGTAAAAAAACAAAGAGCTGTTCGGGTTCTGTAAGCCAGATTCTGTCCACCCTTTCGAGCTGTGTGGCCATTTTTCTTACGGGGAGACCCCGTACCCAACGTTTATAGTCAGGTGCAACTATTACCCGGGGGACTTTAGGCGAGCAGGCGACCCTCCCCCTGTTTGTCTTGCATCGCGCGGGGTTTACCGTGCCTCCGTCGTTACCTTCGGAGCGGTGGGCTCTTACCCCACCTTTTCACCCTTACCCTTGCGGGCGGTTTGTTTTCTGTGGCACTTTCCGTCCGCCCGGCCTTAGCTCCGGGCGTCTCCCCCTTTCAGAGGACGCGCTGCCTTGTGATGTCCGGACTTTCCTCTATGCAACGAAGCGCACAGCGACCACCCGAACCCGAACGGCGCAGCTAATCTACAACGTAGTTGGTTATTTTGCAAGCGCAAAATGTGTTCCTGCTTGCAAAATGCGATAAATAAGAGTATAGTTGGCTCAGACATGAAGCGGAAAAAGGTAGTAATACTCGGTTCGACAGGTAGTATAGGAACCAGCGCACTGAAGGTGGCTCGCGATATTCCTGAACGTATGGAAGTAGTGGGGCTGGCTGCCCACAGTAGTGTAGAAGCTCTGGTGGCTCAGGCGGTGGAGTATGGTGTGAAGGATGTTTGCATTTACGATTCATCGAAGGCTGCAGAGTTGCAGCGCCGCTTGCCTGCCGGTACTCGCGTGCTTACCGGGCTGGATGGGTTGTGTGAACTCGCCACTTTAGCCGAGGCTGATATGGTGTTGGTCTCCATTATCGGTACGGCCGGGCTTAAACCTACCTTGCAGGCCATTGAGGCCGGCAAAGATTTAGCAATAGCCTCGAAAGAGATTCTTGTTATGGCCGGTGAGGTTGTAATGAGTCGAGCTGCTGCCAAGGGCATTAACGTATTGCCCGTGGATAGCGAGCACAATGCTATTTACCAGTGCTTGCAAGGGCACAGAGGGGGAGCTGAGCAGGTAAGTAGGCTTATTCTCACTGCCAGCGGCGGACCGTTCCGTACGACCCCGCGCGAAAAACTTGCAGAAGTCACTCTTGAACAGGCTCTTAATCACCCAACGTGGAAGATGGGGCGTAAGATTACCATTGATTCCGCAACGCTCTTCAACAAAGGGCTTGAGATGATTGAAGCCCGCTGGCTTTTTGGTATTCCTATGGAGCGCGTGGATGTTATCGTGCATCCTCAGAGCATTGTACACTCGCTTGTGGAGTATCAAGATGGTTCCATACTTGCTCAGTTGAGCAGCAGCGATATGTGTTTCCCCATTCAATACGCTGTAACTTGGCCTGACCGGACTGTTAACAGTTTGAAGAAACTTGATTTGGCTCAGATTGCTTCGCTGAAATTCGAGGCTCCTCGCTGGAATGACTTCCCGGCTTTGAATCTTGCACGTCAGTCCGGGTTGGTGGGCGGCACGATGCCGGCTATGTTCAATGCAGCTAATGAGGAGGCTGTTCAGGCCTTCGTGGATGGCAAGCTTGGTTTTACCGGTATATGGGAAACCGTGGAGAAAGTGCTTTCCAACGCCAGCCCTCGAGATTACCAAGGGCAGCTCGATATGATTCTCGAAGATGATGCGTGGGCTCGTGAAGAAGCTCGTCGTGTGATTTTTGCCTGAGTAAACTATGGCCCGGCGCATATACTCCATAGATGCCGTGAGAGCCACAGCTCTTTTCGGTATATTGATGGCTCATGCCCACAACTTTTTCAATATTCACCAGCCTGAGATTCCGGTTGGCGTTTTGGATGGCATATTGGGGTGGCTGCACGTTGTGTTGTTTACGGAGAAGTTTTTCCTGATATTTTCCTTTCTGTTCGGGTTAAGCTTTTTTCTGCAGATGGATAGAGCCATGGCGAAGGGGCTCGATTTTCGAGGTCGCTTCTGCTGGCGCTTGGTGCTGTTGGCAATTTTTGGGCTATTTCACAGTTACTTTTACTGTGGGGATATCTTGTTGATATTTGCCATTACCGGGTTTATACCCGTGTTGCTATGGCGCTGTCCCACTCGCTGGTTGGTGGTGTTGAGCTGTATATGTTTGGCTCAGCCTTTGGCTCTGTATCATAACGTCATAGGTGCGCCTGATACCATGAAACAGTGGTACGATGGAATTCGGGAGTCCTATGGGCTTACATGGGCGCCATCGTCACAAACGGCGCCGTTCATTGATATGGGGTGGTGGAATATCACCAATGGTGTGTGGCATAGCTTGCTGTATGTGGTGTACAGCTACCGTATTTGGGCGTTGGTAGGTATGTTCCTGCTGGGGATGATAGCCGGGCGCTTGCGTGTGTTTGAGGGGGAAATAGGCTGCCGCCCGTTGGTTATCAGCGCCGGTTGTGTGTGGGGTGTGGTAGTCTTGGTGAAGACTTGTTGCCCCACAGTGAGCTATTTGCGAATTATTGAGCCCACGCTGTTTGTGCTGTGGTTTGTTCCGCTGTTGGCTCAGTTGTACGAACTCCGTCGTATGCAATGGCTTGCGGCGCCACTGGGTAAGCTGGGGCGCTGCACTCTCACTTGCTACATCACTCAGAACATCATTATGGTGTGGATGATATGCGGCTATGGCGGCGGACTGGTCGGCAGCTTGAGTATCGGTGGGGTGATGGGCATGGCCTTTGTGCTTTACCTGCTACAGCTTGCTGCTTGCAATGTATGGTTGCGCTATTTCTCCTACGGCCCCTTCGAGGGCGTGTGGCGCTACCTTACTCGACTGGGGCTTGCAAAGAAGTAACATCTTCGGACTGCGGTAGCAAGCCTTCTTGTTGTAGCTCCTGTACGAGCTCAGGATTGCATTTTTGCATGAGAGATATGCAGTCCTGTTTTGCCTTTGTTCCGGCGGGGAACCCGTGCCTCAGAGCCCAAGCTGTTGATAAGCCCTTGTCGTTTGACTCCTGTTCGGCCATGGGGAGCAATATATAAAGTTCTGCTAATTTAGAATTCGGAACCGTGTCTATTTTTCCGCCGTGGCTGTGCATGAAGTTCAGCAAGTCGAGTCGCTCGTCAGCCGTTCGACGTTTTTCGAAATCAAGCCCTAAGTTTTCGAATGTTTCTATCATGAGGTTAGTTTCGCCTCCTTTCGTCATTTCTACGGGAGAAAGCCAGCTTATATAGGCATGATTCGGATTACATCCGCGGCGTATGAGTTCTTTGAGTAGCTCATTTTTGTGCATTTTGAGTGCAAAATCCGCTACAGGGATGCCAGAAGGCAGTTGCACATTGCCTTTGCCGCTGCGCATAGTTTCATGGAGCGCCGCTCGGGCCGGCATGCAAAGGTCACGCCATCCTAACAACAATGTGGCAGGGGTACACCATTTGTGCTTTCTGCACCATTGGGTAACAGGGGAAAAGCCTTCCTCTATGAAAAAGAAGCTCAATCCTCCGATTTCAGCATTATTTCGCAGGGAATTATCTATTGCCAACAAATCTGCTCTTTGTTCTGAGCTCCAGCTTTCGTGGAAAGCCGGCGGTTCTATTTTGCGCCAAGATGTCGCATTGATACAGAAGGCGTACCAGCCGGCAACGATTACAATCAACAGGGCTCCGAATATTACTGATAAACGAATGAGAACTCTTTTGAACATGTGCGACTTATATTACATGCGCCGGTATTCGCTGTCAAACAGAAAATCAATCAGTCAGTTGTCGCAAAAATCTCTTGAAGTCGGGCAGGGGTGTGTCTATAATAAATTGCATGAATCGTCACTTGTTTATTCTTTCTTTGGTTTGTATAGGTGGTGTTTGCCCGATGTTTGTTCAAGCCGCACCTACGGTTGTGCAGGCCCCGAAGAGTTCGATGTCGGATATTCTGCGTGATATGGTAAAGCAGAATTGTGACGATTTTTATAATGCTGCCGCCGCTGAATATGACAACGGTGGTAATATGCTGACTTTTAGCCGTAAAATGATTGCTGAGGCCGAGAAGGGGAATCCGGCTGCTATGCTTTGGAATGCTAAATATCTCAATATGTTTGCTCCGACTGAGCCGGAGCTGGTGGCTTCTTCTCTCAAATTGCTCGAAAAGGCTGCCGCGGCCGAGTATGTGCCGGCTATGGTCGAATATGCCGGTATGGTATATGCGCAAACGGATTCCGATGCTGACCGCAAGAAAGCAATGCGTTTTCTCATGCAGGCATGCAAAAAAGGTTCCCCGAAAGCCCGAGCTCTCTATTTGATAGTGTCCGGTCGCATGCAGTCCGGTGGCATTACTGCGCCGGAAATCGTATCGGAGCTCAAGAAGAAAAATTATTACCTTGAAGAGATGATTGCCGCAGCCCAGCAGGAAGAATCTTCTTTCCTGATGTGGATGGAGCGAGCCTCCGAACACGGCAGTGCCTTTGCTGCCTTTACCTTGTGCGACTTTGTGACGCCGGATAAGGTTGATAAGTTCATGAAATTGGCAGAGTCGCGTCACTTGCCCGCAGCACTTGGTCATGCGGGGTTGATGACAGTGCGTCAGCAGGCTGCACGAATGGAGCAGTACGATGCGGCCATTGCCGCCGAGGGGTTGCGTAAACTGCATATCTCTGCCATGATGTGTACACCCATTGCTATGAATTCCCTGGCCAGTTTGTATGCAGAAGGTTATGGGGAGAAGCTTTCTAAAGAGCTTGTTTGCGAGCTGTACAGGCTGGCTCACCGTTGCGGTGACCCGAACGGCTCCGCCGGTCTGGGGTATTGCATGGTGCTGGGAGCCGGGTGTAAGAAAGATGCTGCCGCCGGGCTTGCTCTCATGGAGTCGGCCCGCGATAAAGGGGCTCAGTGGGTGAATCAGGCTCTGGCCAGTATGTATTTCAATGGTGACGGCGTGCCTGCTGATATGAATAAGGCCATTTCCGCTCTGACGGATGATTATGTGAGTGGTTCGCGCCATGCTTATGCAATTATGGCTGCTATTACCAAATTGGGCAATGAATCTGCCAAACCGGATGAGCGCCGTGCACAACTGTACCTCGAAATGGCCGCTGCAAATGGCGACTCTCAGGCTCCTATCTTTTACGACATTATCGTGAAAGATGGGAAGTGGAGGTTTTTGGAAACTCTCGCAAACTGAGTTTGTCGGTGTAAATGGCCTAAAGTTTGCTTCCATGGGCGTTCTTAACCATATATCTTCCCGTTAAAAGCATTTTTTTGTTTGCTGGGCTGACTTTAAGCTGGAAAGGAGGCGGCAAACATGGTAATCTGTCTAAGATAACATGAGCGATACATACATTTTCGATAACGTCAACCAATACCTTGAGGCGAGCCGCCGTATATACAGCCCCTCATTGTATTTGGGTGTGGGGCTGCAGCCCTATTGGATGAAAGCTGCCGCTTATGAGCCGATGGCTGTTGATGCTCCGGCTCTGACAGAGCAGGATTCCGTGGCTTTGGTCAATAGCTGCACGACGGAGGAACAACGTGCTACCCTTGATACTGAAGGTGTGGTGGATTTTATCAACGATTCTCCTTCCGGTAAATATCACGCATACATTTATAAGCAAGAGGTAGGGTATCTCCTTATTCTGCTCATGCTTAATGTTGATAGCTTCCTGAAGCAGGGTATAGATGCTAATTGTTCCGACTTGCACCTGCCGGCTTCCTGTGCACCCTCCTGGCGTCGATTCGGTAATCTGCAACCCATGTGGGAAGGTGCTCCTTTGCTCACTCGCGAAGATGCTGAGGCTTTGGTCGACAGTTTCCTTGGTGAGAAAGAATGGGCTCGCCTGAAGGAGAAAGGTGACGTTGATTTTGCCTATAAAAACGAGAATGGTCGCTATCGTTCATCCGTTGTAGACCAGCGCTTGGGCTATTCAATGTGTTTCCGCATCATTAGCAATAAGTTGCTTACGATGAAGGATATCAACCTGCCCGAGGAATATGTGGTGCCGCTTACCCGATTCACCAACGGTTTGATTCTTGTAACCGGCTCCGTGGGTTCCGGTAAATCCACTACATTGGCATCCATCATTGACTTCATTAACAAAGATCGTCACGACCATATTATCACGCTTGAAGATCCTATCGAATCCGTTTTCGAACCCATCGGCTGCCAGGTAAACCAGCGCGAGGTTCACAAACACACGGAATCTTTCGGGCGCGCTCTGCGCGGCGCCTTGCGTCAGGACCCGGATGTTATCATGGTGGGTGAAATGCGTAACCTTGAGACCATATCACTGGCGCTCTCCGCTGCTGAAACCGGTCACTTGGTTCTGGGTACGCTGCATACCGGTTCCGCTGCTCGTACCATTGACCGAGTGCTCGATGCATTCCCTGTCAGCGAGCGTGAGCATATTCGCATCATGGTTTCGGAATCGCTCCGAGGTGTACTTTCGCAGCAGCTTGTGCCCAAGAAGGATGGTACCGGTCGCGTGATGGCTCTTGAAATGCTGGTGAATACATCTGCTATCGCTAACTGTATTCGTGAGGGTAAGACGTTCATGATTCCCGGTCTTATTCAGACCGGTAAGGCACAGGGTATGAAATTGATGGATGACTCCTTGCAGGAGCTTTACCTCAAGGGAATCATCAGTGCAGAAGAATGCACAACCCGCGCAACAGATAAGGTCATGATGGATAAATTCCTCAAAGAACATCCCGAGCCCGCCGCTCCCGTTGCTCAGTAAACAGCAAGCCCCCTATAAATGACATGAAAAATCGCATAGATACATACTTCACTGCTCTTGTAGAGAATGGTGGCTCAGACTTGCACCTTTCGGAGGGGCAACCGCCTAAAATGCGAGTGCACGGTGATATTGTGCCCATTGAAGAGACGGTACTTACGCATGAGGATATGATTGAACTCATGCAGCCGATTTGCCCGCCTCGACTCTGGGAAGAATATACCAACGGCGGCGATGCCGACTTCGCTTACGAAATGGATGCTCAGTCGCGTTTCCGTTGTAACTTCCTCAAACAAGAGCGCGGTTATGGTTGCGTGTTCCGTTTGATTCCGACTAAAATTCTCACCATGGAACAGCTTAATGTTCCTGAGCAGATTAAGCAGTTCGGCGAAATGCGCTCCGGGCTTGTGCTGGTAACCGGTCCCACCGGTTCCGGTAAATCAACAACCCTCGCTGCGCTTATTGACTACATCAACACGAATTTCTCCCGTCACATCATTACTGTTGAGGAGCCTATCGAATTCGTGCACCCCTCCAAAAAGAGTATTATCACTCAACGTGAAGTGCCGGTAAACTGTCCGACCTTCGCCGATGGTCTGCGCGCCTCTCTGCGTGAGGATGCCGATATCGTGCTGGTAGGTGAGATGCGCGATTTGGAGACTATTTCTCTTGCTCTTACGGCAGCGGAAACCGGTCTGTTGGTCTTCGGAACACTGCACACAAACAATGCCCGCAAGACTATTGACCGTATCATTGACGTATTCCCGGCGGAGCAGCAGGCACAGGCTCGTACCATGTTGGCCGGTTCCTTGCGCGGTGTTGTTGCTCAGCTCCTGATGAAGCGTTGTGATAAACCCGGTCGCGTGGCGGTGAATGAAATCCTCTTCTCGACCCCGGCTGTGGCTGCTATCATTCGCGAGGGCGCAACTCAGAAACTGGCCGACGTTATCACCGGCGGCAAGCAGCTGGGCATGCAGTTCATGGATGATGCAATCTGGCAAAAACTTCAACAGGGGCTTGTTACCCCTGAGGAGGCATATATGAAAGCAATTGATAAGGCCAGATTCAAGAACTTCCTGCCGCCCGATAAGGCTATACTGGCCAATGCAGGTGGCGCCTGATGAAAAATTATCAACCATAAACACAGACTGGCGCGGCAGCGGTAATATCCTGCCGCGCCTCTTACTATGTAAAAATATGAAAGGAAGAGCCATCTACGCCGGAAGTTTTGACCCGCCTACCAATGGGCATCTTTGGATGATGCACCGAGGAGCTCAACTCTTTGATGAGCTTATTGTGGTGTTGGCCGTAAATCCGGAAAAACGTGGTTTCCTGCCAATGGAGCAACGTAAGGCTCTGTTAGAGGAAATGTCAGTCGGTTTACCCGGTAAAGTGCGCGTTGAAATTGTACCGCAAGGTTTTTTGGTGGATTTCGCATCGCAGGTTGGCGCCGATTACTTGTTGCGCGGTGTGCGAAATACAATAGACTTTGAGTATGAAAAGTCTATGGCGCGAATGAATGCCCGAATGCAACCCGAAATTCAAACCGTTTTTCTTATGCCCCCATCCGAGTTGGAGGAAATCAGCTCGTCAATGGTGCGTGGTTTTGTAGGTTTACCGGGGTGGGAGCGTTGGGTGCAAGCTTGTGTGCCTAATTGTGTTGCAGAGGCAGTTTCTTCCCACACGTGTCCCAAAGATTTTCTGAAAGGATAGCAAAACAGCAAAAATCAGGGCAAAGAAAATGGAAGGTTGATTTTTTCACCAGCAAAACGTATGCTGGTGTTGCTCACAAAAAACACCTTCCATGGGTACTGTACAT
>JAZLDM010000003.1:0-8295 GCA_045614705.1 Akkermansia sp.
CAGCAGGTAGATAAGGCGCATTCTCCACCGAAAATTGCTCAAATTTGAGTACAGGGGGGCTTCGAAAAAGCCTCTTTTCGGAAAGCCTAGGATTTATCGGCACTTGCGTCTCTTAGAAAAAATCTTTGGGACACATGTGCATTTCACCGGCAAGCACGCAATACGCGCTTGCCATAGGCGGGGAGAATCTGCTACAATGTGGGCATGAAGCCCCTTACCAAACTCGGCGAATATAAAATGGAAGACGGCAGCCTGTGGGAGCTGTGGGAGCGCGACGGCGAACTGTCACTGCAGCACGATGGACTGCCCTGCGCAAGCTCCTTCACTCACGGCAGCGAAGATTCCATGGCTGAAATAGCCACCTCGCCCATCACACGCGCCACACAACCCTGCATCATGATAGCCGGGTTGGGCTTAGGCTATGGCCTGGCGAAAGCCATGGAGTGCCTGCCGCGCGAAAAAGCCAAATTCATTGTGGCGGAACCTGTGGCTGCCATTGTGGAGTGGAACCGCACCTACAGCGAAACGAAGGCCGTATGGCAAGACCGCCGCGTGAGCACCGAGATAGCGAGTGCCGCTGAGCTGTGCCGCAAGCGCACCGGTTCCCTGCATGCCATTTTGCTGCGCCATGTACACGCTCGCTGCGAGTTGAGCATGGGCGATGCACAGGCCTACTTCAATGCGTTGAAGGGCGGCAGCCTGCTGGCAATTACAGTAGCCAAGCGCGACAAGCGGCTCGAAAGCACCCTGATTCGCGCCGGGTTCGAGGTAAGTACCACACCGGTACCCGCATCCTCCAAGGGCAAGCAGCTGCGCATGCACACCGTTGTGCTGGCTCGCCGTGGCCGATTTGTACCCTTTGCCGAGCGCAACGCCAAGTAATCCCCCATCCCTAACGAAATGAATATACCGTTTTTCTCATCACGACGTCGTTCCTACCCCACGCTTGAAGAAATTGAAGCGCTGCGAAACCAGCGCACTCAGGGCATACGCCGCGTGATGGGAGTAACCGGGCTCATTCTGCTGGGGTTAGTCTCCTTCTTGGGTTCCATGCTGGTGCTGCAGCCCATGCTCGAACTGCAAGAGCTCGAGCACCAGAAAGAACAAACCGAGTACATGCTCGAAAAAGCTCGCGCCGAGGAGCAAGAGGCTCGCAACCGCTACCTCTGGATGAGTGACCCGGAGTATTACGAAAATGTTGCGCGCGACCGCGCCGACATGGCCAAACCCGGCGAAACTATCATCCGCCGGCCTACACCGGCAGACCTCGAGCGAATTAAGCGCAACAACAAGCGCAAACAGCCCAAGCCTGCCAAGAACTAACGGTCAGCAACTCTTCATGCCCCGGTGAACTCACACCGGGGCTTATTTTTTTCAACAAAATCATTCCGCGCTGCCACCGTGGCAATGCCCACAGTCGCAATCGTGACCGTGCTCGTGCGGAGGCACATAGTCAGCATCCTCAATTTCAGGCGGCAGGGGCATATCGTCATCGAAGGGAGAGGGCGGGCTCAGGCGGGCTTTCAGCTCGGCATCCTGCGCCAAATCCGCCGGGAACTTTCCGGCGCGGTTACGCACCGTCAACTTGGCACCGGCAGCCAGCAACATATCTACAATCTGCTCATATCCGTACTGTGCTGCCAAGTGCAGCGGGGTCTGCCCATAGGGATTGGTGGCATTCACATCTGCCCCGGTTGCTATCAACAGAGCAATCAATGCCACATCCGGCTCTACCCCCATGGCTGCCAGCTCCGGCGAAAAATCGACCTCATCCTGCAACAGCAGGGTTGCCGCACGGCGTAAATCCGTCATATCTTCCGCCACCATAAGCTCATCCAGAAACGCCTGCACCGGTTCATCAAAGTCATCCGGGTCAAAATCCACGGCCATCTCGCGCAAATCTTCGAGACTTACTCTGGGCTTTTCATCCTCACTTACCGTTACACTATTCCACTGAATATCGCTCATGCGCGTATTATAGCGTATTATCTGCTCTAAAACCAGCATTTTTATATTACCAAACTCAGCAAATTCAAAAAGGAGCTTGCAGTCAGAAAAAAAATCCGATAAAATTACAGAAAACTTACAACAATTCTCACAGACATCTCGTCTACCAGTAGTGTAAGCAACATTTTTTTACGATTATGAACAAAACACTCGCAAATATCATCTGCTGCGCAGCAGCTCTTCTGCCCACTGTCGCTGCCAATCAGCCCATTGAACAGCCCGAAGCTTCCATATCGGTTAATGACGGTGCAACTCGCAAGCTCAACTTCGCTGCCGATTCCGCAGCCCTGAGCGACAATGTTCTGTGGTTACAAATTGACGGTGCACAGGCAGGCGAGCTGCAGATTGGCGCACTGAGCAAGAGCTGCACCCCGTCCATCGAAGCTGTATGGGCAGACGGCACCCCCCTCGTATTGCAGAGCAAAAACGGCTTCAACAGCACCCAGAGCAACTACACTTACTCCAAGAGCGAACTGCAGACTGCCCCTGCCAAATGCATGGCCAAAATCACATTCAGCGGCACTCCTACGGATGGCTTGGAAGTTCGTGTACTATCCGCCTCCGGCTCTGCCTCGCTGATAGATACCATCATGGCAGCCATTGCCAATTTCAAGATGAGTGATATTCCCTCCAGCTACCATCTGGGCGCCTGCATCGGTTGCCTCATGTTCATGATTCTGTGTGTAATGACCGTCATCAAACGCAAAAAGAAGCGCCGCATCTGCACCCTCACCTGCTCTCTCGGTAGTGTTGAGCTCTTTGACAAAGATCTGACAAACAACGGCGGCTACACCATTGGCCGTGGCTCCGAATGCGATTGGGTTCTCGATGAAACCAGTATCTCTCGCAATCACGGTCGCCTGTCAATCACAAATAATGGTCTCTACTACACCGATTTGAACAGCTCCAACGGCACCTATCGCAACAACGAAGAACTGCCGACCAACCGCCCCGTCCTCCTGCAGAACGGCGACAAACTCGAGCTGGGCCGCATCACCATTCAGGTAGACATTCACTGACTTTAACCAACCGGATTCAAAAAAATTGCCACATCTTTTCCTTAAGGTGTGGCATTTTTTCCTCACCAGCACCAACAATATGATTCGCCATCTCTCAACTATTATCAGCTGCGCCATTGCAGCCCTACTGCCCACAACCATGGCCAACGTGGCTCCCGCCACTGCAGAAGTAGATATTGCAATATGCCCGGGACAAACCCAACAGCTGGCCATATCAGGAGACGAAGCCGCCCTGAGCGATAAAATACTGTGGCTTGGAATCAAGGAAACGCAAATCGGAGAATTACAAATCGGGGCACTCTGCGGCACCTGTACCCCCACCATTGCAGCAGTGTGGGCAAATGGTACCCGCCTGCCCATGCAGGAGCAAAACGGCACCAACAATTCACAAACACACTATTCAATTGCCACAACCGAACTCAATGATAAAGTCCAAAACTGCCTAGCCGAAATCACCTTCAGCGATTTTCTGACCGCCGAAGATGAAATCCGGGTAGTCGTAGAACAAGCGTCCCCCTCATGGTGGCAGGTACTACTCAACAAGGTAAAAAACATCAACCCGAACGACATACCGCTGAGCTATTTCATCGGCACCGGTGCCGGTTTATTACTTTTGCTTTTTGCCTTTATCGGCATTCGTCGACCTAAAGAACCGATTTACACCCTCGCATGCGATTTCGGCACCGTAGAACTCAAAGCAGTCGAACTTAAACGCAGCAACAGTTATACGATTGGCCGTGCTTCAACCTGCGATTGGCAGATTTCGGAGAGCAGTATCACCCGCGAGCACGGTAAGCTGACTATGGTTAACGGCAAGCTGCACTACACAGACTTGGGCAGCTCCAACGGCACCTATCGCAACAACAAGGAATTACCTGCCCACAGCCCCGTGGAAATTCAAAATGGAGATGTACTCGAACTAGGTCGCGTTTCCATAAAAATTACTATCAGTCAATAGTATCATGTTTTTCAGGAACATATTTACCACCCTGCTCTGCGCTGCCGCCGCTCTCGGCTGCAGCGCCGCAGCAGCTATCACCGGCACCACTCATGCAGAGCGCCTCGTGGAGCTCGTCATGAAAACCGACCTCAGCCCCAACGCGCAGACAAACACCCACATCTTCACCGATGAGCCATTGGCTGCCGACATGAAACCCGGGCAGGTTTATACCTACAGCTCAAAAGACGCCGACACCCACGCCTGCGCTATCATTGCCGAGCATTCCCTCCAGCAAGCCGCCCCCGGTTCCCTCATTCAGGCAGGTGAAACAAAAACACGCACCGTTATTCGCGTGTACTCCTCCACCGACCGCAATAAACTGGCACAAATTCGTTGCCCGAGGGACTCTTTCATACACACGCTATCAGGAGCAACTGCTCAGGTTCGCCACCTCGGGCCAAAAGTCATAGAATACGAAATCAAAAATGAAGCATTTACGGACTACGAAAACAAGAATGGCTCATTTTACTACAAAGTGTGCCTGTCTGCCTTCGAGGTAGCTGAGTTCAGCCCCTTGGTAAACGAGGGAGCCGAAATCACGGCAGCACACGAGGCGCAACATTACAATGACTACACCCTGAACGACAACACCGCTATTCTGGCCGTCTACCCAAGCGAATTAGTGCCTTTCTTAAAAGGGCTCAACGATGTCGAGCCAAAAAACATTATGGTAGAGGCCATCAACCATTTCAACGATGTCCGTAAACACTGCGCAATCAATCTCATTTTGCTTGAAGGTCGCGCTACTGATGCCGAACTGCGAGCAGCAGAAAAACTCGGCCTCATCAAAAACTTCGACGATATCGACAAACGCGTAGCCGAGCGCAACAAGGTCCCCATCGATGCTTCAGCTCTCGGTAACAACAAGAACCTGAACTTTGAATATTTAAACCACTCCTTCAACCTCACCACAAACGGCAAACTCTGCACATACGGTCAGGCCTACAAAACGCTCAGCGAATCGCTGGCTTTCGGCCACGACGAACTCAACAATGCCGCACTTAAGCATAAGGAGGCTATTTATCGATTCTTCGCTCATTACCACAAGCACAAGTATTATCAAAACAACCTGCCCGGTGACGATGTGCACACCACTACACCCAATCAACAAACAGACTGGGACAAAGAGGTCGACATCGTCAACCTGCTCGAGGAACTCACCAAGCTTCTTCAGGAAAGTAAAAACAACTTCGATACCGAAAAATTCAATAAATTATTTACCCTCATCAACCCGCTCAACACCGATACCTCTCGCACCTTAACATGTTACCAAAACGGCATCGGCGAATACCGGAAAGCCCGTGCCCAATTCCTGCAAACCGCGCTCAATACCGTTTACAACGAAGACGGTGTAGATGTCCAATTTACCCCGCACAGCATCATTCCCAAAACTATAACCATTCAACAAGTCGGCGTTCTTTTCCATGTACTGGTATACCTGACAGAAGATTTGAAAGGCGAGGAAGGTGGCCAAATTTACGATCAATCCGCATTGGAGCCATACTACTCCGAATACTCAAAGAAGTGCCAAGCCAGGCGCGATGAACTTTTCGAGCAATACGAAGCCCGTGGCACATATCCCCCAAACGAAATCATTACTAAGGAAGAAACTCGCATAGCAAAAGAACATTGGAAGCAAAACAAAGCCGACCTGCTTTTTAAACACAGTCAAAAAATCCGCGAGTTACTGAACAAAAATACCCCCCTTCCCAATCGAGTTAAAATTGTACCGCGCCCCTGATAGCGCACTGCATTTACCTAACACTCATTATGCCACATCTTAACGAAAAGATGTGGCAATTTTCTTGCCACACCGAACCGAGGGTGATAGAATGGAAATGCCCCCGCAACACTTCTTCCACCTCTTCACTACAAATATGATACACGCACTCGTCATCGGTCTTACCTTAGCACTGGTACTGGGAATACTGGCGCACAAGCTCAAGCTCTCCCCGCTGGTCGGGTACCTGATTGCGGGCATGCTGGCAGCCCGGCCGTGGTGGGGTGAACCGGTGGACAGCCACATAGTAGAAGATTTTTCGCACTTGGGTGTAGTGCTACTGCTCTTCGGTGTAGGGCTGCAATTCCACATCAAAGATTTGCTGGCCGTACAAAAGGTTGCGGTACCCGGTGCGCTGGTATGTATGGCGGTAAGCACGGGCATGGGTGCGCTCGCCTTCCACTTATTCGGTGGGGGTGATTGCGGGTGGCTCAACTGTGTGATGTTCGGCCTGTGCATCTGCGTGAGCAGTACGGTGGTGCTCACCCGTGTGCTGGGCGACAACCGACTGCTGCAAACACCCACCGGCCACACAGCCCTGGGCTGGCTCGTGGTGGAAGATATCTTCACCATCCTCATGCTGGTGCTGCTGCCGGTCATCATCAGCGGCAAAGAACTCGGCCCGGCTATTGGCAGTGCCGCCGTTAAGCTCACCCTGCTGGTGCTCTGCGTAGCATTCCTGGGGCGCAAGGTCATGAAGAAGGTGCTCACCTACGTCTCCCGCAGTGCCTCCGGCGAGCTCTTCACCCTGTCGGTTCTGGTATTTGCGCTGGGCTTTGCGGTACTGGCGGCGGAGGGATTTGACGCCAGCATGGAGTTCGGCGCCTTCCTCTCCGGCATGGTAGTGGGGCAAAGCCGCTTTGCCAGTCGCGCCGCGAGCGATGCTCTCCCCATGCGCGATGCCTTCGCCGTGCTCTTCTTCGTATCCGTGGGCATGGGCTTCAATTTCATGGGCATGCTTGAGCACTGGGAACTCGCACTTGCCACCTGTGCCGTAGCCTTTCTGGTCAAACCCATCGTGGCCTACATCGTCATCCGCATACTGGGCAAGCCCCTGCGCATGGCCATGAAAACCGCCGCCTCACTCTCCCAAATCGGCGAATTTTCCTTCATTCTGGCCACTCTCATTGCCACGCAGTACCACATGCTGCCCGACTACGCCGCCAACGTCATCACCGGTGTCGCTATTGTGACCATCACCCTCAATGCCGCCCTCTACCGATTTGTTCCCAAGATTGCTGACCGACTCGAAAAAAACGGCGTTGGAGCCCGCAAAAACGTGGTCGGCAACGTGCCTGCCCCCACAGATGAGCGCCACCGCATCATCGTAGTTGGCTACGGTCCCTGCGGCGAAATCATGAGCAGCATTCTGCGCAAATACGACCTCGAAGTCGTGGTGCTCGAAATGAATATCGACACCGTCAACCGGCTCGCAACCGAGGGTATCCCCGTGCTGCACGGAGATGCCAGACTGCGCAGCATCCTCCAAATGGCCGGTGTGGAAAAAGCCAAATCCATCATCGTAACCACGGCAGCAGCCCCCGCTCACGATATCGCCGAAAGCGCCCGCAGCCTCAACCCCGCCATCACCGTCATGGCCTACACCACCTATATTCGCAACGCGCGCCTGCTCCGCAGCCAAGGGGCGGAAACCGTCTTCTCCGGCGAGGAAGAAGTCGCGCTCTCCATGGCTTCCCACACCCTCCGCTCGCTCGGCGCTACCGAGGAGCAAGTCGCCCGCGAGCGCCAAGATAACCAACGCAAACTCGCCGGCGAACCGCCCGCTCAACCCACCACCACTGCATGAGCAAACCCGAATTCAAATTCCCCGGAGAGCAAGATGAACTCCACCGCGCCCGCTGGGAAAAGGGCTGCTACGCCATGCTCGCCGGCATCGCCCTCGTTCTTCTCGCTGCCTGGCTGCACGACATTTTCGAGGTCATGAGCGGCCTCATGATGGGGCTTTTCTTCCTCTGGCAAGTCATCCGTGGCCTCATCATCAAGCGCCACTTCTGGCATATTTCCGAAGAGAAAGTCAGCTTCTGGGCACTGGCCGTCGCCCTGTTACTCGCCCTCCTTTTCTACCGAATCTGCCTTCCCCCCGCCCCCTGACTCCACCGCTTTTTTTCCCGAACATTTTTGCTTCACTTTACGTCCTAACAGTTGGCATCGCATTACTCGTCGCAAATCAACTCAGCAGCCATGTCTCAACAAAACACAGCAAACAGCAACCGCCCTCCACTACCACCGGGCTTTCGTCTCACCGAACCCGGTGAAGTTGAGTACGTTATCAAAAAAACTCTCAGCACTACGGGGGGATTTGGTATCACCTACCTGGCGACAGAGCACTTCATGAAACGCAGCCGTACAGTTGTGGTAAAAGAAAATTACCCGAAGGATACAGCCCGGCGAAATCAGACAAGCGGCGAGCTTACCCCATACGACGAATCGGAGAAGTTTTACCGCTCCACCCGCGACAAATTCCTGCG
>JAZLDM010000004.1:0-14449 GCA_045614705.1 Akkermansia sp.
ATGAACAAAATGCCCAGAAAACTCTTCGATGGAAAGTCGACAAAAGATAAAGCGAAGGAGCTCGGGTTAAATTTTGAGCTTGTAAAACACTAATAGTGCATTTTTTTCAATAAAGTGTCGCATTTGAACTTGCAATTCACCAAATATTTTTCACCGCCACGGAATTCCCCTTGCCATATCGCCCTATACACTATAAAATCGCCGCATGAGTTCGCGCGCTAAGTTCATCATCATCTGCCTGTCAAACTTCATATCCGGCTTATCCTACATCGGCCTACTTGCCGTGCCGCTGGTGTGCTGGCTGATTTGGCGGCGAGACAACGACCCCGATGTAGCCAACTACGCGCGCTGCCGATTGAACACCGCCTTATCCTGGTGCCTGTATGGGTTGCTGGCTTGGCTGATTTTCAACTATTTCAGCATGTTAATCGGCATGGCTCTGTGGGCTGTTATCGGGCTGGGGTGGATATATTATTTTGCGCTCGACATCATGCGCGCAGCCCAGGGCGACCCCAGCTACGAGTTCCCGCTGACATTCGATTTCCTCTCCCGCCCGGCGGAGAAATAGGCCTGCGCGCACTCACTCGCTTATCACAACCCGGGTACCGATGCGCACACGGTCAAAGAGCGTGCGCATGTCTTGCGGAGCCAATCGCACACAGCCGTGAGACACCGGGGTACCCAGCAGGTCGGTATCATTCGTACCGTGTATGTAAATGTAGCGTGAGCGGGTATTGGCATTGTGCGGTTCCAGCCCATGCAGGGCAAGTATGCGGGTGAGTATAGCATCCTCCCCCTGAGCGGCAGCCGGGTAAGTACCCACCGGCAGGCGGCCGCGAAACACCGTCATGAGCGGTGCATTCTCCCCGTGCATGCTGCACACCTCGAAAAGCCCCGTCGGCGTGCGCCCCGAACCGGGCTCCGTGCCCACACCGGCACGCCCGGTCGAGCAGGCAAAACACAGCTCCGCGTAGCGCAGGGTTTGCTGACTTACCGATACCTCAATCATGCTGCCGGGCAGAAAAAGCGAGCTCGGCTCGCCGGGTGCTTACCCCGCGCACGAACCGAGCTCAGTAAAATAAGTTTTATTAATAGCGATAAGCCTCCGCCTTGTATGGGCCCTCGACCTTCACGCCGATGTAGTCCGCCTGCTTCGGGGTGAGGGTAGTAAGGTGCACGCCCAGCTTAGCCAAGTGCAGGCGAGCCACCTCTTCATCCAACACCTTGGGAAGCACCTGCACCGTGTTGGCGCGGGTGCCGCGGTCCTGCCACAGGGCAATCTGCGCCAGAACTTGGTTGGTGAAGCTATTGCTCATCACGAAAGAGGCGTGACCGGTAGCGCAGCCCAGGTTCACCAAGCGCCCCTCGGCAAGCAGGTAAAGGCTGTGACCGTCCGGGAAGGTGTACTTGTCCACCTGCGGTTTAATGTTGGTGCACACAATACCCTCGCGAGCTTGCAGGCGAGCCACCTGAATTTCATTGTCGAAGTGGCCGATATTGCAAACGATAGCCTGATCTTTCATGCGCTCCATGTGCTCCAAGGTAATGATATCACAGTTACCGGTGGTAGTCACATAGATATCTGCCATACCGAGGGTGTCTTCCACCGTCAGCACTCGGTAGCCCTCCATAGCAGCTTGCAGGGCGCAAATGGGGTCAATCTCAGTCACGATAACCTGAGCGCCCAGCCCGCGCAGAGCCTGTGCACAGCCCTTGCCCACATCGCCATAGCCACAGATTACAGCCACTTTGCCGGCAATCATCACATCCGTTGCGCGCTTAATACCGTCCGTCAAGCTCTCGCGGCAACCGTACAGGTTGTCGAACTTGCTCTTGGTTACGGAATCATTCACATTGATGGCCGGGAACAGCAAACGCCCGTCACGCTCCATCTGGTACAAGCGGTGCACGCCGGTGGTGGTCTCCTCGCTCACACCCATGATTTCGGGCATCCAGCGGTGGAACACGCCGGGCTGCTCAGCCGCAATACGCTTCAGCAGAGCCTTTATGACGCCCTCTTCCTCACTGTCGGAAGGAGAGTTCACCCAATCATCGCCGTTCTCCATCTCATAACCCTTGTGCAGCAGCAGGGTAACATCGCCGCCGTCATCCACAATCATCTGCGGCCCCTGACCATCGCGGTGGCTGAGCGCCTGCCAGGTGCAATCCCAGTACTCCTCGAGGGTCTCACCCTTCCAGGCAAAAACAGGTACACCCGCAGCAGCTATAGCAGCAGCGGCGTGATCTTGTGTAGAGAAAATGTTGCAAGAAGCCCAGCGCACATCGGCACCGAGTGCCACCAAGGTCTCGATGAGAATGGCGGTCTGAATAGTCATGTGCAGCGAACCGGTAATGCGCACACCGGCCAAGGGCTGCTGCGGGCCGTACTTCTCACGGCAGGCCATCAGGCCGGGCATTTCGTACTCCGACACCTGAATTTCCTTGCGTCCCCACTCTTTCAGGGAGATGTCGGCCACCTTATAATCTGCTGTTGCGTTCATGTCAAGCGAGATTGTACCCTTTATCGTGCCTTTCGTCAATGCCAAAAGAACAGCCACCACGAGCAACTCCGCCACCGCATGCACCGCCATATCTGCATACACCGCCGATTCTCGCGTCATTTGTTAATTCCGGGTTGACTTACCCCGGCAAGTTCTGTAGCATGAGCAGCATGAAATTTACGCCGAAAGTTATGCTCTCCGCTCTGTTATGCACCCCACTGCTGTGGGCCGCCCCCTCCGCACCCGTGCACACCACCCCGGCTATCATACCGCAACCGCTGCAGCTGCAAGTGAGCACCGGGCAAGCAGGATTCAGCCTGACTGAGGGCATAAAAGTACACTACAGCGTGAGCCGCAGCGAGCTGGGCCGCGCTGCCGTGCGCGCCCTGATGGCAGCCGGTCTGCCCGTGCTGCCCGAGGAAAACACAGGCGAGCTCACCGTTCAACTCGTGGAGCACGAAAACCCCGAGTGGCACCGAATCTGCGTAACCCCGGAGCACATCTCCCTGCAAATCGCCGGCGAGCAAGCCCTGCACTCCGCCGCTCAAACCCTGGCACAAAGCATGACCCAGGCAGCGGACTGCACCCCGGCCCTGCCCGCCATGCAGGTGGAGGACGCACCCCTGCTGCCCTACCGCGGTCTCATGCTCGACCCCTGCCGCCACCCGCAAACCGTGGACGAAACCTGCAAAATGCTGCAAATCATGGCGCGCTACAAGCTCAACCGCCTGCACTGGCACTTGGCGGACGACCAAGGCTGGCGAATCGAAATTAAGAGCTACCCCCGACTCACCGAAGTGGGCTCCCACCGCAGCGAAACACCCACCCTCGCCAACCATGAGCAAGGAGACGGCACCCCCACCACCCCCTTCTATTTCACGCAAGATGAAGTGCGCCACGTCGTAGCCTACGCCAACAGCCTGGGCATAACCGTCATCCCCGAAATCGAAGTTCCCGGCCACTCCAGTGCCGCCATCGCCGCCTACCCCGAGCTGGGGAACTCCGACATCCCCGGCTACGCCCCGCGAGTAGCCACCACTTGGGGAGTGCTACCCTACACCTACTCGCCCAAGCCCGCCACCATGCAGTTCCTCAGCAGCGTGTTTGCCGAAATATGCGAGCTCTTCCCCCGCGCCGAGTTCATCCACATCGGGGGCGATGAAGCCCCCCGCGACCAATGGCAGAAAAGCCCCTATGTGCGCGATTTCATGCAGCAAAACGGCTTGCGCCACACCGGGCAAGTACAGCACTGGTTCACCCACCGCATGGCTGAGCTCATGGCCACCCACGGCCGCCGCATCGTCGGCTGGGACGAAATCATAGACGACGGTGCCGTACCGGCAGATGCCGTGGTGATGTACTGGCGCTCCTGGGTGCGCCCCTGCTCCCTGCGCCGCGCCCTCCGCGCCGGGCACGACGTCATCCAATCCCCCGACTCACACTTCTACTTCAACTTCTGCCAAGGCAAATTACCCGCCGACCCGCGCTACAAACCGCACGGCAGCCTGAGCGCACAGCAAGACTGGCGCCACGTCTACAGCTACAACCCCATCCCCGCAAACATCACCCCCGAACAGCGCCGCCACCTCATCGGCCTGCAAGCTAACTGCTGGAGCGAAAGCATCGCCGATGGCCACAAGCTCGAGTACCAATGCGTACCCCGAATCTGCGCCCTCGCAGAGGTCGCCTGGCGCCCCGCCGAACTCAGAAATGCAGACGAATTCCTGCAGCGTATCATCGCCCATTACCCCTGGTTCGACGCCCAACAAATCAACTACCGCCGCGAAGACGGCTCCCCGGCGAGGTAAAAATACAGGGCTAAGCAAGTAGCGCCCTCATGCCGCTCATTTCCCCCGCTGAAATTTTCTTTCAACTTGCAGCGGGGGATATTTCGTGTTATACTGCCGCTCAGCTGAATGTGCGCACGATATAAATCAGGCTCGAATAACACCCCGAACAAGCAAAGACGGGGTGGCGATTCGGTGTATGCTCAGGCGGCGCCCCGGCGGCGGGTGCCGGCGGGGCAGTATGCCGATGAGGATTCGCCGGGTGTGCCGCAGGAACCGGTGCGTCGGCAGTCGGAGTCATTGCATGTGAATATACCGCAGTCGGAGCGCCGCAGTGCCGGTAGTCCGCCGCCGTTGCCGGGCTATGTGGGGGATGACGACCCGCTGACCACACCGCCGGGGCCGGATGGTCGCCGGGTTCTGCACAGTGAGCAGCGAGATCCGGCGAGTGCATTCGGCACGCCGGGACCACCCCGCGAGTACCGCCGCAGCCGCCCCGCTACCACGCCGAATACCGCCGACATGACCAACCCGTGGTCCGAGCTGAAAGACCCGCCCAAGAAGGGCACGAGTTTTTGGCAGGGGGTGCTCATCTGGCTGTTTTTCCCATTCCGCATGATTGCCTATATCACGCGCAAGTTGCCGCGTGTTATTCGCTTTGTGGTTCGGCTCTGCATCAGCACTGCCTTTGTGGGCAGCATATTTGCGCTGTTTTTGGTACTGTTTTACGCCATCAAATCGGGGCGCTATGACCTGACACAAGTCATGCGCATGCCTGAGCGCACCATCGTGCTGGACCGCAAGGGCAACGAAATCGGCACACTGCACGGCGAGAACCGCCGCAGTATAGCAAGCTTGGAGGAGGAGGTACCGCAGTACTTTATCGATGCGCTCATCATGCAAGAGGACCGCTCCTTCTGGGAGCATGGCGGTATAGACCCGCGCGGTATGTTGCGCGCGGTGGCTCAGGTATTCAAACACGGGCGCACCACTCAGGGTGGTTCCACCCTTACCATGCAGCTGGCCAAAAATACTTACAACCACCGCAAGCGCAACTTCGATGCCAAGCTTACCGAAATGGCACTCGCCCGCCGTATAGAGGCTACCTACGATAAGAAAACGATTCTGACCTGCTACATCAACCGCGTGTTCTGGGGGCACACTTTCTTGGGACTCAAACAGGCGGCAAACGGTTATTTCTGCAAGGAGCCGCGCGACCTCAGCATTGGCGAGGCCGCCATGCTGGCCGGTATCGTGTGCAGCCCGAATGAGTTTTCACCCTACCGCAGTTTGTCGTCGGCTACGATTCAGCGCGACAAAGTGCTCAAGCTGCTGGTGGAGCACGACAAAATAACGCGCGCGCAGTACGAGGCTGCCCTCGCGGAGAAGATTTCGCCCCGCAAGCCCGAGCGCCGTGGTATAGATAACTACGCGCTCGACCTCATTCGCAGCGAGGTTGACCATATACTCGAAATGCTCGATACGCGCGAGGAGCGCCTGAAGGAGGAGGCTGTCTTTTCCGGCGGTCTGGTGGTGCGCACCACGCTCGATGTCGACCTGCAAGATGCCGTGATGCGTGAAATCGACACGCGCCTGGTCAGCATGCTCGAAAAACGCCGTGGCTATGCCCACCAAACCCGTGCCCAATATCAGGCCTTGGTGAAGAACCTGAAACCCGGCGCCGTGCGCCCTGCCCCCAAGTATGTGCAGGCGGCCTGTGTAATGATAGACAACGCCACGGGTGCCCTGCTCTCGGTGGTGGGCGGTCGAGACAGCACGGAATCCCCCCTGAACCGCGCGCTCCAAAGCCGCCGCCAAGTAGGTTCGCTCTTCAAACCCATCGTCTATTCTACCTATTTTGAGCGCGGCGGCAGCCCGAACAGCATGATATCCGACGCCCGCCTGCAGCCCGGCGAAATCCCCGGCGCCAAGCGCTGGAGCCCCCGCAACTCAGATGGCCGATTCACCGGCAATCACCCTGCCGGCTGGGGGTTGCTCAAGAGCCGCAACACTATGTCGGTGCGCGTGGGTGCTCGCGCCGGCCTGCAAAACGTCATCAATACCGCCCTCATGTCCGGCTTCCCCACCCCGCCGCGCAAGCCCGGCCCCACCATCTACCTGGGTACTTGGGAGGCCAGCCCGCTGGAGGTCGCCGGTGCCTATACCGCCTTTGCCAACGGCGGCGTGCGCCCCACTCCCTATATCATTGAGAGCGTAACGGACTCCGAAGGTCGGTTGATATGGCACAACCCGCAGTCCGCCCGCCGAATCTACAGCCAGCAAACCGCCATTGCCACCTCGGATATATTGCAGAAAATCACGAAACCCGGTGGCACAGCCGGCAGCATGCAGCGCTTGGGGTTCAAGGCTCCCGCAGGCGGCAAAACAGGTACGACAAATGCCTATCGCAATGCGTGGTTCTGCGGCTTTACCTCCGATATCACAGCCGCTGTATGGGTGGGCTTTGACCGCCCCGTTACCATAGCAGACAAAGCCTACGGCGGCACCTTGGCACTGCCCATCTGGGTGGGGGCCATGCAGCAAGCCGAAAAGCTGGGCTACCACATGGGAGCCATTCGCAAACACGCCGCCGGCATGCGCAGCAAGGGCATGCGCCTGTGCCGAGAAACCGGCGGCCTGGCTCACTCCGGCTGCGAATACAAGCGCACAGCCTACACCGAAACCATGGCCGATTTCAACAAGCCTCGTGCCTTCTGCACCAAGCACAGCGCCATGCAGGCTGCAGGGGCAAATGACGACCTCGCCGAGGACCCCGATGACACCGAACTGCAGGAGGACGATATAGCAGTCGACCCCGAGACGGAAACCCCGCTCTTCACCGATGACGACGTAGCGGAGGAAATCTGACCGAGCCGCTCCCCCCGCGCCGGGATACGCTTTTTGATAAACGAAAAACCGCCACCCACCGGAATGGGCAGCGGTTTTTCTTAAAATCAGCTGTGCGCCGAAATTACTTGCGACGACGGCGAGCGGCAAGGCCGGCAAGGGCCAGAAGGCTCAGCGTAGCAGTGGTCGGCTCGGGAACCATCACCTGAGCAACAACATCGAAAGCCTTGTTGGTGTCGACGATTTTGTCACCCTTCCAACCGGGGGCAAACTGAAGAGCCTCAACGTAGCTGCTGTTAACATAGATGCTCGTCAGGCTGGTGTTACTGGAGGACTTGAGGCCGGTATCGTTGATGAGCTTAGTCGTGCCGGACCACACCTGCACACCGGAACCGTAGGTCTCCACGAAGGTCAGGGTAATGCACTTGTCGCCATTATAACGAGTAAATACGCCCGCATCATTAAGCAGAACCTCGTAAGAAACAGAACCACGGCTACCGGTACCACCTTTCCAAGTACCAGCCAAACCGGTAGTGGTTATAGCCAGACCGATGTCACCGGCCATGTCCATCTCCAGTAGCTGGGTATCTTCAGTTACCTTCATGGCCTCCGTCAGGTTCAGCACGAAGCTGATGTTGGTCTGAATCTGGTTGGCGCCATTTGCATCGTTAAGAACGGTGCCTTCAACCTCGCCGTTATCAGTGAAAAGGCCGGTATTGGCGTCGTACAGGTAGTCACCGGAGGTCACGGAGGCGTCGAGATTCCACACCTGAGTGTCGGCCATAGCTACACCGGCCAAAGCCATAAGGGCTACGATTGTTTTTTTCATGTTATTCGTATTGATTTAGTGTTCTGAACAGCTCGGCCGGGGGCGTTCATTCCCACGCGCGACGGGATGCTGAAATACCCGGTCCAAAAACTGCCGCGCGAAATATACAGAATTCAAAAGAACCATGCAAGCCTAAAAATCGAATTTTATTGAAAAAAAAATGCTTTTCGATAAAAAAAACGCCATCTAACAATACCCAACGGCTTTCTATTCTGTATTTCAAACTACCCGGCTACAGCGCTTGCCCACACTTTGCGCTCAAAAGAAAAACCGCCACCCAACGAAGGGCAGCGGTTTTTCTTAAAATCAGCTGTGCGCCGAAATTACTTGCGACGACGACGAGCGGCAAGGCCGGCAAGGGCCAGTAGGCTCAGCGTAGCAGTGGTCGGCTCGGGGATTGCAGCACCAAGCTTCTCAACAGCAGCGGCAGCGAAAGCAGCGTTGGTGTTAACGATAGCATCACCCTCCCAACCGGGGGCAAACTGAAGAGCCTCGATGCTATAGGCATTGGCATAGATGCTGGTCACGCTGGTGTTGCTGGCGGACTTGAGGCCGGGAGCGTCTAAGTACTTAGTTGTGTCAGACCACACCTGCACACCGGAGCCATAGCTCTCCACAAAGGTCAGGGTAAGGCACTTGTCGCCATCAGCTGTGGTGAATACGCCGGAGTCAGCGAGCAGAGCGTCGTAGGCTACGACATCGCCCCATGCAGCACCATTCCAAGTACCACGCAAACCGGTAGTGGTTACACACATACCGATGTCACCGGCCATGTCCATGTTCAGAATCAGGGTATCGGAGGTCACAGCCATGGCCTCCGTCAGGTTCAGTACGAAGCTGATGTTGGTCTGAATCTTGCCACTGCCATCAGTTTCGTTGAGAACGGTGCCTTCAACCTCGCCGTTGTCGGTGAAAAGGCCGGTAGTGGCGTCGTACAGGTAATCACCGGAGGTCACGGAGGTGGTGAGGTCCCACACCTGAGTGTCGGCCATAGCTACACCGGCCAGTGCCATAAGGGCTACGATTGTCTTTTTCATATTATTTATATTGTTTTCAGTATTTTTAACAGTTCGGCCGGGGCGTTCATTCCCACGCGCGACGGGATGCTGAAATACCCGCGCCAAAACCGATTGCTCGTAATATACAAAATTCAAAACGACATGGCAAGTATAAAAAACAAGATTTATTGAAAAAATATCATAAAAAAACCGCCACCCAACGAAGGGTAGCGGTTTTTCTTAAAATCAGCTGTGCGCCGAAATTACTTGCGACGACGACGAGCGGCAAGGCCGGCAAGGGCCAGAAGGCTCAGCGTAGCAGTGGTCGGCTCGGAGATTGCACCAAGCTTCTCAACAGCAACAACATCGAAAGCCTTGTTGGTGTCGACGATGTTGTCACCCTCCCAACCGGGGGCAAACTGAAGAGCCTTGATGTAGTCGGCATTGGCATAGATGCTGGCCACGCCGGTGTTGCTGGCGGACTTGAGGCCGTCAGCGTTTAAGAGCTTAGTTGTGCTGGACCACACCTGAACACCGGAGCCGTAGGTCTCTACAAAGGTCAGGGTAAGGCACTTGTCGCCATCAGCTGTGGTGAATACGCCGGAGTCAGCGAGCAGAGCGTCGTAGGCAACGACATCGCCCCATGCAGCACCATTCCAAGTACCACGCAAACCGGTAGTGGTTACACACAGACCGATGTCACCGGCCATGTCCATGTTCAGAATCAGGGTATCTTCAGTTACCTTATCCATGGCCTGTGTCAGGTTCAGAGTGAAGCTGATGTTGGTCTGAATCTTGCCACTGCCATCAGCTTCGTTGAGAACGGTGCCTTCAACCTCAGCGTTGTCGGTGAAAAGGCCGGTAGTGGCGTCGTACAGGTAATCACCGGAGGTCACGGAGGTGGAGAGGTCCCACACCTGAGTGTCGGCCATAGCTACACCGGCCAGAGCCATAAGGGCTACGATTGTCTTTTTCATAATAATTACAGTATTTTTTAGTGGTTAATACAGTTCGGTCGGGGCTCATTCCCACGCGCGACGGGATGCTGAATTACCCGCACCGTAACTGATTGCACGCAATATACAAAATTCCGAGTGACCTTGCAAGCCGAAAAATCGGAATTTACAAAAAAATTATCCTATAACATATCCTCATAAAAAATGCGAACATCAGCTCACACGCTAGAGATTGATAAATTAGCACTTACAAAGAGGCCTCTCCCCTGCACCGATAACAAAACAACATCAGCCCGAGGAGCAAAAAAGCACTAAGCAAAGCCCCCCGGCAGATTCACTCTTTATCCGCCCCGCCAAGTAGCAGCAAAGTAATTTCCGGCGGGCAGAAGATACGCACCGGGAAGGAGCTACTGCCTGTACCGCGGGAAACGTAAACTTGCTGTCCGGGCACCTTACCCCGGTGCATGCCACCACGCAGCATGCTACCGGTCCAAGAATCGACTCCCGAAACCGGGTGACCGCCGGGGTAACAAATCATGCCGCCGTGTGTATGACCGCAAACCACGAGAGCACCGTGCAAAGGCTGATTCATGAAATGCCAAGGGGTATGACTGGCCACCAACAAGGGTTGGTCGGCTGGCAGTGCCGCCGCCGAAAATCGCTTACGCTGCGCACCGACTGGCTCAAGCTCGTGCCGATAGCTGAACCCACGCAGCAGCGCACGGCACCCGTTGGCAAAATTTAGCTGAGCGTCTGCCGACTCTATAGCAGTAAAACCCTGAGCCTTGAAATGGCGGTTTACCTCGGTTGCGCGCTTGAGTCGGTCATGATTTCCCCGCACATAATACACCGGGCATTGCTGGCGTAGGGGTGCCAGACGGCGGGCGAGCTCATCCATAGGCATGTTGAGAGCAGCATCCGCCCCCTTATGGTAATCCCCCAGCAAAATGACAGCCTCCGGCTGCAGAGCGATGGCAGTGCGCACCTGCTCATCCACCCAATCGCCATCCCCCCGAGCGGCGTGCAAATCCGCCAGCAGCACCACACGCGCCGGTGCCACCGCAGCCGGCCAGCCCGGCAAAGCCACGGCGACCTCCTCCACCCGCAAGTCGCGCTGGTCCCCCAGCAAAGCATACAGCACACAACCGGCTGCACTCACCAGAGCAGCACTCATAACCCCTGCACGCGTGAACTTCAGCTTCAACACAAACTCAGTTAAGCTCTACCGAAATCGGGCAGTGATCCGAACCGGTTACATCGGCATGAATCCGCGCCGCTTGTACACGCGGCAGCAGCAGCTCGCTCACACAGAAGTAGTCTATACGCCAGCCCACGTTCCGCGCGCGGGCACCACCGCGAAAACTCCACCACGTGTAGGCATCTCGCGCGTCCGGGTGCAAGCGGCGGAAGGTATCCGCAAAACCGGCTCCGAGCAAGGCGCTGAAACCGGCGCGCTCTTCATCCGAAAAGCCGGCGCTGAAATGATTTGTAGCCGGGCGAGCCAGGTCAATCTCCTCGTGTGCCACGTTGAGGTCACCGCAAATAACCACGGGCTTCTTCTCAGCCAGCGTGCTCACATAGGAACGGAAGGCGCAGTCCCACTCTTGGCGGTAAGGCAAGCGGGCAAGTTCATTCTGCGAATTCGGCGTATAGCAATTCACCAAATAAAAATCCGCGAATTCCATGGTAGCCACGCGCCCCTCGGTATCGTGCTCCGGCACGCCGATACCCGTGCTCGTGCTCAGGGGCTCCACGCGCGAGAGAATGAGCACCCCCGAATAACCGGGACGCTGAGCGGGGTTCCACAGCGCATACGGCCAACTGGCCAACCACAGGTCAGCCACTTGCTCCGGGCGCGCTTTAATCTCTTGCAGGCAAAGCACATCGGGAGCCAGCGCATCCATCTTCTCCGCAAGCCCCTTACCCAAGGTCGCGCGCAAACCGTTCACATTCCAACTTATCAGTTTCATCTTGCCAAGCATACTACCCTACTTCACCACCACCTGTCAAAAGTTTTTTGCGACACCCCCACCCAACATTACGCCATGCAACGCGCGCGCACGAAATCACACACGATTTTGCTCACTTTTCCCCAAAATTAATAAAAAAATGCAAAAAAATCAATTTTGCACTTGCCAAAGCCCACAATATCGTGTATACTGCCCTCGCACTTCTAAAGTGCAACATCCCAACGGCAGGGTAGCTCAGTGGTAGAGCAGAGGACTCATAAGCCTTTGGTCGGGTGTTCAAATCACCTCCCTGCTATTATGGGAGCGGTCGTAACCAAGACAAAATGGTAACGACCGCTCCTTTTTTGTGCCTAGATTTCAGCGGGTTATAAAACCGCAACTCATAACGAAAAAAGGACTTCCGAAGCTGTTTTTGTTCATATTTTTACCCCGTTTTGCAGCCAAAAGGACTCGCTTAGACTCGTGCGGTTCCAGTCACATTACATGCAATCGACTCAATATCCGTAGCTTAAATAGCAAAAAATCGTTGTCTATCAGTCAAATCACATTGCTTGCCTTGCAAGTGTTGAAAATGAGTCTTTTGTGACGATTTTCTCATAACGAAAAAAGTCATCCGATTTTGATTCACAGTCACGGAAGAAAAAGTAATAAAAACCTTGCATATTTATAATAAATAGCTTATACTATACAAAGGAACTTTTTACCCCCTGTTTTATGAATAAGAAGACAAGCAAAGCAAAGCCGGTAAGCGCAGACATCGAAGTCCGCGTGAAAAGCGCCAGCGGAACCACCTACCGCGCCCTCGTGGAAAAGCGAAACAAGAAAGTCACCTACCTGTGCCAGCACATGCGCGGGGCTTTCACCAAAGACCGCAAGATTGCCAAACCGCTCACAGAGCTGGTCATATCCGGCGAATATACACTACCCCATGCCAAACACCGGGAAATGGTGGAAAAGCTGTTCAAGGTCACGCTGAGCGCCCCGGAGCGCAAACCTCGCCGCAGGTCAACCAACGATGCGATTCAACGCGTAGAGGTCATTCCCCCGTGGCTGATGGACGATGAAGAGCAGCAGCCTCAAACAGAAACTCCCAGCGATGCAGAAATCGAAGCCGCCCTGTGGCAGGAAGTCGAAGAAGCCCGCGAAGCCGAACGTGCAGAAGAATTAAACGAGCCCGTGACGGACGTGGAGCCGACAGCCGAAGCCCCGGCACAGGAATCCGGCGTTGAGCCTACTAAACCGGAAGCTGCCGAAGTGGTAGAAATCAAGCTGACCACCTACAATCTGAAAAAGACTGGCCAAGCCCCGGTAAGCATCACGCCCAAAAGCAACGACATCAAACTGGAACCCGGCGACCAGCTGATACGCATCTACAAAGGCACGCTGATTGAGGTAGACATACTCGATAGCGGATACAAGTGGAATGGCGAGGTTTACCCCACCCTCACCCACATCAGCTGGAAAGCCACCGGCTACCAAATCGGAGGCAATAACTTCTTCGGGCTTCCTACCAAGCGCCGGGGTGAATAAACCTCCCCTTTCAGCCGGTTAAGCACCGGCTTTTTCTCGGTGTAACAAAATTTATTTAATCACCCAATTAGATAATCGAGGGATGGCGGTAACACCAAGCGTTTATCCTTTAGTTTATCAATTTTCTGGACGAGACTATCTATAATTAAACCTCGGATAAAGTCAAAACGCTGTAAGTCTTGTTTAAATCTCTCAATTCCAAGCTCACAGAAATTGGCTGGCAATTTGCAAGTTGATTTGTCGGAAATAAATCCATGAGGATAATTTGAGTTGATAGAAACGTCGACGTTAAATAAATGTCGAGCCACTTCTTCCGTTAGTTGAACGAAATATGGGATTCTTACAACTTTATATCCATTTTGGGTAAACAAGATATTCTTTCTTTCATCGCGCAAAATGGAGTTGACATCTGTATAATGCAAATAGCCGTCAAACTCAACAACCAATTTTAGCGAATGACTGCAATAATCAGGTTTAAATTTCCCAAGCACAGTCTTATTGCGAACCCAGTCTTTCGTTTCAGGGAACAAAATATTTAAGGGATTTTCCAATTGCTCTTCAGTTAGATACGGTTCCATTAGAACTATTTGTACACTTACTTGTGGAGCTTTGCAAGTGGTAAGTTATATTCTGTGCTTTTTTTCGGCGTGGCATTATTCCATCCTGACTCCGGCAGCTTGCCATAATGCCGCAGCGTCCTTTTTCAATGCCGGAGCCATGTAGCGTTCTTTTTTGATACGTACTGCAAATTGCCCCAAAGCAATAACGCAGTCATTAAGACAAAAGAAAAGCACCCATCTGCCGTCAGGCTGGATGGATGCGATGGGTTGCGCTTTACTCCTCAGCTTCTCTGGTGAAATGGAAGCAAAGCCCGGAGATTTCACCGTAGTGGCGGGTCAGGAACTTGGCCACGCCGAATGGAATGAGGTCTTCGTTAATCTTGACTTCTATCGTCTTGTGCTCACCCGTGCTTTTGACTGTGAAGCTTGCTTCGATGTATACGTTCATGCCTGATGGTATTTGTTCGGGTT
>JAZLDM010000005.1:0-23247 GCA_045614705.1 Akkermansia sp.
GTAACTACGAGCAGACGGGTAGCGACTACCGCCTGCGTAGCATCTATGCCGGAGGGGATCTGGATCTGACCGCACAGACGGGGCAGAACATCAGTGTTTACGATTCTGTGTACACGGTGGGTAATCTGGTGCTGAATGCAAACGGAGCTGGCGGAGAAATCCTGCTGAGCGGTGAGCATACGGTGACAGACCTGCTAGCTATCAAAGGTAGTGCAGGTACAGTAACAGAAATCACCAATTCGCGCACGAATACGGTAGTGGGCACAACCACTTTGGGAAGCGGTACGCTGAGCTTAGAGCATGGTGCCATCCTGCAGACGGGTGGGTTTACGGCTACAGCCGGTAGTGATGCCATGGTGCGCATGGATAATGCGGTGCTGAACAGCTCGGGGTATGATGTCACCTTCGGTAGCGGCACGATTCTGAGCGTGGCCGGCACGAATACGCTGACGGCGGCGAACCTGAATATGGGCAGCGGCAGTATTCTGAATATCGACGTTCGTGACAGGAACAGCAACCTGACGGCGCTGGCGCTGAATGGTAACCTGAATCTGGATGCGCTGGAGTTCTCTGTGCAGAATGCCGACGTGCTGGCGGCGGGTAAGTACAAGCTCATCAGCCTGGGTGCTGATTCCCACTTCGATGTGGGCAGCTGGGAAACGGTGGTGAACTCCGTAACCGGTGTGGACGCTGACAAGCTGAGCTGGGAGAACGGCACGCTGTACTACACCTGCGAGAATACTTGGGTGATTTCCAAGACGCAGGATGCTGTGATTCTGGAGGCTCCGGAAGCCGGTAGCGATATCGTCATTGGTAACGGCGTGGAGGTGGAGGTGGGCGTGTGTCTGCAGGGGCACCTGGGCTGCGATAATCCGAAGCACGGCGGCCGCCCGGGTAACCCCGGCCAAGGCCATGACCACCTGAAGCCCGGTAACAATGGCAACAACGGTAATGGAAACGGCAACGGTAACAATGGCAACGGCAATGGTAACAAAAAAGGCCACGGCCATGGCAGCATTGTGATTGTGGAAGGCTCTGCCTACATCAAGAACCGTGGTGATTTCGAAGGCTTGCTGGAGTTCCGCGGCACGCAGGAGGAAGAGCGCCACTTCTACACCGAGAATGATTTGGGTGTGGAATACATCACCGTGTTCACGGATGTGGATGCCGAAAGCCACATGCACATTGCCGAGGGCAAGACAGTATCGACTGAGGGTATTGTGGGCGATGGCAAGCTGGAGATGCACGGTGCCGGACGCATGGTGCTCAACGGGCATGATGCAGATGAGAGCTCCACGCTGTACTACGGCACGCTGGGCGTAAACGAAGGCGCGGTGCGTGTGGAAAATGACTCCCAAGCCTATGTGGCCCACACCGAAGTGCGCGGTGCTGAAACCAACGCTGGCATGGAAGTGGGCAAAGGTGCCACCATGACGGGTGAAAGCCTTACCGTGAGCGGCGAGAATGCCACCCTGCACAATGACGGCAGCATCGCCATGAGCGAGGGCATCACCGTGGAAGGCGGCACGGTGAAGGGCAGTGGCACCTTCTCTGGGCTCACCATGAACGGCGGCACGCTGGTGGTGGGTAACTCCCCCGGCTTGCAGGTATACACGGATGATGTAGACCTCACGGAAGGCATGGTGACCTTCTCTCTGGCTGATGCCGATACTGCTGCCACGGCTGAGACCTATGGCTGGTCTTCTGCCTCCTATTCTACCATTGATATGGGTGGGCACGCCCTGACCTTGGGTGAGAATGTTGAGTTCGTTCTGGAGATTGGTGGTGCAGCCTTGGGCTCTCTGGTGGCTGAGGACGGCGCAAGCCTCACGTTCTCTCTGACGCTGATTCAGAATATGGCTTCCGAATCCCTGACCCTCAGCAATGCGGCCTTTGCTGAACTTTTAGGCAATACCTCCATCATCATTACATCCGATGCCGAGGGCTTGTTTGATGGTACTCAGCATTTGGCCGGCAGAGATATCACTTCCATGCTGAGCAATGCCGGGTATAGTTATGAGGGGAATTCTCTCGTATTCAACGGTATGGTGAAGAATGACGGCTCACTCACCGTGCCGGAACCTACCACCGCCACACTGAGCTTGCTGGCCTTGGCCGCACTTGCTGCAAGGAGAAGAAGAAAGTAAAGCAACATTTGGCTCTTCTGCAATAATTGTGGAATGAGCCCCGAAAAAGCAAAACAGGCTGCATTTCCGATTGGAATGCAGCCTGTTTGGTATACTGTTCAAGGGATTCGAACCCTCGACCACTATTGATTAATATCACAACTCGCCGCGATGGGTAGAAAACGCCTGTACAAACGAAGGATAGCGCGATAAACATATAAACGGCAAGAGCGCCGGGTGTGGCAGCAATTCCACCGGAACCGCCCACTCGCACCACACGGTCGGACCCCGCACGGGAAATCTTCTTGTAGCCGTTTTGCCGCAAGACACACAAACATTCCTACCAATCAATCACAACAATGGCTGATATTACAAGCAATTATCAGATTAAATACTCGGAAAAATGGGGTAGCTATTTGCAGCAGGAGGCATCCCGTTTGGAAAAATACGTCACCGTAGAATCGGGACTGAGCGGCAAAATGGTTGCCTTTGACCAGTATGGCTTGCTCACCTTCAACGAGAAGACAACACGCATGCAGGCCACAGCGCTGGATGAAGCACCAACAACTCGCCGCATGATGTACCCGAAAATATTCACCAAAGCTGTCGGTTTCGACGAGTTCGACGCGAAGAAACTGGCCAACATCGATGTACCCGTCAGCAAAACGATAGAAGGGCTGCGAGCTGCTGCCGGTCGTTGCATGGATCAGGTAATGCTCAATGGTTTCTTGGGCACCTGTTATGTGGGCGAAAACGGCACTGACAGCGTAACATTCAGCGACTCGCAAGTAATTGAGAACGACTATGTGGAAAGTGGTTCAACCATTGCAAGCGACCTGACACTGGGCAAACTGCGAAAAGCGCTTGCCATGTTGCAAAAAGCCGAGGCATGGAACGAAGAGCGCCGCGCCTATGGCGATGAGCTGGTGCTGGCCTGTACCAGCTCTCAGATTGCAGCCCTGCTGAAAGAGCCCGAGGTCGGTAGTTTCGACTACAACACCGCTCGTGCTCTCGTGGAGGGAAAGATTGACACATTCCTTGGTTTCCGAATCATCCGCACCGAGCAACTCCCCGTCGACACCGACGGCAACCGAGAATGCCTGGCTTGGGTCAAGAGCAAGGCTCAATTCGGCTTGTGGGAGGACTTCAAAGTCAAGCTCTCTGTGCGCGACGACCTCGACGAGGCTCTACAAATTCGCGCGAAGTTTGCCTGCGGTGCAACCCGATTGCAAGAAGAGGCGTTCGTCAAAATACTCTGTAAGGAAAGCTGAATCGCAACCCCGAGCATATAGGCATACCGGTTGGCCCCCGCACCTGCATGGTGCGGGGGCTCTTTGATTTCACCCGGCTAAAGGCTATTTATTTTTATTTACAGAGCCGACAATTTGTGTACAATTAATACAAACTTATGAACAACTTCGATTACCAGAATACAACTCGTTATATCTTCGGCCATGGTGAATATCACAATATCGGCAAACTGCTTGCCCCTATGGCACACAAAGTACTGCTGCACTACGGCGGCGGAAGTGTAAAACGCAGCGGGCTCTACGATAGTGTAGTCACCTCTTTGCAAAAAGCCGGGATTGCCTGGTGCGAATTGGGTGGTGTAAAACCGAACCCGAGCGTAGATTTGGTACGGCTCGGCATTGATATGGCACGGACGGAGGGCGTAGACTGCGTATTGGCTGTAGGTGGCGGCAGTGTCATAGACTCAGCAAAGGCCATTGCGCTGGGAGCTACTCACCCCGGGGATATATGGGCACTCTATACACGAGACGAGCAACAAAGCACAAAGCCACTCACCGTAGCAACCATACTGACACTGCCCGCCGCCGGTAGTGAAAACAGCCCGAACACTGTGCTTACCAACGAAGCAACCGGACGTAAACTCGGCTACGGCCACGAGAGTCTGCGCCCGGCACTCAGCATCGTCTGCCCCGAGCTGTTCCTCACTCTCCCCTCGGAGCAAATGGCCTACGGCGCCTGTGACATGCTCTGCCATATTTTCGAGCGTTACTTTACCAACACGCAAGGAACCGAGCTTGTAGATGCCCTGAGCGAAGCCACCATGCGTACCATCATGCAGCAAGCAAGCATCTTGCGCCGCGAACCACAAAACGAGCACGCTTGGGGTCAGCTTGCCCTTGCCGGCACCATTGCCCACAACAACCTGCTGGGTGTAGGCCGCGCCCAAAGCTGGGCCTGCCATGGGTTGGAGCACGAACTGAGTGCTGTATACGATGTACCACACGGCGCCGGGTTGGCTGTTATCGTACCGGCCTATTTCGAGGCTGTTTGGCAGAGCAACCCGGGCATCTTTGCCCAATGGGCCACAAATGTGATGGGGGTTACCCCATCCCGCGACACCGAACGCGTGGTAAAGGAGGGTATTGCCCGACTGCAGGCGTGGTACCGCGAGCTCGGGCTGCCGCAAACCATGGCAGAACTGGGGCTGCCGGCTGATGCAGACTATACAGCCATGGCACAAGCCGCCATCACCACCTATGGTGCACGCTTAGGAACAGATGCCTTGCCCGGTGTAATGCCGCTGACCGCCGCCGCCGCAGAGGCCGTTTACCGCGCAGCAATCTGAGCTTGCTCAACTTAACCTGTAACATGGCTTTATTTTCCCTTTACTCGGCAAAATAAAATGAGTAGAATGGCACCAACATGAACACCCCATTTACCGACAAAAGCCTGAATATCGCTTGGTCACAGCTGACCCCGGAGCGAGCCCGCACCGAAATCCGCGCTGCTATCGAAACGGCGAAAGCAGCCATAGCCGATATCTGCGCAGTACAATCCCCTACGTATGACAACACTTTCGCCGCAATCGAAAACGCTGCGGCAGACCTCACACGCGCTTGGGGGCGTTTGTCACACCTGCAATCGGTTATGGACTCCCCCGAACTGCGCGAGGCCATCAACGAGCTCATGCCCGAGGTTGTCATCTACTCCTCAAGCGTGACTCTCAATCCGCAGCTCTACGCAGTGCTGAAGAACGCAGCCGGCCAGCCTTGGGTTCAACAACTCAGCCCGGTGAAGCAGCGCTTTATCAATGAAACCCTGTCAGATTTCCGTGAAAACGGCGCAGACTTGGAAGCTGAGCAGAAAGTGCGCTATGCTGAGCTTACCACCAAATTAGCCCAGCTCTCGCAGAGTTTCGGTGAACATGTGCTCGATTCCACAAATGCGTGGGAATATATCACCACCAACGCCGATGAACTTAAAGGCTTGCCCGAAAGTGCCCTCGCCGCCGCACAAGCAGACGCTCAAAGCAAGGGACACGGTACAGCCGAAGAACCGGCATGGCGCTTCACCCTGCAATTCACCTCGGTTCAGCCGGTGTTGACATTCGCGGAAAATGAAGAACTGCGCAGCCGTATATGGCACGCCATGAATGCCAAAGGAACCGGCGAACACGACACGCAGTCACTCATTCATGAGATTATGGCCATGCGCGCAGAAAAAGCCGCACTACTGGGCTACGAGCGCTACTCCGACTATGTTACCTCTCGCCGCATGGCCGGCAGCGGTACCACCGCATTGAATTTCATCAATGGGCTTCACGACCGGGTAAAAGCTCCCTATCTCGCAGAGCAAGAATCTATTCGCCAATTTGCAGAGCAAGCTACAGGCAGCTCAATTCCCGTCATGAAGCCGTGGGATATCGGTTACTGGAGCGAGAAGCGTCGCAAAGCGCTCTACGACTTCGACAGCGAAGAACTGCGCCCCTACTTCCCCATGCAGGGAGTGCTTGACGGCATGTTCGACATCTATGCCGGACTGTATGGTATACGGTTTGAACAGCGCCCCACCGCTTGCATAAAGGAAGGTGAAAATTTGCCGGAAGGCACCGTTGAAGTATGGCACCCCGAAGTGCTGTTCTACGATGTGTACGATGAAGAAAACGGTGAGCACTTGGGCTCATTCTACGCCGACTGGTATCCGCGCGACAGCAAACGCGGCGGCGCATGGATGAACTGCTTGGCCACCGGTTGCCCGCCCGTAAACGGGGCACCCCGCCGCCCCCACTTAGCCCTGATGTGCGGCAATATGAGCCGCCCCGTGGGTGACACACCCGCCCTGCTCACCCACCGCGAGGTGGAAACCGTATTCCACGAGTTCGGCCACCTGCTCCACCAAATTCTCAGCGATGTTGAAGTGGAGAGCTTGGCCGGCTGCAATGTGGCATGGGACTTTGTCGAACTCCCCAGCCAGATTAACGAAAACTGGTGCTGGCAGGCAGAAGCGCTCAACCGTTTTGCCCGCCATTGGAAAACCGGAGAATCATTACCGGCAGAACTGCTGAGCAAGATGCTCGCTGCCCGCAACTGCGGAGCCGCCACCTTTGCCATGCGCCAGCTCTGCTTCGGCAAGCTGGACCTCGAACTTCACACCAATACAGCGACCTACGCCGGGCGCGATATCGAAGAAGTGGATAGGGAAATTCTGGCAGACTACCGAGTACCCACCACAGAACCGGCAAACAGCACCCTGCGCTGCTTTACCCACATCTTCGACGGTGGCTATGAATCCGGCTACTATTCCTACAAATGGGCCGAAATGCTTGAGGCGGATGCCTTCTCTCGTTTCATCAATGAGGGTATTTTCAACCCCGCTACCGGGCGCGATTTCCGCCGCTGCATCCTCTCGCAAGGCAACAGCCGCCCCGCCGCCGAACTTTACCGTGATTTCATGCAGCGCGACCCCGACCCCGAGGCCATGCTGCGCCGAGATGGCTTAGCCTAAAAATCACCTCAAGGCACCGAAAACCGCCCACCTCTTCAGGCCGGGCGGTTTTCTGCTTGACATTTATAACTCTACAGGTACAATCGCGCGCATGCAGCAGGCACTGGAAATCATGGCCCCGGCGGGGTCTTTCGAATCATTGGCAGCGGCATTACGAGCCGGTGCAGATAGCGTATATTTCGGCGTAGGCATGTTCAACATGCGCGCTCGCTCCACCGTCAACTTCACTCCCGAGGACTTGCCGAAAGTAGCCCGACTTTGCCACGCCTGCGGTGCTCGTGCTTACCTGACATGCAATGTAATCATCTACGATGAAGAGCTCGAAGCCATGCAGGAACTGCTGCGCCAAGCGAAAGATGCAGGGGTGGATGCCGTCATCGCCGCCGATTTGGCCGTTATCAGCTACGCCCACAGCATCGGGCTGGAAGTGCACATGTCGGTGCAAGCGAATGTGTGCAATTTGGCAGCGGTGCGATTTTTCGCCGCATACGCCGATGTAATGGTACTGGCTCGAGAACTGAAACTCAGCCAGATTCGCACCATTATCGAGGGCATTAAACGCGAAAATATCTGCGGTCCGTCCGGGCAGCAGGTTCGTATAGAAATCTTTGCCCACGGCGCACTCTGCATCGGTATTTCCGGTAAATGCGGCATGAGCCTGGCTGCTTATAATCACAGTGCCAATCGTGGTCAATGTTTCCAGCTCTGTCGCCGCAAGTACCGAGTAACGGACACCGAGACAGGGTTCGAAATGGACATTGACAACCAGTACATCATGTCGCCCAAGGATATATGTACGATTCGCGTGATTGACCAGCTGGTAGAAGCCGGAGTTTCGGTTTTCAAGCTCGAAGGTCGAGGGCGCTCGGAGGCCTATGTCTCAACAGTTACCACCGTTTACAAGGAAGCCGTGACGGCCTGCGCAAACGGTGAGTGGAGCCCCGAAAAAGTAGCAGCTTGGGAAGACCGCTTGCTGCACGTCTTCAACCGCCAATTCTGGCACGGCGGTTACTACCTCGGCGAAGAGTGGGATACTTGGAGCGGCTGCTCCAACAGCCTCGCTCTCGAACAGCGCCACCACCTCGGTAAAGTCATACGCTGGTACCCCAAGGTACAGGTTGCTGATATCCGCTTGGAGGCTCACCCCCTTTCCCCCGGTGATAAAATCGAAATCACAGGTCCCACGACCGGAATTGTGCGCCTGACAGTCAGCGAGGTTCGCTGTGACGATGAAAACGGCAATACGCAAATTGTGGACTCTGTACCCAAGGGAGGAAATGCACTCGTGGTCATCCCCGAGAAAGTGCGCCACGGCGATAAGGTATACCTGGTAACTCGCCGCAAGCTGAAATAAGCAACGAGCCACAGCCATCTTAAGTAACATTCATACCTGCGACCGGCAAATAGTCAGTCGCAGGTTTATATTTTCTCTTGACATTAGTGGCATAATACTTTAAGCTCCGCGGCATGTTCGTAGATCACATTCGTATATATGCCAAGGCAGGCAAGGGCGGAAATGGCTTGGCCAGTTTCCGACGCGAAAAGTTTGTACCGCGTGGCGGCCCTGATGGCGGCGACGGCGGCGACGGCGGCAGCGTCATCCTTGAGGTTAGCACAGGCACGAATGACCTGCGCAATTATTTCTATGACCCCAAGCTCATTGCTACCGATGGCATGCCCGGCATGCACGCCCGCAAACACGGTAGAGATGGCAAGACCGTCATCGGCAAGGTGCCGCCCGGCACTATTGTTTACCGTACCAATGCCGAAACCATGCAGGAGGCCACTTGGCTCGAGCGCGAGGGTGAAGGTATTGAGTTCGAGCAAATTGCCGACCTCACCGAACCCGGTGAGCGTTTTGTGCTCTGCCAAGGTGGCAAAGGTGGTCGCGGTAACTGGCACTTCCGCACAGCAACCGACCAAGCTCCCCTCAAATTCGAGTACGGCACCGAGGCCGAGAGCGGAGTCTTCTTCTTTGAGCTGCGCCGCATAGCAGATGCCGGCTTGGTAGGTTACCCGAACGCCGGTAAGAGCACCTTGCTTGGTGCTATATCGCGAGCTACGCCCAAGGTAGCCAGCTACCCCTTCACCACCCTGCAGCCGATTGTGGGTGTGGTGGAGTTTGAGGACTACTCTCGCTGCATTGTAGCCGATATACCGGGCATCATCGAGGGGGCGTCCGAAAACCGCGGGTTGGGGCACGAGTTCCTGCGCCATATCATGCGCTGCCAGGTGCTGCTCTTTGTGGTCGATATGACCGGCTTGGAGCACGACCCGGTAGAGGCAATTCAGACACTGCGCAAAGAGATTAAGCTCTATTCCGAGGAGCTGGCTGAGCGCCGCTGGATTATTTTGGCTAACAAAATGGATGACCCCACCTCGGTCGAAAACTTGGAAATACTGCGCCAGCGATTCCCCAAGATTGAGATTCTGCCAATCTCTGCGGCCATGGGGGACGGCATTCCCGAGCTCAAAGCTCGCCTCAAAACCTTGCTTGCCGAATAAATGAAAGTCGCGATTCTCAGCGACATTCATGCCAATCTGGAAGCCCTGCAAGCTGTGCTGGCAGATGCCGCACAGCTGCAGGCTACCCACTATATTGGCTTGGGCGACTACATAGGCTTTAACGGCGACCCCGCCGCCTGTGTTGAACTGGCCTTGCCGCTTTTTTGTGCTGCGGTGCATGGCAATCATGAACAGGCACTCCTGCAACGCGGGCTTTTCGGGGTACCGCTGTACACGGCTATGATGGATCGCACAGCTGCCATGCTGGGTGCGGATTTAGTTGCGAACCTACGTCCCTTGCCCCGCAAAATGAGCTGGAATGGCATAACCTTAGCCCACGCAAGCCCTGCCGGTGGGGATAAATGGCAACGCATCTCCACCATAGCCGAGGCTCGCACAGCGTTCAGCCATTTTGATGGACAACTTTGCTTTTTCGGGCATACTCACCGCCCTACCCTATTCTGCGAAAACGACGGCAAGGTGAGCCAACTGCCTATCATATATGACCCGGACGGCAACTTCACGCTTTCCTTGGTAGCAGAAATTCGTTACCTAATCAATCCCGGCTCCGTCGGTCAGCCACGCGATATGGATTACCGCGCAGCCTACGGAATTTATGATACAGAAACAGCATCCCTTACCCTGCGGAGGGTGAGCTACAATGTGGAGGCTGCGGCTGCCAAAATATCACGCACCGGCCTACCGGAGAGTTTCTGCACAGCCCTGCTGCGAGGCCAGTCACCCACAGGTGACTGATTCCCTCACTGCATTTACTATCAAGTACTACACATCTTCTTCCACCTTTGTCAAACGCTCAGGCAAAGGCGTGTACACGGCAGGATTACCCTGAGCAATGTGCCCGGCAGGTACATCTTCCTTAATAATGGTACCGGCAGAAATGACGCAGTTGTCACCAATAGTTACCCCTTTCAATATAATGCAATTCATGCCAATATAGCAGCGGTTGCCTATTTTGATGGGAGCTCCGGTTTTCTTACGGCAAGAGAACCAACCGGTACGAGGTGAATATTCATGTTCTTTACAATCATACAGCACACACCCCGCGCCCAAGATAGTGTAGCGCCCCACAGATATGTGACTGGCGCAGATAATCGTGCACCCACTCGCACCGCTATTATCAGCAAACTCGATTTTTGCCTCGGGCGTAACTGCAGCCAGCGTAATGCCATGCGTCATGAGCGGGTTATATTTCTTCTTGGAGTGAAGCGTCACATTATTTCCTAACACAATTTGATGGCGACGCTTCATGTATACACATGGAAAACCGCTGATAAACGACCCTTTACCTATACATACCCCTTTTAATCTATACGCTACAGCTTTAATAGCATACAGTTTTTTTAGAATACCAACCTTGAACTTCTGTAATGACATCTTATCAGCTTTCTAAAATTTCTTTATACAGAGCCATTATTTTGCGATGCATAACACCACGAGACAACTCCTCGCGACAGCGAGCTCTATCATATTGCCCCATATCCATGGAAGTACGAGCATCTTTAGTCATCATGAGCACAGCATCCACAAGTTGCTGTACGTTATTCGGTTCGATAACAACGCCGGACTTACCATGCACAATGTACTGCTTAGCCCCACAATCCACTGTCACAACACAAGGAACCCCCATAGTACGAGCCTCTTTTACTATATTCGGGCAAGAATCAGCCAAACTAGGATGCACCAAACACCAGGTTTCCCGAAGTAATTCAACCATTGTTCCTCTGTCAACAAAACCCAGCGGTTTAATATTTTCAGGCAAATGAGAATATGCTTCAGGTCTTGCACCGGCAAGATACAAGGTGACATGCCTCAATTCAGGCGAGCTGAAAGCTTTTATCGCCAGACCTAAATTTTTAATAGGCGTATCAGTGCCAGCCATAAGACACCTCGGGCACTCATCAAGATTTCTCTCTATGCCAAAAAATCGCTCCTCTGCGGCATATTCCCACAAGCGCACATCTGCACCGGGAGCCAGCTCCAATACCCTTTCACGAGCCCACTCGGACTCGGTTGTTATAACAGGCATTGCTTTGAATAACGACCTTTCAAATTTAGCCTGACGAATCATGAAAGGAGGCATGTACGAGCGCTGAGCATACGCTGTAAGAGCACCTTGGAGAGAGAAGAGCTTCTTTCCCTTGAAATCTTTTGCTGCTAATCCAAAGCAGAATTCGGAACCCCACGCGTGCAGCAAATCAGGCTTTATCTTTCGCAGACACTTGGCTATTCTGACTCGGTCCGGCAAGTAATGCAAATATTGAGAGAGAGCTCTACTCCCGGTCGGAAGAACATGCATATATTGCCCTCCGGACACCATTGTACGGTGTTTTTTTACTGCTTTAGAAAGTGTAATCCAATGAAATTCGTACCCTGCCGAATCGTCTTCCGCAAAGATTCGATGTAAAGCAGACAACCATGGAGCCGGATGCACCCCCGGGCATATATCCTCAAAATAGTTCCAACATGGATAATCCGCTAAGATAGCAATTTTTTTTCGTTCCTGCACGAGATTATACTACGGCAGCAATGCTAACATGTCAAGTCTGTTTTGCGAAATCCCCTCATGAATCACAAAGCAGTCCAAATACTGTATTGGATTTCAATCAGAAAACTCCTGATGATGTACATTTAACAAACTACAATGAGCCGGACAGATTCCCCCCTCTGAAAAAAAATCGAGAGTGCTACGAAGAAAGGCAGAACCCAACGGTTCTGCCTTTCTTTGCTAAATGATTTACCGAACGGTCTTACTTCTGCTCCTCAGCGGGGGCTTCAGTAGCGGGAGCCTCAGCGGCGGGAGCCTCTGTGGAGCCGGTACCAACGGTAGTGGAGGGAGCCACAGGAGCAGTGAGCTGGGGCAGGTCGATGATTTCGATAAGAGCCATGGGAGCGCTATCGGTCATACGCTGACCAAGCTTCACGATGCGGCAGTAGCCGCCCTGACGATTCTTTGTAGCCTCGGCCACCACGCTGAAGAGCTTGGTGACAACCTTGGGCTGGGGCAGAGTGGCCAGAGCCTGACGACGAGCGTGCAGGGAGCCATTCTTACCGAGGGTGATGAGCTTCTCCACATAGGGGCGCAGGGCTTTCGCCTTGGCCAGAGTGGTGGTGATGCGGCCGTGGGAGATGAGGCTGCAAGCCTGGTTGGCAAGCAGAGCCTTACGATGGGAGGCCGTGCGCTGCAGCTTGGCCTTTTTTACGCCGTGTCTCATAGTATTATATTATGATGTATGGTGTTAATAATGAAGTTTTTGCTAAACAGGGGGAATCTTTATTCGTCGAAATCGTCCTCGTCCTCATCATCGAAGCCGTAAGCCTCGATATTGTGAGAAATGAGAGCCTGCAGGTCGGTAGCGCGGGGCTCGTCGGAGTCGCGCAGACGGGGGCTGCCGCCGGGAGCAGAAAGGAGCTTGGAATCAAACTGCATACCCAGAGAGAGGCCATGCTGAACGAGTTTCTCCTTAATCTCATTAAGGGACTTCTTACCGAAGTTGCGGTACTTGAGCATTTCGGCCTCAGTCTTCATAGCGAGCTGACCAACGGTGGTGATGTTTGCATTGTTAAGGCAGTTAGCAGCACGCACGGAGAGTTCGATTTCGTTCACGCTCATATTGAGCAGCTTGCGCAGCTGAGCAGTGTTGGCATCGGTATCGCCACCGGAAGCGCGGTCGAAGGATACGCGACGGCTGTCGCTCTCCACGAACACATCGAGGTGATGGCGAAGGATGCTGGCAGCCTGCAGCATAGCATCGTTCGGGCTCACGCGACCATCGGTCCACACGTCAAGCACGAGTTTGTCGAACTCAGTCATCTGCCCCACACGAGCGTTGTCCACAGCGTACTTCACGCGGGTTACCGGGGAGAAGATGGAGTCAATCGGAATCACGCCGATGGGGCGATCCTTGTCGTTATTGTCGTCGGCGGTGTAGAAACCACGACCCACGTTTACCTCGAAATCGCAGTCAAAAATGGTGCTCTGGTCGAGGTGGCAAATAACCTGATCTTTGTTTACAACGGAGTAGATGTGGTCCTCCTGAATATCGCCGGCTGTCACAACACCCTGCTTAGTTACATGCAGAGAAAGAGTGCGGGGCTCTTTACCGTGGTGGGCGAACTTAATCTTCTTGAGGTTAAGGATGATTTCGGTCACATCTTCCACCACGCCGGGCAGAGAGGTGAATTCGTGCTGGGCACCGGCGATACGTACGCTGGTGATAGCTGCACCCTCGAGAGAGCTCAGCAACACACGGCGAAGGGAGTTACCCAGCGTGTGGCCGAAACCGGTCTCAATAGGCTCAGCAATGAAAGTTACGTGATTAGGATCCTCCGGGTCCTCAATGCGCTTGAGGGTATTCGGAATCTCGAAGTGGGCCAACTCAATGACCTCCTGCTCGTTGTTCAGCTCTTCTGACATGATTTGTGTTTGGTGTGACCGGGTTCCCCCCCATGCAAGCCGACTTCCGAGGAAATGGAGGACCAACGGTCGGTTTGGTATAGCTTGCGCGGCGAAGAATACACGCAAATTACTTCATTTGCAAGACTTTTTTTAAAAAATGTCGCATTTTTGTTCTACTTTTAGCATATATCGGTATTTTTGAATCAATTTCACGACACTTGAAATTTTTATTGCTTGCGCACGCGCGCAAACAATGTTAAATTAAGGTCGTATGCAAACGATTATTTCACCGGCTCACACTCCCAAAACGCAGAGAATCGAGAAAGAATGGTACAACCAACCCGTTGAGCCGGCATATGTGTTTTGTTTTACCCACTCGGCAGACGGGTTAGAATTCTGCGCTGCACGCAAAAGTCCGGCGTTAATCCACCCGGAAGGTAAATGCGGAGTCTTTCAGCCGGAATTGTGGCGCTACGACGCCGCAGAATTTTTCATTTCCACCCCCGACGGCAAGAAATACATGGAGTTCAACCTCAGCCCGAATGGTGCTTGGTGGGCAGCTGTATTCAGCGCACCTCGGCAAGTAGCAGAAGGATTCGAGAATTGGCAACCGGCAGGAATTTTAGCAACCGGCGAGAGTAATAATGAGGGCTGGCAGTGCCGTGCACTCATCCCCGCCACCGTACTGCAAGAGGTCGGAATCGAGCTGACTGACTGCAAACTCACAGCAGCAGCCATCCTCAACTCCCCCGACCAGATATTCCTGACTACTGCCCTTCCCTGCGATACACAACCGGATTTCCACCGGCCGGATTTATGGGAAAAGGCAATCTTCCGGATTTAACACATACTTCCACAACTGCGTTTTCCACCGGCAGCAACACCGGGCGGAGCCATTTAGCCGCATTTCCAAACCGCACGTCAGACTCACGAAGAATACCATTTTGTTAAAAAATTAAAAAAAATCAAAAAAAAGGTAATTCGGGGCTTGAATTTGACAAGATGCATGCTATACTGTAATCACGTATGCATGGTGATTTAGAAAAACTCGTACAGGCCGGCAAGATACCGGCCGACTTCGCTGCCAGGCTGGATAAATTCTCTCCCTCCAACTACGTGATGCACCCGGAATGGGGTGTAGGTAAGGTGGAGGCATGGTCACTGGCCAAGCAGCGTGTAAAAATTAATTTCGAGAAAAATCCCAATTACGTGATGGGTCTCAGACTGGCATTCAACCAGCTCACCCCCGTGCCCGCCGGGCACTTCCTCGTCACGTGTTTTGAAGACCCCGCCGGCTGCAAAGCCAAGGCCGAGGGGAAGGAAACGCTTCTGGATTTCATTGCCTTTGTGCTGGAGCACAACTACTCCCTGCGCGAAGGAGTGGAAGAAGTATTGGAAATGCAGCCTGAGGACTTGGAGAAGTACCTCAGCGGCCGTGTTGTTGCAGCTGAAAATTGGAAGAGCTGGTGGGAAAAAGCCCGCGCAGCCATGCGAGATGACCCTCGTTTCCGCCTGCCCACGCGCCGTGGCGAAGCCATTATCACTCGCGAAGCCGCCAGTGCCGCCGCAGCTTTGTTGGATGATTACAACAACGCCACAACCCTTGAGAGCTGTGTTCGCATTCTCGACCAGTCTCGCTTGGAGGCTCTGAACGGAGAGTTCGACATTGCCGCCAAACTGGTTAAGGCAATGGAAGAAGACATCGAGAGCGGTCGTGAACCGCAGCGCGCACTCGAGCTTATCATCATCCGCGATGACATCCTCGAAGGCACACACGGCAACGACAGCGACAAGCAGGCGCAGTTCGATGCTGCCTTAGCCGCTGCCGGAGTCGATAAGCTGGTCACCCTCGCCGAGAAACTGCAGTCCATTCCCTCCGAAGAATTGGTAAACTATGTAGGTGAGCTTTCCGTTGCCCGCCAGAATGCAGTCTATGCTGCCCTGCCCGAGGCCTACCCGGACAGCTGGCTGGCCTACACGACCAACATCTTCTTGTTTGGTGGTACCCGCGCCACAGCAGCTGCTGCCGACTTCATCGTAACCAAGGGTGCCAAAGAGCAGCTTTTCGCCGACATCACCAACGGCATCTCCCGCCAAAACCTTCTTCCCGACGTGCTCATCTGGGTTTGCAAGGAGCGTAACGGCATAGCCAAGGATTTGGTTGACAAGTCGAAGATGGCACTCGGTGCCGCTATCATTGCTGCCATTGAGAAGGACAGCGCAGAAGGTGGCCCCAACAAGGCTCTGCGCCTGCGCAACCTGCTGATGGATGACAAGGAACTTGCCCCCGATTTGGTGCGCGGCATCACCGAGCTGGAGGCTCGCCCCTTCGCCAAGTCGCTGTACGACTCCTCCGTCCTTCCCGACTTGGACCGCAACCTCTTGCTTGCTAACATGATGAAGGTGCACCCCTCCCTGCAGGAGGTTGTGCTCTCCCGTGTGCAGGTTAAGGAGAAGCAGAGCCTCTTTGTCTCCCTGCGCTCTTTTGCCGCCCGAAAAGCCGAGTACGAGGACATCATCAACGTGCGCATTCCCAAAAACAAGCACGACCTCGAAATCACCCGTGCCGAAGGCGACCTGCGCGAGAACGGCGGTTATCAGGATGCCAAGGCCACCCGCCAGGTGCTCATGCGCCGCTCCGAGGAGCTCTCTCGCCTGCTTTCTCAGGCAGAGCCGACAGACTTCTCCGGTGTGAACTGCGAGCAAACCTGCATGGGCACAAAGGTTACCTTCAAAACCGACAAGGGCAAGACAGTCGTCTACACCATTCTTGGTGCATGGGACTCCATCCCCGAGGAGAACGTTGTTCCCTACAACTCCAAGCTGGGTGCCAAACTCATCGGCAACAAGGTTGGCGACAGCCTGCGCCTGCCCGTAGAGTTCGGTGGCGAGCAGGTTAAGATGACGATTAAGGCTATCGAGCCTGCACCGGCAGCTCTCATCTACCCGGATGAGGAGGCCTGAGCAACACCTTAAAACGATTGAACCAAAAAACGCTGTGTGATTTTCACACAGCGTTTTTTGTGGTTAAAAACTGACAAATTGCATCAAAGCTCCGCACAAAGGGGACAAGCCTCCACCATGTGATCAGGAGCGACCTCAACAAGCGGAGGTCGAGTGTGGAGCGTATGACCGGTGCGCTCCATACGCTGGCAGAACCTGCAACCGCGCACAAAATCACGAATGGGGGCTACCTGCCCCGGAATAGTCGGCAAATGGCTTTTGCGGGGATACTCCAATCGGGGCATAGAGGAAAGCAAAGCACGCGTGTAGGCATGCCTGGGATTGGCAAACAGCTCTTTGACCCCTGCACTCTCGACCACACGACCGGCGTACATTACCACCACACGGTCACAATTCTGAGCGATTACCCCAAGGTCGTGGGTAATCAAAACGGCAGAAGACCCCATCTGTTCACGCAACTCGCGGATAAGGGAAAGGATTTGCTGCTGAACTGTGACATCAAGTGCGGTCGTAGGTTCATCCGCAATAATAAGCTCGGGGCGACATGCGAGAGCCATAGCAATGACCACGCGCTGCCTCATACCACCGGATAGGGAACCGGGGAATTCTCTTACCCTGTTCTCCGGGTCGGGAATACGAACGAAATGCAGCATATTAATCGCCTCCAACATAGCATTGTCGCGCGACATTCCTCGGTGCAGCATCAAGGCTTCGGCAATCTGATCACCTATGCGATGCACCGGATTGAGAGCACTCATAGGCTCCTGAAATATAACCCCTATCTGCCCACCTCGCACCTCATTGATTCGGCGAGGCTTCATCTTGAGTATATCTTCACCATTGAACAGCACTTTACCGCTAAGCACGCGCCCGGACGGACGGGGCAACAAGCGCACCAAGCTCATGGCCGTCACACTCTTACCGCAGCCGCTCTCGCCCACAATCCCCACACACTGACCGCGCGGCACATTGAAGCTCACGTCGTCTACCGCCCGCAGCAGTCCGACCTCAGACTCGAACGCCGTGGTTAGGTGGTGAACTTCCAACAGGTTTTGGTGCGACTTCATATTCCTTCAGTGGTAATGGCTCAAGACTGTGCAGGCAACGGTATATCTAATTCCTGCTCGGGGAATGCCTCATCGGCCGAGCGAGCGCGCTGTGTACGCTCCTGCTCAACGGGGTCAATCCAATACAAGTGACTATCAAGGGGGTCAAAATAGCGCGGGGGGCAGAAGTTACACCCCTCCTCTTGTGGCCACTTCAACCAACGCCATTGAGCGAAGCGCCAATATGAAGTAGTCCACCCCGGCACCCAGCAGGCTTCATCGTGTATCAACTGCTGCACACGGTGATGAGTAGTCACTGCCTCGGCTTCGGTTCGAGCCGACTGACAATCAACTATAGCGGCATCGAGCTCCGGGGATGCCGTCGCTGTCACATTACTACTGCCCTTCACGAGGGTTCCATCGGGCTGGTAGGCGTATTGCGACAAGAAAAAGAGCGAAGGGTCGGGCATAATAGGCGAGAATCCCCATGAGAAAATGCCTGCCGTGTAATTCTTCTCCTTCACTTTGCTGAAGAACACGGTGTCATCCATCTGCTCAAATCGCAAATCCATACCGCACGCTGCGGCATCCTCCCGCAACAGGTTCATACAATTGGCATAGAGCGGGTCGATGCGCGAACTTACAATCACCTGTAAACGCGTGCCGTCGGGGCGGCTCAATATACCATCCCCGCCCTCTACGGTATAACCGGCACGGGCAAAATACTCGCGGGCTTTTTCCGGCGAGTAGGGGCGAGCCTTTATATTGTGGTTGGTGTAAGGCCCGAAACCCATGAAATAGGAGCCCATGCGCTCATAATCACCACGGAACACGCTATCTATAACCCCCTGCACATTCAGCGCATGCTGCATACCCAAGCGCACCTCCTTATTATCGAAGGGCGGGCGTGAGCAATTGAGGTGGAAGCCGAAGCTGTTTCGCGGCCATATATTGCTGAAATGCACACGCTGTATGTACCCACGATGCACGGGCTTAATCTCCAGCCCCTCATACCAAAAATCGGCATCGCGAGCGGAAAAAACATCCAACAACCCTACACGGAACAGTTCTCGAGCCTTCGATTGCTCCGCGATGAAAGAATATGCTATACGGTCAACATTGCAACTGTAACGAGTGTAACGGCGCTGGTGCCCCCACCAGTCAGGCACACGTTCCAATGTAATTCGCCGCCCCATTATCAGCCCGTCTTCCGCCACGCGATAAGCACCGGTAGTGGGAGCCGGACGCCAGAGGTAGCGGGTGGGATAATCCGGTCCGAACTCTGCATAAAAGCGTGTACAACTGGCCGGCAGAGAGGCATAGTAAGGTGCCGCCGGCATAGGTTCTTGCAAAGTGACAGCGATGGCGCCATTGCCGTACACTGTAATACGCGAAAAACGGCTCAGGTAATAGTTCGCATAGAATGGTTCGGCAGCATAGTCAGACGTGCGAACAAAGAGCGATGTAATAAAGTCACGCGAGGTAAGAGGGGCACCATTGGAAAAACGAGCCTGCGGATCAATGCGAAAATAAACGGTGCGACCATCTGCCGAAACCGCCCATTTTTCTGCCGTTCCGGGTATGAGCTTACCCGTACCGGGGTGAATGCGCACCAACGGTATATCAATATCATCGTAGATATAGCGGCGGGTGGAATTATTGCTGTTGGGGCCGAACTGGCGGAGGGTACCGGGGAACGAGCGCTGCAATGACAGGCGCAAAGTACCGCCACGCACGGCTTGCGGGCTGCCGAGTTCCGGTTGGTCACCACCATCTTGCCACTCCAACTCGGGAGGGAGGTCTATAAATTCACGATAGACGAGATAATCACCTTTTCGGCGACGCTCCCCCATAGAAAAGCATTTCTGCAATGAGGAGCGCATAGCCACGCGCGAACTTTCAACACCGGAAGTCCCCGGGCAACTCGTCAAGGAGCGCGCAAATGTGCTCACGCACTCACTGCGGTGCTCTGCCAGCGATTTGAGCACATAGTCTGCATTTCGCTTATTCCAGCGCGCGGTAAAACCGGCAAAGCCTTTCGGCATGGTCCAGTTACGGGCAAAAACAGGCACAACCTCCTCCGGCGTAAAGGCCGGCGGCATGCTACTATCGACCGGGGGCTGCCAAGCAGGGCCATCGGAATCCCGCCCGCCATCGCATGCAGTAAAAACCGGCAAAGCGCAAAGCAGCGCCACGGCAGCAGTTAGCCGCCGGCGCCATCCGCATGTTCTGGCAGGAGCGTTTTTCATCATTCGTAATAAGTATGTCGGCGCGGGTCAATGGACTCTCGCACGGCTTCCCCCACAAAGGTCACCAGTAGCAGCACCGTTACCAAGGCAAAGAATGCCGATGATACCACCCATGGGGACGAGAGCTTGGATAGCCCATCATTGAGCAGCCTACCCCAGCTCGGGTAGGAATCCGGCAGACCGAAACCCATATAATCCAGCCCCGCAAGGGATAACACAACCGCTGCAAAACTAAAGGGCAGCAATGTAATGATAATACCGGTAAGATTGGGCAAGATATGGCGAGTAAGTATGTGGAAAGTTCCGGCGCCCATCACACGAGCGGCAGCCACATAATCACGCGTCTTTTCTTTCATGGTAGCCGTGCGCACCAAATATGTAATATGAATCCACCCGAAAAGAGCCAACACACTCATGGTAAAGAACATGCCACGCATATCGTGCGGCACGAAATCAGAGAGCACCATGACAACAAAGAGGAACGGAAGCTGGGAAAACACCTCAATGACTCGCTGAGTGAGCAAGTCAAATTTGCCGGAGAAATAGCCCATGAGCATACCCAAAGTCAGCCCTATGGTATAAATGATAGGTACATAGAAAAGGGCTGCTTTTATATTGACTTGCAAGCCGCCATATAAATATGCCGCGATATCAGCCCCCTGACTGTTGGTTCCCAGCAAGTGCCCACCGGTAAACGGAGGAGCAGGATGATAATATACGCGGCAAACTTGCTCCGCCGGTGTAAGTGCAAGAAAATCCGCTTCGGTACCACTGCCTCGATAGTGGTGGGAGGTGAGTTTGCCCTGTTCGTAAATGGCAGAGTATACCTCACTGCCATCATCTGTCCAGCCTTGCACATGCCCGTCCGGCAAACCACGCCTATAACGCATTCTCAGATGCGGTTTCCCGTTGGGGTACAGTCGGCAAGCCTGCCCGTTGTAAAGGGTGCTGCCATCGGGTTCGCGCAGCAAGCCCTCATGTAGCGGCAATGGCTCTGTGGGGAACGGCACTGCATCCATCGTGGCATCGTAGGGAATAAGCGGCATGATGACAAGCGAGGGCATGCCAGGTTTTCCGCTCTCCGCTTTAAGTTTTCGGTAATCCGCCTCGGCATGAGCATCATTACCACTCAAGCCGAACTGACGCCCGGTGTAAATGTCTCGACTGAATGCCGGCAAGTATATGCGCTCGCCATCATATACAAGCAACGCGCGCTTGCCCACAATGCACTGATCCAGCCCGGCAAACACCAACAATGCCACTAAGAGCATGAGCGACCAATAGCCGCGACGGAACTTGCGGAACTGCACCCAGCGCCGTGCCACCATAGGAGCAACTCGCATGCTCCCATGCCGCCGCAGCAATAAATATACACCGGCAAAAACAGCCAGCGCCATACACAACCACCCAAACCAGTGAACCCGACCATCGGCAGAGGCCAAAGGACAAAGCTCAGCCGAACAGGAAAGAAACTTCATTTCCCGACTCACGGTGAATGGCCACGACAGCGTGGGCAGCAGCCACCCATACAGCTCTGCCAAGCTACCGAGTACGGCAGCTATAATCAACAGCAGGGCGATGAGATTTTTGCGTTTCATCAGTCAAAGCGTATGCGAGGGTCAATAAATGCCACCAAAATATCCGAAAGCAGATTTCCCACCACAATCAATATCGAACTGAGCAAGAGAGTCCCCATGATGAGCGAGTAATCTTTATCCATAAGTGCCTGATAGCTCAACATGCCGAATCCTTGAATATCGAACACACGCTCAATAAGTAACGAACCGGCCACCACCGCGCAGAGCGTGCTGCCCAAGGTCGAAGCAAGCGGAATGACGGAGTTTCGGAATGCGTGCCGCCACACCGCACGGCGAAAAGGCACCCCCTTTGCCACAGCCGTGCGAACATAGTCGGCCGAAAGATTTTCCATGAGATTATTTTTCATCATCATGGTAATCATGGCAAAGGAACCTATCACATAGCAGCTGAGGGGCAGCACTGTGTGGTGCGCTAAGTCCTTTACCTGTTCCCAGAAACTCATGCCGGGAAAATCCGGCGAAGTCAACCCATACAGGGGGAACCACTCAAGCCGAGCCCCCAGATACACCAGGAGAACAGCTCCTAATGCAAACCCCGGAACGGCATAGCCCAAAAAGATGAACAAGCTCGACACACTATCAAACCAACTATTGTGGCTGAGCGCCTTATATACCCCCAAGGGTACACTGATGCAGTACGAAATCAACACACCTAATATACCGAAATACAGAGAAACCGGTAGGCGCTCCAGCATCATCTGCCCCACGGGCTCATTGTACTTGTACGAGCGCCCCAAACTCCCCTGCAACAAACCGTCGAATGCTTTTCGGTACGCAATCACTCGCCAGCGACGGCACGCAGGACTTGCTGCACGCTCTGCTATCACGGCTTCGTCCGTCACCCCATTGCGGCGAGCCCAGCGCTCGGCACGCTCACGCGGTGACTCGGCACGCACGCGCCACCCTTCTTCTTCAAACCAATCCTCGGCCAGGTAGTTCACGGAATTCCCCTCCCGCTGAACTTCAATGACCGCAGAATTTCCACTGAGTGAAGAAATGGTAAGCACGGCGCTATCATCATCCGCAAACTCAGCCTTGGCAATTTCCACCTCGCGGCGCCGCACCCCCAGCCACTGAAGGTAAGCGAGCCACACCGGTTTCTGCAAACTGAAAAGTTCCTCCAAACGCTCTATATCCGGTTCACTGACGGCACAGCCGGACGGGCCGGTCGTCTTCTCCCCGGCGAGAGCCGCCATTGCTTGCTCCTGCAAGATGCGCTCCACCGGCCCGCCCGGCACCATGCGGGTCAGGCAAAACACCAAAAATGTGATACCAATCAGCGTGATTGGCATCAGCAACAGGCGGCGTGTGATATATTTGCGCATTCGATGGGGTGATTTTAACATATCTCCCCCCGGCTCTGCAAGTCAATAGTGCGGCTTTTATTTATCAACGCGTTTTTTTTGTTTTTGATTGCAACACCGAGCAGCAAACACTGCAAAAAAGCTAGCAAAATCTTTTCGTCTGCACGATTTGATAATGCCGTTTGCATTGAGGAACTCGGCACCATTATCACAGGTAATGGATTTGAATAGCTCGTAAAATCTGGCACCATAAAAGCGTTCTAACGTATTGAGAGCCTTGCAT
>JAZLDM010000006.1:0-23871 GCA_045614705.1 Akkermansia sp.
CAGTCCAGCCCTTCTGTTTGTATATTTGTTTAATCATCAACTCTTTGTAACGGGTGTTACAAAGACAAGCAAGACTGGATTGCCACTTTTTTTGTCATCGAGGGGGCTACTTGGGCATCAGCAAATCTGAAACAGACCCGAAAATGGTGAGTTGTAAAACCAAATGTGACACCAAAAGGTTTCCTAAAAAGTCTCCAGCGGAGCCCAAACTACCCTAGCTGGATGGGGGATAGTGGGAAGGGCGGAAATGAGTTCCTTCCCCCTTGTGTGGAAGCGATGAAATAAAAACGACAACACTAAACGATAATGAAAAGATACGCTTACGCAAAACGATATCAACCGCCTTGCCGAAAGGATGAACCGTTACCCTCGACGCATCTTTAAAGGAAAATCAGCACGCCACATGGCATGCACAGAAAAGCTCCATTTTATTAAAATTGTAGCCTGAATAGAAGAAAAATCATTTATTGTCGCATTCGATCTTGTAATGCAGGATTTGTACTGAGCTTAGTCATCCCCCATTTCTGCAGCCCTGCGATACTGCTTTTCAGCCTCCTGCACATTCTGAGCTACACCGAGTCCCTTCCGGTAAAAATAAGCGACATTCACCTGAGCCTCTGTGTATCTCTCCTTGGCTGTCTGTAGATTGCGCTCAAACGCTGCGCCCGGAGAATCCCATCCGGCGTTAAGTCGTAGAACAGGTCACCAGAGCAGCCAACAACAGGCTTGATGACAACGTATGAAAAATCGTGTTATGTTCATACTATGAATGAAATGTTGAGCACTTTCCATATTACTTAATTTCTGAGCAGAACCTGCCCGCAGCCACTGCAATCGGGACATACTTCCGAACGTGTCGATTCGTCTATCACTTTATACCCATCGGTTCGCGGTACTAAAGTGGTACCCATGATTGATCTGAGTTTATCGTAAGCCGTCCTCTCACCCATGGTCATTTCCTCATAGGTGGTGACTTGATACCAGACTAAGCCTGAGCCACCGCAGCGAACACAGGTGGCGTAATAGGCAGCTCCGGAGGCTACTGCTTCCGCGCGAGCCTGTTCGAGAGCCTGCTGCTGCTGTCGCGCGGCGGCCTCCTGAGCACGGATAGCTGCCTCTCGCTCTTTCCGTGCCTTCTCCCCGGTCTCATGCATATCTGCCAGCACGGCAAAGGGAACAATCGCCGCAACACCGGCAATGGCTAAACTGTTTTCCACACAGGTAACGGGCAAGTCCACGCACAACCAGTCAAACACGGCAGCGGTCCACAGCCAGGGAGCGTTGGGGGAGCGGTATTTATGCTCCAGATTATATTTATCCGCCGTTCGGACAATTTTCATCGTGCTGTCTGCCGAGTTCTTAATTTCCTTTCCATCTCGTTGGAACACCATCTCAGACGGAGCCTTGGGTCCCTTTGCTTTGCCGGCAAGATACATGGCAAAGTCCCGAGGGATACGGAACATATCCCGGGTATTGGGAACAAGAGTCGGTGTGAACGGTGTCTTGTCTTTATCATCCGTAATGGAGTAGTGAAGTTTTACCGGTTTCTCATTTCGGTAGCGCGGCAGTTCAATATAATACTGACCGTTCTTACAGTAGATAAGCTGGTGCTGTGCAATATCTGCAGTTGTGGAAAGAGCCTTATACGATGCCTTGTCGACAATTTTCCCCGCAGAGTTGAAATAGCAGCTATTCAGTCCCATCGCGAGCGCAAGCCCGGCCAAAGCTAATATATATTTTCCCATGTTCATGTAATTATACGTTTGCCAGCAATCTAAACTGACGCCATTCTTTCGACTCTTGGGAGACTAATGCAATCCCTCTCTCTTGTGAGCATGCGGCGTATGGAATCCTTATATCATTCTATACCCTCTGATGTCAAGCCGTTTTTGCTTCGTCTACCAGAATATCTTGTTCCCGGTCGTCAGTTTGTGGAAAAGCCTCTTTACGGGTAAACTTGATATCCATGTGCAGTTGCACGACAAAGGTAATTCCCTTACAGTCCCAATCTCACCAGAGCTCAGAATTATCGTATCCATGATCGGCTACAATAATACTGCGCCTTGGCGGCTTTGGTGCCTTTTGAATACCAAGGTGGTTAAGTCTACCTCTTATTCCTTGTAACCCTTTGCAGATATCATGTAGAGACTGGCAATCTGCCATGTGGCAGAACAACAGGGAAATGAGGTGCGTCCAAGTGTCGAGAGTTTGGCAATATTTGTCAGTATGTCGCTTTTTTGCGGCAAAATTGACCATGGTTCGACCGATTAAGCTTGATACTTGGGAGAAAAGATGTCCAATACCCATGGAAGGTGTTTTTTGTAAGCAACACCGGCATACGTTTTGCTGGTGAAAAAATCAACCTTCCATTTTCTTTGCCCTGTTTTTTGCGTTTTGGGTACCCTTTACATAATTTTGGGGACACACGTGCGAAAATCCTTTTTTTTGTGAGATTTCGCTTGTGATTGCGTCTTGACAATTGCGCGAGTTCGTGTATATTTTCTTTAGAGCTGTAGCAGTTTAAATTTTTGAAAGTGCTCAGCATGTAGAAGTTGCATGCCGTTGATGGTCAATTTGCTGAAAGTTCTGTTTCCTATTTTTGTGCTGGTTGGTTGTTCTACATTGCCGGATGTGAGCAACTGGCAGGCGGAGCCCTTGCCGATTGTGGGAGAACGACCGGTAGTGCCTGTGTATGAGGTGGAGTTCCTGCCCATAGTTCCCGCTGTGCCCGGTACGATTATCGTTGGTAAGTTCCGTATTCTCAACAATGCAACCCTGCCGTATGAAAATGAGCGCTATGTGCAGGCTGTTAAGCAACTTGCCGCTCAGATGGGGGGCAACACCATCGTCTACACTGCTTCCGGTGAGCGCGAGGCGCTCGTGGCGTATGTGCCGTTGGAGGAGGTAAACTACCACGGCGGTGATGAGGTGCTCCTCGAATCCGGTGTGTTGACGGAGGATTTTTAAATGAGATAATAAAAAACGCAGCCTGCGTTTTTTGGGGGGTGGAGGTTTCTGACTGATTTTCACTGTTGACGGCGACGAGCCGCTCGCACTGCTGCCGATGGACGCATCCAGCATGCCGATGGTGTTACCGGCATCCCCTGTGTGGGGCAGGATAAAATTTCGCCACTATGGGCGTTCAGTGTGCTGATATCCACCTTACCACTCAGCGTAAGCTTACCGCTGCCTTGCTTGGTTAGAGCATGATTGCCGGAAAAATCGCCTGTGATTTCACCGTCTTTGCCGCTGTTGGCATGAATCGTTGTGCCGGCTTGCAGGTAGATATTGCTGTTGACCACAGTGCCATTGCCGTTGACCTTCATTCCGCTTTACATTGCCGCTGAAATTGCTGAAGTCAAATCCGGTGCCGCTAATCGGATTGAAGTGTCAGTTCGGTGACCGGATTTTTGAGGCAATGCGGTAGTCACCTATGCGGTTTGCATGATGAAAAAAAGCTTGCATTTTTCAATAATTATGGCAGACTCTGAGCAAGAACTCCGCGATTTATGCGGGGTTAAATTAATCTCTCATAAAAAAATGAATAACTTTTCAGAGGACGATATACGACGAATAACTGAGGGAAAAACCGTATCTCCGGACACGCCTGTTCGATTGATAACAATCGGTGTTCCTCGTATTGAAATACGAGAAGGTTTAGCATACCAGCTATGCAAGGTAACGATGGGAGAGATTGAAAAAGAAATCTTCTTTTCCGTTGATGAGAAGTACGCTGATTACCTCTGCCATGAGCGTGGTGATGCCTACCTCATTGGGCTTCTGAATTTTGCCATGCGGGAGCGCTGTAATATCCACAGTGAAGTTCCTCTTACCGCAGAACTTGTTCACCAACTGCAAACTGAACTTATTCCTCCCGTTGTCCAGTATTCGAAGAATCTGTATTTCCCGACCATTACTGGGGAATTAACTGATGAGCCATTGCCCAGTGCGCAAAAAACAGCTACCGGATGTTCTTGTGGCATTGATTCTTTAACTGCGATTAAGCGAATGAGTGAAGAGTTGGGCGGATTGTATAAGCCTGACTATTTGGTTATTAATAACGTAGGTGCCTATGGTCACCATGGTAAAATAACTGAAGCTCGTTATACACAAAATGTTCACAACGCTCAGCGTTTTGCTACTGCATTGGGGGTGGAACTTATTATAACTAATTCAAATTTTGCAGAAGTATTTCCCCAGAATCACTATCTGACACACATATATTCTAGTAGCTATGCCATTTTCATGCTCAGAAAACTCTGGCATCGTTATTATTATGCCTCGGCCGGCACGAGTGTCGAGGGGCGTCTGAATCTGAAGGAAAATGAAATACATCCCCCTTCATATTATGATTTAATTGCACTGCCCGCGTTCTCCATCTCACAGCTTCGCGTTTGCAATGAGAGCGCCCTTGTGAGCCGCTTTGAAAAGACTCGATACCTGGTTGATTACCCGCTCGCCCATAAGTATCTGAACGTCTGTTTGCGCCAAGGTGAGGGGAATTGTGGGCATTGTCCCAAGTGTACCAGAACATTGTGGGCACTCGATGCTCTTGGTAAGTTGGACGCTTTCTCGGAGATTCTTCCCATATCTGAATATAAAGCGAAACGCCGGTCATACCTGAAAGAACTCTACAAGGCTCACATAGATGGTGCAAGCATGATTGACGAAGCTTACGCTATACTCAGCAAAGAGATTCCGCTCCGGACAAAGTTAATGGTTCGACTCAAGAGAAAATGTCGCAATTCGCTTTGCTGGAAGCTTCTTCAAACTATCATCCGTAAAGTACGCCGTGGCTGATAATACAAAAAAATATATCACTCCGCCGGAGGAATGTACAGGTTGCGCTCTTTGTGCTAATTTATGCTCCAAAGAGGCCATCGATATGGTGTGGAGTGAGGATGGATTTTTGGTGCCTCACGTTAATCTTGATAAATGCGTGCATTGTGGTGCCTGCGTGAAATTTTGTCCAGCCCAACCCATTCATTTAGAAAAGATACGTTCTGCTCCTAATAATGCCGAAGCACCGGATGTCTATGGCGGTTGGCATGCTGATAAAGCTATTCACTTAAACAGCAGTAGCGGTGGTGTTTTCTCTGCATTGGCCGCTCGTATTTTTGCCGCCGGCGGTTGTGTGTTCGGTGTCATCTGGGCAAATAAAGATACAGCTCGATTCACCAAGAGTGAAAATATGGATGAACTCGCAGCCATGCGTGGTTCAAAGTACACTCAGGCGGTACCGGGAATGGTGTATAGGGAGGTAAAAGACGAATTGAAAAAGGGAAGACAAGTTCTTTTCTGTGGTACCTCTTGCCAAGTATATGCCTTGAAGCGTTATTTACGCAAGGACTACGAAAATCTTCTGCTCATTGACATTCTTTGCCATGGGGTACCCAGTCGCACCCTGCTGCAATCTTACATTCGTGAGATGGAAGCTACCGCGGGGAAAGAGCTCGAGCGTATTCAATTCCGAGATAAAGCCGGTAACTGGCAACGATACCAAGTGAAAAAGATTTTTGCCGATGGTAGTACACTTAGCCATGTGAATAGGGAGGATATGTTCATGCGTGTCTTCATTGGCGATTTCGCGCTGAATAAGGCTTGTTATTCATGTCCTCATGCACATTTTCCACGTGTAGGCGATATTACCTTAGGTGACTTCTGGGGGGATTTACAAAAACTTCATCCGGATTGGCCTATTCCTGATGGGATTGGTTCCATTCTGGGCAATACGCCCAAAGGTAAGGCTCTTTTGCGAGAGATTTCAATGACAGGCGCTGCTACACTCATGCCGGATTCTTTAGATAATCTCATTGGGGGGCAACGTTCCACTTATTTGCGCCATAACGAACCCATGCCTGCTAACCGTGAACTTGTGCTGCAGGCGTTGAAAGAAGATACCCTTAGCAGCATTCACCACACTTTATTCGATTTCGTGAGATGTGGTTCGTTTAGAGTTCGTAAAAACTCATTTTTGCATAAGGTGTATATGATTCTCAGAGCAATTAAGAGGAAGATTTCATAAAGTGATGAGCTATCGTGGCTTCATATATATGCTCCGGCGGTCATAAAAATATTCAGGCGCATGTGATGTTTTCACATGCGCCTGTCGAGGTATTCCGGGGCTATTCTGATGCTTCGTTTTCCGCGCTTACATAGGGGTGTAGCTGCCAAGTTTCTGCGGCTTCTTCGATGGAGTGAAAGGGCTCGTATCCGTGAAGCTCGGGGGCGTTCCCTTTGGGCGAGAATATAGCTGAGCACCATTCTATTTGATAGCGGTTGCCATGAGTGTCTACATAGATACCGATATCACAGGCAGCTTTGCAGCACCATACAATCGCTTGTTTGCGTCTGAGACTGTAGGTCGAAATGGCAGTTTTCGGTTCTTGGTGGGTTTGAACGATAAGCGTCCAGCCTTTGGTTTGGGCTGAGTTCAGGCATGCGTTGGTTGTTTCATTGCTCTCCCAGCCTGATGGTAGAGAAATGGTGAGGGTGCCACCTCCTGTAGGGAGATTAGATAGGGCTCGTACTTGCTTCAACTTTAGACCTGCAGTGAATTCCCCAGAACCGGAGTTTAGAAACGGCTGCCGGGAAATAAGGTCGAACATGCAGGGGCGACCGCTGGGGGTCAGAGCCGGAATAAATCGCCTGGTAAGACATTTTCCCTCGCTGAATGTAGCTTTGTATATAGGTGCCGACCAATATACCCATGAGTACTTTGAATAGTTGCGTGCAAACAAGTAAATGGGTGTGGCGGATGTGGGGGAGTCTATTAAAATATCTTGTATTTGATTGACTGTATCTCTATATTGCCAAACTCTCGAATTCAGATAGTTTAATGCCACTTTAGCCCGCCCTTGCATTTCATACATGAGGTTCGTCTTTATTGCTTCTGCCGCTGAATTGGTATAAGTGCCATCTTTTAGTAGGTATTTTGCGTTGCCGACCGCAACATCGGTAGCATATCCGTAGCCTATACAACTTTTCATATTATGAAGAGGTATAAAGCCGGCCATGGAGCCGCAAGAAACGCTCCATTCAGTGCTGTACTTCACTGGTGCTAATTCTATTTTGCAGCCTGTAAGAGGGGTTACTGACAAACCGGTATTGATATACTGAGGTCCGGCGGTAAGCAAGAACTCCAGCGGGGAGTAGCCTGTCGGAAGCTCGTCTTTTATGCCCCCTAGTGGGCTCATGTCAGTTGGAATATTCATAAGCAAGAGTGATGATGTGATTACCATTTGGTTCACGGCGCAGGGCGAAGCGGTAAGCTGTGCCTGTGAGTAGTGTCGGTTCACTATCTGTCCATATAGTATCAGTTGGCCAAGTGATGGCGGCGATGGTGCTGCCGGTGGAGAACCAGAGTTCCGCCGTCTGAACATGTCCCCTCGCCGGGAAAATTATCCCCGTCAAATCAGTGTCGGTAGTGAGAACCCCGAGGTCATATACATGCCCGGCTTGTAATATTGCCGGCAGGGCTCCGAAATGGTAAGGCCGAGGCTCATCTGTCGAGCTGTTTTCCGTGAAGTTCCCGAACAAGGGCGAGATGACGGCAGCAGAATCACTGACTTCGACTCGGGGGCTGATGGCGGTAAAAATTTTCTGTTCTCCCGGTTGAACGGTACAAAGCAGCATGCCGCTATCTGCCGTTATGGTACAGGTTGTACTTGATGTGACTGCGTATTGCCGATTAACTTGTGTTTCTATTGTCTTCATGGTAATGGAGTGGGCGGTTGAACCCGCTCCTGTTTTTAGCGTTGTTTGCTGTAGTTCGCAAGTCTGAGTTACCCCATTGCGGCGTTGTAACTAGTGACTACATAAAAACCGCCGCTGCGAGGAGTCGCGGCGGCGGTTGGGAGATGAAGCAGAACTAACGCTTATTTTTTGATGCGGTCATTGTCCCCGGAACCCCAAGAGGGGAGGTAATCCGGGATTTTATGACCGCTGCCCGGGCAATCTGCCGGCACTCGGTAGAGTGTGCGGGCTGCGTTGTATTTTTCCGTAAGTTCTTTCATGACCTCTGCGTAGGCGGGGTCCTGCGAGACGTTGTGCAGCTGCTGAGGATCTTTTTCGTTGTCAATGAGCAGCCATTCATTTGCAGGCACGCGTTTGCCGCTCTTGCGCTCATGGTCGAGCGGAGTCCAAATGCGGGCGAAGGTGTAGCGCTGTGTGCGGATACCATCGTGACGGGGGGCGTTGTGCTCACCCGGCTGCTCGTAGAAGGCATAGTACAGCGGGCGGTCAACAAACTGCGGCGCTGCACCCGTGGCGAAGAGCGGCACGAGCGAGGTACCCTCCATGGTGCGGGTATTTTCAGCTGTGTCGGCCTTGGCTACTTCGAGCAGAGTGGGGGCGTAGTCGATATTCTGCACCATGGCCTGACTGCGCTTGCCGGCGGGGATTTGCCCCTTCCAGCGCATAATGAGCGGCATGCGCATCGATTCTTCGAAAATCCAGCGCTTGTCGTACAGCCCGTGCTCACCCAAGTAGAAACTCTGGTCACCCACATAAATTACAAGAGTGTTTTCAGAGAGTCCGGCGTTGTCCAGATAGTCCAGCAGGCTGGCGATGGATTCATCCAGCGACAGTATGCAACCAAGGTAGTCCTCCATATACCAGCGCCAGCGTTGCTCGGTCATGTCGCGCTGGGTCTTGTACTTGCCGGCACGCATGTTGGCTACGAACTCCTCCGTACGAGTGGTGTAGAAGTTGCGGTAGACATCTTGCAGGCCGGGTTCAATCCAGCCCATGCCCCAACCGAGGTTGGTTTTGGGAGCGAACTTGGGTTCGTGTTTGTCGATGTTGAAATCAGCAGGAATTTGCCCCTTGAATTCACCGTTTTTGATTTTATTTCGCAGTTGCCACTTGGGGATAATCTCCTTCATCACGTCGAAGGGAATCTTCTCGTAGACAAGGTGGTTGTCGTTCCAGTTGCACAAATCCCAACCCACGCTCTGGCGATTATGGCGCATGAACTCGGGGCGGTCGCTCCAGTCATCGTGCAGGGTGGCGGGCGGGGTCATTTTTGCTACATGCTTCTTGATGATGTCGAGGTGGCGCACAGCGGGCAGCCAGTTGCGGTGCGGTGCCTTGTGACCTACAATAAGGGCGAAGGGCTTGCTGCGGTCGCGGCTTTCCATCCAAGTGATAGCCATGTTGGTCACCACATCGGTCACATAGCCGCGCAGTCGGTTGCTGCGGGTGCTGCCATTCGGTCCGGCCGAAAGGAAGGTGGAGTTCAAGTAATCGCCCTGGCTTGGGAATACCTGCCAGGAGTCAAAACCCGTGGGCCGTGAAATCAGGTGCCATTTACCCACAATGCCGGTTTGATAGCCGGCTTTCTGCAACATCTTGGGGTAGGTGGGCTGGTCTCCGTTGAATGCGGGGCCGCCGTAGTTGTACAGGAACCCGTTGTTGTGAGAATGACGCCCCGTGAGCATGCAAGCACGCGAGGGACCACACAACGAGTTTGCACAGTAGGCGCGGTCAAACACCATGCCTTCATTCGCCAAGCGGCGGAAGCCGGGCAGGGGAACCGGGCTGTCTTTTTCGCAGGTGCCTAACGCATTTGTGCCGTGGTCATCGGAGATGATAAAGAGTATGTTCGGTCGCTCGTCTGCTGCTCCGGCAACACCAAGCAACCCCAAAAACAAGGCCGCTGCTGCGGCTAGCTTGCGAGGGATGGTCATAGCGGTTATATAACTACCATTTTTTTCTTGTGACGTCAAGGATGTTTGTGAATTGCTAGGATAAATGTGAGAGTGGCAAAATTAAATGCGACACCATGAGGGCACAAAAAAAGCCGCAGCCATTGAAGACTGCGGTTTTTTTGTGTGGAGGTTTCAGGCTGATTTTCACTGTCGCCGGCGACGAGCCGCGAGGGCGGCAAGTGCCAGCAGGCTCAGTGTTGCTGTGGCCGGTTCGGGGATAGAGGCCATTTCAATGCTCAGCGTTCCTTCGCCCACACCGGCAGAGGTATCGTATACCAAGTAGTAATTATCTGCCAGATTGCTGAAGTAGTCATTCGCCAGCACACTATCGTTCAGTGTAAAGGCTATGGACGCTCTTTCATTCGCCCCCAGATAGAGCGAGTCGATGCCGGTGAACAGGGTTACGCGCTCGCCTTCCTTCATGACCTTCACTGCCTCCAACTGTTGGCCCTCCAAAGTCAGCCCTGTTTCCAGTTTTATGTCACTACCCATCTTCACCGTACCGGCGGCATTCAGTGTGGCTCCGCTATTCATCACTAAGTCAGCATTCAGTGTGGCGGCTACGCCGAATGTAGCTGTACCGGTGATGATGACTCGCGCCTCGTATGCGGCATCAGTGTTGCTGCCGATATAGGCACTGATGGAGAGACTGTTGGCTATTTCCAGCTCCTTCAGTTCCAAGCTGTCCAGATTCATTATTTCGATGCTGCCGCCGGTGGCGTGCAGTTCGGTAATGGTGTTGTTTTCGTTGTTGATTGCCAGCAGTCCGCTGCCGGCATTTTCCACGGAAGAGTTGGTGAGTTTATTAGCCAAGGTGCCATCAGCATCTGCCGTGTAGGTCAGGTGACCACCGGTAAGTTCCCAAGCATCGGCGATGGAATATTCATCATCATTTGTTGTTCCGATGTAACGAAGGGTTGCTTCTTCTGCTGCTCCCTTGTTGGTAAATGTTACGGAATCTTGCTTATTTGCTAGTGACGCGCCTTCTTCCAGCAGGATAGAGGTTTTATTTGCACGAGCCCAGATATTCCCGGCAACCGTTGTGTGCGAATTTTGAGCCAATCGCAATGTGCCGCTTGCACTGTTGCCGATAGAGGTATCCAGCATGCCGATGGTGTTGCCGGTTTCTCCTGAGTGGGCTAGGACGATTTCACCGCTTTTTGTGTTCAGTGTGCCGATATCGACCTTGCCACTCAGTGTAAGTTTACCGGCGCCTTTCTTGGTTAGAGCATGATTACCGGAGAGCTCACCTGTGATTTCACCGTCTTTTTTGTCGTTGGCGTGAATTGTTGTACCGGCTTGCAGGTAGATGTTGCTATTTACTACAGTATTATTGCTGTCGAACACCAGCTGACTGTTGGCGGAGGTTAGTGTGAAATCCGGTGCTTCGGCGCCGAATGTGGAGGAACTGAGTAACACTCGTCCCTGGTTCAGCTTTACATTGCCGCTGAAATTGCTGAAGTCAAAGCCGGTGCCATTATCATTATTCATGGTATAGGTAAGAATTACCGTACCGGTTCCGCTAATCGGATTAAACAGGTCAGAGGAGACTGTAGCCGCACTCAAATCCAGTGTGCCGCCCTGGTTCACTACCAGTTTCGAGCCGCTTGTCAAAACTCCCAGCGCATTGCTACTCAACACCAGGGTGCCACCGTTGATATTCACGTTGCCGGTGTATTGGGTCGTAGCTGCGTTCAGGTTCAGTGTGCCGTCGCCGGTTTTCACCAAGTTACCGTTGCCGGTGAGGGCTGTATTGACGGTGATGGTGTGGGAGGCGGTGTCGAATGTTGTGCCATTGGTTGTTCCCACCATCTCTATAGCCTTGTCGCCATTGATAGAGAAATCCGCCGTGGATGCAATCGTGCCGTTACCGAGTGTCACGCTTGCTCCGCCGGTCAGTCCGGTGATACCCATTGTGCCAATTTTCACGATAGCGGAGCCTTCATCCTGTGTACCGAGGGTAAAGGCACCATTGCGATTAGGGTATTCATGCCCCAATAGGTTGATACCCAGAAGCTCAGCCTCGCCTCCCATGGCATTGAAGGAACCTCGGGAATCCCACGAGGTGTACATAACAGCCCCAGCAGCGTTCAGCGTGCCGGAGTTCAGGTTGAGTACAGATGTTGAGTTCTTCCAATGTGTAAGGAAGAATGAATTTTGGGTGTTCGCGTTATTAACCGTGCCTGTAATATTCAATGCACCACCATTGATGTTAATGGTTGATGAAACGTATGCGCCTCTGTCAGATGCGGTGAGTCGAGCAGTCGTGACCACCGCTCCGTCTTGAATATTCACGGTTTGGTTGCCAATAGAGAGTTGCTCGGAAATGCTTACATCGCCGGTAAAGTCAGTTTGACCGCTCCCTTGCAAAAGAACCGTTCCTATCGTTGCAGAATCCAGTTTTAGTGAACCGGAGCCGGTTTTGGTCAGAACCCCGTCGCCGGTCAGGTGGGCAAGCTCAGTTGTACCACTGTTGTTTGAAATCTGTAATGTGCCGGCTTGCAAGGTAACATCTCCGCTCAATGTGGTTGCTGCGGCAAGGTTCAGCGTGCCATCACCGGTTTTCACCAAATTGCCGTTGCCGGTGAAGGCTGTATTGACGGTGATGGTGTGGGCCGCTGTGTCGAAGGTGGTGCCCTTTGTGGTGTCCACCAGCTCTATTGCCTTATTACCGTTGATGGAGAAATTAGCGGTAGCGGCAATCGTGCCATTGCCGAGCTGCACAGTATCATTGCTGCCAATGCCGGAGATACCGCCACTGCCGATATTCAGGCGGGCGTTGCCGAGTATAAGGGTGTCGGCGTGGTAGCGTTCGCCGGAGAATCGTATGCCCTTCAGGGTGGCCTCGCCGGTGAGCGCATCAAAGCGGGCACCGGAGTCCCAGCCCATGTGCAGGCAGGCATTTTCTGCGGTAATCGTACCACCGTTCAGCACGAGGGTGGAGAAGGCTTGCTTCCAGTGAGCAAGTAGGAAGGAAGCTGAGGTATTATCACCATCCTCGTGACCGGTAACATTCAGCGCGGCACCTTCTTCAATCGTCACCGTGGAGGATTGCCCATTTGCTGTATCACCCATTCTGAACTGACTTACCGTTACCTGAGCTCCATCCGAAAATCTAACCGTTTCTTGCCCGATAGCCAGACGTTCGCTGATATTAACCACACCGGTGATATCCGTGGAGCCATTTTTCAGGACAAGGTTAGAGAGCTTCGCGTGAGCGAGGTTGATATGCTCCTGCTGATTTTTCTCCAGTGAACCATCGCCGATGAGGGCGATATGGCCACTACCGCTGACAACATTGGAAAAGGTGAGAGGGTTCTCCTGATTGCCGCCCTCAACTTGAACTTCGAGGGTAGCTGCACCTTCTACGTTCATTCCGGCAGTGGCGTTCACCTGGTCGAGTGTCAGTTGTTGAGTAAAGGCGTTGCCGTTGCTGCCGTCTACCGTCCAAGTGGCGTCATCTGCATGGAGCTCTCCGACTTGCACTGCCGTACGAGTGGTGAGGTCGTTCTCCAGCGTGAGAGTTCCTACCGATAGAGTGGCGGTTCCGCCGATGGTGGTGGCCTCTTTCACCTGCATGTTATCAGCACTTACGTCGGAATATAGCAGCAATTCACCACTTCCCTGTTTCTGTATGTAATTTGCGCTAAGTGAGCCTCCGCTGACCGTAAAGGTACTGTCGTTGGTAAAGATTGCACTGTTAATTTCGGCATCGGCCGTGAGATTAGCCGTGGTATCCCCATTTATATCGGAAAATAACACCTTGTTGCCAACCTGCAGCGCTTGCTCATCGCCTTCCCACAGAATATACTCATCCTTCAGAGAAAACCTGATGCTCAAGCCGGTGGACGAGGCTGTGAGGGTGGTGGTGAGGTAGTCTTCACTCGCGACGGAAATTCGGTTGCTCAGGTCGCGCCAGTTGCCGTCGGCTATCAGGTAATCCGTGCCGAGGGAAATCATTGAGGTGCGCGTGAAATCTATTTGGCAGGAATTGCCGAAGTTACTTCCTACGCTAACGGTTCCGCCTAAATCGAGCATGGGGGCGTTGGTAGAAAGACCTCCGGCATCGATGGTGATGGTGCCGCCATTGAGTACCAGTGCCGAATTCAACACCGCTGAGCCGCTGCCTTCTGCGCCGGAGAGCAAGGAAAGATTTTGCCCGGCATTCAACGAGAAGCTCTCGCCGAGTTTCAGCATGGCACCGCAGGCTAGTTCCACGTTCCCGTAAACGGTGAGCACAGTGGGCGCTATATTGAGTGTGCCGGCCAGAGCTGTTACGTTGTTCAGCACGGCTGATGCACCGTTGATGGTCTGAGTGCCGGCGCCCGTTTTCACGAGGCTGAACCCGTTTTCTGCCGTATCCGTTGTGTTGCCGAATGTTCCGGAGAAGGTATAAGCTCTATCGGCGTCGGTATTGATGAAAAGAGTGGTCGCCCTTGTTGTTGCCGGATGATTGGCAACTGTTGCACCGGATTCGCTCAGCTCGGTTTGAACCATCGATGAACCGGCATAAACTAAGCTGTTCTCATCGCCCGAGAGGCCTTTTATTCGTGCATTGTCCGTATTGATTGCCAGAGAGGCTATAGAATTGGCCGCCGCTCCGTTCAGACTAATGTCGGCATTGACTGCTACATTTTCTGACGCCAGCTCGAGGAAGGCGCCATAGGGGCGAGTATCGTTCTTGTAGTTTCGATTGAAGCTGATATTACCGGTAAAATTGCCCTCGCCATTCAGGATAAGTCTGGAGGAGTTATAGTGGTTTGTGGTGGATTCCCATTGAAGATTGCCCGAGCCCTTCAGTTCATTGATATTCCAAATGGTGTTCCAACTTTCTTCCTGGATGGTTAGATTGCCGCCGTTGAGATGGAGGCTCTCAAAATTTCTCTCCATGTTGTCGGTGCTGCCGGCTGAGCGGATGGTGGTATTGCCATTTATTGCCAAGTTTCCGTTGATTGAGATGTTGCCTCTTCTGTTGAGGCCAAGCGTTCCACCGTTTACATTGATGGTTGAGCCACCTGCGCCGATGTTCTCTCCCTTTAGGGTGACATTGGTGGCATTGCCGAAACTCAAATTAGTACCTTCCGCAAGGTTTATATCATTACCAAAGGTGAGTGACGTCCCGGAATCGCAGCGCATGGATAAGTCGGCGTTGGAACCGATGGTTAAATCACCGTCTATTGTTATGGATTTAATCCCGCTGCGCCCCATAATCAGTTGGCTATTATCTCCTACGCTTAAATCGCCGCGTATGACGATATAGTTGTGATCGGAGCTGGTAAGATTTGCAGTACCACCCTTCGCCTGTACGTTGCCCAGCAGGGCGTGTGTGCTGTTGTCGAGTGTTGTACCACCCCCCAGATGAATGGTGGAGCTCCTTGAGAAAGCATCGTCTGAATCCAACCGGAGAGTTCCCTCCTCAACATAAAAATTGTCTATTGTATTGTTGCCGCCAAAAGCGAGCATGGCGCTGCCTACTTTCCGAATCTCGCTGATGGATAAGTTTGCCGAAGCGGAAAGTTCGCCGGCGGAGGTATCGAAAATCAGAGCACCCGTTTCGGCGGAGTTTGTCAGTACACCTCCATGATGAACAAGATTGTGGGTAACTGTCAGACTATGGCCATTCAAATCCAGAGTGCAGTTCCGAGCAACCGTGAGCGTTCCGGTGGCTGTCATATCCCGCCCGAGCAGCAGGCTGATTTCACCTTTCCCATTGTTATCTTTGTGACCTTGTACGGTTATATCCCCGCTCCAAATATCATTGCCGGCAAGAATAACCGTTCCCCCGGTTATTCCTTGGGCGTCTACCGTCAGCGAACGTGTGCCGTCCAGTTCGCTTGCAACTGTCAGTTGAGCATCGGTTGCAGAGCTGAACAGGTAGCCCTGACCTTCAGCCAAAGCTATGCTCCCGCTGAACTCTACCTCCTTCTCTGCTGCAATAGCAAGCGAAGCATGGTGGCGCATGTCCAGATTTTCGCTAGCAACGGCGTCCACCGTTACCATGCCGTCCGCTGACCGACCAACATTCTTTGTAATGGACTCAGCGCTCGGGAGTCCGAACGCATTGCCATACGTCAGATTAAGTACGGAGTTACCCATGGAGCCGTCTACGGTATTCAGCACGATACCTGCACCTCTGAAGATAATATCTCCGCTGAAATCATTTTGTGTGTTGGTGAGTGTTACTGTACCGTAGGAATGCCCGCTGGCACCCAATATCAAATCATTTGCTCCGGAGAGCTTGTAATTGACCACAAGTTCGCCGCCGCCGCCGCCCAGTAGCCAAGCACCTTGCTGAGCGCTCAGGGCTTCCTGAGTTCCGGCCTCACCGTACTGCACCGTTTTGCCGAATTCGGCACCTAAGGTAAGCCATTGGTGTTGACTCAAATCGAGCTGTTCCGAGGTATTGGCCGAAAGAGCCAGAGTACCGGTGGAGCGTTCGTCTATACACTCCAGCAGTTGTTCGGCGTTCACTGCCTGATTGGCAATCCAGCCATCAGTAGACACAATCCATTTGTTGTCGGAGGTGTCGCCCGTGGCATCGGCAGTCAGCAGCACTACGCCGCCGGCTTCTATCTGCTTGGTACCGCTCATGCGTGAATTGTCGCCGCCAAGCTCCAGAATGGCACCCTCCGTTCCGAGGTTGACGGAAAGCGCCCCCGTACCGGCAATGTTGCCGTTGTAGGAAAGTCGGGAATTCACCCCTGTGTTGAACTCCACTCGCATATAACCGGTGAGGTTCACATTGCCCTTCAGGCCAAAATAGTCGGCATACTTGTTGGTATCTTCCCGGAAAGCCCCGCCTTCAACATATTCCATGCGGTGTTGTACGCCTTCACGCATGATGAAGGTAGCCCCCTCATTTACCGTTACATCGCCGGTCAGTCGTGCGTGACTGCCCAGTTCAAATGTGGCGCCGTTTTTCACGGTTACATTCATGGCGGAGTCCGCATAGTGCCAGTCATCGGTTTTGAGCAGGCGCTCTCCTGTCTGACCATTGACGGAGCCTTTGCCATGCAGGGTATTCGTGCCAACCAGCACGACCCGACCGTTGGTGACAGTCATTCCGCTGCCCTCGCTCTGACTCAAATCTGTATGGATACTGTGGAGCGTTAGCACACCACCGCCTTGGTAGTCAATATGAAGAGAGCCTGTTGCCGAGTCTTTGAAAGAGCCGAGCCATGTATTCTCACCGCCTTGTTTGTAGGTAAGGGTAACATTGCCTGAGTTGTTGGTGATAATCGCTTCTTCCGTAAGAGCATTGATGGTGAAACGTCCCTCCGTATCCCCCGATGTGTACCAGTCCATGCTGTTACCATTCATATCGAGCGTTCCGCCTCCATTGCCGAAGGTGAAATCACGCTCAATTTGAGCCTTATCCGCAATCTCGACTCGGGCTCCTGAACCAACCAGCACATTATAGGCTGCGTGTCCACCCTGTTGTTGCAGATATGTTGAGCCGGTGCCGCCGAGTACCAGCAGAGCATTCGTATCCCCTTGGCCGTCGATATACAGGTCGCCCGCTCCGGTCTTGCGCCATTCATACATGTAGTCAGCCTTGTTGTTCAGCTGCAAATGCACCTCAGCCCCGGCGTTGATGACATAGCCGGCATGATTGAATAAATTGCCCTCGTTGCCTTCTGACTTTATGGTGTAGGAACCGCCGGAAAAACCGGCGTAACCAATACCCAAATCCACCGTATCCTTCAAGATAATCTCATTTTCAGTACCTGTTGTATTGAAAAGCAAATTATCCGTAAAGAACAAATCCTGGTCGGAAACTTGCAGATAGCTATCGGAGGTATAGGCGTACCAATTCTGAGTATCTTTGAGTTCGTGTAGACTGGCCCAGGTATTTACCCCCGTTTTTACGCCGGCAAAGCGAGCGGTTTCTTCGCCCTGTTCGTTGGTGATAGTACCATGCCACTCTGTGCCGGTTCTGCCGCCATTGTCTGTGCGGGTTTCGTCCTCGATATTTACGGCATTTAGGTACAAAGCGCCGCTTTCCGGCATCTCTACGTTAACATCGAATTGAACCAGTTTCTCTCGGGTGTATTCAAGATTGCCACGAGCTTGTGACATAGTGCCGCCACCGGACTGCTGTCCGGCAAGGTACTCGTATCTATTATTTTCGCTGTTGTATATGAAGGTGGGGCTACCCGAATCACCGGAGCGAACTGCGAACGGCAAAGGATTTAAGTCACTGGCACCGTTATAATCCAAATACTGGAAAACACTTATATTCGATGTTCCCTCGTGAACTTGAACGCTATGAATCCGATTAATACCACCGGTAATGAATTGGTAGGCCCACCCATATTCCGATGTCACTCCTGTGGAGGCATCGTACAATGCCTTGGCTCCTGACCCTGAATGGTAAAGATGTTGACCAACCAACGTGTTGATGTCCGTTACCGTAGTAAGCTCATTCCAAGTGGCATCCGTCACAACCTTACTTTGGCGCTGGACTACGTAATCATAATTTCCGCCCCATAAATTCAATGGGTTCAGGCGGAAAACGTTCGAGCCGTAGATGTCGATAGCTGAATAAGAAACTCTGTGTTCATCTCCCAACAGGCGCTGACTGAAGGATGCGTTCAGCGACCAGACGTGCTCCACACTTGCCAGAAAGGTAGGTGATATCATTGCGCCATCACCCTCATCAATGGTCGCGGTAAGATTAATCATACCCTGTGAGTTCGGGATGATATAGGGGTCTGCTCCAGTTGTGTACTGTATGGCAATACCTCCATCATTCTCGCGTATCTGTCTGACGAGGGCGTTCACTTTATTGCCCACGACATAACGCCCCATATTTTGACCAAAATCAGCGTATGTCTGAAAGGTGGCATCCGTGTGCATGCAAATGGCGTTTGCTGTGCCTACGGTGACCCCTACAAAACTTGTCAACAGTAGCAGCGACTTAAGGAGAGAAAGAGGAAGATGCAGTTTCATGGTAAATGATTGTACTATACTATGAATTTTTACCTGCTTTGTCAATTGGGAAAACATATTAATGACGTATAATGCAGGTCGTAAAATCAAATGCAACTCGAGGCGCTCACTAAATAGAAAATACCGATACGCCGTATCTGCACAAAAAATCCGCAGCCTCAGCAGACTGCGGACTTGAGTTGGTACGATTTGTTGGGAAGGGGGCTCAACGGGGTGGATTACTCCTCGTCGTTGTCGACGACGGTGCGTGGCACGAAACGCATGATTTCGGCGTGGAAGCTGAGCGGTACGTCGCCGGTCGGACCGTTACGGTTTTTTGCCAGCAGCAGGTTAGCCTCGTTGCCTACAGATTCGCGCTCTTCGTCATCTTCTGCATAGTAGCGCGAGCGCCAGAGCAGGCCAATCATGTCGGCATCTTGCTCGATAGCGCCTGATTCACGCAGGTCACTCATTTGGGGGGTGCCCTTATTTTTACCGGTTCGGTTTTCCGGGCCACGGTTTAGCTGAGCCAGTGCAATGATAGGGAGTTTGAGCTCCTTTGCCAAGCTCTTCAGGCCGCCGGAGATTTCTGCAATTTCGCGTTCGCGGCTATTTTGCGCCTGCTTGGTGTGGGAGCGCATGAGTAGCAGGTAGTCAATGCCGATAGCGGCGAGGTCCGGGTATTTGCGCATTTGGCGGCGGGCTTTGGCGCGCAGCTCGGATATAGAGATGGCCGCTGTGTCATCGATAATAAGCTTACTGTTTTTCAGCTCTGTGATAGCAGAGCGAAAACGCTTCATCTCCTCCTGATTAAGCTTGCCCTGCCGAGCTTTGAGGTCTTGTTTGTTGATGCCGCTGCGGGCGTAGAGCAAGCGCTCTACGAGCTGCTCGCTGGGCATTTCGCAGGAGAATGCCATCATCGGTTTTTTCAAATCGAGAACAACGTGCTCCATGATGTTGAGCATGAAGGAGGTTTTGCCCATAGCCGGTCGCGCGGCAATAATGAAAAGCTCGCCCGGTTTCATGCCGTTAATCATGGTGTCGAGCTTGGGGAAGCCCGAGGAAAGGCCCAATATGCCGCCGGAGGTGGACATCATGCGCTCCAAGTTGGTGACTGCTTTGTCGATGTCGGCTTTCAGGCTCCACTCTTCGCCCTTGGCGGAGTTCATGCGGATTTTGAGCACGTCTTGTTCCGTTTGGTCGAGCAGTTCATCGATTTCTGCCTCGGAGGTAAAGGCGGAGTCGGAGGCCCGGTTGGCGGTCAGGATGATGCTGCGGCGGATGAATTTCTCCTTGAGTGTTTCGAAATGAACGTTGTAGAGAGCCGTGGTGGTGGAATAGGTGAAGATATCCGTCAGGCCGGGGTGCCCGCCCACGGCTTCCAGTCGGTTGTGGTCTGTGAGTTCCTGCGCAACGGAAACAATGTCGATAGCAATACCTTTTTCGTAGCGTTCGCGGAAGATTTCCCAGAGGATGCGGTGAGCCGGTACATAGAAGTACTCACTGTTCATGCCATCGGCAATGCATTGAGATATAATGTTGGTAGGGTCTATCGTCATCATGGAGAGCATGCTCTTTTCGACCCCCGGAGCTTGGGGCATGACGGTACGATCCACCTCTTTGATGGCGGCTGCTTTGAAATCCGGTTTCTCTGTGCTTGCTTCACTCATGGCTAGGTTGCGTGCGGCACAACATCCTACCCTGTTGCTGCGAAAATTGCAAGATTTTTCCTGCAGAGAGTAAAAAACGGAAGAATGAGCTTGACACGGTGAATGTATAGCGTATACTGAAAGTGTCTTAAATTTATGAAAACGCTTTCCTTACTCTCAGTTTTTGCTGTGGCCGCAGCTGTACTTCAGGCTGCCCCTGTTATTGATGCATCCGACCTCTCTGAAGACACCCTGAAGGGTATTGCTACCGAGCGCCAGAAAGCCAGCTTGAGTCAGTACCACAAGGCTAAGGCTGATGCAGAGAAGCAGCGCGAAAAGGCTGCAAAAGAGGCCGCTGAAATCACGAAGGACAACGATGCCGGTATGAAGAAGACTATTCAGCGTCGTGCGCTCAATACAATGTTGCCCCCCTGTGACCGCGAGCCCGAGGCTCCGCGTGACCCCGGTAACTACGAGATTCGCTATTAATTTTTCCTGCGTTTTCTCTCGCATTCTCTCACAGCGCGGCGGTGTGCTCGACAGCATACCGTCGCGCTATCTTATGCGGGTATAGCAAAATCCCCCAAGCGCGTTTGAGCGGCTTGGGGGATTGGGGAAAATGTGGGCTCAGTTCAGACGACTGAGGTAGGTCTGCGGGGATTCATCAGCCTGCAGGCTCCAATATATTTCGTGAGTGCCGGCCTTCAGGCGGTAGAGCAGCAAGGCTTGCAGTGTTTCTCCTTTTTTACCGCTGCTTTGTACCAAGCACATGCCGGCCGGACCGTCGGTAAGCAGGCGTGTGCCTGAGTAGTTCTCAATAGTGAGCAAGAAGGCATACACACCGTCGGTATCCGCCTTTACGGTAGCATCCGCTATACGAATGGTGTTGCCGTTGCTTTTTTTGGGGCGCCATTTGAGCTGAGTGCGGTCTGCTGTGATGGCTTTGGCCGTTTTGGCGCCGGGCAGGGGGGTACGCTCCAGCATTCGCTGGGCTCGGGTGCGGGCTGCGCGCCGCCATGTATCAATAGTTACGAAAACTGTCGGTATAAGCCCCAGTCCCAGCCATGAAAGGGTGGCTGTCATGCCCCAATGCATGTTGTCGGTGAGTACTAGCGTGAGCAGTACACCGCAGAATGCTGCCGTGATAGCCAACCCGACATAAAAACCGAATATCATGCCGGGGAAGAGAATGAAGAGCACCGCGTAGCGCAAAAAGGCCTTGAGGTTAAGCGGCGTACCTTTCAGGAACTCGCGTTTTACCACGGCGGTGTAGAGCCGCTGCAGGTCAGCCTGTGAGGTGTTTTTATTGATTTCCATGGGAATGAATCAGATGCGGGCTGAACGTTGGCGCAATATGTGGTCTGCTATCACAAGCCAAGCCATAGCTTCCACCACGGGGACGGCACGGGGCAGCACGCAGGGGTCGTGGCGCCCCTTACCGCGCAGCTGTACCTCGGCGTGTTCATCGTTGACGGTGTTCTGCGGCATCATGAGTGTTGCCGTGGGCTTGAAAGCCAAGCGCATGTTGATATCCTCGCCGTTGGAAATACCGCCCTGTACGCCGCCGGAGTTGTTGGTGCGGGTGCGTACTCGCTCGCCCTCCATGTAGTAGGGGTCGTTGTGCTCGGAGCCGCGCAGAGCAGGGGCGCCGAATCCGCTGCCGATTTCAAAACCCTTGCAGGCGGGAATGCTCAGCATGGCGTGTGCCAGGGTCGCCTCCAGCTTGTCGAACACAGGGTCACCCAGCCCCACAGGGCAATTTCGTACCGTGCAGGCTACCACACCGCCTACGGAGTCGCCCTTGGCGCGCGCATCGCGTATGACCACGCTCATATCCTCAGCACTTTCGGGGTCAGCAGCGCGCACGATATTGCTTTCGACCACAGCGGGATCTACGTCTGCCGGTTGCACATGGCAGAAAACAGTGTGAACCTGTTGCACCCAGCCGATAACTTGCAACTGCGGGCAAAGCGCCTGCGCTACGGCTTTTGCCACGGCACCGGCTGCTACGCGGCCTATTGTCTCGCGTGCGCTGGCACGTCCGCCACCTGCCCATGCGCGTATGCCGTACTTGGCATCGTAGCAATAGTCTGCATGCGAGGGGCGGTAGGTATGCTGCATTTCATTGTAGGCGGAGGACTGGTGGTCTTTGTTGCGAACCGAGAGCGCGATAGGGGTACCCAAGGTCACACCATCGAGCACGCCGCTCAGAATCTCAACCTTATCCTCTTCGTTACGGGGCGTTACGATATCGCTTTGACCGGGGCGGCGACGGTCGAGCTCACGTTGAATCTGCTCCGTGCTCAGCGGTACGCCTGCCGGGCAACCATCTATGACTACACCCACTCCCACCCCGTGGGATTCCCCCCAGGTGCTTACCTTGAAAATTGTACCGAATGAACTGGACATATCTTGTATGCGCGTTATTATAACCAATTATCGAACTTCTGGCAAGGCGACAGCGTGACTTAAATTGCCACACGCAGCTTTTATTCATCACGAGAATCGCGGAAAATCTGCCAGTTGATGTAGGTGAAGTAACCCAGCAGCATCATGGTGAACCACATGCCGTGGAAAATACTCAACAGGGTCAGCCCGGCGCCGCATATCAGGCCGATGAGGCTACAGAGCCTGAGTTTGTCAGTCAACGTATAGAGCAGCTGCCCGCCATCCATGGGGAATATCGGCAACAGGTTGAACAGGCTCCACCACATGCTGATGAGCATAAGTATTCTGTATACCTGTAGTACTGCCAGGGGCATGGTTCCATCTCTGAGTGCTGTCTCCAGACTGCTGCATTGCTCGGCACTCATCAGGCCGATGGCGTCGAATGGGCTGCAGAGGTAGTACATAATCCCGGCCGAAAGATTCCCGACGTGAAGCCCCATGATGATAGCTGCTAGCAGTCCCAATGCCAAACCGCCCAACGGTCCGGCTAGTACAAAGAGAAAATAGCCCGCGCGCGTACGCGGGGCAAAAGGTAATTGAGTAAGCCCTCCCATCATCGCGAGGGTTACCGTCGGTGTGCTGCCGGTCAGTTTACGCCCCATCAGCGCATGCCCCATCTCGTGGGCTAATAAGGAGAGTACTCCCATTACCGCAAATATGGCCACCTGCAGCAAATCTCCACCGGAATTGACCCGAAGACCTCCACCCAGAAGCGCCAAGACCACCCATGAACTCGGGTGTATGCTCACCGGTATCCCCCAAAGAGTGAATTGTAAAGTCCATTTGCTCATTTTTTCTTCGCTCATGCGCTATTTTTACCCTATTTTTGCCCCATTTTCAACCGAAAATCAAAAAAAATGCATTTTTTTTAAAAAAAAGCTTGCAATGGAATCGAAAGTTGTGTATAATTCCCTCGCACCCCACCAACAAAGGGAACGCAAATCCGGCGTAGCTCAGCGGAAGAGCGGATGACTGTTAATCATTAGGTCGTTGGTTCGACCCCAACCGCCGGAGCGAAAAAGCCTCTCGCATGAAAATGCGGGAGGTTTTTTGCTGTCCGTAGAAAGCGGGGAGGTGGCCATGCCACGCTTTAGGCTTGAAAAGGCGGCGGGGGATTGGTATGGTGCGCGCAT
>JAZLDM010000007.1:0-4830 GCA_045614705.1 Akkermansia sp.
TTGACAAGTTGTGCACACAATGGTAGGTTACTGTTCGGAGATTGGTTCATTTTTTTTGCACCGCCAGTTTAACAGCTGGCACCCCAGAACTCAATCTCCATTTTTGTTTTCTTTTATTTCGTTGATATTTTTCTCCTCATACCCCCCTCTTTCTTTAGATCGCTTTTTGGACAGCTATGGCCAAGTGTCGAGTCCGGTAAACTTTCGGCTTGACAAAAGAATGACAAGCGTGTATATTCCCGCGCGCATGGCTACGGATATCCGCTTCAAACGAAACTTTTCCATTATTGCTCACATTGACCACGGCAAGACGACCTTATCGGATCGTCTGCTGGAGTTTACTAACACCATCGGCGAGCGCGATAAGCAGGACCAACTGCTCGATGCCATGGATTTGGAGCGTGAAAAGGGTATTACCATCAAATCGCATCCGGTGACGATGCGCTATAAAGCTAAGGATGGTAACACATACGAGCTTAACCTTCTCGATACCCCCGGGCACGTTGACTTCTCGTACGAAGTGAGCCGTTCTTTGGCTGCTTGTGATGGTGCCGTATTGATTGTGGATGCCGCTCAGGGGGTGGAGGCGCAGACTCTGGCCAACATGCACCTTGCCCTTGACCAACAGCTCGAAATCGTGCCGGTTGTTAACAAAATCGACCTGCCCAGTGCTAATTTGCCCAAGGTATACAAGCAGCTGGAAGATGTAGTGTGCATTCCTCATGAGGAGGCTATCCTATGCTCGGCCAAGGCCGGTATCGGTATTGAAGATGTGCTGGAGGCTATTGTGAGCCGCGTGCCTTCCCCTAAACCTGCTGAGGATGATAAGCTGCGCGCTCTGGTATTCGACTCGGTGTATGACTCTTACCGTGGTGTGGTTTCTTATGTGCGTATGGTGAGCGGTACTGTTTGCCGTGGCATGAAAGTTAAGCTTTTCGCGACAGATGAAACTTATGAGGTGAAAGAAGTCGGTGTGTTTACCCCGAAAATGCAGGCTACCGAGCAGCTCGAGACCGGTGACGTTGGTTACATTATCGCCAACATGAAATCTGCTGCGGATGTAAAGATTGGTGATACCTACACCAACCTTGCTAACCCTTGCTCTGAGCCCTTGCCCGGCTTCAAGGAGATTCGTCCCATGGTGTTCTCTGGTATTTATCCTGTGGATTCTTCGGACTACGAAGCCTTGAAGGCTGCCATGGCTAAGTTGCAGATTAACGATGCCGCATTCACCTACATGGGTGAGAGCTCCGTGGCGCTCGGCTTCGGTTTCCGCTGTGGTTTCCTTGGTTTGCTGCACATGGAAATCATTCAGGAGCGACTGCGCCGAGAATTTAATATGGACGTTATTTCCACCTATCCCTCCGTAATTTATGAAGTAACGAAGATGGACGGCACTGAGATTCAGGTGGACAATCCCAGTATTTTGCCTGACCCTCAGGAGATTCAGGAGATTCGTGAACCCATAGTTAAGGTGTTCGTGATGATTCCTGCGGACTACATTGGTGATATCATGCGAATCGTGATGGAGAAGCGCGGTGAAGTCGTGCATACCGAAACCATTGACGATACGCGCGTAATGCTCACATGCCGTATCCCCATGGCGGAAATCCTTGTTGATTTCAACGATAAACTCAAATCCACGACCCGTGGTTATGGCTCCATGGACTACGAGTACGATGGCTACCAAGCTGCTAAGCTCGTGGAGATGGATATGATGATTGCCGGTGAGCCTGTAGATGCCTTCTCAATGATTGTGCACCGCGAGCGCGCTGAATCTCAGGGGCGTGAAATCGCGCTGAAGCTCAAGGATGTGATACCAAGACAGCTCTTCACCGTGGCTATTCAGGCGTGCATCGGTGGCAAGATTATTGCCCGCGAAAGCATTTCAGCTATGCGTAAGAACGTGACTGCCAAGTGCTACGGTGGTGACGTGACTCGTAAACGCAAGTTGCTTGAAAAGCAGAAGGAGGGTAAGAAGCGCATGAAGTCTATCGGTCGCGTGAATATCCCGCAGGAGGCCTTCATCAATGTGCTGAAGACGGGCGATTAATATCGCACGGAATCGGACAGTATATCCATGAAAACAGGGCTGGTACTGGAAGGTGGCGCCATGCGAGGTATGTTCACTGCGGGCATACTGGATGTGTTCATGGAGGTAGGGATTACTTTCGATGGCGTAATCGGCGTATCTGCCGGAGCGGCGTTTGGCGTGAACTTTAAGACTGGCCAAATAGGCCGAGCTATTCGTTACAATAAGCGCTATTGCCGGGATAAGCGCTATTGTGGCCTGTGGGCATTGCTGCGCGATGGTAACATATACAGCCGCGATTTCTGCTATGAGGAGGTGCCTCTGAAGCTTGATAAATTTGACTTCGAGGCATACAGCCGCAATCCCATGCCTTTTTATGTGGTCGCGACGGATATCGAGACCGGCGAACCGGTGTACCATGAATATGGCGGGTGGGAGGACCACACCTTCGAGTGGATTCGCGCTTCGGCCTCTATGCCGCTGGTTTCGCAAACGGTGGAGATAAATGGCCGCAAGTTACTGGATGGCGGGATTACAGACTCCATCCCGCTGCGATATTTTGAGAGTATAGGTTATAAGCGCAACGTGGTTATACTGACTCAACCTCCCATGTATGAGAAGAAGGAGAATGGGTTGCTTTTTGCTGTGCGGCTTATGTACCGCAAGTACCCGAAACTAGTGGAAGCTATGGAGGCTCGCCACCTGCGCTACAATGATACCCTGCGCTATATCGAGGAACGGGAAAGAGCAGGGGAAATTCTTGTTATCCGGCCGTCGGCTCCGCTGCCGGTGAGTAGGGTGGAGAAAGAGCCCGAGCGTTTGCAGGCTGCTTATGATATCGGCCGTGAGACTGCGTATAAGCAAATGGGCACTTTGAAAGCCTTTTTGTGCAAATGATACGCGCATGTTTGTAAAAAAAATACCATGCAGCCGCTTTTTCTGCTTTATTTGTGAGCTAAAGTGGTTATAATAGCACCGTTCACGTTCGATTTTTTTTATCATGAAAATCTGGTTAGATGGAAAATTGGTTGATTCGAGTGAGGCAACAGTCTCTGTCTTCGATCACGGTGTGTTGTATGGTGATGGCGTTTTCGAGGGAATTCGATTCTACTCCGGTAAAGTGTTCCGCTTGGAGGAGCATATCGTGCGCCTTTTTGACTCCATGCGTTATCTGGCTATAGAGTGTCCCTGGAGCTTCGAGGAGGTATGCCAGGCAACTAAGGATACTGTCGCAGCCAATGGTATGGAGGATGGTTACATCCGTTTGGTTGTGACCCGTGGTAAGGGTGATTTGGGGCTCAATCCCCGCAACTGCCCGAGCCCCAGTATGTTTATCATCGTGCAGAACATTGCTCTGTACCCGGCCGAGATGTATGAGAACGGCCTGAGCATGATTACCTCTACTTTCCGTCGCCCGAATCCTGATATCCTTTGTCCGCAGGTTAAGAGCCTGAACTACCTCAACGGTATTTCAGCCAAGATGGAAGCCGTTGCTCAGGGTGCAGGTGAAGCTCTCATGCTTAACCAGCGCGGCAATGTAGCCGAATGCACCGGCGATAACATCTTCATCGTTCGCAATGGTGTGGTAATGACTCCTCCGCTGACGGAAGGCGCTCTGGGCGGTATCACGCGTCATGCAGTGTTCGACATTTGCGCCGAGCTGGGTATTCCCTGCATTGAGAAGGTGATGAACCGCTTCGATGTTCTGAGTGCCGATGAGTGCTTCCTGACCGGTACAGCTGCCGAAGTGATTGCTGCCACCTCTCTCGATGGTCGTAAGATTGGTGCCGGCGTGGCCGGTCCGGTTACCGGTCGCATCCTTGCTCGCTTCCGCACCTTGGTGCGCGAGTAATTTTTCTTAAAACCCAAACAGCGGTGGGGCCATGAGGCTCCGCCGCTGCTCTTTTACCCTATATATGGATACTCTTTTTGAAGGAAAGTTTTTGACCTTGGTGCGCGAGGGGCGCTGGGAATACTGTGAGCGGGTACGCAATACGCCGGCTGCCATGATATTTGCCTGTACTCCGGAGGGCAATGTGTTGCTGGTGGAGGAATTTCGCCCGCCGATTGCTGCCCAAAGTATATGCTTTCCGGCTGGATTAGTGGGGGACGAAGGCCCGGAGAGTGCGCTGTTGGCCGCCGGACGTGAATTGGTGGAAGAAACCGGGTATGAGGCCGGGAAACTACGCTACCTTTTTACCGGGCCGTCATCTCCGGGGCTGACCTCTGAGACCGTTGCCTTTTATCTGGCCGATGATTTGCGCAGAGTTGGCGCCGGCGGTGGTGTTGACAATGAGAATATAATAGTGCACGAAGTTCCTTTGGCAGAGATTGATACTTGGTTGGCTGAACAGATGGCTGCCCGTAAATCCATTGACCCTCGTGTTTATACAGGTTTGTATTTCCTTAGTCAGCATGCCTGAGTTAGAAGAGTATTATGTAGTAAGACCCGGAGGTATACCGAAAGTCAATTATGAAAATGAAAAAGGTGAAATTTTATGCCACGCTACGTGGGGAAGGGCTCATTGCCGCCCTTCCCCACACCCCTTTCTGCTAGGGAGTTGGGCACCTTCGGAGACTTTTTATACCTATGCGTAGTGTTTTTCGGATAGCCACTTTTTTGTTTCAGCATTAAGCCAGATCAATAATTTTCGCATACACGCAACCATAGCTACGATTGTTTTTTTGCCTTTCAGCTTCAACCTTTCGTACATTTTAGTGATAGGATGGTCATGTAGACGTAGTAATGAGGTAACGGACAGGTATAGCAGACTTTTAATACCTTTTCTGCCCATTCT
>JAZLDM010000008.1:0-17031 GCA_045614705.1 Akkermansia sp.
GGTAACTACCCTGCCCGCCTGCTGAGCAGCATCGACAAAGCCCGCGAAGCCGACCCAGCTAACCGCTGGCAGTCCGCACAGGATTGGCTCGATGAACTCACTGCCGATGAACGCGCCGCGCAGGAAGAAGCTCGCCGCCAACAGGCCCAAGCCGAAGCTCGCACTCAAAACGAACTCGTACAACTGCGCACCGCACTTGCCGATGCCTTGGAGCATGGGCAGCAGACGGAATCAAAACTCATATCTGCCGAAAACAAGGCCACGCAAGCGGAAAAAGCACGCCAACAAGCCGTGGAAGAATACCAACAGGCTGAAATCCAAATCTCCCAAGCGGAAAAAGCCCGCAAGGCTGCCGAGCGCAAGGCTACGCAAGCTGAAAAGGCACGCCAAACTGCCGAAGCTACTGTTGCCGACATGCAGCGGAAGCTCGACAACACCCCGCAGGGCAACACCGACAAGCGCCGCAGCTACGGTTGCAGTCTTATCGTATCTCTGCTTCTGCTTGCCGGCACGAGTGCCCTCTGCTACCACCAATACCGCCGTGCCGAAGATTCTGCTCACATGGTAAATCAGGAAAAGCTGGCCCGGCAGGAGGCAGAAACAAAAGTCAAGGAAGCAGAAAATGCCCAAAATCAGGAAAAACTGGCCCGGCAAAAAGCAGAAACAAAGGTAACGGAAGCAGAAAATGCCCTACAACAGGCAAAAGCACAAGCTCAACAAGCCCAAAATGAACTGCGACTTGCACAAGAAAAGCTACAAAAGGCAGAAGAAAATGATGCCAACGCTCAATACCAAAAAGGATTTAGCTTTTATACGCAGAAGGATTACGCCAAGGCCGTAGAGTGGTTCCAAAAAGCCGCTGACCAAGGAAATGCCGACGCCCAAGACTGGCTGGGAGTCTGCTATTACAATGGCCACGGCGTGCAGCAGGACTACAAACAAGCCGTAGAGTGGTTCCAAAAAGCCGCTGACCAAGGAAATGCCGACGCCCAAGACTGGCTGGGAGTCTGCTATAAAAATGGCCACGGCGTGCAGCAGGACTACAAACAAGCCGTAGAGTGGTTCCAAAAAGCCGCTGACCAAGGAAATGCCATAGCTCAGAACAGTCTGGGAGTCTGCTATTACTATGGCCGTGGCGTGCAGCAGGACTACAAACAAGCCGTAGAGTGGTTCCAAAAAGCCGCTGACCAAGGAAATGCCATAGCTCAGGACTGGCTGGGCCACTGCTATGAAAATGGCCACGGCGTGCAGCAGGACCACAAACAAGCCGTAGAGTGGTTCCAAAAAGCCGCAAATCAGGGAAATGCCATAGCTCAGAACAATCTGGGCTATTGCTATAAAAAAGGCCACGGCGTGCAGCAGGACTACAAACAAGCCGTAGAATGGTACCGAAAAGCCTCAAATCAGGGAAATGCCTCCGCTCAAAACAATCTGGGCACTTGCTATTACAATGGCCACGGTGTGCAAAAGGACTACAAACAAGCCGTAGAGTGGTACCGAAAAGCCGTAAATCAGGGAAATGCCTCCGCTCAGAACAGTCTGGGCTATTGCTATGAAAATGGCCACGGCGTGCAAAAAAATATCACACAGGCAATCGAGTGGTACCAAAAAGCCGCTAAGCAGGGGAATGAAGATGCCAGTGCAGCACTTAAGCGCTTGGGTTACTAACAGTGACATATTTCACGGCTATTCCACGCCCCCACCTCACCACAATTTTCCCCATGTGCTCAGTAATTTACGGGCACATGGGGGATTTTTTCAGCTTTTATTTTAGCTTGTAACAATTTCTACTTGCGGGGAGAGTTGATTTTTGATAGCATGCTGCAATAGGTTTTGGATTATTATGTATGAACCGGCCTTAACAACTTTTACACCATGAAACTCCACTTCAAAAAACTTATCGGCACATTAAGCTGCGCCCTGCTACTGGCGACGGCCGGTCTGCCCATTTCGGAGGCAGTAGTTATCTACCCCCGACCGCAGCACAATGGGTTGCGCTCCGTAACGACGAAGGTAACGGATGTGCAGGTTATCATGCGCACGGCCGACAGCAAAGAGGGCATGTGGGAGCGCCTGCCCAACGTACCCGAGGGCTACGCCATCGACATCACCCCCGGCAAGCTCACCATTTACGCCAATGATGAAAGCGGTGCATACTACGCCCGTCAGACCATCATACAGATGCTCTACAACGTGAAAGATGCCACCTTGGCGCACAACGACGTCTTTGCCGACAAGACACTGCGCGAAGTCACGCGCCTGGGCGAGCTGCCCATGGGTATACTGGTGGACTGGCCTGACTTGCCGGCACGCGGTGTGGTAGAGGGCTACTACGGTGCGCCGTGGAGTTTCGAGGCTCGCTGCTCCATCTTCCGCTTCATGGGCCGCAACAAGATGAACACCTACATCTACGCCCCGAAGGATGACCCCTACCACCACGGCAGCGGCTGCTACAAGCCCTACCCGGCAGTTAAGGCAGCGGAACTGGCGGATTTGGTGAAATATGCCCACAAGCACCATGTGCGCTTTGTGTGGGCCATACACCCGGCCAACACCATCAACTGGTCAAAAGACGGCGGCAAACCCCAGCTGGATGCCCTTTGCGAGAAACTGCGGCAGATGTACGATTTGGGCGTGCGCGATTTCGGTGTATTGGTAGATGACTCGAGCGGTGAAATCGGCAAGGCCGAGCGGCAGGTACAGCTGAGCAACTACCTGCTGGAAAACTTCATCCGCAAGCACCCGGATGTGAACCAAACCCTCATCATGTGCCCCACCGGCTACAACCGCAGCTGGACCAATCCGACCTTCCTGCAAACGCTCGGCAACGGGCTCGACAAGAGCATACCCACCATGTGGACAGGCGATACCGTGGTGCACGACATCACCCTGAGAGGCCAAAAATGGGTGAATGAGCATGTAAAGCGCCCCACCTTCGTGTGGTGGAACTGGCCCTGCAATGACTTTAAGCGCAGCCGACTTTCCATGGGGCGCACCTATGGCCTGGACACTGACCCCGATATGAAGAACCAGATGAGCGGATTTGTGGCTAACCCCATGGAGCACGCAGAGGCCAGCAAGGTAGGGTTGTTCGGCGTGGCTGACTACACATGGAATATCGAGGACTTTGAATCCGTCACCACATGGGAGGCCGGCATACGCCGACTCTACCCCCTGCACCGCGATGCCATGAAGGTATTCTGCTCGCACAACTCATACCTACTGCCCAACGGCCATGGCTACTACCGCGAAGAATCGGTGCATATTGCCGAGACCGCAGCCAACTTCATAGCCAGTCTGGAAGTGAATAAGCCGGACATGAAGGCCGCGCAGCTTTTGCAGCTGGAGTTCGACAGCATGGTAACCGCCGCCCGCGAACTGAAACACACCAGAAACCCCATCTCCGGCCTGTGCAACGAAATTCGCCCATGGCTCGACCAGTTCGAGCTCACCGGCGTGGCAGGTTCATCCATCATGACCGCCTTTGCGGCGAAAGATGAATACGTATTCCACTATTTCTTCGACACCGTCCAAGCCATGTACGACATGAGTTCCACCCTGCGCGACGAGTGGAGCCATAGCGGGGTACGAAAGGTGGATGACGTGGAGGTAGCGAGCTTTGCCATGACTCCCGTGCTGAATGCAGCGTTCTCCTACATGAACTCGCGCGTGTACGCCGAGCTCTCCGGGCAGCAGCGCCCGGTTCCCAAGTTCTCGGCCTCCACCGGAAATGCAGCCTCTGAAAACGTGAAGCTCATGGACTCCAAGCCGGATACCTTCTGGTCGAACGACGCGCACCAGAAAGCCGGCCAGTGGTACTGTCTGGATCACGGCTCAATCATCAACATCAACAACATCTGCCTCATCACCGGTGGTGCACGCCGATATGACTACCCCAATGCCGTGCAGTTCGAGCTCTCCGACGACGGTAAAAACTGGTCACCCATCGGCGCTCCCCAGCGCGGCAACGTGGCCATCATCAACCTCTCCAAAGAACCGGCACGCGCTCGCTATGTGCGATTCCGAATCACCGAACCGCGCCCGAACTGGCTCTCTATCTGCGAATTTGCCGTCAACCGCACCCTGCCGCCCTATGTAGACAGCTCGGTTATCGGCGCCAACCTCACCGCCTTCAGCAACAAGAGCGACATCGGTATCAACCGCGTGATGGAGGTCTGCCAGTTGCCCGCAAACGGCTACATCACCTTGGAACTTCCCAGCCCGGTTTACCCCGAATGGATTGAGATTAACCTCGAGAACAACCGACTCGGCACTTGGGGCAAAATAGAGGTCACCCTCGAATCCGGCCGCGTGGTGCAACTGAGCGCACCCGTCGTCAACAACCGCGTCCACATCAAGAAATCCGAGCTGCCCGGCGAGCGCATAGCCGCCCTGCGAGTCAGCAACACAGCTGATACCACTCAGGAGATTAAGCTCACCATCTTCCGCGTGGGTATACCGGAAAACGCCTTCGACACCGACACCCGCTGCATTACCGATGCCGACATAGCCACGAGCTACATTGGCGCCAAGGCAGCGCTTGATGTCACACTACCCGTGCCGGAAGGTTCCAAAGAACTCATCTTGGTAGGTAATTCCAACTGGAACGTCACCAACGCCACGCTCAGCAAGAAAGGCGAGCATGTGCGCCGCTACAAGCTGACCCCGGGTGCTACGTCCGTGCGCATCACCCACCCGCAGCAAGAGCATACCTTCCTCAACGAAGCCATTTTCAGATAAAAAATCGGCTCTCCCTGCCGAGCACAAGCCGCTGTTCCATCGCGGAACAGCGGCTTTTTCAATGTACGCATTGCCACCTCAGGCGGAACAAAATAGCAAAATAAACAAAATAATACAAGGCTTGGTATTTTTTTTCTTGCCATGTTAGAAAGCCGGTAGTAAACTTCAGAATGCCCCCCGGTAGGGGTGGAGTAATTTCGTAAGTTTATGAAAGCAGGAACTGTAGTAAAACTGGCATTGGCGCTACTCGTAACGAGCGGCACCACGTATGCCGCGAATACCGAGCCGTGCGAAAACAACATTCCCGGCGCGGAAAAAGGAACAGTTGGCAAAAAATCCAACTTGCCCGCCGAGGTGCAAGCAGCAATAGCCACGGCTGATTACGGCAAAGTGCAAACCGCCCTCGTGTCTGCACTGAAGAACAAAAATATCACGCCGGCCTGCCCACAGGTGCTGGAGATGTCGCTACTGCTGGAGCTTATCCGCGAGACCGGCGCCGATGTCATGACCACTTTTGCCGCCGCCGCCCCCGCGAAAGCTGACTTCCTCAAAAAGTTTGTGACGGATGCCGAATGGCTCGAACTCTACCTGAGTTGCGGTCTGGTGCCCTACCGTACCGATGTAGGGCTGGACGTACTCTACAGCATAGACCAAGCGGAAAAAGGCAAGGTGCGCAACAAGCCGCTGGCCGTGGCCTTTGCCAGTGCATGGGGCGGCGGTGAAACCGACCCCTCCCCCCGCCAGAGAACTCAGGACCCTAACCGCTTCAACCCCGTATGGCGTTACCTGTTCTTCATCAAAAATGCCGAGAAGGGGCTACTGCACCCCAACTTCAAAAACCTGCGCCCGTGGGAGCTGCGCTTTGTAACCGGTAACCCTTGGCAGGATTGGGACGACAAGTCCTTTGAATGGGCACTCGACAACGTTAATGTGCCGTGGGATCAATACGGTTCCGCCTGCTGGGCCGCCACTTACACCGACCCCTCCAAGTTCGGTGACGGCGTGCAAGGTGGCATGTACAACCTGCCCTTCAGCGAGTTGAGCCAAGCCGAAACCTGCCATCGCAACGGCGGTGTGTGCGGTGCTATGTCGCACTTCGGCTGCGTGGCAGCACAGGCTCACGGTATACCGGCCTACACCGTTGGTCAGCCCGGCCACTGCGCCTACGCCATACGCCCTGAGCGCGGCAAGTGGATTGGCGGATTCGGCGGTCCTGACGGCGGCATGCACAACCGCATATTCGGCAATCAGGCGCCCACCTCATACCTGCTGATGGAGACTGTATTCGGCGACGATGCAGCCATTACAAAAGCCTACCGTTACAGCTTCTGCGCCCGCGCGATGGAGGCCATCGGCAACACCGCCGGTGCCATCCGATATTGGCAGTCGGCACTGGAGAGCTCGCCGCTGCACCCCTTCTTCCGCACGGCACTCAGCAAGCAAATGAAAGCACAGGGGCTCACCCCCGATGCCGCCTACGACTACCTGGCAAAAGCTATCCCGCTTTACAAGGGGAACGGATTCTCGGCCGTGAACATGGCCAAGGATTTCGACAAAGAAATCGCCGCCATGAGCGAAGACAAGCGCATAGCTCTCTACACGCTCATGCACAACATGATTGCCGGCACCCCCTCCTCATGGGCAGTTAAGTGCGAGGACACCATCAGCAAGCAGTCGGACTCCCTCAGCACCCCGGCAGCCAAAGAGAAGTTCCTCACCGCTGCATTCGCCGCTCACATGAACTCCGAAGACCCCACCACCTTCGGCCAGATTCTGGAATGGGCCGTCAAAACCTACATTGCCAACGGGCAGGTGGAGCTCTTCAGCCGCGCCTTCAGCAAGGCCGCCGCTACCGGCAACAACACGCCCGACGGCGAAAAGGCGAAGAAAATGTCCGCCGCATACGACAAGGCAATCGTAGCCGCCGAGCAGGCACGCTCCGCCCCGGCATTCCGCGCGCTGACAGCGGCAGCAGTTAAGCTGGCAGGTCCGTGGCAATCCCCCGTTGCCCTGAAATCCACTGTCCCGGGCAAACCCATGCCGGCTGCCATGTTCCGCATATCGAGCAGCTGCCAGTGGGATTCCCCCGTGCGCCACATCGACGTCACCACCCCCACCGGCGGCAAGTGCCATACCGGCAAGGAAGAGCACCCCCACATGGTTGTGGAACTGCCCGAGCACAACTACGTGAGCGGTGCAATCGTGCGCAAGACCGACGGCAACGAATGGCGCATGAAAAAAGCCACCGTCTACACCAGCGAAGACGGCGCTACTTGGAAACCCCGTGCCACCACAGAAAACATGCCCAAGGAATGGGCGGTCACCTTCCCGGACGGCACACGCGCCAAGTGGGTGAAAGTGGAGTTCGACAACACCGGGCAGGCTGATTTTGCCCACATCTCACACTTCGTGATATACAGCAAATAACCCCTTACCGAAAGTACAACAACATGAAAAACCTCATACTTTCCGCCCTGTTGGTACCGGCAGCCGCCGTGGCCGTACAGGCTGCTACCCTTTCCTTCCCCGATGTGGCGACAGCAAAAGAACAAGCTGCAGCCACCGGCAAGCCCGCCCTCATCGTATGGTACGGGCCGGACTGGCAGCCGGGCGTGGCTGACTTCTGCAAAAGCTGGGAACAACTGGCCAAGCAGTACGCAGGCACCTATGTATTCGGCCAATTTGCCGACAAGTTGGGGCAAGATGGCTCGGTGCGCAACAAAGCGCTCCCCATCGAGCACTTCAACATTCCGGCTGTTGTGCTGCTGGCGCCCGATGGCTCATACATGGCTGAACTGAGCGGCCCCATCGTCAGAGAGCCCGGTAGAGAACTTTTCAGCAAGCTTGCTCAGCCGGCGCGCCTGTCCAAGCGCTATGCCCAACTGGCACAGATTGCACGCAGTTCCAACGGAGAACAAGCTGTCATCAATGCGGCTATGGCACTTTACCTGCTCGACCCTCGCGATGCTATGCGCAACCGCGAGCTCACAGGCATCATCAACAAATACGACCCGAAAGATAAAACCGGTTTCCGCGCCCAGTTCTGCCTGGACCACCTCGGCATGTACGGCGAAATCAACGGCATACTCAAGGGCGGAAAGACCGGCAAACTCTCCGGCAAAAACCGTAAGTTCGACGAGGCAGAAGCCTACGTTCGCAGCACACTCGCCAAAAAATCGCTCAATGGTAATGAGCGCCGCCAGCAGTGGCTCGCCGGTCTGGCCTATGTGCAGAGAGAGCGCATACTCTCCACCACCACACCCGACAAGCGCGATGTAACACCCCTGCTGACCACGCTCGACAAAATCGTGCAACTCGACCCGGACAGCCAGTATGGCAAAGGCGCCGCAAAGTTCCGCCACTACTGGGATCCCACCACGTTCAATACAATCAAAAACGGTTACTACACACGAGGAGATCAAACCCTCGGGTTCGAGAAAGATTGGCATGTGGATGTCACAAGCTCCATATCGGGCCCCGGCACATATACCTTCTCACTGGTACCGGTCGAAAAAGACCGCATGACAAGCCGCAACTTCAGGCTTGTCGTAAACGGGAAAGTAGTGGCCACCCCTGCCATACCTGCCGACAAGGACACCAAGACGGTCGAGTTCACCGTACCGGAAATTCCGGCCGGTGCTACGGTAGAGGTCTGGCTCACAGCCGCTTGTTACAGCGGTTGGATGGAGGCCACCGGCTTCATTCGCATGGAGAAAAAATAATCACCCCGGCACATCACCTGCCGCACAGTCGGAATTCCGACTGTGCGGTTCTTTTTTGCTTGCAGTAGCATGAATTAAAAGGTAGACTGGGCAAGCCCCCTATTCCAAGGGATAAATTTTATTTACCATGAAAGCAGGAACTGTATTAAAACTGGCACTGGCAGTACTATGTGCCGCCGGCATTACCTATGCCGTTAAACCGGAGCTTCTCAGAGACTACCTGCCTGAGGGCCTGACCAAACAGCTCGATAAACTCACGGGCAATGCCTCCACCCAAAAAAGTAAAAAGGGTAAAAAAGGCAAGAAAAACACCCCCAATATCAGCAATATCGGTATCGTAAAAGGTGCTGAATGGGTGGATTGCAGCAAGGTGCGCGACAAAGTAGCCGCCGAAATCAGCAAAAAGCTTACCTCCACTGCCGAAGCCAACGTAGCTGAATTCCTCAAAACCCCCGAAAACCGACTGCTGCTCGCTCAGTGGATTATTGCAGACGCCGAAGTTCGCGGGCTGGAGGAAGAGGCAACGGCCGCCGAAAACCGTAAGAAAGAACTTACAAAACTCCAGAGCAACCTCACCGCAAAGAAAGCTCAGCTGCCTGAGGGAGCAGAAGCCCCGGCAGCCTTGGCCTGGGATATAAAGCAACTTGAGAAAAAAATTGCGAAGCTCGAAGGTGAAATTAAAAGCGACCACCTCCTCAGCGAAAGTGCCGCCGGCAAGGGTGGCTCCAAGCTCATGGACCTGGTTGGCGGTGACCCTGAGTGGGCTGCCCAAATTGCCTTCTCCGGTGAATGTGTGCGCCCGGGCATGGTTCTTTCCATCCTCAAGAAAATCTCCAAGCACCAGCCCGACATGGTAAACAACCGCATGGTGCGCGATATCGCAACCGCCACTGCTCTTGAATACGCCAAGTCGAACTGGAACCAGGCAGATGCCGTAGAACGCGCCAATTTCTACATCGAATCGTGGAAAGATGACCGCCTGAACACCGTATTCGACACCCTGCCCATGTGGCAGCGCCGCATGGTTTGCGGTTGCAAGGGGGACAACCACTACGGCTCCATCGCCAGTCTGCGCTGGGCGCAGGACAACATGCGCCTGCCCGCCGACCGCTACAGCAGCTCCTGCTGGCGCTGCTCCTACCGCCTCAACAACATCTACGGCGATTCCATTCACGGCCCGCTCTACTACGCACCCTTCGAAAGTGAACTGGGTGAAAACCGCGAGGCTATGACCTACCATATCGGCGGCGTGTGCGGCAGTCTTTCCCACTTCGGTGCTTTCGCAGCACTGGCCAACGGCGTACCCGCCCTGACAGCCGGCGAACCCGCTCACTGCGCCTTCATCGTACTGGTGGGCGACAAGTGGACCCCGGCTTACTCGCTGAGTTGGCAGCGTGGCCTGCACTGGCAGGTATTCCGCAACATCCACTCATACTCCTCCCTGCACTCAGCTACCGAGCTTTACTCTGACGCACAGAAAGAGAAAACCGGCATCTCCAACGCTCTGCGCGCACTTGCCGGCGTAAAAGCCACGGCCGGTGACCTTGCCGCCGCGACCGATGCCTACAACCGTGCAGTTAAAGCGCAGCCCCGCAACTGGATGGTATGGCGCGAGTGGATGGAAACCCTGAAGGCAAACAGCGCCACTACCGCAGCCAACTGGGAGCAGCTCAACGATGCACTCTGCTCAAACTTGGTACCCATTTACCCTGAAATGGGCTTCGAGCTCATGCAAAAGGGCATGATAGACGGCTTGGCCGGCGCCCTGGGCAACAACCCCGACCAACTGCGCAACGCTTACCTCAAATTCTGGAAGAGCGTTAAGGACATGGGCCCCGACCGCTGGCATATCGAAACCCTGGCCGATAAACAGCTCGCTGCCATGGGCATAGATGCCAAGAAACCCAAGGAGCTCTGCGCCTATTACTCAGACGTGCTCGGCGGGCTCATTGCAGATGAGAAATACGGCCCTGCCATTCTCAACTGGGGTAACAACCTCAATGCTAAGCTCGACAAGAGCAATCAGGTACTGCTCACGAAAGCCATGATCAACAGCATCAGCAAGAGCAACGATATGACCACTGAGGAGCGTATCAAACTGCTCAGCCCCACTGTTCTCTCCGCCGAAAAGAGCCGCGACCGCGCCTCCTTCCAATCCATCGGCAAGATGATTGCTGACATGGGCCACAAGAACCCCGATGTCAACATCCCCCAATTCGAGCCGTTCCCCGGCAAGCTTGCCTCCGAAAACGGTATGGTGTGGATGAGCTCCACCTCCAAATGGGATAAACCGCACGAGCACGCAAGCCTGCTTACCCCGCAGGGCGGTACCTTCCACACAAGCAAAGATAAGGATGCTTACGTCGTGGTTGAACTTCCCCGCCAAGTCAACGTGACCGGTGTTGTACTCGTCACCGCACCCGGTAACTTACACCGCCACAACAACATGAAGATTCAAGTCTCCGAAAACGGTGAAGACTGGACGGACGTTCACAATTTCGGCCCCTGCAAGCAGCGCGTCATGCGCAGCGATTTGGGCGGCAAGCTCCCCGTCGCCAAGTATGTGCGCATTCTGCGCGAAGGCGGCCCCGAGTTCTTCCACCTCAACGGCATTTACATCTACGGCAATCAGGCTGCTTAACCCATAACCCATTTACCGAATCATGAAAGTTACTAACAGCTTACTCGCCCTCACGCTGGCACTCAGTCCGCTCACTGCCACCGCCTATCAAAAGGCCGACAACATTGAGCAAGGAAAAACAATGGTGACAGATGACGGCTACGCTATCGTAATGTATGCCCGTGACTGGGACAAGTACAGCAAGAAAACCGCAGAGCGCATGCTTGCCGATGCCGGCGTAAGCAAAGCACTCGGTCAGGCCGTTGTCATGACAATGGACGTCCCCAACGTCACCCCGAAAGAGGAACACGAAGCAAACAAACAGCGCTTCGGTAACCTCGACCTGTCATTCCCGAACGTCTACCCCGCCATCGTCCTCTACAGCAAAGACGGTCGCCGTCTGGCCGACATCTGCATACCCTTTGCCGAGCGCAAGGACCCCGCCGCCGTAGCAACCAAGGTACAGAATGCCATGAACGCTGCGCGCAAGCAAGCCAAACTGCTTGCCCAGGCCGAGGGAGCACAGGGTGTAGAAAAGGCACGCCTCATCGGCCAAGCCGCTGCGATACACGGTGTAACCCGCCCGGCCAACTTAGCCAAAACCCTCAAACAGCTCGACCCCAACGATGAGAGCGGTATGTACGAAGTAGCCACCCTCAATCTCTTTGACAAGGCTATTCAAACTGCCGGCACCAAAGATTGGGAAGCTGATTTGGCTCAGATGAAGGCACTCATGGAAAACCCGCTGCTCACCACGGAGCAAAAGCAGCAAGCCTGCTGCATTGCCATCGGTCTGCTGCGCCGCCATGGTGGCTACGCCCGCAAGGCCGAGCTCAAGCAGATGCTCACCAAGCTCCGCAAGCTCGACCCCAACAGCCTGTGGGGCAAGTCAGCCATAGACGCCGAGCGCATGTGGGTGAGCACCCTCAACCTCGTCGAAGGTTGGAGCCCCTCCGTATTGCCCGAAGACTCTACCCCCGTTGAGCTCGAAGGTAAGCACCCCATCAAATCCGCCGGCACCTACGAGGTGACCTTCACCTACACCGGCGGCACCGAAGCACTGAGAATCAAAGGCGTGCGAGTTTGTGACGGTAATACCACCGTTGCAGAAGATATGCACCAGGGCTCTACCGGCCACAAGAGTAGCAACAATACCTACTCCGTAACCGTGCCCGCCGAGCTCAAAAACCCCCGCGTCTACTTCATCTTCAATATGGGTGCCAAGCGCGATTCTCGCGGCAACATCACCATCACCAAGAAGTAACCCAACGGGTTCCACCCCCTAACCAACATGAGCAAGCCCCCACACCTCGCCCCGGCGACCGTGTGGGGGTTTTGTCTGCTGGCAGCAGCCATTACAGCACTCTGCTACCTATACGCTTGCACCACCCGCCCGCACGAACCGGTGCAGCCCCTACCCTTCAGCCACGCCACTCACACTGCGGCAAACGGCACAGCCATGGACTGCCGCGCATGCCATACCGCCGCCCACCGTGGAGCCGGTGCCGGGCTGCCGACTGCCACAAGTTGCCTGGACTGCCACCGCCATATACTTGCCGACTCCCCGCAATTGCTCCCGCTGCACGCCGCAGCCAACCCCGACCACCCCGCCTACACCGCCGAACCCCTGCGCTGGGTGCGAAAAGCACCACTCCCCCCCTACATCAACTTTCACCACGCGCAACACACTGCCGCCGGCCATACCTGCGCTGACTGCCACCCCAACCCCGACAGCCAAAGCACACACTCCATGAGCTCATGCTTGAACTGCCACCGCCAAAAAGCGCTACCCACCAACTGCGACCGCTGTCATAAATAATAAATAAACAACCGGATTTTGAGCTTTATTTCACGCGCAATAACTGGTAGAATAAATGTTACATGACAGCTTCCGCACAAAACCAGCACTACGCCCCTTTCAGCCCGACCCTGCCGGCAGGGTATATATTGGGGGAATTCCGAATTGAGAGCGTGCTCGGCCAGGGCAGTTTTGGCATTACCTACAGCGCAACGGAGCTCATGACCTCGTACCCCGTGGTAATTAAGGAAAATTACCCCGAGTGCTACGCCTATCGTGACCCGTCTACAGGTGAACTGTGCCCCAAATTGAAGTGCGAAACTCTGTACAAGTGGGCGTTGGAAAGTTTTGAAAAGGAGGCCATTACCCTGCGCAAGCTGCCCGTACATACCAACCTTGTGCACGTCACCGGCGTATTCCGCGCGCTCAACACAGCTTACATCGTCATGGAACCCATCGACGGGCAGAACCTCAACGAGCTCTACCCCGCCGGTTCACAAATAGAACCGCAGCTACTGGAAAAAATGCTGCACTCCCTGCTCAATGTACTGGTACCGCTGCACAAGCAGGGAATCATTCACCGCGATATCAAGCCCGGCAACATCATGCTCACCACAGCAGGCGAGCCCGTGCTTATTGACTTCGGTGCCGCGCGCCCCACGCAAAGCACCCACACCGCCACCAAAATCGGTACCCGTGGCTACGCCCCGCCCGAACAGCTGGAGGAATACGAAGATGACGAGCCCAACGGCGGCACACACATACCCCGCCCCCACTGGGACCTCTACGCACTGGGCAGCACCTGCCACCAGCTCATCACCGGGCGAGCACCCATTCACGGCGCGCGCAAGCTCATGGAGCGCCCCAATCTGCAGGAGAAATACAGCGCTCGCCTGCTGAGCAGCATCGACAAAGCCCGCGAAGCCGACCCAGCTAACCGCTGGCAGTCCGCGCAGGATTGGCTCGATGAACTCACTGCCGACGAACGCGCCGCTCAGGAAGAAGCTCGCCGCCAACAGGCCCAAGCCGAAGCTCGCACTCAAAACGAACTCGTACAACTGCGCACCGCACTTGCCGATGCCCTGGAGCATGGGCAGCAGACGAAATCAAAACTCATATCTGCCGAAAACAAGGCCACGCAAGCGGAAAAAGCACGCCAACAAGCCGTGGAAGAATACCAACAGGCTGAAATCCAAATCTCCCAAGCGGAAGAAGCCCGCAAGGCTGCCGAGCACAAGGCTACGCAAGCTGAAAAGGCACGCCAACAAGCCGTGGAAGAATACCAACAGGCTGAAATCCAAATCTCCCAAGCGGAAGAAGCCCGCAAGGCTGCCGAGCGCAAGGCTACGCAAGCTGAAAAGGCACGCCAAACTGCCGAAGCTACTGTTGCCGACATGCAGCGGAAGCTCGACAACACCCCGCAGGGCAACACCGACAAGCGCCACAGGAGCTACGGCTGCAGCCTCATCGTGTCTCTGCTCCTGCTTGCCGGCACGGGTGCCCTCTGCTACCACCAATACCGCCGCGCTGAAGATTCAGCTCACATGGTAAATCAGACCCGGCAGAAGGCAGAAACAAAGGTCAAGGAGCTAGAAGATGCCCTGCAACTGGTGCAAGCGCAAGCTCAACAAGCCCAAAATGAACTGGAAGCTTATCGTGCACAAGAAGAGGCAAAAGCTAAGCAAGACCTTATCACTGAGGTAGATAAACTCATTGATGCTAAAAAATACGAGGGCTTAGTTGAAAAACTGCTTCCCTTAGCCAAGCAAGGCTACGCCCCGGCTCAATCCAGATTGGGTTCATGTTATGTTAATGGCTATGGAGTTGAAAAAAATACTCAACAAGCTTATGAATGCTTCCGAAAAGCCGCAGAACAAGGGGATGCTCGCGGCATGAACGGACTGGGGACATGCTACGAATTAGGACAAGGAGTAGCACAAGACTACAACCAAGCCATCAGCTGGTACCGAAAAGCAATCGAAAAGGGAGATACCTGTGCTCAGACTAATCTGGGACTCTGCTATGCAAATGGCTTGGGAGTAAAACAAAACTACAAGGAGGCCACAGACTGGTTCAAAAAATCTGCCGAACAAGGGTATGCTACGGCTCAGACTAATCTGGGAGTCTGCTATGAAAATGGCTGGGGAGTAAAAAAAGACATCAACGAAGCCGTCAGCTGGTATCGAAAAGCAGCCGAACAAGAGCACGCTAATGCTAAAAAAGCCCTCAAACGCTTAGGTAAATAATATCCCCTTTTTATCCGTGCGGTACAGCCGGAACCCGCACTGCTTTCCCATGAGCTCATATCCGGGGACTGCAACTGCTGTCATAAATGAGAGAACAGTCTTTTTTTGAGCTTTACAAGCGATTTTCTATATGTTACCCTAAAAATAGGTAGACTAAAGTACTTACATTTTTTTTCATCATAGAACAACATGGACAATTCATTCAATCCAACCAATAGTATATCATCTGCTCTGCAACCGGGTGATGAGGTAAATCACTATATCATCCAAAAAAAGATAGGGCAAGGCGGATTCGGTATTACCTATCTGGCAAAAGAAAAACTCACGGAACGCGTTGTAGTCATCAAAGAGAATTTCCCCCGCGACTACGTATGCCGAGACTATGGAACTAAGAGAGTTACTCCCGATGGCGCAGACAACAATGACGCCTTTCTATGGGCTCGAAATGCCTTCCTGCAAGAAGCATGCACCCTCAATGAGCTCGACCACAAAAACATCGTAAAGGTACTGAGCGTATTCGAGGCCAACGACACCGTCTATTTCACCATGCCCTACCTTGAGGGTACATCGCTGCAAAATGCATACGGTAAAAACAACACCATCAGCGAGGCCGCACTACTGTCCCTGCTAAGACCCCTGCTGGATGCCCTGCAACACCTGCACGACAAAGAGCTCACCCACCGCGACATTAAACCGGACAACATCTTGTTGACCAAGAACAACGTGCCTATCCTCATCGATTTCGGCGCGGCTCGCCATATAGAAGGTGCTAAGAGTGCCACCCAAATCGGTACCCCCGGGTACGCGCCGCCCGAACAGTGGTCCCAAACAAACTACGACAGCCATCCCAAGCCGCGCATCGACCTGTATGCCCTCGGCGGTACTTGCTACTATCTGATGACCGGCGAAATACCCGAAAAGGCGGATGCTCGCGCCATAAACGATACCGTTAAGAGCCGGCTGCACTCTGCCGAACTTAAGCAGCGTTTCTCCGCTGAACTGCTGAACAGTATAGAAAAAGCACTGGAACTCAAACCGGAAAAACGCTGGCAATCCGCCCGGGAGTGGCTTGAAGCGCTACCCGTAAGTTCTTACGACCCGCAAACATTTGTTCCCACCATTTCCCCTGCCTCTAAAAAAGGAAACAAGAAGGGGCTCATGGCTGCCGCAGCCCTCATCGCACTGGCAGGTGTTGCCTATTTTGCCACTTCGTCAAACGATGATGCCGCCGTGGCCAAAACTGCGAACACACCCGCTATCGTACAAGAATATCCCACACCGGAACCTCAGCCGGAACCTCAGCCGGAACCTCAGCCGGAACCTCAGCCGGAGCCTCAGACGGAACCTGAGACGGTAGCTCAGACGGTAGCTCAGATGGAATCACCCACCACACCGGAACCTCAGCCGGAACCTCAGACGGTAGCTCAGACGGTAGCTCAGACGGAACCCACACCGGAACCTCAGCCGGCAACTCAGCCGGAAACTCAGACGGCAACTCAGACGGAGCCTCAGACGGAACCTCAGCCGGAGCCTCAGACGGAACCTGTACCCGAGGTCTCCACGACGGAGACCACACCTGCTCCTGCTGAAAAAGAAACAAAAACAGCAGAAAAATTCTCTCACGGTTTGATAGTCAAAATTTGGCCTGCAGCCGGTGTCTCCAACAGAAAAATTGTTGACCCCGATTCCTTCAGCGCTGCTACTATCGATAGCAGTGCCCAGCCAATCAATTTGGAAAACCTGATGCGTAATAAGGAGTTCAGCGTCGTTTCCAAAAACGATTACAACCATGCCATCGAGTGGAGCGGCTACATCTATGCGCCGGAAGAGGGCGACTATGTGCTCCGGCTCAAAACACCTGCTACCAGAAAAGAATACAGCGCAACGCTCACTATTAATGGCGAA
>JAZLDM010000009.1:0-35644 GCA_045614705.1 Akkermansia sp.
ATGAACAAAATGCCCAGAAAACTCTTCGATGGAAAGTCGACAAAAGATAAAGCGAAGGAGCTCGGGTTAAATTTTGAGCTTGTAAAACACTAATAGTGCATTTTTTTCAAAAAAGTGTCGCATTTGAACTTGCAATTCACCCTACCTGACCCATAATATACTTGCACGAGCACAGCGAGTGTGCCATAATTCGACCACCCCCACTATGGCACGCCGCAGACGCAACAGAAACACAGGCTCCTCTCACAAGCGCAATCAGACTTCCGGCAACACGGGCCGCAAATGGATAGCCCGGTTGGTCGTAGCGTTGATTGTGCTCATACTGACACCTATCATCGGCGGCTATCAGTTAATCAATTGGCTACAAGGAGAGGGATTCCGTGACAAATTATGTAAAACCCTGACCAACAAAGCTCAGGCAGACGAAGTCTCTATACCCACCCCATTGCATATTGATGATGAGCGGGTAAGTATACAATCCTTTAATCTGCGGCGCTGTGACATAGTGCAGAACGTCAGTGCCAAAAGAATAACCGCCGATATTGATCGCAGCCGCCTATTTGACAGAGTTCTGCACATCAACAAGCTGACAATGGAAGAGGCAAGCCTACGCCTCGACAACTCGGCGAACGGCACACTGCCCCCGGTAAGGGATGAAAACGATAACCTGCTGCAACGCTTAGCTCCGCACACAGTTAACCTGAAAGCATTCGAATGTACCGACTCAGACTTGGAGCTTAAATACAACGGAGCTCTTTACAGCCTGACCGGTTGCAAGGTATCCGCCGAGCCCCTCACCGGCACCGCGCGCGGCGAGTGGCAGATTCTACTCGAAAACGGCCGAGTACACACCCCGCTAAGCTACCTGAGCAACTGCAGCATCAAGTCAGCCTCCCTGATATGCGGAAAAAAATCAGCAAACCTTTCAGAATGCCGCTTCATGCTCACCCCCGGCGAACTTCGAGCACGCGGCAACTATAACTACAGCAGCAAAAAATGGCACCTGGACCTGCGAGCCAACAAAGCAAACGTGGCAAGACTGCTGAACAACGATTGGAAAAAACACCTCAGCGGCGAACTTTACGGAACCCTTAAAATCAATGGTCAGGGAGCAACAACCACCGCTGCCGATGGCACCATCTCACTGCAACAAGCCGTGCTGGAGGCCCTGCCCATCCTTTCCACAATCTCCTTCGACAACACATATCCCTACCGCCGCCTATCGCTCGAAAAAGCAGATTGCCGGGTCAGCTACCCATACAACCGTCCCGCCCACAACATAAAAGATGCGTGGCTGTTTGATAAAATTAACATACGCTCAACAGAGGGAAGCCTGCAAGTTCGCGGACACGTCATCATCTGCTCCGGTGGTGCGCTACACGGCACCCTGACCATCGGTCTTCCGGAGAGTACCGTCAATCGCCTGGCCGCTATTGCCCCCCAAGCTGCTGAAAAGATTTTCAACGCAGAAGGTGCTCCCGGTTATCGATGGCTCAACATCAACCTGAGTGGCACAGTCGATGCACCAAGAGAAGACCTCAGCGCAAGACTGAGCACCATTCTGGCAGCAAACCTGCCACAAATAGCAATCGGCGCAGCAGACAACGCACTACAAGCCACCGGTGAACTGCTCAACAGCATATTCACCCCGACCCCCGACCACAAAGAGCCGGATACCCAACCCCAGACCGAACCGCAGCAGCAACCCGGCATCATCTCCACAGCAAACGACTTGCTCAACAACATCTTCTAACCCCCTTCCCCGCCCTCATGAGCAACAACACCACCTCTTATCCCTCGCAATACATTGATTGCACCTGCACCATCATCGAGCGTTTCGCCCCCACCGCTTTCCGAGCCACGCTCCCCAATGGCAAAAGCACCGTTGCCTTCGTGCAGAAAAAAGAAGCCTACCTGCTCGATATTCTGCAACCCGGCGACAAAGTACTGTGTACCGTATGCCCGGCCGATTTCGAGCGAGCCCGAATCAGAAGCCGACAATAAAGTTATATTTTGCGGGTAAAGCAGAGTTTACCCTTGCGAAATCTGATTACGCGTGATACAATCCAACGCGTGACACGCCGAGACTCTATACTCTACCATCTTCTTCCGATAGCAGACCTTCTGATTGCAGCCGGTCTGGTATATTTAGCCCCCGCCTGCACCGAGATTGCTGCGCCTTACTTTGGCTGGCAACAGGTTCCGGACTTCAATGCCTACCAAGCAGCACCTATCTTAGCCGGCTGCGCCATTGCAGCCGTTCCGGTCATCCTGCGCATTGTCGGTTTTTACCACAGCGGTAACCGCCAGCGCATAGGTACAGCGCTCAATCAGCTGCTTACCTTTTTGATATATTACTTGGGTGTATTCGGACTTTACGTCATTAGCCGGTCAGACGAAGGTTCCGCCTACATGAACCACGTCATTCTGACGAGCTTAGTGCTCATTTTACCGAGCGTATTCCTGCGCTACTACCTGCTTCGCCTTCTTCAGCAGCATACTGTTTTCGGGCGCCGCTACCTGCGCCAAGTACTACTTGCGGGTACCGAGCAAAACATTAACACCGAGTGGGAAAAACTCCCGGCAGGCCTGAAAAAAACGCTGAGCGTTGTCGGGCGTGTCATCGAGGGCAAAACCACCCAAGAGCAAGTTCAGGAACTCATCGAAAACAACCATGTGCAACAGCTCATGCTCTTCGGTGGTCTCGATACCTACCGTGATATGTCCGAAACCATCTTGCGCTGCGAATTGCAAGGTATCGACATTTACATTCACCTCAACAGCAATCACCCCGTTGTTCAGAGAGCAGTAGTCAGCGAAGTAGGGGAACAGCGTGTGCTCATCCTCACCTCTACTCCGGACTATTCCTGGAGCCGCATGCTCAAGAGCGTCATTGGGCGAGTGCTGGCCTTGCTGGGCATCATAGCTACCTCCCCCCTGTGGCTCGTTGCAGCCATTGGTATCAAAATCAGCGACCCCAAGGGCAAGGTTTTCTACCGCCAACAGCGCTCCGGCCTGTACGGCAAACCCTTTGGCATGTGGAAATTCCGCTCCATGTACTCGGATGCCGACAAGCGACTGGATGAAATTAAAGCCAAATACGGCAACGAGATGGACGGTCCCATTTTCAAACTGACCAATGACCCGCGCATTTTCCCCTTCGGGCACTTTATCCGCAAGTACTCCATCGACGAGTTGCCCCAGCTGATTAATGTACTCACGGGCGATATGTCCATTGTAGGTCCGCGCCCGCTGCCCACATACGAGACTGCGGAGTTCCCGGAGATTTCACAGCGTCGCCGCATGAGTGTAAAGCCGGGTCTTACCTGCTACTGGCAGATTGAAGACCGCAGCGATTGCAAGGACTTTGACCGACTGATAGCCAAGGATTTGAAATACATCGACAACTGGAGTCTCTGGACTGACTTCGTGCTCATTTTGCGCACGATTCCGGTTGCAATCTTCGGCAAAGGCGCCAAGTAACACGCGAGCTGCATGTTCAACATCGTACTCTTTCACCCCGAAATTCCGCACAATACCGGTGCAGCAGGTCGTTTAGCCGTTGCGACGGCCTCGCGGCTGCACCTCATCAAACCGCTCGGCTTCAGTCTCGACGAAAAACATGTGCGCCGCACAGGCTTGGACTACTGGCCGCATGTTGACCTGCAGCTCTGGAACTCGCTTGCAGAGCTCGAGGCTGCGGCAGCACCCACTGCGCGATTCTGGTACCTTTCCACAAAAGCCAGTCACACCATCTGGGCACCGGAGCTGCCGATTGCGGATGGCGATTACTTCATTTTCGGACCGGAAAGCAAAGGACTGCCTGAAAGCTGGATTGCCGAGCATCCCGACACCGCCCTGCGTATTCCCATGCCGGGCGAGCACGCCCGTTCCCTCAACCTCTCTACCAGTGTAGCCATCATGCTCTACGAGGGGCTTCGCCGCACACTTTCCTGCTGACAGTTTATGAGAAATATCGTCTATTTCGACCTCGAGACCCGCTTCTCAGCTGCACAGGTAGGTGGCTGGCACGAGGCGGGGAAAATGGGTATCTCCGTTGCCGTTACCTACTCCACGAAAGACAACGCCTACCACATCTATACCCAAGATCAAGTCGAGCAGCTTATAGAAGAACTTCGCACCGCTGACCTTGTCGTGGGTTACAACCATATCGGTTTCGACTATCAGGTAATACAGCCGTTTACTTTCTGGACCCTCGCTGATGTTTCCAACAATCTCGATATCTGCACCGATTTAACCAACAGAATCGGCCACCGTCTCAAGCTCGACTCCGTTGCCTCGGTCACTCTCGGCAACTCAAAAACCGCAGAAGGGCTCGACGCCCTCAAATGGTGGGCTGAATATGAGAAAACAGGTGACCCGCAAAAGATGCTCGACATTGCACGCTACTGCTGCTTCGATGTCAAAGTTACCATGGAAGTTCACAAGTTCGGAGCCCTCAATGGCTATGTTAACTATGTAGACAAAAAAGGCGAAACCGTCCGTGTCGACGTTGACTGGCAGCTCTGAGCAAATTCCCCAAAATACGCAAAAAAGCGCGCCCCGTCCCGCCACCCGGCGGCACCGGGCGCTTTCTTTTTTTATTTTTTTCAAAAAAAATAAAACATTTCTGCGCCACTTCCGTCCATATATGCGGAAAGTATCATTTCTCAAATAAACAAAAGAAAATAAAAGTCATGAAAAACGCCAAGAATATCCGCACTATTATCGCCTGTGCTACTTTGGCCATAGTTCCCGCTATTTGCCTGAACGTCACACCTATAGCCTACAGCACCGCAGCTCCGACAGTGAGCACCGCTACCCCTGCACCGCTTGTGAACAGCAACAAAGCAGACATCTGACGCAAGCCGGGGAAGGAACTGCTACGATTAACAATTTTATTAATTCATTAAGGAGGAGGGAGCCCTCCCGCACAACTACCACCCACCACTACCCTATCTTGCTCCGTCACTACGGCACCGTAGGGAAATAACGCATAAACATTTCCCTGCGGTGCAAATCTCATTGACATTTTTCTGATTCTATTTATCATTATACCATTATGAGCACCTCTGATTCCAATAACATCCCCTCCCCGGCATCCGCACTCATTCATAAAGCTCTCAAACCTGCCGCGACCGGGACCATCTACCGTGCCGGCTCATTACACGAAGCCGTCAGGCGCAACGATGCAGAACTGCTTCGCCACTTACTGGCAAACGGTGCCAATCCTAACCAATACGAAGAAGACACCCACCGGACTGCACTGCATTTAGCAGCTGAGCTGAATCGCGCCGAACTCATTCCGCTGCTGGTCGAAGCCGGTTCAGATGTCAACCACAGAATTTTAAAAGGAATCGACCAGTGGACAACGGAGATAGAGTATTCCCCCACCCCCTTGAATGTTGCCATTACTAACAACAACACCGATGCAGCGAAAGCCCTGCTGGCTGCGGGCGCCAATCCCAACCCCGAATCGACAGAGCGCTGGGCCCGGCACTCACCAATAGGAGAAGCTATAAACAATAATCAACCGGAAACAGTACAAGCCTTGCTGGAGAGCGGCGCCTCCGCCTGCGTCCCAATGTTCGCAGAAGGAAGTTATTTACAAGATGCTAATAGCCCGGAGGAGCTACACATCCTCCGAAAACTACTGGAGTATGGTGCCGACAAAGAAGTTAACCGAATAGAAACAAACTATGGTTCAGCGGCACTGCACCATATCTGCATGTATAACAATCCGCAAGGCGCGAAATTACTACTGGAAGCCGGGGCAGATGTCAACGCGCTGGCTTACACCAATGATTCTCCGCTTATGTACGCGATAGCTAATGGCGCCACAGATGTTGTGAGGGAATTACTGGCCGCCGGAGCCCGAACCGATATAGTCGATAATGATGGGTATGACGCTATAGATAAAGCGATACTACTCGGTCATACAGACATTGTAGAGCTACTCCTGGCCGCAGTCCCCGAGCCTTACAAATCAGTATTGGAAGCGAACGTCCTTCATGACGCAATGAAGGGTGAGCGCTCAGCCATCCGCAAACTGCTGGAGAACGGACTCGGCATAAAACTCACCACCCGAACACTGGTAGATGTTCTTGAGCACAGACAAACCGGTGCAGCTAAGATGCTGCTGACATTCAGCAATGGCGACCCCCGGCTTTTCGATGCGAATGAAGAAGCTCTGTTCCCGGCAACAGAACAGTGTTCCGGGGAAATAATGCGCCATCTGCTGGCAGCCGGCTATAATCCGAATGCACGCGATGAATACGATTCCACCCCGCTTTCCGAAGCAATTGACAACGACAACATAACTGCACTGGAAATCTTACTGCGCTTCAAAGCAAACCCGAACATAACTGTGCAAAACTACCAAAATCTACTGTTCTACTGCTTAATGAGCTATCATGATACCGATTTTGTTTCGAAGGCCATCCCGATTCTGATAGCAGCAGGGGTAGATGTAAACGAAAAGAATGAAAAATCATCCACAATACTTCATGAGTACATGCAATCGCATTTATGTAACCAACTCGTTCCGGTATTGTTGCAATGCGGGGCAAAGGTGAACGTGCCCGACGACGAGGGAAGAACCCCGCTCTTCTATGCCACAAGTGCCGATATCACACAACTACTGATAGACGCAGGAGCAGAAACGGATTTTGAAGACGAGGCCGGGATGCGAGCCATAGAATATGCCGCCGAACAAGGGAAATGGGAGAGTGCTCTGCGGCTGCTGGAAGAGGAAAAGCAAACTCCGCTGCCCTTCACCGTTGTCAAAAATGTGTTATATTCAGCCATGCGCGGCAATTGCTATACACTGGCACATAGCATCATGAGGTATTACCACGAAACCGAGCACAATACCTACTTAGCAACAGAAGCCGTGTTGACAGCCATCGAAGAAAACTGCAACAGCGATATACTGAAGCTGTTACTCCACTTTGGAGCTAATGTAGGCTCAACTGAGGAAAATACCCGACGGCTGATTTACCAAGCCATCCAATCCGGCAATGAGGAAAAATTCCTCCTGTTGTTGAGCGCCTTGGGCAAAACATACTCAGCGGAAGCACTCACCGCCCGAATTAATACTACGGCCGCTCAAATTGTGCGTGCATACATAGCAAACGACCAAGACACCCGCTCCGCCCTGCACAATGCCGCAGCCAACGACTCGGTATTGTTAATCGACCTATTGCTTGCCCATGGTGCTGATTTGACGTGGGGGGATTATGGTGAACACGGTACTCCCCTGCACCAAGCAGTAAAGCACCAAAAGAGCCGAAGTGCACGCCACATCATAAAACTCTGCCCCGAGGCTCTCATCTCCGTGAACGAACAAAAACAAACACCCCTCGAACTGGCGGTTAAAAACAATTTAACCGAGTTATGCCGGGTACTGCTCGAAGGCGGAGATACGGTTACCAATCCCGATTTACTGTTCTCCGCCATCCACTCCGAGAACCTTGAGCTTATTGAGTTGCTGGTAGCACATGGTGCCCCGGTAAATGTATGCAATTCAAACAACAACACTCCGCTGCACTTAGCCCTTTCGCGGAACTTACCACATGTCGTAAAATTACTGATTGAAGCCGGCGCCAAACCACTCGCGCCTGAGGAGGCATACACATTGGCAAAAGAAATCGCCAAATGTTACAGTGAACACCCCATGCAGCTGTTGCTCGAGCATATCAATCACCCCTTCAATAGCAACCAACTCAATTCCCTGTTGATGATTGCTGTAAAATGGAACCGTGGCACCCAAAATAAAATGTGCCAATTGCTTATCGACCATGGAGCAGACCTCAACACCCGCGATGAAGAAGGAAACACACCACTGCACCTTTGCTTCGCTGATTTCAGTGATGATAATTCCTTGGCTGAAATATTACTGCAAGCCGGAGCTGACCCCAATGCTGTTAATAAGGCCGGGCAAACGCCGCTTCATACGAGCAACAAAGCAGTAAGAAGCGCAGTGCGTAGCTTGATAGCATACGGTGCAGATATTACGAAAAAAGATAAATCCGGTCAAACACCACTGATATTGGCCATACAAGAAGGCGATTTCCCCTTAGTTCAAATCATGCTCGAAAGCGGTATTCTCCCCGCCGAAACGGAAGAGGAGCTGCTCAATGCCTGTACTAAAGAAAACTACCGGCTAATGAAGCGCCTGCTGAGACGCTATACGCCGGCAGCCGATTAATGGAGAAGAAGACTCTACAACTTCGCATAATTTTTGAACAAGTAATCGGGCAACGGTGTCATACCCGACAAGATGAACAATAACCTCACCACAAAATTAATGGAAGCGCTGCACACCGCGCAGAAAAACGCTGCGAGCGGTGGGCGTGCGCAAATATACCCGTCGGAGCTCCTGCTGGCCTTGGTACAGCAGGAGGGGGGCGTGCTTGCCTCGGTACTGAACAAAGCCGGTGTAGAGATTGCCGCTCTGGCTCGCGCTCTGCAAGAGGATTTAAACCGCAAACCCCACCAGACCGGAGCCGTAGCTCAAGCCCCGGGCATTGGTCCGGAGCTGGACAAATGCCTGACATCGGCGGAAGAGCAGCGCAAGAGCATGAAAGACGACTACCTGAGTGTGGAGCATGTGGTGCTCGGCATGCTGGCGGCGGATTCGGAACTGCGCCGGATATTGGAGGGCGTAGGTCTCACCAAGAGCAGCTATCTGCAGGCCCTTAAAGAAGTGCGTGGCAACCAGCGCGTAACAGACCAAAGCCCCGAAGATAAATACGAAACACTCGAAAAATACGGCACCGACCTGACAGCCCGAGCCAGGCAAGGCAAGATTGACCCTGTAATAGGTCGCGATAGCGAGATTCGCCGAGTGCTGCAAATACTCTCGCGCCGCACAAAAAACAACCCTGTGCTCATAGGTGAGCCCGGTGTGGGCAAAACCGCCATAGCCGAAGGCTTGGCTCGCCGTATAGTCGATGGCGACGTGCCCGACAGCATGCAGGGTAAGCGATTGGTGAGCCTGAATATCGGCTCCATGCTTGCCGGTGCAAAGTACCGTGGCGAGTTCGAGGAGCGCTTAAAAGCCTTCATCAAAGAAGTCACGGCCTCAAACGGAGAAATCATCCTCTTTATCGACGAGCTGCACACCTTGGTGGGAGCCGGTGCAGGCGGGGAAGGCAGCATGGATGCCGCCAACCTGCTCAAACCCGCACTGGCACGCGGCGAGCTGCGCACCATTGGCGCCACCACACTCGATGAATACCGCAAGTACATCGAAAAGGATGCCGCCCTCGAGCGCCGTTTCCAGCCGGTCTATGTAGCCGAGCCAAGCGTGGAAGACACCATCGCCATTCTTCGCGGTCTCAAAGAACGCTACGAAGTACACCACGGCGTGCACATAACAGACGGCGCACTCGTGGCAGCCGCCACCCTGAGCAACCGCTACATCACCGACCGATTCCTGCCCGACAAGGCTGTTGACTTGGTGGATGAAGCCGCCGCTCGTCTCAAAATCGAGCTGGACAGCATGCCGGCTGAGATAGATGAACTCAACCGCAGCGCCATGCAGCTCGAAATGGAGCGACAGGCTCTCGCCAAAGAAAAAGACAACGACTCCAAACAACGTCTCGAAAAAATCACCCGCGACCTCGCCGATACCAAAGAAAAAGTAGACGCCATGGTTGCCCGGTGGAAGAGCGAAAAAGAAATCGTGAGTCAGGCCCGCAACGAACAGCAGAAAATCGACACCCTGCGCACAGAAGCCGAGCAAGCTCAGCGCCGGGGCGACCTCGCACGCGCCTCCGAAATCCTCTACGGTGAAATCCCCGCAGCCGAAAAAGCCGCCAAAGAGGCTCGTGAGGCACTGCTCCACATGCAGCAAAGCGGTGAAGGTCTGCTGAAGGAAGAAGTCACAGAGAGCGACATTGCTAAAGTTGTAGCCACATGGACCGGCATTCCTGCTGCTCGACTTGCCGAGGGCGAGCGAGAAAAACTCTTGCACATGGAGGAGCGCATCGGCGCCCGACTCATAGGCCAGCAAGCAGCCGTAAAGGCCGTGGCAGATGCCGTGCGCCGTTCCCGAGCCGGCCTACAAGATGAAAACCGCCCGCTGGGGTCCTTCATCTTCTTAGGCCCCACGGGTGTGGGTAAAACTGAGTTAGCGAAATCGCTTGCGGAGTTCCTCTTTGATGATGAAGCCGCCATGGTACGCATTGACATGTCGGAATACATGGAAAAACACAGCGTATCGCGCCTCATCGGAGCACCTCCCGGCTATGTAGGGTACGATGAGGGCGGGCAGCTCACCGAAGCCGTGCGCCGCAGGCCGTATAGCGTGGTACTCTTTGACGAAATAGAAAAGGCCCACCCGGATGTCTTCAACGTGCTACTGCAGGTGCTCGATGATGGTCGAATCACCGATGGTCAGGGGCGCACAGTTGACTTCACGAACACGGTACTGATTATGACCAGCAACATTGGCTCCCAGTTCATCTTGTCGGAAAGCGATGCCGCTACCCGCAACGAAAGAGCTCTCGATGCCCTGCGTGGTCACTTCCGCCCCGAATTCCTGAACCGAGTGGACGAAATCATCATCTTCGACCGCTTGCAGCAGGAAGACCTGACTCGAATCATCGACATTCAGCTGCAGCGAGTGCGCAAGCGACTGGCTGCGCGTGGGCTGAAAATGGAACTGAGCCCGGCTGCCGCTGAACTTGTAGCCACTCATGGTTACGACCCGGTATACGGTGCTCGCCCGCTCAAACGCGCCATACAGCGCGATATACTCGACCCGCTCAGCCTTGCTATACTCGCCGGGCAATATCCGGAAGGCAGCACCATCCATGTGCAGGCCGAGGGCGATAAAATCGTGCTGAAGTAATGCCAACCGCGTCCCCCAAGTCGCCCCACTATTGAGTGAGCTCTTTGAAAACAAGCTTGCCGAGCGTCTCGTCCCGACGCCCGCGAATAAAACAGTGAGCTAAGCGACGGGGCGACATGCGGGGGCGGGCTCGGTAGCGGCGAAACACCTCCCCCGTCTCGCAGTGGCAAAGCACATACCGCACCGGGCGAACCGCCGTGGGCGGAGCAAAGTCATCGCAACGGCAAGAAGGCTGCTCACCGGCAATCCCCAATAACCCGCAGTAGTGCTGCCACAAGCGCCCGTGACCACTACTGCGGTGGTGCTCCATCACCAGTGCATGAGCCAGCTCATGCAAAATGGTGCGACGTATCAAATCAACATCTTTCCCTAAATAAGCGGCTACAAAATGGCGCGAAAGCGTTATCTGCTTTCTTGCGAAATGGCAACAGCCCAAGCGCCGCACTGCCCTATCCCAACCGAAACTCCACCCGGACGGCAGCAATTTCACCATACAGGCCGCCGCCCAAAGCGCAATATCCTCGGCAGAGTGCCACACTCCGGTCGCCGGAAGTTCATAGGGGTCAGTTCTCATCTTCTGCGGCTACCAGCACAACCTCCGTCTCATTGTCCGTATACAACATATTCCCCGCCTCACCGGAGCGGGTTCGCAACTTCACCAACGGAATCTTCGCCAGCTCCGGGCACTGGTCATACAGGTGCTCCATCATCAACTCCATAGACGTCACAACAAACTCCGTCACGCTTATACAGTTAAACTCGCTGAGTGACCGCACCTCAGCGGCCAACTCAACCGGACATTTCAGCACAATCTGCCGTGTCTCCCTTTGCTCCCTTTTCATAAGCCCACGAATCCCGGATATTGCCTATTGCAGAACTGATTTCAGTCTAGCACGTCAGCCTGTTTATGGCTAGTATTTTTTAGCAATAATTGCGTCACAATAGTGCAACAGTCGCGCCTTTTCCTTGCAACGGCTCCGAACGCTATGATATGATACCCGGCATGAATGAAAGGTGTATACTCGTGGCGGAGGACGATGAATCCATCCGTCGTGCGCTCTCAGACATGCTGACTGCAGCGGACTATACTGTGCTCACAGCTGAGGACGGGCGCCGCGCACTGGAACTGCTGCTCACCCGCGAGGTAGACCTGGCACTGCTGGATGTCAACATGCCCGAACTCTCGGGATTCCAGCTACTTAAAATCATGGGCAAGGAATGCCCGGGGATTCCCAGCATCATCCTCACGGCACACGGGGAAGAACGCGAGCGCGTGAAGGGGCTCGAACTGGGCGCCGATGACTATGTGGTAAAACCCTTCAGCACCGCAGAACTACTGGCGCGCATAGCAGCTGTACTGCGCCGCTCGCCCGGGCGCCAGCGAGCTGCCGGTGCCACACTGCACTTTCCCGGTGGGCAGCTCGACCCGGCCACCCGCAGTGCCACCCGCACAGATGGCAGCCCCATTCCCCTGAGCGAAAAAGAGTTTGACCTATTCCGCTATTTACTCAGTCATCCGAACCGCGTCATTTCCCAAGCCGAGTTACTGCTGCGCGTATGGGGATTGAGCACGAACCCGGGCAAAACCCGCACTGTACCGGTCACGCTGACCCGGTTGAAAGAAAAACTCACCCCGGCCGCCGCTGCCTGCATCGAAAACGTGCGCGCCCGTGGGTACAAATGGAACGAACACGCATGAAAAAGAAACTAGCCGTCATACTGGCTCTCTTCTCACTTTTTGTCATAAGTGCCGCCCTTTGGCAGGCACATGAAGCCGCCACCCTCGAAGAACGCCTGCTGCAAATTGACCGCCGCACGCAAGCCAACCGCTTGCTGGAGCTCTCCCTGCCACGAGTACAGGCCGAAATCAGCCGACTGCTCAATGCCGAGCGAGCCAAACTCGGCAGCAAGCCCCCCATCGGCCTGATGTACTACGACCTCCCGCCCGAGGGAAAAGCCGACTTCAACAGCGGTTTCTTCATGCTCACCTCGCGTGGACTACAAGCCCCTGTCGGTGATGACGGTGTAAAACAATGGTTGGAGAAAAACTCCATCATTATCGATGCCATACGCCGCAAAGCCGACAATCCAGCCGCCCCGGTCATCGACCCGAGCAAAGGCCCCACTTTCGACCCCGAGGTACATCTGCCCGTATTCGGTGTATACGAAGTCACGGATCCCAACAGCGATGAGCCGCTGAAACTCACCGGCACCCCCGGCCCCTTCTTTGCCTGGTTCTACGAAGGGCTGCTGGTCTGCCAGCGCAGCATACCTACCAGCCATGGAAATGGGGCTGATGGCTTTGTGATAGATGTTCCCAAACTTGCAGCCCACCTGCTACCCTTGGTAGAGCCCGGACTGGGAGAGCCGGAAATTCGGCTCATACAGCGTGGCGAAGTGAGCAACCTTGCCCCCCTGCCCCTCATCCTCAAACCCGGCGACAAAGTCACTTTGCCTGACAGCGGCGCACGCGAAGAAGCCCTGCGCGGCACGGTAGCCAGTGCTTGGCTCATCTCCATTCTCTCCATCGTCATCCTTTTCGGGCTGCTGACCTTCTACGCCCGCCTTGAGCGCCGCCGCAGCGACTTCGTATCAGCCGTGACCCACGAACTGCGTACCCCGCTCACCAGCTTCAATCTCTACACCGAAATGCTGAAAGATGGCAAACTTTCACCCGAAAAAGTTGCCGAGTACCACGAGACGCTCTACAATGAAAGCCGCCGACTGGGGCATTTGGTGGAAAACGTACTGGCCTTTGCCAAACTGACACGCGGCAAAGTGCGCGGCAGGCAAGACAGTGGCAGTTGCAGCAAATTGCTCCCCGAGCTGTTCAACAAAGTGAAAGCCCGCTTGGCGAAAGCCGGTTTTGACTGTCACTACACACTCGACCCGCGAACCACCCTCATCTCCCTGCGCACTGACTTACTCTCCCTCGAACAAATATTCACCAACTTGGCGGACAACGCCGTCAAATACGCCGAATCCGCCCACCCGGCCATCAGCATCAACGTGCTGCAAATGCACCGCACGCTCGCTATTCGGTTTGCAGACAACGGTCCCGGCATACCACCGGAACTGCGCAAGGGACTCTTCCGCCCCTTCTCACGCTCAGCAAAATCCGAAAGTGGTCGCAAACCCGGCATTGGTTTAGGGCTGGCACTGTCCCGCGACCTTGCGCGTTCCATAGGCGGTGACCTCAGTCTGGAAAAAAGCGACGCAAGCGGCAGCACCTTCCTGCTCATCCTGCCATTAGGCGAGTAACACCCGACCGAACCAACTAAATATAAATGTTTAGTAAAATACCCCAACTACCCCTTATACTCCTACTGCCTGCACTTGCAGCAGCGGAGCAATCATCCCCCCTGCCCGGCACACAGGAACAACAGCCGACCATACTGCAACTGAAGCGCGATATGGTCATCATTCACAGCATTGCCGAGTTTAACAACCACCTCGAGCACATTGCCCTCAACGGTCGCACTACGACCAATTGTCTATTCACAGGCAAGCTCAAGGGAAAAGAAAAAGAAACCCTGCAACGCTCCCTCTGGCACAACTATGCGGAATCCGTCACCATTTCCTACCATGCGGATACCTCGGTTGTCTTCGCCTTCAATTACAAGGACCATGTGCGACTGCTCGCCGCACACCTCAATCCCGACTTGCTGCCTACCCTCACGCCCGCCGAACGGCAAGCACTCGCAACTGCCCGCCAGCGTGTGCAGCAGCTCACCACCCCGCAAATGACAGCTCAGCAAAAAGTTCGGGCTCTGCACGATGACCTCGTCAACCGCGCCACCTACGACCTCGAAGCCGGCGGGAGCTGCACGACCATGCTGCTCTCCGGGCGCGGTGTATGCGAGGCCTACAGCCGTACCCTCTGGCTACTGAACCGCATGGCCGGCGTGCCTACACTCATAGCAGCCGGGCAAACCGATGAGCCGCACGCCTGGAACCTGGTGCAAATTGACGGCGAGTGGTACCATGTCGATGCCACTTGGGATGACCCCACCATTCTCGGTAGTGACAAATCCATTCTAAGCCACAGTTATTTCCTGCTCAACGATGACCAAATAGCAGCAGATCATAGCTGGGACCGCAGCACCCTGCCGGTTTCCGCCCGCAAGGACTCGCTCTACTTCCGAACCAACAACGCCTACTTCACCAATTACGGCCAATTCTGGCAGGGGGTTGCTGCCGCTATCGATAGCGGCGCCACGGAATACGAGGCTTATCTCACCGCCTACGGCGACAAAAACGCTTTTGAAAACAGCCTGCACCAAAACCTGCACCACCTCCCCGCCCTGCAAGCCATTCGCACATGGAGCGGGCCAACGGGAAAAGCCGGTGTGGTGCGCCTGACCTTCAACTACTCGGGCACGCCGCCGCGCGCTACGGAAGAAGTCTTGCAAGTCACACGCGCTGCCGTTGAACGAGCTCAAAAATGGGTAAAAGATGGGGGACTTACCAACTGGACAAAAGATATTGATTTGAGCCCTATCGTGCAGGAAATCGAGCACGCTTGCGATGAAGCAAAACGGCAAATCGGTGAAGCCGCCTCGCAAGCGGCAGATGCGGTCGAGCAAAAAGCTACTGAATGGTACAACAGCGCTGCAGATGAAATCAAGAGCTGGTTCTGATTATTCTGCCACTCATCACGCTCGCGGGTGGGCATCGAGATAGGCCTGTTTCATGCGCGTCTTGGTAACGTGCGTATAAATCTGCGTGGTGGAGAGGGAAGCATGGCCGAGCAGCTCCTGCACGGAGCGCAGGTCAGCCCCGGCATCGAGCATGTGCGTAGCAAAGGTATGGCGCAGTTTATGCGGGGAAATATGGAAGGGCAAATCCGAGCAGCGCAGGTATTTATCGAGCATAAGCTGCACACTACGACCGGTCATGCGGCGGCGCAAACGACTGAGAAAAAGCGGCCCATCCGGTTCCAACCCGGCACGCATGCGGTAGTTCAGAATGGCCTCCATGGCGTATTCCCCCACAGGGACCAAGCGCTCTTTTCGGCCTTTACCCAGCACGCGCACACAGTTTTCACCGGGTAGCAGCGCATCTGCATTTAAGCTCACCAACTCACTCAAGCGGATTCCGCACGAGTAAAACAACTCCAAAATCGCCACATCCCGGTACGGCAACCAATCGGGGCTCTTCTTGTCCACCGGTGTGCGTAGCGGCAACGACAGTAAATCCTCCATCTGCCGCAAGCTCAAATGCACCGGCAAACTGTGGCGTGCCTTGGGCAGCGTAACATCAGCCAATGGATTGACAGATAAGCCTTCCCGCAGCATCAGGTAGGTATAGAGCGAACGCAGCGCCGCAAATCGCAAGCGAATGGAGGCCGGCTTCAGCTCCTGCTGCATAGCCTCGTACAACCAAGCCCGAAAACTCTCCGTTCCGCACTCATGCCAGCTCACAAAGCGCGGTCCCATCCAGTCTCGGAACTGCTGCAAGGTGCGCCCATAGGCAGCCAACGTATGGGCGGAGGCAGTCTTCTCCACCTCCATATACGTCAGAAATCGCTCTGCTATCTGCTCGGGCTCCATCATATCACTTCGGGGCTACCTGCCCGATGTCTCATATTTAACAAAGCATAGTCGCGATGTCAAGCCGAATATCACCACACCGATATTACACGGATTATCCCCAAAAGGTATGCAAAGCAACTACAAAAACAATTCGCTCGCATGCAGTAATTTCTGCACACGAGCGAATTGCCTATTAACTAAAGATTTACAGCTTCGCTGCTCATGCCTTGCGGCGACGGCGAGCGGCAAGACCGGCCAAGGCCAGCAGGCTCAGTGTAGCCGTCGTGGGCTCGGGAATGGAAGGCGTGGAAGGAATATCATTCGGATCAATCTCACGCGCTTGCACATAAGGCGCTACGGATTCATTGAAGAACACCAAACCACCATAGGTAGACGCGGCACCGTTACTCGGATAGTCGCAAGTATCATCAATGGCATAGGCTATGTAGTCCCCATCGTTAAATCTGCCAACAATGGTAATCCCATTCTGAGAATACCACTCGGCAAAATCGTTAGCAAATTCTGTTCGGCTACGGAACATGATAACCGTATATTGAGCGCTTGTCGGACCGCCCCATTTCAAAGTGTCTGTAAAATCAAGCACAAGAACATCACCATCCTTTACCCTTACAACAGAGTCGGTCGCATCTTCGGAAACGGCATCCAACGTAATCGCCTCTCTGTATACGTTAGCCAACTCTATCCCCCAATAAATTGTCCCCTTATCATAAGCGAAAGGAGTATCGTTGGTTACAGAAGCATCATTGAGGTCGTAAACGACTACCATGCCGGATTCCGTATTGACAAGAGTGGCGGCAGGAGCAAGCACCTCTTGTTCAGTGGGGGATTCTACATAGTCAGCATACGGCTTCAGAACAACTTCCTTCGCATAGCTTGAGGCAGTGCTTAACGTGAGGGCGGCTACTGCAAGGATTGACAGTGTCTTTTTCATATCGTGTTTATAGGTTTGCAGATGTTCGGACAGATAGGCAGATAAAACCCACCTGACAGATATGCTTTAGCATATAAAAAATGAGGAGTCAAGCATAAAAAACATTTTTAGCATTATTTTTTTAATTTTTTGTCAGTTTCACTTTTTGCAATTTATCTTGATACCCATCCTCAAAATACAAGCCCCCAGCAGCATAACAAATCCGCCGCCCAGAGTAAAAATCAAACCGGGGCTCGGGCCGTCATCCACAATACACAGAGTCTCCGGGGCAGTGGGCAAGTAAACGATTGGCAACCGATGTCCTTTGGGGTAATTATCGGTACTGATGTTGTACTTCAGCACATGTGTGGTTCCTGCGGTATCCGTAAATTGCAGTTCCGGGAAATAGCCGGAATTAGCACTCCCTTCCATACGCAGCACGGTAGCGGTAGTGCGCAAGCCCTCATGCGCCAAGCGGTACTCCGTGTGCAGCAAACCCAGCCCCACAGCCACGGAAATAACAGAACCGAATAAGAAAGCCGCGCCACAGGTCATAATGGTTCTCTTATCATCTTTAGCCTCCTCCGGCTGCTTAGAAAGCGGGGTGCCCCAAGCATCCAGCAACGGAGCCGGAGAGCGCAACACAGTAGGGCGATACGCGAAGGGAGCCGCACCTGCCGGCACAGCGGCCAACTGCTCCTGCACGAGCTGTTGCACGACATCGGGCTGCGGCACGGCTAAAAATCCTACCGGTTCCGGCACTCGCTTGCGCGAGTCGAAGGAGTAGCGCATCTCGTAATCAAAAATCAGGCTCCCTGAATCCCTGCCGTCTTTTGTAACCTTCTTAATTAGCCCCGGGAACAGGGGCCAACAAATACAGCGATTGCGCCACAGGTGCAGCTGCTCAAACACAATAGCGCGCTGATTCGTCAGCACATAGAGCGTGCGCTCCATGCGCCACCGATAGCGCAACGGTGAGCTCAAAAACACCAACGCCACCAGCCAAAAGGGCGAAAACAACAACACCGCCACCCACCATTTCTCGCCAAACATACACGCACCGGCGCCCAAAAAACCGGCCAACACCACCCCCAACAGCAACGAGGGAAAAGCCGCCGAAAATCGCATACGCCCGCGTGGCTTTACAACCATCACCACACGCTCCGTGTCCCCCAGCGCCGCGCGCACACGCTCTTCTTCACGCTGGCTCAGTCCTAATTCTTCGATACCCATTATCTGTTTTTCACCTTCATTTTCAAGCCGGCAATGAATATACCACAGCCAACAACAAAAAGCAGCCCACCGGCCAACACAAAGACAAGCCCAGTAGTTACTCCGGCATCTGCCGGGCGCACAGTTGAGGGATTGGAGCGCTCGTATACAACAGGGATTTCATATCCCTTGGGGTAATTATATTCCGAGCTGCCAATGGCGGATTCGTACTCATGTACAGTTCCCTGTTCATCAGTGAATTGAAAGACAGGGAAATAGGAATAGGAGCTTCTATCCTTACGACTATCCCCAATACGAATGGAGATACCGGAGCCATGGTGACTAGCCGGGCGCTTGGAAGTGGTGCGTTTGGCATTCACCTTAACCACGGTTGCCACAGCACGCACGCCCTCGGCATCCAAACGAGCATCCGCATACATTCTATACCCGCCAAATATGGCAAAAGCCAATGAAAACAACGCAAACACGACACCGAAACCTATGAGTGCCCCACGGCTGGGCTCCTGCGGTCGCGGGTTCCCCCAACTGTCCGTCGGCATGGGTAACGGCTCGGGAATTGTAGGCTGTGGCACGGGGGCAGAAACCTGACCGGGAATCGGCAGCAGCTGAGCTTCGGTGGAAGAAAATGCCGCAACCTGCTCCGCAATAAGTCGAGCCACTCGTCCCACCTGCGGCACAGCCATGAAGCCCACAGGGGAAATCTCGCGGCGGAGCTTTTGCTCGACTATTTTCCAACGGGGCTCGTAGGCAAACACAATATCACCGCTATCCCCGGAACCGGGCACCACGGATTTCACCAATCCGGCATGCAGCGGGTAGGCCGAGGTGCGTGTACCAAACAACAGCCCCGGCTCCAGTATGACCACACGCCTGTTCGTCATCAGGTAAAGAGTGCGCTCCATACGATAGCGGTGAAACCTAGGCACCAACACCAACAGCACTCCAATCAACAGCAACAGCCAATTCAACTCTATCTCGTCCCAATCCACCAGCAACCAAACCAGCAGAATCAGCCCCACCCCCACATACAACCATCTCTCCGGGAACGACTGCGTAATACACGGCTTCACCACCAGCACCACCTCTTCACCCGGTTGCACTGCCGTGGCGACGCGAGCGGAATCCTGCGAGTTCAAGCCCCAATTATCTGCAATATTCTTATTCATATAGGTTCGTTCTTTTTGGTATTACAACAGCACTCAAACAAGCAAAAACAGCCCACTGGGCTCATTACTGTTTTCAAACATGAAAAGTTCCACCGACGCACCCAAGTAAATACAATATCACCGCTATCATCGCCCCTACGCACAATCTCCCTGATTGGAGTCGGGTAGAGCGGAAAATCGCGCCCTCGCTCCTGCGGTGTCAGTTCTATATCTCGCTCCGGCGCCATCATCGTCTACGTCTGCGGTATTCCTTAAAACGCTGTACCCAATCCCCCATGGCCTGCCAACCGGCCCAAGCAAACAAGGCGGGAAAGCCCACGCTGATTATCGTCATAACCCAACCGTATAGCTGCCCATTGAGCACTTGCTGTACAGCCTTTACCACCGCCACGGAACCACCCACAAAAAACAGCCCACCCACAATCAGAGTGAGAACATTCGGAAACTCCGCCGGCGGTGCATCATCCGCCCCGCAACCACCGGCGGACGCTGGCACCCACATCTCCGGAGCCGCAGGGGGAGGCATAGGCGGCGGCTCGGGCATGTACTTGCGCACTATGGCGGAAACCTGCTGTACTTGCGGCACGCGCATGAATCCCTTCGGTTCCAAATGGGTGCCATGCTTTGAATGGCACTCATCATACCCCAGCACCACATCACCACTGCCATCAGGCCTTACCCGAACATCCTGAATCATGTCAGGTACAAGGGGGTAATCCGTCTGCGTGGGGCGCATCAAATAGTTGGGAGCCAGCACCACCGCACGGCGATTTGTCAACAGGTATATCGTGCGCCGCGCAACCGCACGGTTGAGCCATGGCAGCGAGATAAAAACTGCACTCACCAGCCAGAAAGGCAGCATAAACAGCAGCACCAGCAGTCCCGCCGGTTTTTCAAACGCTTCCGCAAGAACATGAGGCACCAAAACACTCGAAAATCCACAAACCGCAGCTATCCACAGTATCGCAAATAGCGCGCCGTCCGAATATTCGGAGCGCCACAGGCGCGCCTGCGGCTTGCACACCATCAACACCTCCTCCCCCGGTTGAAGCACACGCTCCACCCACTCGCGGTCGCACAACCCAAGCTCCGTATCGGCCAACTTCATAGAATCTGTTACCTCAACGGTCATTCTATCAAAACATACATAACTTTCAAGTTTTTTTGCTTGTAACGGAAACCGAATTAGAGTACAAGGAAAGAAGGAAAAAACTATACACACTCATGAAAGCACTTATCCTGATACTTGCACTTGCCCTGCCCGCCCTCGCAGATTCTTTCTACGGTGCGAATGGCAGCAACATAGGTCGCACCGAAACCAGCGGAAATACCACCCGATACTACGACAAGAGCGGCTCTTTCATCGGCAGTTCACAAAAGAGCGGCAACACTACTCGTTACTACGACAAGAGCGGCTCCTTTGCAGGCAGCTCGCAACAAAGCGGTAACACTACACGCTATTACAACAAAAACGGCTCCTTCGCCGGCAGTTCACAGCAAAGTGGCAACTCCACCCGCTATTACAATCAAAGCGGCTCCTACTCCGGTAGCGCACAACAAAACGGCGACACCACTCGCTACTACAACAAATCCGGCTCTTACGCCGGTTCAAAGCGCCGTTAACATCGCCCAACCAGCTATTTTTTAGTTTTTTTTCCGATTTTTTGCAAAAAATTACATTTTTTACGAAAAAAAGCTTGCAATCCGTCTGACATTCGTGTATAGTTGCGGCGCACCAAGTGCAAAATCCGATGCTCGGGTGGCGGAATTGGTAGACGCGCTAGACTAAGGATCTAGTGGGGCGACCTGTACGGGTTCGAGTCCCGTCTCGAGTATAAGAAAGCCTCTTACGTGATGAACGTGAGAGGCTTTTCTGTGTCTTGGCGCACCCGCGATATTGATACGGAGCGAGTAGGCTTACCGCATGGGAATCAACTACTCAGGGGTACCGCAGGGTAAAGGGAGTAAGCCCGCCGGCCAACGGGGGGATATCACCATTGAGGTAGCTAAGCACCTTGTAAATAAGCAGTGAGACCTTGTGGCTGTACTGCGGGTCAGCCGTGAGCAGGTAGTTCATAAGCACCCATGCAGGGGTTAACCCATTGTGGTACTGCTCCGCCTGCACATGGAATGAGCGCAGCCCCTGTGCATAAAGCTCCTTCAATTCCGCACGGCTAAGAGTATTGCCGGGGGCGGCCGGCGGTGCCAGCAAGGCAGAAAGTTGCTCGCTGAGCTGCACCTTATAGTTAAAATCGTATGAGCGCACGCGCATCTGCGCCAGCAGCAGCAGAACCTGAGCATGCGCCGCGCGACTGCCGCGACGGCACAAATCATTCACCACCACTGTACAGCGTTCCGGCGCACTCAGGGCTTGCACCACCCCTTCCCTACGCAGGCTCCCCGGGTAGAGTTGCACCTCGTGGTAAACTTGCAAAAGTTGGTTAATGAAGTCAGCATCGGGCTCTCCCTGTTCGCAAACGCAGCGGTTCATGTGAGCCACAAGTCGCAGTTTGGGAAATTGCCGACGCAGGACAAAAGCCACACGGTCATCGGCCACAGCTACGGAATTGAGCCCGGTCGGATTGTGGCGCAGCAATTCATCCACAAGAAACAGCCCAAATCCGTCCTCCACCATAGCTTTTGCTACATAGGGATTATCGAAATTGAGGCAAAGCGGCTGTTTCAGGTGGTCTGTAAGCCCCAACACACGCAAATAAGCCGTGGGGGTAGTCATGGAGCGCTGCACCGACCAATCGAGCGACCATGAGCAAGCGGGGGTCAGGTGTAGCGCGCGCAGGCTGCGTATCCCTTTCATCTCTTTAGCCATCCCCTCGCATAGCTGCAGCATGGTGTGGCCGTGCAGCAATCCGCCACCCACACTCCAGGTAGCATGCGGCAGGTAATCCTGAATCAGAAAATCGGTATTCATACCTCGGTGGTCAGCGGGGTGAAACTTTCAAGAAAAGCGGTAGCCAAGCTCAGCCCCAGGGTGTCCGACTCCCCGGTAGCAGGCAGCATAAAACGCAGCAGGTCATTAATGAGCGGCAGAGCATTCGGGTGAGCGCGCCCTTGCAACTTAAACTTACGGAACCCCATATCGTACAGACGCTCAATCTCGGGAGTACTCAGTGCCGCCACCCCCACCCGAGGGTCGGTAAGCATGGCCGGCAAATTACTGCAACCATTGCGCTCCAGGGCTTTGTAAAATTTAGTAGTATCGTAGCCATCTATATCGAAAGCCTGCTCAGCCATGGTGGTATAGTGGTAGGCGCGCATGGGGCAGTTGCGCATACAATATTCATTCAATATCAACTCATAGCGCCCCTTATCCTCCAATTTATCCAGCAAATCATAGTTGACGACATCATCCGGGTGAATCATCACCTTATCATATTTCTCAGCCAAGCGCAGGTACGAATCGAGCTTACCCTTACCACCATCGCAGGTAATACGCAGAATAGAGGAAACCGTCTTCAACTGCGGGTAATTGGTTTTCACATGAGCATAGAGCGGCTCAGAGCCAATGATAACAGCGTGGCGCACGGTGGGCGTGCTCTGCGCAGCAAAGAAACTCAGCAGACGATTGCCGAGCATGTTCTTCATATCCTCTTCCCGCAACAGCGGATTGGTGAATGTCAAATCCACCGGAATACCGCGCTTCACATAACCGGCAGCAGCCGTATTGATTTCCGTTTCACTACGCTGCAACAGGCTCAGCACGCGCCCGCAATTCCAGCGAAACAACGGCGAACCATGCACCACGGCAAAGGGAGCATATCCCAACTGCTCACGGCAAAAATCATGAAAGCGCAGCAATACAGCATCTTTCGCAAAGGCGCCCGAGACATCCCACTCCGCCTCCGGCCATCTCAACTTGTCGCGCATGTTCATCATTACTTCCACAATCTACCATTCCCGGCACAGAAGGTCAATGATAAAGTACAGGCGCGATAAATGACTCGCCATATAAATGCCCATGTGCTATAGTGTGATGCATGAGAAACCCCCTCTTAGTCCTCATGACAGCCGCTCTTTCTGTGGCGGCGGAGCCCACCACCATACCACCGACCTACGTATGCCAACGCACAACATCGCCGCTGCACATTGATGGTAAAGGCGAGGAGGCGGCCTGGCAATCAGCGGTGCGCCTGAGCCCGCTACGCGATATCGAGGGGGCTGCCATTGAGGATAACACGGTGATTCGCCTGCTGTGGGATGATAGCTACCTGTATGTGCTGGCAGACATGAAGGAAACGCACCTGTGGGCTACGCTGCAAGAACGAGATTCCATCATCTACCATGACCCGGATTTCGAGGTATTCATCGACCCGGAAGGCGACGCGAGAAACTATGTGGAAATAGAGGTAAATGCCCTCAACACCGTGTGGGACCTTTTTCTGACCGCCCCCTACCGCACCACCGGTCATGCCCTGCACGACTGGAATATCCCCGGCCTGAAAAGCGCCGTACAACTACGCGGAACCCTGAATAAGCCCGGCGACACCGATGAAGGCTGGAGCGTGGAAATGGCCATACCGTGGGAGAGTATCACCGGGCACTCAGCACACCCTCGCCACTGTGCCCCCCCGGCAGCCGGCAGCGTGCTACGCATGAACTTTTCACGCGTAAATTGGCAGGTGCAGCCCGACCGCAGCACTGGCGGCGGTTACCGAAAGCAAACGGATGCGGAAGGCAAACTACTCCCCGAAAGCAATCATGTGTGGGCTCCCACCGGGGTCATCAACATCCATTGCCCCGAACACTGGGGATATGTGAAATTAAGTGCCAATCCTGCCGGGAGCGGGTACGAGGGTATGGAGCAACCTGCAACCACTGTGGCACAGCAGCGACTTTTTGCCTGGTACCGTGCCCAACTGGACTACCGGGCCAAGCACGGCAGCTACAGCAGCAACCTACAGCTCCCCGGAGTAAATGTACTGTTCTGCAATCAACAGCATTTTGTGGCACAAGCAACCGCGACCGACGGTCAGCAGCTCAGCATCGATTCCCATGGAGTACTCACCACCACCCCGGCACCCCATAAGCGACCACCCCTTTACCTGTGGGTTCAGGGCGGCAAACACACGGGGGATACCACATGGTGGCAGCAGCACTTCGCCCGACTGGCAGACGCCGGGGTGCACGCCGTTATCATCGGCGGTACAGTGGAGCAAATTGCCCACCTCACCCCCATCGCCCGCACGAAAGGTCTGCAGGTTTATGCCTGGATGTGGGCACTCAATCGCCCCCAAGACGCCACTGCCCTGCAACACCCCGACTGGTACGCCGTAAACCGCTGCGGCAAATCCTGCCACGCCCCGGCAGATCGCCCCTTTGTAGAATACTATCAATTCTTGTGCCCGAACAGCGAGGGAGCGCTTAATCACCTGCTCTCTCAGGTGGATAAACTAGCTGCCATACCGGGACTGAGCGGCATACAGCTCGATTACCTGCGCATGCCGGATGTCATTCTTCCCCACGGACTGTGGGGCAAGTACGGGCTGGATATGAGCCGGGAACTGCCCGAGTATGACTACTGCTACTGCGAGCGCTGCCAAGCAGAGTTCCGAGCGGCGGTCGGTCGAGATATCGCGACGGATGCTGATACCGATGCCGACTGGCGCGAGTTCCGCTTGGAGAGCGTAGCACGCGTGGCCAATGCCCTGTGCCGCCGCATACGCTCCCACAACCTGCGCGCCGCCTGTGCGGTATTCCCCACCCCGGAACTGGCTGCCAAACTGGTACGGCAAAACTGGGCAAACTTCGAACTCGACCTGGCTCTCCCCATGGTTTACCACAGTTTCTACAACGAAACCACCGCTTGGGCCGCCACATGCAGTCAAGACGCAGCCGAGCAAACCGCGCGCCGCCTGCCACTGGCTCCCGGAATACACCTGCCAGACTCTACCGCCACCTCACTACAAGCAGAGCTCGACAATATAAACAAAACCGCCCCGGCAGGCATTGGCCTGTTCTGCGATGACGACCTTAGCCCGGATTTACTACGAGCCCTGCAACAATGGTGCAATAAAGCCAACTGACAACAAAGAGCTCAATACACTTTATCCCCCGAGACAGCAGCTGCTGCCCCGGGGGATTCGTTATGCACATCATCTCACAATTCCTCCTCCGAGACCCGCCGGAGAAGAGGGGCGATAAGCTGAGCGCGGTGGCGCTCAGAGCGGGTGCCCGAACGCCAAGCGGTCATACTGCTCATTGGCGTAGCGGTGGCGGGGGTGTGAGGTGCGCATGTAAGCCTCGTGCAGGGGGTGAGTGGGGTCACCGGCTATGCGGCGAGCCTCCTCGCGCGAATCGATGGGAGTGCTGCCGGTGTGCAGGGGCGCTTCTTCCAGCAAGGTGGCGGCCGCCAACATCAAACGCGCAAAATCAGCATTTGCCCGCAGCGCAGGATTAGTGGCAAGCTCAGCCACATCTACACCGGCGCGAGAACCAAGATGACTCATAAAATCTGCAACGGTTTTCATATTATCATCATAGTTACGCCCCCACTCAAGCTGTAATTCAGCATCCGCCTGAGCAATCGCTGCCGCTTGCACCTCTTGCGCATTTGCCAACATACGGCGCCCTTCGTCGGCATATTTCTCGCACAGTGCACCCATGGCAGTGGGAGGCACGCCATACTCGTATGCCACCTGCGACAAAGCCGCTGCAAGAGTAGGGTCCCAAAGCTCATCGGGGGTATTTTCAGGGCGGGGAATAGCGTATTCCCCCGCCTGCTCAGGCAAGCCGACAGCCGTGCGGAATGCGGCCATACGACGAGCGTCTGCCACATCGGGATAGCCTTTCATACGCTCCAGCATGGCATAGCTCTTAGCCAAAGCCTCGGGGCGGCGGAACTTACCCAGCGTGGCCGCATAGGGCTGCAGCTCCTCAAATCGGCTGTACCACTCAGGCGAAAATGAGCCATCATCTTGCATGAGGGCGGGAGGCCGCAACGCTTCGCTGCCTTCGGTAAGTACGGTATCAGTTCCGGTAGCGGCTTCGTGAATGGCCGGGATATCGGGCTGTTTATCTGTCTTGTTATTATGTATCATCGTCATGTTCGTTGTTGCTTGTGTGTGTTGACTCCTGCTTCGCCAGCGCGAGCTGACGACGGATGACAAGGAATACTTCGCGGTGAGCATCGCGCCGCATGGCGTCGAGCGGGTCGTACTCACCGCGCCTGCCCTGAAAAACAGGCAAATCGACCTCAAAGCGCTCCTCCAGCTCACTCAACACCAGCTGCCCGGCTGCTCCGCCCAATACGGACAACAAGCGGCGGCGAGCGGCTCGGGCTTTCTCTACAGCACTTTTATCGGGCGGTAATATCATGGCATGGGTATAGAAGATTGAGGTTGAATAGGCGGCAACAGAGCAGGTGCAGGACCGGCATCTGCCGCCGGGGGAGCCCCCGCCTGACCGGCAGCAGTTGCAAGAGCCTGCTCACGCTCGCGGCGCAGTCGACGCACAGCGAGCTCGGGGCGCAACATTTGCTCCGGCACCCCATCGAGCCGAGCGGCCAATCTGAAGGTAGAGTCAAGGTCAACATGGTCCGTCAAAGTAGGCTCGAGGCCTACCATACTCTGCAAGCGGGTAAGAGTTCGCTCCATGCCTTCCGCCTGCAAGCGCCGCATAATCATAGCGATACGCCCCTGGTAAACCACATGAGGTTCAGCAATAGTGGCTTCACCACGGCGGTCGGTCAACAGTACGCTGTTCGGCGGTTTCGGGAAACGCCCCAAGCGGAAGAGCTGCGCAAACACGCGCTCCATGAGCGGCTGAAAATCACAGGTAAAGAGCGTGAACGAAGGCGAAAAGAGCATCACTCGTTCATTTTCGCGCGCATAAACCTCCGCCGCAGTCATCTGCAACTTGCGCTCACTCCACAGCTCAATCATGGGAATAAAGAAGGCACGATTGATGCTCTCTTGTTTCTGCCGCAAGCGGTCCATACCCACATCATAGCGCCCCTGAGTAGCCCACTCGCGCGGGAAACCAAGACTGGCACTTTCGGGGCTGATAAGGGTACGTCCACCGGCACGCAAATCGACCTCTCCCACCTGATTTGCCAGCTCAAGAATGCGGGGGAAAGCCGCCACCTCACCAAGCATATCGAGGATGCGGTTCAAGAATTGAGCGCGCTCAATATCCGGGTAAACCAATCGTGCCGGAGCCAAGCCATAGGGGCTTTCACCCCATTTGAGAAATCGCGTAACCATGTAAGGCATTTCGCGATAACCACTCTCTTCGACCGTACAGCAATCATCCATGCTGTAATAGATGCTCTGCCACGCCATATCACGCGCAGTACTACGGGAGCGATTGCGCTGTTCTCTCGGGCGAACGATATGCAAAAATCGCAAGGTCGGGCTATGGCGGTCGGCAGCATGCTCACACAATGCACGCGCCCGCGGCCCCAAGGCTGCCATCCCAAAACGGCTCTGCGCTTGGTGCGCTGAAAAGGTGAACTCGCGCATGTATGTATCGATTGTTCCTTCATCATTTTCAGCACAAACAAATTGACCGCAAGGTATATGGCGGAACAACAATCGCCCGCTGCGGGTACTGCCACAGTACAAACTGCCGGTTCCCAACCCTACTCGGTCCAAAAAACACTCGTGCAGTGCCGTGTAAAAATTACTCAGTGCCAGTTCGCGATTTGCAATCTCTGAGCAACGGTTATACCACGACTGAGCTTCATCCCCGGCGGCAGGGTCAGGGCTCGTCCATTTGAACCACAGTTCGTTTCCGGGGGTAATGTAGCTCATGTGAGCACTGGCCAGTTTCTGGCAAGCCTCTACTGCGGTGGTGTCGCAAAGACGCTGCGGGGCATCACCCGGGGAATCTGTGGAAAGCGCATCATGAAGTAGCCGGTCCGGCAGCACATATCGGCGCAAGCGTTCCCACCATCCCTCCCAGGGACTGCGGACGGCGCGCAGCGCATCGTATGTGCTCAATAGGTTTTGCTCCTGCGTAGAATTCGGCATGGGTGTAGTAATGGTATCAGCCTAGAGTTGTGTTCCCTTTGCTAGCGGCAGTTGTACCAAGGGCCGTGGTGCGACCGGTCAGTATGGTGGAGAGCAATCCACGGCGGCGCGCAGACTTCTGCTCATAATCAGCGGAGGCATTACTATCCTCAACCTGAGTTACCACGGGTGGTTCATTCTGCTCAACAACAGGGGCCGATGCGGTGGGGACAGAGGGGGTGAGAAATCCCATAAATATTGTGTTCCTTTCTTTGTTTGATTAGTGGTGATTAGCGGAAGTTACACTTGCCAAGCGCGATATCAGGCCGGACCAGCTCAAGCGATGCGGTGCAGAACTGCGCCGACCTCGCTGAAAGCAGGCCCAATCGAGCCGTGGTACCTGCCCCATCAATCGACCTGCAAGTGCAAGCTCCCCCGTCAACAGGTGTACGTACCAACCGTCTGCCCCAACCGGATTTTCGGACAATTTGTCCCACTGCCCCGGCTGACGACTGTCAACCGGTTTCATGAGTACCACTAAGCGTGGCAACCAAATCACCACCCCCTGAGGGTTAGTGGAAAGAGCCGCCAAATCAACGCTTAATTCGCGCCCTCCGACTCGGTAATATCGCTCGGCGATTACACGTGCATCTGTGTTCATGAGCTGAGCTTATCGCAGCTTTCTGCACAGGCCAAGACATTAAGTGCCCATCGCCGCGACTCTCCATTTTTGACACGTCGCCGCGATGCCCATTTACAAACTTGCCCAACACCGCATCTTGTGCCAACCTGTGCAGCATTCCTACATAATCCCCCCCTACACATACCATGAATACAGCACCACCCCACGCCGTCACCACGGCCTTGAGTATCTGCAACCTCGCCCTCACCAAGCTGGGGGAAGCCCCCATCAGCGCCATCTTGCCCAATGGCTCCCCCGCTGCCAGGCTCTGCTACACTCACTACCACCCCGTACGCCGCGAAATCCTTTGCACCAACAGGTGGACTTTCGCGACCACCTTGGCAACGCTGGCGAATGATACCGCCCCCCAGACCTCGCCCTCCATTGAACACCGTCTGCCGGACAACTGTCTGCGTGTGCTCGAAGTCAGCAGCAACGACTGGTCGCTGCGAGGTCGCTGCATTTACTGCCCCGAGCACCAAATTAGGCTACTCTACATTGCCGATGTTGAAGACCCGGCGCTCTTCGACCCCTTATTCATCGATGCTTTTGCAACCAGACTTGCCTGTAAACTTTGCATACCCCTGACCAGCAGCACCACCGCACGCGAAGCCCTTACTCAGGAATACAACAGACTCAGCTTGCCGCAAGCCGCTCATGTTAATGCCGTTCAGGCTCACTCAAACGATTCTCACCCACTGAATAAAATACTTTCTCACTCACTTACTAACAATCCAATTTTGTGAATAACTATGTTTACAACTATGTCAACAACACACTTTAGCAACTAAACAGCAACAATATACATTACTAGCCAACACTGTGAATAACTTTGTGAATAAACCTTTATGAAAGCGATTGATTTTGCCTGTAACCTACTGAAAACCCTGAGCGAATGCGAGCTGAGCACGGCAGATATACGGGTGCTGTTCTGTATAGCAGCCGGGCTGCATTACAAAGAAGAGATGTGCGGATTCCTGACAGACGGAGTAAACACCGGCCATATCAGCAGCACGCTCAAACGCTTGGAAACCCGCCGGCTTGTTCATAACCTGGACCGCAAAACCGAGCTTTTCAAACTGACCGATAAGGGGAAAGAAATTATCAGCAACCTGCTGCGTTTTCTACCCCACAACCGGCATTAACCCACGCGAGCCTCAGCTATGCCTAAAGAACGCCACCTGACCATCGAAGAAAAGCGCGATTGGCTTGCAGGCATATTCCGCGACATCAGCGGCGATTACAGTCAGGCAGATAAGTTTAAAGCCATGACGGAAGATACTCGCCTGGCACAACTACAGGAGGAGAAACAACAAGCCAACACCGCTGCGGATCCGGCACAACACCCGCTGCGCTCAGCCAACCTACTGTCGGATATACTACCCCCGGCTCCGGAATAGCCCGACCTGCCCCCATTTCCCCACCGCATGTACACCATGCGGTGGGCTTTTATTCCCGGCGCGCACAAAATACTTGCAAAAGGGGGTAAATCCTGCTAGACTGCGAATGGCGGCGAACCGAATGGTGCCCCAGAGTAGACTTCGACACATTTAACAAGCGCAGCATGAAAATAAAGTTTCTTTCATCATGGTCAGATCGGTGGTTACCGAACAGCGTAAAACTGGGTGATGTAGAGTTCACTCGGGACAGTGAATGCCGGGACTACGACTGGCTGGTGGTATACGATGAGTTACCACGCCGCGAAAAAGTACACGAGGTGTATTGCCCGAAAGAGCAAACGATACTCATTACCCAAGAACCGGCAATCATTAAAAGACAACCGCCCTGCTACACGCACCAATTCGGCTACATGCTCACCACATTGTCGCCGGCAATCTGTCGCCACCCGGGGTATCGCCGTGGGGCAGGATGTTTGCTGGGCATGACCGGCCACCCGTTTGAAGAGCTCATTACCGCCCCGGAACGCCCCAAGAGCAAGCTGATATCAGCGGTCTGCTCGCGCAAGCTCATGACCCACACGGAGCACAACAAGCGCCACCAACTTTTCGAGTATTTGCTGGAGAACTTGCCTGAGTTCACTTGGCGAGGGCAAGGCATAAACCCCATTGACCACAAGTACCAGGCTCTCGACGATTACAAGTACCACATCGCCGTAGAAAACTCCACCACCGATTATCACTGGACGGAAAAACCGGCAGACTCCATCATGAGCCTGTGCCTGACTTTCTACAGCGGTGACCCCAAGCTCGGCCAGGTTTTACCGCCCGAAGCCTTCATTCGCATCCCTGTTGATGACCCGCCCCGTGCACTGGCTATCATACAAGAGGCTATCGCCAACAACGAATACGAAAAACGCCTGCCCGCCATCCGAGAGGCACGCCGTCTGCTGATTGAGCGCTACAATACTTACAGCCAGATACTCAGCGTCATTGCCGAGCACGAGCAAAAATACGGCATCGGCGAGCGCCCCACCGAGCCTTGGAAACTCTACGAGCGCCATTACCTGCGCCGCAATCCGCTTAACCTCCTCGGCGAAGCTTGGCACTTGCTGCGCACATGTCGCATGCGCTGAAAGCGACTTCGCATTTCGTATTTAAAAAGCCCGCAGCTCCATCGAACTGCGGGCTTTCATATATCTCTAAGCGAGCCTAAACGCCATATCAGGCGGGGTCAACCCAGCGACCGTGACTGCGAATAAGCTCAATCAGGCGCTCTACGGCCTCCTCCTGCGGGATATTGAGCTCAACGGGGTTGTGACCTACATAGAGGTTAATCTTGTTCGGAGCACCACCCACATAGCCGAAGTCGGCATCGCTCATCTCACCGGGGCCGTTAACAATACAGCCCATGATGGCAATTTTCACCCCCTTGAGGTGACCTGTAGCCTTGCGAATACGAGCGGCGGCCTCCTGAATGTTGTAAAGGGTGCGACCGCACGAGGGGCATGAGACATATTCAGTCTTGCTCAAACGCACACCGGCAGCCTGCAGAACATTGTAGGCAAGGTAGGCAGCCTTCTTCGAATCCTCCTCACCACGAATCAGCACAGCGTTGCCGATACCATCGCAAAGCAGAGAGCCAACGTTTACACCGGCCGCCATAGCTGCACTGAGCTGAGCCGGAGCACCAAGCGTATCTTTCAGCAAAATGCTGTGGCGAGAGGGAATAAGAGCAGCCAACAAGCGGAAGGCCTGCGGCACAGGCATCTGCACCCCATCCTTTACCGTTACCAAAGTGGCAGGGCAGTCTTGCAGGGGAGCCAAGTCGGCAGGATTGCAGGGGTCCACCTCGACCGCGCCGCAATCTTCATAGGCAAGCTCGGGCATGAAATCACGCATCTCAGCCGGGTCGAGCTCAGCACAGGCTGCCTGCGGCAGTACCACGCGCACCGGCTCATTCCACCCGAGAGTCACCCCATTGACCGTCAGCAACTCCGCCATGCGCTTGCTGTAACTGAAGGGGTCAAAAGACGCAGCAGGAGACTCCACCGGACCGCCATCGGGCTGCTCAGCCCCGGGTTGATACCCGGCAGCCAGCTCAAAACCGGGAGCCACCTCATATACCGGGTCCTCCGTAAGAGAAACTCGCAGAGTATCGCCTATACCGTCTGCCAACAGAGAACCGATACCGGTCGCGCTCTTAATACGGGCATCCTCGCCCTCACCGGCCTCTGTCACACCCAAGTGAATGGGGTAGTTCCAATCAGCCCCCTCTTCAGCCAAGCGTTTAACCAACAGGCGATAAGCCTGAATCATCACCTTCACGTTCGATGACTTCATCGAAAACACCAGCTGGTGGTAATCCAGCTCGCGAGCCACTCGTGCAAACTCCAGCGCACTCTCGACCATACCCTCGGGGGTATCGCCATAACGGTTGAGAATACGGTCCGAAAGTGAGCCATGATTGGCCCCCAGTCGCATAGCGCGCCCGTGCTCCTTGCAGAACAACACCAGCGGGGTGAATGCCGTGCGCACTCGCTCAAGCTCTTCTTCGTACTCATAGTCAGTGTAATCGCGCTCCACAAACTTCTTCTTATCAATGAAGTTACCGGGATTCACGCGAATCTTCTCCACCCACTTGGCGGCCTCCATCGCGGCATCGGGCTTAAAGTGAATATCAGCCACCAGCGGAACCGTACAACCGGCCGCCCGCAGTTCGCGCGAAATGTGCTCCAGATTGGCAGCAAATACACGGGTCTGAGCTGTCAGGCGAATAATCTCACAGCCGGCATCTGCCAGTGCCAGAGCCTCTTTCACACAGGCTGCTGTATCGAGCGTTGAACTGGTGAGCATGGATTGTATGCGAATAGGATTCGCCCCACCCAAACCCAAATTCCCCACCTGAACCTCACGGGAAACACGGCGGGAATAACGGAAAAGATTGGCACAATGCAACAATGAGTTCATGGCATTATATTACCCCCCGAACAGCTCTTTTTCAAGTCCAAAGGCACATAATACGCGATTTACTGTTGACTTTCACAGCAAAAGTCCATAAAATTCACCCTGTAAAAAAGTTTTCTCCACTCATGAAAAACAGACTTTCATTTTCTGCGATAACAGCGGCCGTATTGGGGTGCACGCTCAGCTCATGCGTGTACCACTCCAACCCCGTGCCGGAAATGCCCTACACCAGGCGCCCGCAACAGCCCGTACATACACAGGCTCCCGTCATGGTGCAAACTCCTGCCGCCCGCCCCGGCACATGGGCTCCCACAGTGCAACAGCCTACAGTTCCCGGTTACACGGCAGTACTCACCCCTGCCCCGCAACCTGCCCCGGCTGTGCGCCCGATAGCACAGCCCGCCCCCACAGCGCCTGCACCTAAACCGGCTACTCCCAAACCGGCCACCGGCTCACACATCACCCAAAGTTACACCCCGCCCGCACCCGTAGTTCAGCCTGCTCCGGCACCGGCTCCTACCCCGGCTCCGGCTGTACAACCGCCTGTGGTAACCACCGTCACTCCGCCGACACCTGATGGCGCCGACACACCCACAGATCCCAAGCTTATCACCAACACCGGTCCCATCCCCGTGGCCACTAAGGTAGAGGGTGATCCCATCCGAGTATACAACCCGCTCGACCCCACCAAGACCATTCGTATCATTGACCCCAAGACCGGCAAAACTCACCCCAGTGGTAAGGTCTTGAAAGTCAAGGGCACCAACTTCAAATTCATCGTACCTTAACCCACCATGCAAGAGCCACCCTTCCAAACAGTCACCATATATGGCCCCGGACTACTGGGTGGCTCCATCGCCCTCTCAGTTCGCGAGCAATTACCTGCCTGCGAACTGAGGCTCTGGGCGCGCCGCGAGCAGCCGCTGAAACTGGCAAACAGCCTGGGAATCACCCACACATATACCGATGCCCGCGCTGCGGCTGACGGCGCCGACCTCATCATCCTCGCTACTCCCATCGGGGCATTTGAAGAGCTTGCTCGACTTATACTGCCCGCTATCAGCAAAAAGGCTCTCGTCACCGACGTCGGTTCGGTAAAAGCCTATGTACACCGCACCACGGGCGAACTACTTACCGACCGCGGGCGCATGTTCATCGGCTCGCACCCCATGGCAGGAGCCGAAAAGCAGGGGCTGGAGCACGCCACCACCACCCTGCTGCAAGGAGCCACGGTAGCACTCACCAATCCCCATGGAGTACCGGCTGAACTCGAGCAACGCCTGGCCGAATTCTGGCAGGCTCTCGGGTGCCGTACCTACAACATGCAAGCCGGCCACCACGACCGCGCCGTAGCCCGCATATCCCACATGCCCCACATTATGGCAGCCCTTGCCGCGCGCAATGCCCTGCCCGGCGATGTCCCCCTGCCCGACCTGCAGCGCTTAGCCGCCAGTGGATTTCGGGATACCACCCGAGTGTGCTCAGGTGCCGCCGGCATGTGGGCTGACATCTTGTGGGAAAACGACGTTGCCATTCGCCAAGTACTGACCAATTGTGTGAACGATTTGCACCGCCTCATCTTCCTGCTCGAAGACCAAGACCGCGCCGGTGTACTTCGCTGGCTCACAGGCGCTAAAGAAACCCGCGAAACTATCATCAACAATGATGAAAGCTGATTTTGTAAGAAAAAACACAAAAAAAGCTTGCAATCCGCCACCAAATACGCTAAAATCTCGCCGCACTCTTACCGAGCGAGCAAAAGCGCAGTTAGCTCAGTGGTAGAGCACATCCTTCACACGGATGGGGTCATAAGTTCGAATCTTATACTGCGTATTGAGTAGGGGGACTCTCGTCCCCCTCTCACACCACCGTACGTGCCATTTATGGCATACGGCGGTTTCCAATCAGCG
>JAZLDM010000010.1:0-46210 GCA_045614705.1 Akkermansia sp.
TATTTCATCGCTTCCACAAGGGGGAAGGACTCATTGTCGTCCTTCCCCCTATCCCCCCATCCTGCTAGGGCAGTTTGGGCTCCTATGGAGACTTTTGGGGAGGGGCTTTCGGTGTCGCATTTGATTTTACAACTTGCAGTAACTTCTTTCCCGGTGACTTTAAGCTTGCTATTATGAGTTTCCTGTGGTAGAATGCTCGCGCAACAGGCGTTACATGAGTATGAACACCAATCTTCGCATCGCAATCGGTTCAGACCACAAAGGCGTGGATCTGAAGGAAGTGGCTGTAGAAATCCTCACCAACTGGGGGTATACGGTAGAGGACGTAGGCACCGAGACGAAGGAAAGCTGCGATTATTCCGATTATGCCAACGCTGTATGTAAGCGCGTGGTTGAAGGTCGTGCTGACCGCGGTATTCTGATATGTTTTTCCGGGCTGGGTATGAGCATTGCTGCAAATCGTTGGCGCGGTATTCGCGCAACCCTGACCCGCACCCCGCAGGTAGCAGCACTTTCCCGCCAGCACAATGATTCTAATGTGCTGTGCCTTGCATCCGCATTCGTTACCCCGGATGACATTGATGATGTGCTGCACACTTGGTTGGATGCTGAGTTCGAGGGCGGCCGCCACGTGCGCCGCTTGGCAAAAGCATCCGGCTCGCTTCTTGCTTCCACCGACCCGGAGCTTGCCGCCTATATCGAAGAGGAGCACGCTCGTCAGCGCAACAATATCGAGCTCATTGCTTCCGAAAACTTTGCGTCTCCCTCAGTCATGGAGGCTCAGGGGTCAGTGCTCACCAACAAATATGCCGAAGGCTATCCCTCTAAGCGTTGGTATGGCGGTTGTGAGGTCGTTGATAAGGTAGAGCAGCTCGCCATTGACCGTGCTTGCGCCCTCTTCGGTTGTGATTTCGCAAACGTACAGGCTCACTCCGGTTCTCAGGCCAACATGAGCGTGTATCACGCTTGCATTAACCCCGGCGATACTATCCTGACCATGGATCTTGCTTGCGGTGGTCACCTTTCTCACGGCTTCTTCGCAAACTTCTCAGGTAAGCAGTACAAGGTTGTGCACTACGGTGTGAACCCCGAGACGGAATGCATCGATTACGAGGATATGGCTGCAAAAGCTCGTGAGTGCAAGCCCGCCCTCATTCTTGCCGGTGCCTCCGCTTACTCTCGTACCATAGATTTCAAGCGCATTCGTGAGATTTGTGATGAAGTGGGTGCCATCATGTTCGTTGACATGGCTCACATTGCCGGTCTGGTAGCCGGTGGTGTGCATCCCTCTCCCGTGCCTTATGCTGATTTTGTATCTACCACCACCCACAAGAGCCTTCGTGGACCTCGTGGCGGTATGGTACTCTGCAAGGAAAAGTGGGCAAAGAAGCTCAACAGTGCCACGTTCCCCGGGTTGCAAGGTGGTCCGCTCATGCATGTTATTGCTGCAAAGGCTGCATGTTTGGGTGAGGCTCTTAAGCCTGAATTCAAGGAATACGCTGCACAGGTTGTTAAGAACTCCAAGGCTATGGCTGCCGAGCTTGCCGCGCGCGGTTTCCGCATTGTTGCCGGTGGTACGGATAACCACTGCTTCTTGGTGGACCTCAGCGTGAAGGGTCTTAATGGTGCCGAGGCTCAGATTGCTCTTGATAAGGTAGGCATTACTGTTAATAAGAATGCAATTCCTTACGACAAGGGGACAACTGCCAAGCCTTCCGGTATTCGTATCGGCACGCCTGCTGTAACCACTCGCGGTATGAAAGAGCAGGATGTACGCAAGGTTGCTGAATACATTGCCCGCTGTCTTGCTATTCTCGCCGGTCAAAAGGTTCACGAGACGGAGGGCGCCTACGATGCTCTGCGTGAAGAGGTGAGCGCTTTCAATAAGTCGTTCCCCATGCCTTAAGGCCGAGCGATATTTGAAAATCAATAGATAATTACGGGCGGGGTGTTGCCGTGTGCATCACCCCGCCCGATTTGTTTTAAACTGATTTATAAGCTCAATTTTGGTTCAGCATGCGGTGCAGTTCGGTAGCCTGCATGCTGAGGTCGCCGAATTCTTCGGCGGTTAAATTACCGCTATTAATGCGAGCCTTAATGATATCGATACGCGCCTTGACTGCCTCGCGTGCTGCTCGTGAGCAAGCTTGTTCCACTGTTGTGATGGGGTCGGCTAAATCCTGCGGCGTATTGCTCACCTGAGTGAGCGCTGCAGCTTGTTCCGGGGGCAACGTATTCGCAAACGCTTGCCATGAATCGTTATTTCCCGGGGTGGGCAGTACCTCAAGCAGACGTTGAAGTACGGGGCCACCGGCCAACAGTGAAATGGGGTCCTGGAGTTCCTCTATGCGTTCGACCAAGGCCTGTTGCACGGCAGAATTGCTTGCCGCAAGGTTGATAAGGTCTCGCATGCCCGGATGCAGACGGATGGCACGCACTTTCTGCGGAGGGGTGAATTGAGTCGGGTGCTCGCTTTCCTCGAGCATTTCTTCATGTTCCGAATAGGTATCCGCCTGTGGCGATTTCGGGGCATTCTTGCGGGAACGTAAAATCTCTTCAACCGTGAGCCGCATGTCCTCCAAACCGGTATTGAGGCGGCTGGCCAAGTCGGTTACGGCTACTCCACGCCTGATGGGGTCCGTTATTTCAGCGGCTAAGTCAGCCAATCGCGGTATGAGTGCTGCGCGGGCATTGGCATCGCCGGTAGCGGCACGCATTTCGATACCGGCTCGCACTTCGAGGTAGGGGCGCGCTTCTGCTATAGCCTGTTGCAGCGCTTCGGCGCCACGAGCCTTGATGAGGGAATCCGGGTCTTCCCCCGGAGGGAGTGTGGCCATGTAGACCTCAAGCCCGGCGGCGGCAAGTTTGCGGTAGGTTTTTTCACTGGCTTTTATGCCTGCATTGTCGCCATCGTAGCATAGTACAGCACGTTTGGCGTATTTTTTCAGCATAGCGGCGTGCTCGTCGGTAAAGGCTGTACCCAACCCCGCCACGGCGTTTCGAACGTCTGCTTTCTCATGGCAGGCGATAACATCCAGCTGCCCCTCGCAGACGACTACTGTCATGCCTGCCTTGGCAATGGGGCCGGTTGCTTTGAATAGGCCGAATAGCAACTCACCTTTGCGGAATGCTACCGTTTCGGCAGTGTTTACATACTTGCGCGGGTCTTGCCCATCTGCCATGATACGACCGGAGAAGCCCACAATTTCTCCTCGTACATTGTGAATGGGGAACATGAGACGGTCGCGGAAGACCGGATAATTTCCACGGCTGCCATTACCGAGCAAATTGGCCTCCAGCAACAATCGACTGTCCATATCCGCGGCTGTCGCTTGTTGCTGCAACGTGCTAAAATCCGGGGGGGCCCATCCCAGTTGCCATGCTTTGGCTATATCTATATTGAATTCTCGTTCTTTAAGATAAGCACGCACATGATTTGCCTCTCGACTGCGGCAGAGTTGCCGGTGGTAGAAGTCTGCTGCCAGGGTATTGGCGGCTATCACTCGGCTGCGCAGCCAGCGGCGGCGAGCCGCTTCAGGGTTCTCTTCCTCTTCTATAACGGGTATCCCGTTTATATCTGCCACACGGCGTAAGGCCGTAGGGTAGTCGAGGTTTTCGAACATCATGATAAACTTCACCGCATCACCACCCACGCCACAGCCGAAACATTTGAAGGTCTGTCGAGCCGGATTAACGCTGAATGAAGGCGTGTTTTCATTGTGGAATGGGCAACAAGCCTTCCACGCATTCCCTGCACGCCGAAGTTGCACATAGCGCCCCACGATGTCCACCACATCGGCGGAATCTTTGATACGGGCTACGCACTCCTCTGTAATTCTCGGCATGGGGGCTGGTGATGGTTAGCGAGTAAGACAGCGCAAATGTTCCTCAAATCCGGGGTATGAGGTGTTGATATTAGCGCAATTAAGCAGTGTAGTTTCGCCATCGGCATGCAGACCGGCCATCAGGAAACCCATGGCAATGCGGTGGTCGTGGTAACTATCCAACACAGTGCCTTGCAGCGGGGTGCCTCCGGTCACTATCAGACCGTCTTCGAATTCCTGTACTGTAGCCCCCATTGCCCGCAGGTTGCCGACTGTTGTGGCAATACGGTCGCTTTCCTTTACCCGCAGCTCTGCGGCATTGCGGATGACCGTGTCCCCCTCTGCAAATGCGGCAGCAACGGCAAGAATGGGGATTTCATCAATCAGGTTGGGGATTTCATGCTTGAGCACGGTAGTACCTTGCAGCTTTTGGGCGGTACGCACTGTAATATCACCGTAAGGCTCTCCCGTAAGCTGTTCATTAGAAATTGTAATATCTGCCCCCATGCGTCGGAGTACGGTGATAATGGCGTCTCGCGTGGGATTCAGGCCCACATGGCGCAGGTGTATTTCACTACCGGGAACTATACTGGCAGCAACAATCCAGAATGCTGCTGAGGAAATGTCTCCGGGTACGATAATATCCTTTGCCTGCGGTACAACCGGGCCGTCAATTTCGATATCCAAGCCATCGGCTGATACACGACAGGGAACACCGAAGTGAGCAAACAAACGTTCGGTGTGGTCTCTGGTAATAGCCGGCTGGTGTACGGAGCTGGTGCCTTCTGTGAGCATGCCTGCCAGTAATACGGCGCTTTTCACCTGAGCGCTGGCCATGGGCAATTCATAGTGTATGGAATTAAGTTTACCGCCCTCAATCAGCAGTGGTGCACACCCGGGTTTTTGACCGCATGCTGTGATATGTGCCCCCATTTGTTCGAGCGGATCGATGATGCGTTTCATCGGGCGGCTGCTCAAAGAGGGGTCGCCATACATACGGCTGACAAAGGGGAGTGCCGCCAGTACGCCGGCCATTAATCGCATGCCGGTACCGGAATTGCCGCAGTCAATATCTTTGGCCGGAGCAACCGGGTGCATAGCCGTGCCGGTCAGGGTGAAATTCTGCGGCACCTCCGTAGGGGTGATTTTTGCGCCGAGTTGCTGCATGGCACGCAGGGTATTCAAGCAATCTTCACTGCACAGGTAATTGCTTACCTGCATGCTACCCTGAGCCAGTGCTCCTAAAATAGCAACGCGATGCGATATGCTTTTGTCACCCGGTATGGTGATGGTGCCGCGCAGTCCGTTTTCGGCGCGGGTTACGCTTATAGTATTATTTGACATTTGTCTGTATGCGTTTTTTGATAAATCCTTCTCTGACTGCGCCCTTGAACCACGCGTTGACAGCCTGTTCTCGTCGTGTACTCTCGATAGCACTGCGTATGCTTTCTCGGCATTCATCGAGGGTGCGTTTGCCCGCAGGGGTAATTTCGCCGGCCTGTAATATATGCCACCCCCATTTGCTTTGTACGGCACAGGGGATACCTGCCGGAATTGCATTTTCGCCGAATAGGGGCAATTCCGGTAATGGGCGCTCTCCTGTATCTTCTATAGTTCCCAGATTGCCGCCAATTGGTGCGGAGTGGGCGTCTTGACTGCATTCCCGAGCCAGTGTGGCAAAATCTTCGCCATTCTGCAGGCGGGAGAGGATTTCCTTGGCTTTTTGTTCTATGGCGGCGGAATCCTGATTTAGAGTTTCCAGGAATATGTGACTTACTTGTCTGCGCGCAGGGGCCGGTAATTCATTTTTCAGTTGTTCGTATACGCGTTCGACCTCGGCATCTGTTACGTGGCAATGCTCTGCTATAGCTTGTTCCAGCAAAGCTTCGGATTGCAGGGTGACTTCGAGTTTATCCGTGAATTGAGCTCTGCTCTCGTACCCCTGTGAGCGCAACTGAGCCTCGAACTCTGAGGCGCTTGTTGCTCGAGTGGCTAATTTCTCGACCTCCGCCTCAGCCGCTTCTTTGCAATTTGGCAGTCTTGTATCGTTGTATCGGGTGCGGATGTGCAATAATTTAGCACGAACCAAATCCATCAGCATAGCAGCTCGGCGTGCCGGTTCCGGGGACGTTCGCCCGGCCAGTATATTTTGCTCAGCTTCGTGTCGATTGAGCTGATTCAGCGTGATAGGTTCACCGTATACCACTGCAACCATTTCTTCTATCCCGGGAGTTGCGGGGGTGTCACCATGAATCTTGTGCCACAGCGGACCGTGCCAAATCAGTAAATCTACTCCCAGATAGAGCAGTACGCTACTGAATATTACCAATTTAATGGTGCTGTATTTGAGGGACGAAAGCTTCACGCACGATATTCTACAGATTTTGCCCGGATTTGCAAATAAAAATAACGTCCATCGTGGTACCGAGAATGGCCCGGTAAAATGAGGGCTGAGTTATGGTAACCGAGTAATGTTCGCGGATTTTTCTACGATATCGGGTGTTATTGCAGCCAGTTCATCAAGTAACTGTACTGCAAAGGTTCCGGGGTAGGGTGCTTTTGCCGCTGCACGTTCGCCGGCGACCCCGAGAATGGCAGCTGTGGCAACGGCCGCCTGAAGGGGGGATTCGGCACTGGCTACACAGGCTGCCGCAAGTGCTCCCATGGCGCAGCCAACACCGGTAACTCGAGTCATGATTTCAGCGCCATTGCGGCAAGCGTAAGTTGTTGTGCCATCTGTGGCGAAATCTGTTTCACCTGTCACCAGCACAGCGGCTCCGGTATTGCGTGCCAATTCTCGCGCGGCACTGATGGCCGCCACGCTTTCAGCCATGCTTTCCACCCCGCGACAACGTTCGCCCTCAACGCCGGCCAAGGCGATAATTTCGGAGGCATTCCCTCGAATCATGGTCGGTCGGCTATGTAACAATTCACCGCATACGCGAGTACGGTAGTTGAGTAACCCAACAGCTACCGGGTCTAATACCCAAGGAACCCCGCAACTCTGTGCTTCGGCCACTGCCGCAAACATGGTCTGTGCTTGCTGTTCGGAGAGCGTGCCGACATTAATCAGCATGCCGTTGGCACAACTGCGCAGCAAATCATTGATTTCATCTTGGTGCGTCAGCATGACCGGTACCGCCCCGACAGACAACAGCATGTTGGCTGTTATGTTTCGTACTACATCGTTGGTCAGACTTAGTATGAGCGGACGCTTAACCCGAAGGGTATCAAGCACTCCGGCAATAGTAAACGGCGCTGTATTCATAATAGTTCTTGGGCTGCTTGGGTTGGGTTCTCTGCGGCACAGATGTAAGATACGACGGCCACTCCGGCAGCTAATCCGGTAGAGCGTATGGCGGCTGTCCGCTCGCGGTTCAGCCCGCCGATAGCCACCATGGGAAGGGGGCTTTTAGCGGCCAGTTCAGCCCAACCTTCTATTCCCATAGGCGGGGGGGCATCGTCCTTGGTAATGGTGGTAAATACAGGACCGCAACCGAGGTAGTCGACCATAGTTGAGTCAACATTTGCCAGTTGTTCGGCATTCGTGACGGTAAGCCCCAGAATCTTATTCGGACCGATGAGGGCTCGAGCTTCCGGCACGGGCATATCATCTTGCCCGATGTGGATGCCGTCGGCATCTATCTCTACTGCAAGTTGAACATTGTCGTTAATGATAAGCGGTACGTTCACACTGCGCAGGTAGCTTTGCAAAGGTAGCACCTGTTCACGCTGTTGCTTGTGGTTAAGGCGCTCGGAACGATACTGCACAATTGTGACACCGCCTTCCACCGCGCGACGCACGGTCTCCACCAGTCCGTACCGACAACGCTCAACTTCATCCGTTACGAGGTACAATGTATAGTCTGCTGTGTTCATTAGCCGAAAAGAGGGGTTGAGTAGTAACGGTCTGCGCTATCGGGAAGAATGGCAACAATGGTCTTGCCAATCATATCAACCCGCCGGGCTACTTGTGTAGCGGCATATAGCGCTGCTCCGGAGGATATTCCTACCAGTATTCCATCGCACTGCGCCAGTTCGCGGGCTGTGGTAAAGGGGGTGTGGTTATCCACCGGTATAATTTCATCGTAAATACTCCGGTCAAGTACCGGCGGTATGAAATTGGCACCGATTCCTTGAATGGCGTGTGGCGCGGCTTTACCTTGGGTCAATAGGGGAGACTCCGCAGGTTCCACGCCAATGATTTTCACATCCGGATTCATTTCTTTCAGGTACTTGCCCGTACCGGTAATGGTACCACCTGTGCCGATGCCGATAACAACCGCATCCACACTTCCTTGCGTATCTCGCCAAATTTCCGGACCGGTCGTAGCATAATGCGCATCGGCGTTTGCCGGGTTGGCGAATTGGCCGGCGATGATAGAGCCGGGAATGGAAGCGTGTAGTTCTTCTGCCTTCCGTAGAGAACCGGCCATTCCTTCTTCTGCCGGAGTGAGTACGATTTCCGCTCCGTAGGCTTTCAATATATTGCGGCGCTCTACGCTCATGCTCTCAGGCATGACCATAATGGCTTTGTAACCACGGGTCGCCGCCAGCGCGGCCAGGCCTATGCCGGTATTACCACTGGTGGGCTCTATAATCGTGCCGCCCTTTTGTAAGCGGCCTTTGGACTCTGCATCTTGTATGATTGCCAATGCCGCGCGGTCTTTCACTGAGCCCGTGGGGTTCAGGTATTCGAGCTTAACGAGCAATCGAGCCTGTAGGTCGTGGCGGCGATTGTAGTTTGCCGGTTCCAGCAGGGGGGTATTGCCGATAATTGTGCTTATGGAGTTGTGTATACTCATGAGTGCTTCCTCTATTTTATCTTGCTTGTCAAGTCCTGCCGGTATTACTATCTATCTAATTTTACTGAAAATGTTTTCTTACTGCTTGACACCGACGGTGAGAGTGCTAGAATGATATAAAACACTTGGAGGTTTATAGATATGGAAGAGACACCCGAAGAAACATGGAACAGATTGCAGGCAATCATTGGCGATATTCGCAAAGAGACTGCTCGTGTTATTGTGGGACAGCAATCCGTTGTGGAGCAGATGCTTGCAGCTCTGTTGTGCCGTGGTCACTGTCTTCTTGTGGGTGTGCCCGGTCTGGCGAAAACCTTGCTGGTGTCCACTCTGGGGCAGGTTTTAGGGTTAGATTTTCGGAGAATTCAGTTTACACCGGATTTGATGCCGTCTGACATAGTAGGTAGTGAGATTCTGCAAGGCAGTTCTGAGGGTGCCAGACGTTTTGAGTTTGTACCCGGACCGGTTTTCACCAATTTGCTCTTGGCTGACGAAATTAACCGCACCCCGCCCAAAACTCAGGCGGCTCTGCTGGAGGCTATGCAGGAAAAACAGGTCACGGTAGCCGGCACCACTCGGAACCTCAGCGAGCCGTTCATCGTATACGCAACTCAGAACCCTGTTGAGCACGAAGGAACATACCCGCTGCCCGAAGCTCAGCTCGACCGTTTCTTCTTCCAAATCAACATTAACTATCCTGATTTGGCTGAAGAAGAGGAGATTTTGCGCCGCACATCCGGCATGAGTATGCCAACAGCGAAAACTCTGCTCAGTGCGGACGATGTATTGGAACTTCAACGTGCTGTTGTATCTGTTCCTGTACCTGACGATATATACAAAAAAATTGTACGTTTGGTACAGAGCACTCGCCCGGAGAATCCGCAGGCACCTGACATGGTGCGGCGCTATGTTGCATGCGGCGCCGGTCCTCGTGCGGGGCAGTGTTTGGTTGCGGCCGCGCGTGCTTTGGCTATGTTGCGTGGCAAAGTCAGTGTGAGTGAGCAAGAGCTGAAAGCTGTTTTGCACCCTGTGCTGCGCCACAGACTCCTCCCCAATTATACTGCTACAGGTGAGGGGGTAAGTATGGAAAAAGTTATTGACAGCCTTCTGTAATTAAGACCACCTATGGCTCAAGCTCCTACCATCCTGCGCCCGGAAGATATGGCACGCTTGGCGAATTATCGCTTTGCGGTGCGTATGATGGCCGAAGGATGGTTAAACGGTCGACACCGAGCCAGAGGTCGTGGCAGTAGTAGCGATTTCCTGGAGTACCGTGCATACGCGCCCGGGGATGATGCGAAATTGCTCGATTGGCGCGTATTTGCGCGAACTGACCGTCTGCAGTTGCGCACATTTGAGCACGAAACTCACTTGGAATGTCATCTTTTTGTCGATAGTTCCGCCTCGATGGATTACCGGGAATATGCTGCCATCAGCAAGTTGCAGTATGCCAGTCATTTTGCGGCTTGTGTAGCGTGGCTTGTTGTACGGGGGCATGACCGAGTATCCTTGCAGCTTTTCGATGAAAAGGTGCGGCATTTTGTGCAGCCCGGTACTACGGCTGCACATCTCAATCGCTGCCTGAGCTTACTGGAGCACAATACCGCCGGTGGACGCACTGATTTGCCGCAGGCTCTTGCGCGTTCCCGGGGATTGATTCAGCGACCGGTCACTTTGGTGATAGTGAGCGATTTCCTGTGCGACATGGATGCCTTGCAAGCTGCACTCAATCCGTATTTACACCTTGGCTGCAAAGTGGTGCTGGTACAGGTGTTGGACCGTGGGGAACTGAGTCTGAGTGGGCAGGGGCTTGCCCGATTTGTGGATATGGAGAGCGGTGAACGTATAATATGCAATCCGGATGAATTGCGCAATATGTATAGTGAGCGTATGCGTGCCATTCGGCAGCGCATGCAGGCAATGGCCGTAGCTCGCGGTATGTTATACTTGCCTACCACCACCGATTGTTCGTTTTATCCTCTTTTAGATGCTCTTGCAAGATGACAATCAGCTTTGACAATCCGAATTGGTGGCTTCTGTGCGTGGTACCGATACCCTTATTGGTGCACTTGGTGGCGCGTACGCGTCCGGCGGAGCGCTTATTCAGCTCAATAGTGCTGCTTCGTGAGCTGGTTCGTTTGCAAAGTAGTCGCAGGCGGCCGAAAGATTGGCTGCTGTTGCTTTTGCGTACTTTGCTATGCGGGTGTCTGGCCGGTGTATTTCTGCTACCGAATTGGGGTGGAGGAGCCGATGGTGAAGGCGGCCGCGCCCTGGTGTTGGTTCTTGATAATACGGCCTCGATGGGTGCCGCAGATGGTCAGCAAGTTCGTATGAATAGAGCTCTGAGCATTGCTCAGACTGCTGTTCAGAATCTCTCTCCGCAAGATTCAGTAAACCTTGTGACGTTGGCCGGGTACCCGCGATTTATTTTTGAGCGTCCGGAAAGTGCTCGCCCGCTGATAGTGCGAGAGCTCGCCCGCACGGCAAGCCTACCGGCTGCGGCAGGTGATGTATCGGCAGCCTTGCAAGCAGCTTGTTCTCAATTGAATAATTTGCCTGATGGGGTTAACGGGCAGGTGCTGCTTATATCGGATTTTCAAACTGCTACGATGCAGAACGCCATTGACTCAATCGAGAATAAGGCCTTGCTCCGCTGTGTTAATGTCGCTCAAACTGCCGCTGTAGAGAATACGGCGCTGACTGCTATGTCGCTTACGCCGGCGAATCCGTTGCCCGGCCAAAAAGTCACGCTTACTGTTACCATGCAGCACTGGCAAGGAGCTGTGGCGCGAGAGGGCGCCCAGCCCGTAAGCGTTTCTGTCAATGCCGGTAACCTGCGATTGTCGCAACCCTGTGAACTGGAGCGAGGCAAACAAAGAAAAGTACAATTTGAACTGACTGCCCCGGCAGCTCCCGGTGATTGGTTGCTTACAGCTCAAACGGAGCCGGACGGATATCCTGAGGACAATACCCGCCATCTTGTTGTTCAGGTTGCTGATAAACTTGATTGCTTGGCTATAGCGACGGATCGAGTTCAGCTGGGGTTTATGCTGCGCGCTCTTGAGAATACGCCATTCCTGCGTACTCTCTATCTGCCGTCTATGCCGGATACTGCGGCTGATTTTGTGGTATGGCATTCACCCACTCAGGCTGATGTTCCGGCTATACGGGAGCGTTTGGCTGCCGGAGAGACGGTGTTGATAGTGCCTGACTTTGAAAAAGATACAGCCTTGTTGCCGCTGTTGTGTGGGCGTGAAGGCAGTATTTCCGGGGAACTGCGCAACGATGGCGGAAACTGGAAAGTGGATTTTTCTGCGCCGGATGACCCCTCTTTCTCACTTTTTGAGCGTGCCGCTTTGGAAAATATGGGAGATGCCGGGATATATCGGCGCCTTGGCTCTGATTTAACAGCTGCTGCCGTCGGAGCAAAAGCGCTTATTCACTATCGAAAAGAGGATGCCGATTCAGCACCGGTTCCGGCATTGCTGCGCAAACCTATGGGGCACGGGGAACTGCTTATTTGGAACATGCCTGTGATTGCTCGCGATAGTCGACAGGGATTTTCGCCGCTGTATCTTCCGCTGGTGGCTGAGCAGCTTTTGCAAGCTCGCGGCGCTTCCGATGATGTTGAACCGGTGGCCGGGCAGGATTACCTGCAATTTATCATTCCTTCCGGGGTGGATGTAGCAGAACTGCGTTTGTTGGCTGCCGATGGAACTGAATGTCCGCTGGTGTTTCAGGGGGCAGTCGCACGCAGTGAGCAACCAGCCGTCCCCGGCGTGTATCGTTGGTTGGCCGGGGAGTCTGAATTGAAAACCGTGGCTGTTAATTTTCCCCGTGAGGAGTCTGATTTACGCTCCTTCTCGCCGGATGGTTCAGTTGCTGTCCTGAATCCCCAAAATGCAACTCAAATCAGCAGCTTTAGTGGGCGAGTTGCGCTTTGGCCGTTTTTATTGGCTGCTGCGTTCGTACTCTTCGTGGTAGAATTGCTTATCTGCCGAAAACCCGGGGAACGCACTGAAAGCGATTTATTACCATGATGTTACAACCTATCATTCCCCTGCCTGTGCTTATTCCTGCCGCTGTTATGGTGGTGGTGTTAGTTCTTTGGCTGAGTATCGTAGCATGTCGCGGGCTCGGTCGAGGTTGGGGATTTATTTGTTGTTTTCTCAATTTGTTAGCGGCATTGGTCGGTTTGGCTTTATTGTTCAATCCCGGTCATATCGAGCAACGCCCATCACCGAATGCTCCGGTCTGGCTAGTGGCGGCTGATGTGTCGGAATCGATGTCGGCACCTGTTGCCGATGATTCTCAGGCTGAGCCTCGCTCGGTTGTGGCTGCTCGTGTGGTGCGGCGTTTGGCTGAGTTTCCGGGGCGCGATGTTCGATGGGTGGCGTTGGCGGATTCTGCATTTAGTTGTCGTTCTGCGGAAGACTTAGCTGAGCACCCTGTTCAGGGGGGAGGCTCGGCGGTGATGGCTTCCTTGGCCTCCTCTATAGAAACGCTGCACCGAAGCGGTCGAACTGTGGCTGCTGCCGTTCTTGTGACAGATGGGCGAGATACGCGCCCGCGTGCGCTCCGGCAACTGATGGCCCGGGCGGGTACAGCTGGGTGCCCGGTTCATACTGTGCCGTTGGGGAACACTTGGCAAGCTGCGGATATTGCTGTGGAGGCAGCGCACCCTTTTGTTCAGGCGTATCCGGGGGTACAGACACACCTGACCGCAACTGTACGGGCTACTCGTATGGGCGAGCGCCAAGTGCAGGTCGAGTTGTTGCAAGCGGATGGCAAGCTGTTGCAGCAGCAGACTCTTAATCTCAGGGATGGGGAACCGATTTCTGCTGATTTCCCGCTGTCTGCACAGGCCGGCGAATATTTGGTGCGTGTCGTTGTTCAGCCCGGGGAAAGTCGTGAAGATAACAATACTGCGCGTATTCTGGTACGCGAAGTAAATTCTCGAATCCGCGTTTTTCTGGCTGAAGGAGCCCCATATTGGGACAGTAAGTTTTTGGCTCAGTATTTGCGTGAGCAAGCGGTTTTTGATGTGCGCTCGGTTCATCGTTTGAGCGAAAAACGGTTCTATCACATAAATTCGGGGGATGATGATGCGGCTCCTACTGAAACACCGGATATACCAACCACGGCAGAGGCTCTGCGTGGGTATGATATCGTGGTGCTTGGTAAGGGGATGGAACATTTGCTGGATGCCGCAGCGGCTCGGGCGCTAAGTGCTTGGGTTCGGGAGCAGGGCGGGATATTGGTGATGGCGCGTGGTCGTTGCCATGCCGGTTCGCTCACCATGCTTTCTGAGCTTGAGCCCTTTGTTTGGAGTACGGAACACCCCCTCTCTACTCATCGCTTTCAGCCTGCACCCGATGGGGTAAGTAGTGGCTTGTTCGGGCGTTTACTACCGGGGGAGAAACACCCGGCCTGGAATGAATTGCCTGAGCTTGATGATGTGGGGGCTGTCGCGGAGTTGAGGCCGCAGACGCGTGTGCTGGCGGTGGCCGAGGGAACTGATATCCCGATTTTGGGTATTATGCCCTATGGCTTGGGTGCCGTGGCGTGTATCAACGGTGAGGGGCTTTGGAAGTGGGATTTCTATCCTGAAGCGCGTAATCATGGCAATATATACCGAGAGTTTTGGCGGCAGTTCTTACCTTGGGTGCAGACTGCGGCCGAATTTATGCCGGGCTATGATCTTTCGTTGCATGTTGATCGCACGAATGTGCGTGAGGGGGAAGGTTTTACCTGTTTGTTGGGGTGGCGAGGCCTGGGGCAACCGAGTGATGTGAAAGTTCAGGCAATCAACTTGGCTGATGGGCAAGTTGTGGCAGAGCAGAAGACAGTTCCGGTGCCTTCGACTTCGTTACCTCGTTGGGAATCTACGTTTGCAGCGTTGCCGCCGGGAGAGTATCTTTTGCGTGCTGAGGTGCAGGGGAGTCCCTCACCGGAGTGCCGATTGAGCGTGCGACCGCTGCCGCAAGAGCATGATAATTTGAATGCTGACCCGGAATTGACCGCCCGAATAGCTGAAGTAACCGGTGGCGTGGTGTTGCCGGCGAATCTCAATGATGAGCAGCTCAATCGCATTTTTGCAATACCTCCCGGTGTAAGCGTTACGGAAGATGTTTATTGTCCCTTGTGGGCTAAATGGCAGCTACTTGCATTCATGGTCGCTTGTCTGGGGGCTGTATGGTTTATTCGCAGAAGAAAGGGGTTAGTGTGAGTAAATTCCGAACAGAATTGAGACGAGTGCAGCTGGCCTGTTTTGTAGCCCAGCTGGCATGCGGGTTAGGCTGGTGGTTGGCCGCCATGGTACTGGTAGCCTTGCTGGTTGCTCTGTGTGATTGGGGTTTTGTATTGAGCGAGAATGTTCGAGCTCAACTGCTGTACCCTGCAATAGTTCTGGGATTGGTTCTGCTGGTGCCGGTATTGTGGCGCGCAGTGGCGGCTACTCTTCTTTTACCTGATGAACTTGACTCCCTGAATGAGGACTCCCGGCGCACCATCAGCAGTGCGTTGAAACTACCGAAACAGAAAGAAGGTGGCTTGACTGATTGGTTGACCGTTCAGGCTTTGAAACAAGCTGCTGAAGCCGTGCGTCGTTCGCGTAGCCATTACCCGGCTCTTCGACGCTGGCTATTGGCACTGCTTGTGCCGGCGATAACCCTCTCTGTTCTCATTGGGTTGTATAGCATTGCTCCCGGTTCGTTTAGCACGCTGACCGCCAGATTACTGCAACCGCATGCGGATGTGCCCCCATATTCTCAATATCGTTTCGTGCTTACACCATCACACCCCCGGGTTTACTTTGGGGAAGATATAGCACTATCTTGTCGTGTGGAAGGGGAGCCGGCTCCCGGGGAACTTTGTTTGTTGTTGCGGGCAGAAGGCATGCCTGTGCAAACTCTGCCTGTTTTTGTGGCGCAAGATGGTAGTTATCAGCGTGTTCTGGAGAATGTGACAACTCCATGCGAGGTGGCATTTGCTACGCTGAATGGTCGGGCTCGCAGTCATTTCCTCCCCATACAGGTGAACTATAGCCCTCGCATACTCTCCGGCAAGGTTACTATCACGCCACTGCCATATACCGGCGAACCCGTGCGCGAACTTGTGCTGGGTGGCAGCGAAATCAATGTGCCGGATGGTGGTGCCATCAGCATTGAATTGCAGTGTAGTTGCGATATTGTGAGCGGGAGTGCTTATTTTACACCTGCCGATAAACAAGAGCCGCAGCCGATTTTCGCTCGTGCGCAAGCTGACAAATTACTTGTAAGCATGAGCTTGCGTGAACCCGGGACCCTTTCATTGCAGGTGAAGGATGCCGAGGGGCGAGAGGCAGACTCTCCCGTGCATGTGCGTCTGGCCGTTCTGCCGGATTCTCCGCCGAGTGTCAGCATCGAGTCTCCGCAGGATGGTACCTATCTTGTAGCGGGTGAGCCACTGAAGGTTGTATTGCGGGCGGAAGATGATTATGCGCTCAATCGGCTTACTCTTTTCAAAGCCATTGCTCCCTACCGTCAGCATGGTGTAAGTGAACTGCAGGGGCGCCCAAGAAATCAGATTGTTACCCACAGCTACAGTACTGCTGCCATGGGATTGAAGCCGGGGGATGCGCTTGAGTTGCGTGCTGAGGTTGGGGATGATAACCCATTCCGCTTTAACATAGTCTCCAGCCCTACTACTCATGTTAAAATCATTTCTGCGCAGGAATATGCTGAAATCTTGCGTATGGAAGTTACTTACGATGAGTTTTTAAACCGCTATGAACAATTAACGGAATCCTTGGATTCGGTTACAACAGCGTTGAAGTCCGGTGACGCCGCCGCCGCTCGTGTTGCTATGGAATCCGCACTTGAGATTGCTCAAACACTGGCTAAGGATTTTCCGGTATTTGATATGGACGGCACCCTCTCCGAGGTGGCCGGTAAGATTGCCGATGTATTGACCGAGAACCTTGCGGTATTATCAACACTCAGCGAGGATAGCTCGGAACAGGAGCGAAAGGCAGCTTACGAACTTATGCTCGGTAGATTGGGGGAGTTGGGCGGGGCTTTGGCGGAGCAAGAGCAGCAAGCGCGAGAATTGACCCTGCTGGCTCGCGTGCAAGAGGCTCAGCTTCGCTTTGCAGAGCTGGTTCGGCAGCAGGAGCAGCTCGTGAACCTTTATCGCCGATTTATGGAAGAATATGGCGCTGCTTCGACTTCTGAACCGGGAAAATTGGAAGGTTTGGGGAACGAACAAGCTATTATGATGCAAGAATATGTGGAATGGGAGGAATCTCTCAGTCCTTTGCTTGCAGAGCTTGGGCAGCATGAGAGCTTAGTGCCTATGTACCAAGCCGTGTTTGCTATGCGGCATGCCTGCGAACAGGCTGGGGTTGAGGGGCTTATGGACCAAGCCATTGCGGAAAGTGCTGCACACCATCCTGCAAATGCTCATTCTTATGCCGCGCAAGCTTTGGCCGGTATGCAAAAATTGCTGCAAAATGAATGTTCGAGCAGCTCGTGCAACAGTGCCTCTCAGCAGTGCCGCAATACCATGTCGACTGCTGCCGCTAATACTTTGCAACAATTACTTGATGCGATGCAGAGACGCCGTGGCTCGAAGGGCTCCGGGGACGGTAGTGGAGCCTCCGGCGGGGGGCATTCTATGTCTTCTGGGGTTACAGGTGGGCGCCTTATGGGACCTGCTCGCAATCGTTTGTTACGGCGTACCCGTAAGGGGGCTTCTACCGCACAAGGTGGGAACTCTTCCGGCCAAGGTGATGGTACCCGGCAACACAAGCATCAAGCTCTCCCCATTGGTACACCGGGTGTTGATTCGCCAACTTACCGAGACGCAGACTCGGAAATGGTGCCTGCCGGTTATCGCGATGCCGTGCGTTCTTATTTCTCCCATTGATATATGAAACAGTTTATTATAATGTTACTTCTGTTGGTTGCTCTTCCGCTTATGGCAAAGGAAGGGGTTGTGCAATGTGGCAATCTGATATATGCCGGCACTAAGACTTCCCGCTGCTTCAGTGATGAGTTTTTGAGCACGGTACAGCAACGTACCGGCATCAATACAGCTCGGCGCTTTCGAGCTGTGCGTATGGATAACGATGAACTTTTCCGTTTTCCTTTCGTTGTTATGACGGGCGAAGGGCACTTTACACTGACAGCGCGTGAGCGCGAGAACCTGAAGAAGTATGTAGAAGGCGGCGGTTTTCTGTTGGCGTCAGCAGGTTGTTCCAGTAAGGAATGGAACCTTTCGTTCCGCCGTGAGGTGGAGGGGCTTTTCGGCAAAGGTGCATTGCAACCCATTGCTATGTCTCACCCGATATTTTCAACCGTTTTCCCCATCACTTCTCTACAGGCGGGTTCCCGACCTACCGCCGGTCATTTGGACGGTGTGAATCACAACGGTAAGCTAGTTATCATTTATTCGGAAGATGGGCTCAACGATAGCGCAAACTCGCGCAATTGTTGTTGTTGCGGAGGAAGTGAGTTAGGCAACGCTTTGCAAATCAATGCCAACATCTTGGCTTATGCTCTTTTGCGTTGACTTGCTTACTTTCAAGGGCGGTAGCGGTGACGGGTGAAGTGCAGGTCGTGTAAGTCGAAGCCACGGTGTTGGGCTTCGTGCCGCAGCTTATTGAATGATTCCGGCACAATGATTGGTCTGCGACTCAGGAACCACAGGCATGAGCCACTGTCGTTGCTCACAAGAGCATTCATATAACAGTCGTCAACATGCAGTATGTTATAGGGGGTGTTGATAAATCGGAGCAGAGGAATGAAGGAGACTTTCAGTTGCCCATTGTGGGCGGTAGGGTAAGCCATGGCGTGCGCCTCGTGCCGATGATGCTTTGCATCAATTCCGTAATTGGTGACTTTGATATTGCCGTCCTCGCAAACCTTGTACTCCGTATACACCTCTTCAAGTCCTTTTTCGAACGGTGTGTCGAGCCGCGCAAGTTCATACCAGCGCCCTAGAAAACGGTATAAATCGGCGCTGTTTGTCGGGCTGGTGTCGGCATGTTGGGCTTTGGGGCGTTGAAATAAATAGTAGAACAGGGCTTTCAAAATCATGGCAGCATTGTGACTGATTTCGGAGGAATTGGGTTCGAAAACTGTTTTTATTGTATAAAAAGAAGCTCGCATGACAATGAAAAAAGATATTGAGCTTGTCAAGAAAGGCCGAAAGGCGTACACTCTTCGCACACATGAAAGCTCTCGTTAAGACGAAGGCCGATAAGGGCCTGGAATTGGTAGATGTGCCGATGCCTGAAGTCGGCCCGAATGATGTTCTTATAAAGATTTACAAGACAGCCATCTGTGGCACCGATCTCCACATTTGGAACTGGGACTCCTGGGCTCAGCAGACTATCCCGGTAGGCATGCATGTCGGTCATGAGTTCTGCGGTGTGATTGAGCGTGTGGGCTCTGCTGTTACCGAATATAAGCCCGGTGAAATTGTGAGCGGTGAAGGTCATATCGTTTGCGGTCACTGCCGCAACTGCCGTCGCGGTGCCTTCCATCTCTGCCCGAATACTCAGGGTGTAGGTGTGAACCGTGCCGGTTGCTTTGCTGAGTACCTCTCCATTCCTCAGAACAATGTTATCCGCATTCACAAGGATATGCCCATGGAGATTGCTTCCATTCTGGATCCGCTGGGCAATGCTACCCATACGGCTCTTTCTTGGGATTTGGTGGGTGAGGATGTGCTTATCACCGGTGCCGGTCTCATCGGTTCCATGGCTGCGGCTGTGTGCAAAAAGGCAGGCGCTCGTACCGTGACTATTACTGACGTGAGCGACTATAAGCTTGCACTGGCTAAAAAGTTGGGCGCTGATAGAACCGTGAACGTCATTGGCGGCGACAGCATTGCTGCAGCTCGTGAGGAGCTGGGGATTGATGAGGGCTATGGCGTGTGCCTTGAGATGAGTGGCGCTCCCGCTTGCCTGAAAGATATCATCACCCATTCCGCTTATGGCGCAAATATTTCTCTGCTCGGTATTCAACCCGGTGGGTCCGGTATCGACTGGAATACTTTCGTATGGAAAGGCCTTAAGATGAAGGGCATCTATGGCCGCGAGATGTTTGCCACCTGGCAGAAGATGGGCGCCATGTTGCGCAGCGGGCTCGACGTTTCTGCCATCATCACGCACCGCTTGCCGTATACTGAGTTCGCCGAGGGCTTCAATGTGATGAACTCAGGTAAATCCGGTAAGGTTGTTCTTACCTGGGCTGAGTAATTAGCTTAATTATATATAAATTATGTAAAGCCGCGACTTTAATGGTCGCGGCTTTTTTTGTAGAATCAATTGAGTAATCCTACAAGAAGAAAAATATTCAGATTATGAGAGCATTGCTTGGTTAAAATATATTATGTTTAATTTGGGGTATTTTGGGTTATTAATATTGACATGTGACACTTTTATACTTGAAGTATTATAGCGGATGCTGTATAATATAACCGCTAGGTTGCTATAGGCCTGAGAGTGTTTGCTGTATATCAGCTGCGAGAAAGAACTAAGCAATCTTTCGTTACTTTAAATAATCCGTTACGAATATGAAAAGGACTCTGATAACCATTATGCTTGCTTCTGCTGCGTTTGTGGCCGGGGCTGCAGAGCCGCTTGTAGGCACTGCTGATATGGTGCACGGCGGACCGTATGATATTAGCATGTCTGACGGCGTGAATGTTAAACTGGAGTGGTCTGAAGGTCATGGTGTTTCTCAGCTAAATCCGCCAAAAGAGTGGACTAACGAAGCGGCTCTGAATGAATTGAATTCGGCTACCGGTCTGACGCTTACAATGGAAGAGCTGAATGATATGACCTTTGTTGGCTGCCAGGTCAGTAACACCGATACCAGTTTGACGCTTGATTTTTCCAACGTAAGCGCAGTCATCGATGTGAGCAGTCCTTTGACTATTTATGTATTTGCCTGTTCAGCTTTAGGTGGTGGTGAACTTGAGGTTGCCGGTTTGGATGATTACAGCGTAAGCATTGCTCGTCCTGATGGCAAAGGATTCAACGCATCTACTGCCGCTGGGTATAATTCCTTCTCTCTGTTCAAAGTCACAGGCACTCTGCAGGAGGATAAGTCTGTAGAGCTTAATACTTCGAAAAAAAAGGATCATTTCGCTAAGGTTTCATACATCGTGCCGGTATTGGATTCTGTGCCGGAGCCGACTACAGCTACCTTGAGTTTGCTTGCTCTTGCCGGCTTGGCTGCTCGTCGTCGTCGTGTTGCATGATGATTGGTGCCTTGTTGAAGAAGCTTTAAATTTACCTCTATTAACCATAAAAAAGCCGCAGTCTGCTATGACTGCGGCTTTTTTCGTAAGAGGGATATAACCGTTAATGTAACCCCTCGCAAAGTTGACGTGGTAGATTTACAATGGGCAGCATGAGAGCCCTCCTGAAAATAAAGCTATTTGTGGTTAGTCTAATATGGATATGCAGTTGCCAACAGACCGCTGTTATTCATCGCAAATTAGCGACTGAGCATGGCTCAGAAGATGCTCCTGTAGCAACAAGCCGACATTATGTGCGCTCGATGAATGGTGAGAGGCATACCGGATATAAATTGCATGATGAATCAGGCTCTCTGCCATTGAGTCACGAGGAGTTTATTCGCTCTTCAACATACCCCATAACCTACAGCGTATGGATGAACCCGTCACTCATGCAGGAGCGCGGCACTCGCCATGTGCAGATTCTGCTTGGTAAGCAGCGAGGAATTTTCTTTGTGCAAGGGCAGCCGGCCATGGATTTTCCGGTTTGTACCGGTAGCGGCAGCAAAATCACGCCAACGGGGCGCTTCCATATTCTGGAGAAGCACGTCAAGCACCATTCGAATCTGTATGATTGCCCCATGCCATATTTCATGCGCCTGACTTGGGGCGGCATCGGTATGCACGTTGGGGATATCTATCGCACTCCGGCCTCGCACGGTTGCATACGTCTGCCGCAAGTAGCTTGCAAACCTCTCTATCAGGCCTTATCGTGTGGTAGTGTGGTATATATAGACGAATAAAGGAGGCCGTTGGCCGTAACCTAGAAACTCCATTGGTTGAGCTGCTCAGGGAAATAGCAATCCCGGCAGGGATGTAAGGAACAGAAGTCGCTATCAATTTGCAATAGTGCCTGCTGTACGTACATACGGTTGAGCAGGGGGAGTATGTCTTCTCGGGCGCCAAACAGGCGGTTTGCTGTCAGTTGTACTCGCCCGGGGATATCGCGATTTTTCATGCTTAAGTAGGTCTCCCAGGCGAAGGGGGCATCTTCCAGCACATAGAGATGATTGACAAGAAAATCCTTCACTCGCTCTTCGCCTATAAGAGCCATTGGCTTATTCTGCTCAGCAGATGGTAGCGAGCTGCGCCGGCTCCAGTACGGATGCGTAAGATTAGTAAGCAACCCGGTGAGCTCACGAGCGGATTCTGCATGCAATTTGGGCTCGATATTGTGCCAGCGGGAAGCGATGAGCGCAAGAACAGCTACGCGCCTGTGTGGGTGGTTTGCCGGCCTCAGTGGTGCGTATTTCCATGGCAAAGACCGACCTTCGCTCAGCTTGAACTGTTCGCTTAAGGGCCACCATGCGTCCCATACTCGGCGGTGATATTGGCGCGCTGCCATATCGGCTTTTGACGGTAACATGGGAACCAAAAAACCGGCGGTTCCCAGCAATAAACCTTCGGCATCCGCCTGCCGCAATGCCGCTAAAGGGGCTCGCCGTGCCAACAGCTGCATGGGTGTTTTATTGATTTTGTAGCCCAATGTTTCGGCGAAAGCTTCGAACCAAGCTTGCGGCATTCCTACCACTTCGGATTTGCGGAAGAAAAGCTTACGCTTATTTTGCGCTCTATAAGCCGCCGCAGCTTTGAGCAAAAGCTCTATTTTGTCGGCACTTTTATTGGCGAGCGGTTCACGGCACAGTCCACCACAGTCGCGCGGTGGCGGGGTTCCTGCCCCCATCGCGGAGCGAATAAGCGACTGGGGGATGGGAAAGATAGGAATATCGCGGTGTTCTGCATTGCGTGTATACCAACCGGGAGGTGGCGGACTGAGAACTACATGCAGCACTACCTGGGTATAGTCAGGGTTGGCACCGTGGCCGTGGCGTTCCCAGTCCTGCGCGCAGGGGTCAATCTCGATATCCCCGCGCATACGCACCCCATTTATCTCTATTTCAGCTCTTAAGAAATCCGGTCCTACACTGCGGTTCCATTCACCGAAATCCAGCACCTTTACTTCACCATGCCGCAGCGTTGCGCCACCGTGGCCAAGTAATCCACCGTGCCATAGTGCCTGCACCTCCAATTCGCCGGGCAGGGGAAGCTCGTCATCTGTTTCGGCGCAGCCGTAGCTCAGATGTACCTGCTCAAGCAGGTGACGATATGCATCTGCATAGTGCTGTCGGCTCGTGAGCATCAGTCATCATTGTCGCCTTGGTCGATATGGCGTTGCAGGTCTTCTTCGAGTGTTTCGCACACATACCCGAATGTTTCGTCATTCTTTTTGCTCATTGAGCGCAGGGTATTGTGAGCCTCCAGTACATGACGGGTACGATCTATTTCGCTCATGTCGCGGTGCTCTTCTTCCACTGCCGCCTCTGTATCTTGTGCCAGTATATTGCGGCGTTCATCGAGCGTGGCGCGCCAACTTGCATCCATAGGATCAAGCTCCAAGAGCATATCAAGCCCCAAACTTTCCATAGCCTCGCGAGTGCGGAGCGTGGGCGAGGCTACCTGCAAACATCCGCCGGTGCCCAGGCATTTGCGGGCAAGCCCGGCCAGCGTACCCATGAAAGTAGAATCCACCCCGGGGCACACCTCCAAATCGACTACAATAACTTTGCCGCCGTTTTCAAGATACCGGTCGGCTACAGACTTCAGGGCAGGGCTGTTTACAAAACAACCACGACTGGCACAGCGAACCCACAGGCAGTCTTCGAATTCGTGATAAGTGAGAGTCGTTACAGTCATCGGTATCGGAGGTTATCAGTTAAGGTGAGATTGTAATTTTTCGTATGCGGCTACCCCCAGTTGTTCCGGAGCATCCGCCGGGCCTCTGTGAGTAATTCTTACCGGCATTCCATTGGGCATGAAATAGATGGCACGCATCATCATGAAATCACCATTCATGGTGGCATAACCGGCTACGGGTACTGAGCAATCTGCTTGCAGGGCTGCCAAGAAGGCACGCTCGGCACGGACGCACAGTGAGCTTTCGTGGTCATTGACCGGAGCAACCAGAGAACGGATATCGGCATCGTCCTTCCGTATTTCCAGCGCAATGGCACCTTGACAGAGAGCAGGCATGAAGGAATCTTTCCCCATATCCACGATGCTCAGCTGAGTGCCGTCAATCGTAAGCGAATCTCCCACATATCCCAGACGGTTCAGGCCGGCTCGTGCCAACAGAACGCCGTCCAGGTTCGGGTCTGCAATAAGCTTGCGGAGTCGCGTGGGTACATTGCCGCGTATATCTACAGTCTCAGCAGTTCCGCTCCAGTATGTGCGCACCATTTGCACGCGGCGCACGCTGCTGGTACCCAAGCGTAAGCGTTTAAGGTTTGCGCCGGGCTTGAGCACCATGGCGTCCCAAATTTCTTCGCGCGGCAATATGGCGGCCAGTTCAAAGTTTTCATCCAACTGACCGGGCATATCTTTCAGGCTATGAACCGCACAGTCAATCTCTCCGGCTGCCAGAGCTCGTTCGATAGCGGCGATAAATACCCCCTTGTCTTGGGTGCCGGCTGCTCGATTTACCTCACACAAGGGCAAATCCGTGCGCTTGTCTCCGTCGGTTTGGATGACGACAATTTCGACCTCCAGTTCAGGGGTATGCGATTTGAGTGCAGCGGCAGCCTGTTCCGCCTGTACCATGGCCAATTCACTACCTCTCGTGCCTAATCGAATCCTTTTGCTCATGGCATACATTCTACCTTGTCAGGCTCCTGCCTGCAAGCAAAAATCGCAATCGTCTGCTAAAAAAACAAAATTTCGGCTCGGAATAGTAAGCAAACGAGACTAAACAGAGAGGCGACAATCGTTATCGATTGCCGCCTGCTCTTATTAGTGGATGTTGTGTGATAACAGCTCAGTTAATCAGCCAACTGCTCATCAAGCATAGCTTGCGCCATTGTATTGCCGTTGCGGGCTGCAATGCGTAGCGCCGTGAGTGCTTTGTCGGTGTCTTTCGGCAGAAGTGTACCTTGTATGAGGCACATAGCCAGCACGAACAGCGCAACGTGGTCGCCGCCCTGAGCCGCAGACTCCAGGTTAGCTATGTCTTGCCTGGTTTTAACCTGAGCAAAGTAAACACGAGCCAGTTGGTTCTGGGCCTCCGCATGACCTGCGAATGCAGCTCGGCGCAGGTGCTCGGCACCTTCAGCGGCTTGGCCTGCTTTAAACGCAAGCGCTGCTTGCTGGTATTCCTGTTCTGCGTTCATTATTTCTGAGGTGCTGAGAATTCAACCTTGAGGTTGTGAACTTTACCGTTGAAGCTCTCGCCCACGGTCTGCAGCGGCAGAATGAAGGTTGAACGCAGACCCTTAGTGCGATTCTTCCAGCCGTTTTCGCGGTCCTTGTAGTTCATAAGAGTCAGGGTTCCGATTTCTGCACCATCTACCAGCAATTGGGTATGCTGCGGCTTGCCGATAAGCTCAAGTTTCACCTTCTTACCAACGGGAAGCTTGCCACCGAAGGAGAATTCCATGGTGTCGCTGCGGCGGAAACCAACGGTACCGTCTTTCATGACTGCGATAAGTTTACCTTCAGGTCCGCTGAGCAGTACCTGCTCGGTTCCCTCGGGGGCTGCTGTCAGTTCAACTTCAGCCGTGAGGTGGTAGTTCGGACCGGCAGCTTTTTCGTTGAGCTGCATGGGCAGGGCGGCAGGCGTTACCTGTACGGGGGCGTCACCGGCGCGAACATCGAGCGGGTTGAGGCCGGGAGCTTCGCCGATTTTGGCTGCCAGTGCACGGTGCTGCTCGAAGGTGCCGGGGTTCTTCTCCGTGCTCCACATGCGCTGACTCAGCACATCGGCGGAGGTGCGGAAGATATCCCAGATATCGTACATGCCGTAGCCGGAATGTCTGAGGTCGCACATGTCGTTCCAGATGGCAAAGGTGGCGCCGATGAGGTTGGGATGACCTGCGGGAATGTGGGTGTTGCCCACATAATTCGGGCGCCAGTTATTGTACTGGAACGGATTGTTGAGCGTAGGCCAGTAGTAACCGGCGAAGGGTACAATGTAGAGGTGCCCATCGTTGGTATTGATGAGCTTGTAGCCGGCATTCATGGCTTCTACCGGGTCCTGCCACTGGCTGCTCCACAGGTTCATCTCCACGCCTTCGGACTCTACAGGCGTTTTGCCCGGTTTGTGGGTCAAGCTGCCCCAAATGCGCGGGGTGAAGCCTCGGCTCTTCACATATTTGAGCAGACCGTCGGAGTATTTGCGGTAAGCCTCAGAGTCGCCGTAGAACTCATCAGCACCCACATGGATGACACAACCATCGAGTGTAGGCTTGCCGGTCTCGGTGTCGGGCAACAGGTATTCGTCAAGCACTTCGGATACAAATTTCAGCGTCTCGGGGTTGCCGGCATCAATGTGGTCAGAGCGGCGACCGGGGTTGCCCATCTTACCTTGGTAAATGAGGTCTGGGCGCACTTTGGTAAAGGACAGTGCATGGCCGGGGGTATCGAACTCCGGCACAATGTTCACGCCGCGCAGCTTGGCGTAGTCAATCAGCTCACGGAACTCCTTCTTGGTGAAGAAGAGATCCTGTGCGGTAAGCGGTACACCGTTTTTGCCCACCATTTTGCTTTCCAAACGGAAGGCGGTGTAGGCTTCCTTGAGCGGGTCATGACCATCTTTCACATACTCTTCGAGGAAGATGTAGTTATTGTTGATTACAAGGTGCAGGTCGTTCATCTTGTACCAAGCCATGGTGTCGATAGCCTTGCGCAGGTCGCTGAGTGTATAGGGCGTGCGAGCAATGTCGAAGAGTACGCCGCGAACCTGGTAGCGGGGGACATCGAGCGCCGTGCCGCAAGGTACGCTACCGCCGGTTTGCTTGAGAATTTGCAACAGGCTTCGGGAACCCCACATCAAGCCGGTATCAGCCAAGGAAGTGATGCTGATGCCATTTTCACGCACCTTCATGCGATAGGCTTCGCGCTCGGCTTTGATGCTTTCAACGGACTGTTTTTTTCCGGGATTGAAGACGATGAAGGAAATATGCGCCTTGCGGGGATCTTTCACAAACTCTACTTCACAGTTGCAAATAGTTTTTAAGTCCGTGACGATGAGGTTTGTAAGCTCGGGGGAGGCATTGCAGAAGAGTGTCACCTTGTCACCGATGCGGAATTCGCCTTTACCGCCTACCCACTGGAGAAGGGAGGGAATAACCTGCGGTTTGGCGTTTACCTCATTAACCGCAGCGATTTTGCTCTTAACTACAACATCGTAGTCCTTACTGAAGGCTTCTTTGCCGTCTTTGGTTACGCGGAAGTTGACCTTGACCGGAGTATCGCTGAATACCGGGCGCACTTTGCCCTCGGGGGTAATAATCTGCTCATAGTCCGCGCCGAGGAACTCAATTTTTGCTCCGTCAACAGCGGGAATGGGGAGAGTCTCGCCCGGTTGCAACGTAGTCGGTATTGACAGACTGTCAGCTATTTGTTTGGCATCTTGTGCTGAGAGGGTGGTAACAGTCATGGCTGCTAACATAGTGAGGATGGTTTTCGTAGTCATGCTTGTATGATTGGGTGAGAGTTTATCGTTTACTTAGTTGTAGCTGAGATTTCAATCCACGGCAGGCGGTAGGCTGCCGGGGCACAGGCCAGCTGTGTGCTGAGTTTAAGTTCATTTATCGTTTGCTGCATGCCGGAATAGGCTTTTTCCGGGGTGTTGCAGTCTTGGCTGATGTGGGCGAGCACGATATGTTGCAAATTCGGGTGGGCAATCTGTCGCACAAACTCCGAGGCCTGCTCATTAGAGAGATGCCCCCAATTGCTCTCAATTCGTTCGATAAGAGCCATAGGGCGGCCGGACTTGTACAACATATCGTTGTCGTAGTTGGATTCGAGATATAACCCATGTACCCCGGAAAGCAAGGTGTCCATCCCTCGCAGGATTCTACCGGTATCGGTTATATAACCCAGTTTTGTGCCCTCGCATTCGAAGAGGTAACCTACCGGGTCTGTGGCATCATGACTTACGGCAAAGGGGGTGACGGTAAAAGCGCCAATTTTTACCGGGCTACCCGGTTCGATATAAGTGAAGCTGGTCGAGGCCGCCGCCATATATCGTAAGTCCTGCCCCAGATAGCGGGTGCAATAGACTCGCAAGTTGTCTTTTTTGGAGAGAATACCTAAGCCACATGTGTGGTCGGTGTGCTCATGCGTGAAGAGTATTCCGGTCAAGTCTCGAACAGCTAAGCCACATTCAGCCAAGCCTTTGCGAATGCGTGTGGCGCTGATGCCGGTATCCACCAGCAAGTGGGTACCACCGCCGGAAATGACGGTGGCGTTACCCTTGCTACTGCTGGCGAGTGGAGAAAATCGAATCATTACTCAGCCTTGGCAGGTTGCTCCTGATTGCCCGGTAGTTCTTCGATAACGAACTTGGGCTCCACATCTTCCGGTGTGAGCGTATCGAGCGATTTCCCCTTGTAACATCCGGTCTGTGCCTGTAAGAAGGCGGTTACGTCTGCCACCGTGGTGCTGCTCGGAGTGGTGCGGGTCTGTGTCTCAAACATGATTCGCACAGCCTCGTCCAGCTCATTGACGGTGCCGGTGTGGAAGTAAGGAGCCGTCAGTGCGATATTGCGCAGGTTCGGTACACGGAACATATCCTTGTGTTCCTCCTTCTTGGTGAAATCTTTGAGCCCGAATGCTCCTTCGTTGTATCCCTTAGCGTGAGCACGCAGCTTGCCGTGTGTGTTGATGTACTCAAAACTTTGGCCACCCATGGTGGGGCCTGCGTGGCAGGTTGCGCAGCCGTGGGTTACGAAAGCCTCCATGCCCCTGACCTGAGCGGGTGTCATGGCGCTGTTATCGCCGGCGAGATAGCGGTCAAATGCGCTGTCTGGAGTAACCAGTGTTCGTTCGAACGCGGCTATAGCATCCGTGATAGTATCGGCTGTTATTCCTTTTTCGCCGTAAACAAGCGGGAATAGCAGGCGATATTCGGAGTCTTCGGAAATCTTTTTGGCAATGGTCTTCCAGTCATCGGGGTGGCTGTATCCCATTTCAACAGGGTTGAGGGGCGGGCCGCCGGCCTGTTCCTGCAAGTTGGCAGCGCGACCATCCCAGAACTGGCGGATATTGTTCTCAGCATTGAAAACGGTCGGTGCATTCACGCCGCCATACTGCGGTTTGCCGTCTGCGCCGGGTACGCCCTCGGATTTGGGCAAATTATCTGTACCGCCTTTAGTGAGATTATGGCAGCTGGCACATGAAATTTTGTTGTTTGTTGACAGCCGAGGGTCATTGAAAAGTCGGAAACCAAGGTAAACCTTCCCCCATGCTTTCTGCATGTCGGCATCGGTGAGTTGCTTGTCGGTGTCAGGCAAACGCCATAAGTAGGCGTCGAATTCCTTGACACTCATGTCGGACGGGCGAATGGGCGCAAAGGCGCGCTTAAGAGCCTCCTTGCGGTCGAAGTGGTAACGCAGTATATTGATGTCGCTCGGTGTCAGAGCTGTACCGGGGTGCGTAATGGAGTAGAGCACCGGGGGCATGCTGCGGGTGCGCAGTACATGGTCCATCTTCAGGAAATCGATATTGACGGAGCGAATACCGCTGTCAGGTGTCAGGGTAAATGCACGTTGAGCGCCCTCGATATCACGCTTTACCTGCCCCAGCGAGAATAAGTTGCGCCATCCGTTAAATGCCGGTTTTGAGCCGTGGCAATCAGCGCATTTGCTCTGCAATACGGCATCTGCCATTGCTTTTGCCTGTTGCGGCGTGGCCGGTGCAGGGAGCTCATCTTTGTGCTCGCCGGCAGGCAGTAGTATGGCGGAAAATACGCCCGCTACGCCTATGGTCACTATGGCTGCGGAGGCGCCGAAAAGGTAAGGTGTGATTTTGTTGTTCATGAAAATCTGAGTTGTCTATGTTGGTATACTATCAGTTTTCTTTCTTGAAAACAAGTAAAAAGCAAATCATGTTATAAGCCGGATTTCAGTTTTTGGTATTTTGTCCGCTCTTGTCGCTCTCGGCGAAGGTCCATGAGTATTTGCTGCGGGTTGTTAAAATCGGCATTCAGGCGTTCTATGGCGTAACGTTTATTTTCGCTTGATACGCAGTATTCTATGAGCAGGAGATTGTCGGCTTTCATCAGTTCTATATCCGATAAGCAATCGGCCGTTTCCTGTGTATGTCGTATTCTGTTATTGATGCGCTCAGTGAGTAATTGTCTCAGTGTTAATTTATGGGGTTCGTTTACAGTGGGCAGGGCAGCGGTGAGCAGGGGGATAGCATCGCTGTCACTCATATTGCGAGTTTGCTCAGATATACGTTGTACGGTTTCAATATCCTTTTGTTCCGTGAGAATCCCGGTGACGTTTTCGGCATCGAGTGTGGCAATTTCTTGCCGAAGAGTGCTCAGGCGAGAATGGAACGAAAATGGTATATTTCGATATATCTCCATGAGGAGACGTGCTTTTTCGATACCTGTCCGATTTTTCGCCTGTTGCAGCAATCGGTGATTGGCGAGAGCTTGATTCAGCGGGCCTTGTATGGCGGCAAGCTCCAATCGCCCGCCTTCAAAACCGCCGAGGAGTTCCCCTTGTGCTGTAATGACCAGTACCGATGGAAATTTAGTGACTTTGTAGCGATTCTGCAATTCATTGTTTTGCCGTAGTTGCTTCTTTGTTAATTTTGAGCTGTTTCGTGGTATATCCACTTCCATGAGCACAAAATTATTGCGAGCATAGTCAAGAAAAGCTTGTGTATCGAGCACTTCGCGGCGCATGGTTATGCACCACCCGCACCAGTCAGAACCGGTAAAATCAAGCACAATGGGTTTATTTTCGGCGGCTGCCTGTGCCAGTGCTGTGTCAAGGTCTGTATTCCAAGTGGCTGCTGCAACGGCCGGTGCAATGATGGCTGCTGTGCTCAGAAAGGCGAGGTGTCTCATCATGGTTATATCATGTAATTTTCAGCACGACATTGCAAGCAAAAAAATAAAACCGCTGTATTCGCGAGGAATACAGCGGTGTAACTGTTTGGTTAAAAACGGTTTAGCCGTTGTAGGCAGTCTTGTAAACCTGCAGGATTTCGTCCCAAGTGCAGGGGCGAGGATTGCCGCCGGTGCATACGTCAGCCATGGCAGCATCGGTCAGAGCGGCCAAGTCTTCCTCCTTCACGCCGATTTCTGCAAGAGTTTGAGGAATCTTAACATCGATGGAGAGCTGCTTCACTGCATCAATGGCAGCCTTGCGGTACTCCTCCTGGCTCATGGCGTCTACGCCCTGCACACCCATGGCGCGAGCGATTTCGCGGAACTTATCGCCGGTGTAGGAGGCATTGTACTCCATGACGTAGGGGAGAAGTACAGCGTTTGCCACACCGTGGGGAGTGTTGTAGAATGCGCTCAGCGGGTGAGCCATGCCGTGAACTACGCCCAAGCCTACGTTCGAGAAAGCCATGCCGGTCATGTACTGACCAAGAGCCATGCCTTCGCGGCCATCGGGGTCGTTCACAACAGCCTTACGCAGGTTCTTGGCGATAAGCTCAACGGCTTTGATGTTGAGTGTGTCAGCCAGTTCCCAAGCGGCAAGGGTGGTGTAACCTTCGATGGCGTGGGTGAGGGCGTCCATGCCGGTGGCGGCAGTCAGGCCGGCAGGCATGGAGGACATCATGTCGGGGTCAACCACAGCAACTACGGGGATGTCGTGGGGGTCGACGCATACGAACTTGCGACGCTTGGCTTCATCCGTAATCACATAGTTGATGGTGGTCTCGGCTGCAGTACCGGCGGTGGTGGCTACAGCGATAACAGGTACGCACTTGTTCTTGGTGGGAGCCAAACCTTCCAGAGATACTACGTCAGCAAACTCGGGGTTGTTGATGATGATGCCGATGGCCTTTGCGGTATCTTGAGGGGAGCCGCCGCCGATAGCAATCATGTAGTCGGCACCGGCAGCCTTGAATGCTGCAACACCGCCCTCTACTACTGCTACGCTGGGGTTGGCTTTTACCTTGTCGTAAATCTCGTAGGCGCAACCGGCTGCGTCAAGCAAATCCGTTACCTTAGCAACAACACCGAAGCGAACCAAATCAGCATCGGTTACTACCAAAGCCTTTGCGAAACCACGGTTCTTTACCTCGGTCACAATTTCATTGATTGCTCCGTGACCGTGGTAACTTGTCTCGTTTAAAATGAAGCGTTTTGCGGACATGACTACAGCATACCTTATGAATGCACCCTTGGCAAGTTTCAAATGCGCTTGCTGCAAAAAAAAACTCGCTGTGACGTAAATTCGGGTGGACAAATGCTCTCAGTCAGGGTAACATAATCTTGCGTTTCGGTCAACGACCTTTAATTTTTATACAAATCATTTATCTCTAAATAATTATGGCATTTAAATTTCCCGATCCCCGTAAGAAGAATGATGCTCCTGCACCTTCTACACCCTCCGTTCCCACGTTCGGCGACAGCTCAGACTTAAGAGATTGGAAGCCCGCTACCGAACCCGAGCCCGCCTTGGAGCCCGGTGTATTCGGTCAGTCTTATGAGGCCGGTCCCTCTCCTTTTGAAACCACCGGTGAGGTTCCCATGGGTGTGGTAACTCGCAACGTGCTTAACTCCGACGTATCGATTGTTGGTGTACTCCGCTTCACCGATGATTTGCTGGTAGACGGCACGGTGGAAGGTGAAATCACCTCCGATGGTGAGCTGACGGTTGGCGCCAATGCCACGATTCAGGCTGGTGGTCAGACCAAGGTGGCCGTTCGTACCCGCAGCGCCATTATTCATGGCCGTGTGACGGGTGATGTGGTGGTGACTGACCGTGTAGAGCTTAGCTCCACAGCTGAGCTGGTTGGCGATGTAACAGCTTCCAAGATTTCCATTCAGGAGGGTGCTGTGTTCATCGGCCACTGCATGGTGGGTGTCGCAACGGCTGCTAGCATCTCTGCTGAAGAGCCGGCCAAGAAGACGAAGACCACCAAGGCTCCCGCTGCCAACAACAACCTGCTCGGCTAAGCCGAACGGTATAGTTTTACATGCCCCGTTATAGCACAGAGCCCATTGTCGTTTCCGTCGCTTCGGGGATTTTGCCTGAGGGTGAGCGCAGCCGCCGAGTTGCGCTCACCTCATTTCCTCCTCTCAGTAAACGAGTCAGCGTACCGTTGCGCGAGGTTGTATGTTATGAGTGTGGGCAGCGCACGCAAGTGCCCTCGGCGGCGTTGTCTGCCATTTGTTCGCACTGCCGGTCTCATCTTAAAATGACGGATGTCGAGATTAAGCCCGGAGCACAGCGCTTGACTGTCTGTACACTTGGCGATGTAACCGTGCATGCGGATGCCGTGCTGTCTCAGTTGTCCGTTACATGCCGGAATTGCTACCTGAACGGTCGTGGTTCAGGGGGATATCGTTGTAGTGGTTTGTTGAAAGTCAGTTGTAACAATCGCATAGAAGGCTCCGTGCAAGCTGCTCGTATGGAGGTGGACCGTGGCGTGGAGTTGGTCATCACGCAGGGGATTATGGCGGATGAGCTGATTGTATCCGGCCGCGTAAGCAGCAGAGTGGTGTCTCGCAAGAGTGTAGTGTTGCGCCGAGGTGCGGAATTGATTGGGGCGTGTTTTGCGCCTGAACTTATTATAGAGCAGGGCGCTGTTCACCGTGGTGAATGGCATCAAGTTCGACCTGATTGATTCATTTCAACCGGAAACCATGGATATACGGATAACAGGTGCCGCTCAGAATACTCTGCGTCACATAAATCTGAACCTGCCCACAGGCAAAATAATTGCACTCATGGGCCCCAGCGGTTCGGGAAAGAGTACTTTGGCCTACGATACCCTGTTTGCTGAGTCTCGGCGTAGGTTTCTGGATTGTTTATCTGCCGGTGCGCGGCGATTGTTGGCTCGCCCGGAGAAGCCGAAAGTAGACGCCATTGATGGTCTGCCGCCGGCGTTGTGCCTGGAGCAGCATATCCCCCAAAGCCATCGAAAGGCAGTGCTGGGCTCAATAACGGAAGTTCTTGATTATCTCCGTATTATTTATGCGGCTATTGGTGTGCCGCATGACCCTGTCACCGGCGAGCGCTTGAGCCGCTTGAGCCCGGATGAGATTACGGCGGCTCTGTGCTCGCTGCCGGACGGGGCAAGGTTGACCCTGCTTGCACCTTTGCCGCCGAGTTTTGGCTCGGAGCCCGAGAGCGATATTCTGCAGCTCCGCAAGTTGGGCTATTTGCGTGTACGCGTAGCCGGTGAAATAAAGGAACTGGAGGAGCTGGAGGTCTCGCCGCCTGAGCCCGGCTCTGCATGCGAGTTGGTGGTTGATCGTATTGTTGTGCGTGCCGGTGGCGAGTCCCGCATTGCGGACTCGGTACAGGTTGCTCTGCGCATGTGGCCGGATGAAGTGCGAGCTCTTGTGCAACTTCGCGGCGAAGACCCTCAATTACTGTGTTACCATACGCGCTACCGCAACGCCGAAACCGGTTTTACCTTGCCGGAACTCACTCCCCGATTGTTCTCTCATTACTCACCGCAGGGTGCTTGTGCCGAGTGTGAAGGCACCGGTGTGAAAGAAAACAGCAAGGGCGATTTTTCCATGTGCCCGGCCTGTAAGGGTATGCGATTGAATCCGGTGGCACTGGCAGTTACGCTCAATTTCGGCGCTCAGGAAATCAATCTCGGTGATTTTTGCAATCTTTCCGTAGAGCAGAATATGGTGCTGTTGCAGCAGTTGTGTATTCCTGCCGTGTATCGGGATGCCCTGCAAACAGCCGTGCAGGAGCTTAACCGCCGCCTTGAGTGCCTGATTGAGCTGGGGCTGGGGTATTTGTCGCTTTCTCGGGCTGCGAACACACTCTCCGGCGGCGAATTGCAGCGTGCTCGCTTGGCCGGCCAGATTGGCGGCGGGCTTTCCGGTGTGCTCTATATATTGGATGAACCCACCATAGGCTTGCATCCGGCGGAGACGGAGCGTCTCATTACAGCCCTTAAGCGTCTGCGTGATAAGGGGAATACGATTCTGGTAGTAGAGCATGACCCCCAACTACTGGCCGCGGCTGATTGGCTGGTGGAGATGGGACCCGGCAGCGGTCCGGATGGCGGGGCTGTACTGGCGGAGGGTACCTACGAGGATTTTCTGCAACTGAACGATTCACCAACAGCTGCTTGGTTAACCGGCAAGCAACAATTCGCCGAGTCCTCACCAATCGAGCTAAGTGCGTGCAAGTGGGCGGAGTTGCGACATGCAAAGGCTCGCAATCTGCAAGATGTCACCCTGCGGTTGCCACTGGGGGCCTTCACCTGCCTGAGCGGTCCGGGCGGTTCGGGTAAGAGTACGCTGGTGCATGAATGCCTGCTGCCGGCACTGAAGGCGGAGAAAGTGAAGGGCACCGAGAGCATCTCTCGGGCCGTGTTGCTGGACCAAAGTCCGCTGGGTGCCACTGCCCGCTCTACTCCGGCCACGGCTACCGGCTTGCTGGATGTTCTGCGACCCCTCTACGCAGCGTTGCCGCTTTCCCGACAGCGTGGGTATTCTGCTGCGCGTTTCTCGCTCAATACCCGTGGCGGACGCTGCGAGCGCTGCGGCGGTACCGGGCAGCTACAGGTAGACATGAACTTTCTTGCCGACCTTTACACCCCTTGCGATGCTTGTCACGGTGCACGCTATAACCGCGAAACTCTCGAAGTCACTTGGCGAGGTAAGTCGATTGCTCAGGCTTTGGCTCAAACGGTGGATGAAGCACTCGAATTCTTTGCACCCATCCCTGCGGCGGCCGGTATCTTGCAGGCTATGCACGATATAGGCTTGGGCTACCTACCGCTTGACCGCTCGGTGACGACGCTATCCGGCGGCGAAGCTCAGCGAGTGAAGATTGCTACCTATCTGGCCAAAGCGGCGCCCAAGCGAGGGCGTCGTGATGGGGAGCAGCTGTTGTTTATTCTCGATGAACCTTCAACCGGCTTGCATTTCCGCGAGGTGGATATGCTACTGCGTGCCCTCTACCGCTTGCGCGCTGCCGGTCATACCGTGCTGTGCATAGAACATCATCAGGGTATACTTTCCCGTGCGGATTATCTCGTCGAACTGGGACCCGGAGCCGGTGCGGACGGCGGTAAAATTGTGTATGCCGGTACCCCCCGGTGATATTTGCGCGTTACAACGGCTTATCGGGTTCGCAAACGCAGAATTTGTACGGGGGCTGTATTCGCCTGTACCGGGTATACGGTCTTATCGGGGAAAACGAGGAAGTGCTGTCCGGCTCGCGGCAGGCTGAATGTGGCGAACTTTCGCATGTCGTCGCGCGTAGTGGGCAGGGGCTGAGTTTCCAGCACCTGGCCATCTATCGTCACAAGTCTCACAAATTGCGGGGTGTCATTGCGCGGATGCAGGTCGAGCATGAGCCGCTGGCTATCTGCCGGTAGACCGTTTTTGGCATACCATTCCGCAGCAAGTTGCCGGTAGCGGGGGGTAACATCAATCGCTTTCGTTGCTGCTTGTTTTCCGCTTCCTACCGGGAACTTTCGCTCGCCCTCGGGGTGCTGCGCCACTATGCGCTGCCATGGGTGCTTGGGGTCGAGCATGCCGATGTTCTCCATAACCCACCCGGTGTTGAAATCCTTTTCATTGAATTCAATCATCTGCCATTCCCCATCCAGCCACACTTCTGGCCATGTGTGGTTGCCGCGTATATGGTTCCATGTGGGTATACCTACGGCGCGCGCCGGTATACCAACGGAGCGAAAGGCGCACACCATCAATATGGTTTGACCGGTGCAGGAGATTTTTTTCTCTGCCAGAGCCTCCAGCGCGTTCATATCCTGTCGGCGGCGCTCGACGGAGTAATAGGTACCGGTGAGTGCCGTCATGTTCGCTGCAATATGCAGCACAGCTTCGCGGGCTGTTCGGCAGTCCTTTACAGCAGGTACAAAAATGTCACTTACGGGCTTGCGCCAGTCGCAGGCATCTTCGCTGAGCACGCGGTCACTCTCCAAGTAGTGCCGCCGCACGTCATCCGGTATTTCCTGCTGCCATTGTGCAAAGGCCGAGCAGACGACCACCGGCACTGCGATGAGGCTCAGCAGATATTTCATTTCTGCACGGAACCGTAAAGGGTGAACCCGGTACACTCGTCTATCTTTACAGGGACTATGCTGCCTATCTCGGCACTATCACCGGGGATGATTACCGGCTTATTCTGCGAGGTGCGGCCTTGCAGGCGTTCGGGGTTATTTTTGCTGGGGCCTTCCACAAGGATGGTTTGCTGTGTGCCGACAAGTGCTTGGTTGCGCGCTGTGGCTATGCGGTTCACACACTCCAACAGGTCGTGATTGCGCTCTTCTTTCACTCGCAGGCAGATTTGATTTTCCATGGCAGCCGCAGGGGTGTCCCGGCGCGGGGAGTATTGGAAGATGAACGCATTGTCGAATTGAATGCGCTCGACAGCGGCCTTCGTTTGCAGGTAATCCTCGTCAGTCTCACCGGGGAAGCCCACGATAATGTCGGTCGTGATGGCCAAGTCGGGGCGTGCCTCACGCATAGCCTCGCACAGCTGCAGGTATTTCTCGTTTTTGTAGGGGCGCAGCATGAGCTTGAGGATGCGATCACTGCCGCTCTGCATGGGGAAGTGAATGTGGCTGCACAGCTTGGGCAGGTAGGTGTAGGCATTCACCAAATCCTGACGGAACCCAATGGGGTGGGGTGACGTGAATCGTATGCGCTCCAGCCCGTCTATCTCGTGCAGTGCCTCTAGTAGGCGTACGAAAGCACCGCGTCCATTGACAAGCGGCTCGTCTTTGCCGTAGCGGTTGACGATTTGTCCCAGCAGGGTGATTTCCTTCACTCCGCGCTCAACCAACTCGCGGGCTTCGGTAAGAATATCTGCCTGCGGTCGGCTGCATTCGCTACCTCGGGTACTGGGGACGATGCAGTAGGAGCACTTCATATCGCAGCCCTGCATGATGGAAACAAAAGCCGTGCAGTTACCTGCGGGGGGCAGGTGGTCTTTGATGGCATTCTGGAAACCGTCTTCATGCTCCACCGCGCAGATGTGGGCACCTCGGCGGAATGGTTCGCTTATATTTTGCCCCAGTCGGCTGCGCAGCAGTCTATTGCAATGCTTGTAAACATTGTGGTATTGGCGTGTGCCGCACACTAAATCGAGGCGAGGTAAGTCGCGGAAGAGACTGCGTTGGCGGCTCTGGCACATGCAGCCCATAAAACCGTACACAACCCAGGGCTTAGCCGTGGGGCGGGAGCAGAGCAATCCCATTTTGCCCAGCGCTTTCAGCTCTGCTTTTTCTCGCACGGAACATGTGTTGATGAGTATGACATCGGCCTCCATCTCATCCTTGGTGATTTCATATCCGCCGGCCAGGAACATGCTCAGCACCTGTTCGCTGTCACGTTCGTTCATCTGGCAACCATAGGTCTTTATCAGTACACTCGGCATTGTTTCAATAGATTGAGCGCGGCAGTGTAACACCTTACCGCGGCATTTGCAAGCCTTTTGTGTTTTAATAGCATGCCTATGGTTTGTTTGACACGGAAAAAGATTGTGTTGTCGTTTTGTTTGTGATATGCTCACCGCACGTTTAGCAAAGCTTTGTGCCATGAGTTCAGAATCGGAAGTAACGCAGCCTGAGTCCGCCGTTGAGCAAATTGAGCAACCTATTGAGTTGCAGGAGCCTAAGTCTGTTTCGGCTTATGCTCGTGCTGTCTTTCGCAAGCTGAAGGCTTCGCTCGACACCGGGCACGATGAAGAGTGCTTTGATATGGTGCAGCAGCTTCTCAAAGAGCTCCCTTACGATGAGCCCCTCAACGCTCTTTCTCGCCGGCTCGGCAAGAAAATCTACAAGCAAGCCGCCTCGCAACTGCCGGCGGTGCTCGCCGGTGGCAAACTGGCGCAAGTGTCGCAGTTGGTCAATAAGTTGCGCAGCATGGCCGATGTGAAAGAGCTCGAAAACCTCGTCGGCTACCGCGATGCCGCCGCTATGGTGGATGCCGCAGAGCGCAAACGTTGGCAGTCGTCTATGCTTTCCGCTTTGGGTAAAATGCGCGAGACTAAGGATTTGCGTGCTAAAGAGGAATTGGCTCTCAGCATTGAGATGTTCTCGCGTGAGAAGAACCTGCCGCTCACCCCGGAGCAAACAGCTGTCATTGCTCGTGTGCATGAGGACTGGTACCGCTATTGCCGCCACCAGAAACTGCGTGCGGAGTATAATGAGCTGCGAGATGCTTTCCATGCCACGGAAAAAGAGATTACTTTGCGCCGTGAACTCGTAAAATGCGAACACGATTTGCACGAGCACTACAAAAAAGCCGAAACAATCAAGGAATTGCCCGAAGCGCTTGAACTGATGGAGCTGATTTCCAAGCAGCAGGATAAAGTGCGCTCCATTCTTGTTGCTCAACACCGCCGCAAGGTTATCATCCGCTCTTCCGTTTGTGTGGCTGTAACCACGGCGTTGCTGATTGCTGCCGCTCTTGTTTTCACCTACATGCGCGCTTCATCTCTCAAGGCCGGTATCGATTCCGGCATGGCGGAAAAACGTGTACACGATGTAGCCGAGCTCGTCGGTGGTATTGACCCCATGCGCACATTCTGCAAGTCTGTACACCAAGGGTATGCCGAGGCTTTGCAAGTGGCTGATTCTTGGCTGAAAGGCTACAATAGCTACCACGAGGAAATCAACGCTATTACCCCCGAGCTTTCCGAGGCTACGGATATGCTCACCAACAGCGAGGTCTCTGCGGCTGAGCTGACGGCCGGCCTGGTGCTGGTGGACAAGGTGCGCAAAATCGAGGATAAACTCAAGGCAGAGTACGGTAGCGGTGCCGCCCAAGAACCCACTATCCTGATGGGTAAATTCCGCGACCGTCTGGCCGAAATCAGACCTAAGGTGCTCGGGCGTTTCCTTAAACCGGCTGAGGGGATTGACCTGAAGGCCTTGCAAGCCCTCTACTCGGAGTTCCTCTCTTGCACTTCGTTGCTGAATGTCACGGAGCAGGAGACTGCGGAAGTCCGCTCCGCTGTGCAGGATGCCGCCGCCGTTGTGCTGCGCCGTATCAGCCGCAGCTCTCTCGACCCGCAGATTGTACAGAAAGCCGTCGATGAGTATGATAGTTACTCTTCTTCCTTGCCCCTGCGTTCGGAGTTGCGCGAGGAATTGCTCGCAAACGCTGAGCGTGCTCGTGCCTTCGCGGCTCTGCCGGATACCTTGAAAACGGTGTCGGATATGCAGGGCTTCGCTGCTGCTATTGATGCTTGCGCCGGTTGCTACGATTCGGTGCAGGGGGCTTTTTCCGCTGAAGAGGCCCGCCAACTCATCGGCAAGGAAGATAACGCGCTGCGTGCCTATCAGCTGGCAGGTTTCCGCTCGGCGGAAAATCATCCGCTGAGCTCCGAGCAAATCCTGCCGCACCTCCAAGCTGTGAAGTCCATTTATTCGGATGGCAAAAATGCCTATCAGCTCGCTAAACCCAAGCGTCTGGACTTTGTGCTGTCGCGTATGTTCTCCAACAATAATAATGTCTGGTGCGATGGCTATCACGCTGTCAATATGAATCGCACCATCGTTGTGGGTAAGCTGAACAAAGCAGGGCGCACCATTCGTATCGTTAACGATAAAAACAAATTCCTGACTTCCAACAACCCCCGTAAACTGACGCAGCCCCAAGTGGATAAAGCGGTTCAGCTGCATCTTGCATCGGCACGCAAGTCCATGGGGCTTGTCCAGAATGATATTCAGGCTGGCAATGTCACACCGGCGCGTCTTATGCTCAACATTGCTCAGTACAAGGGGAAAGGCTGCCCCGCCTATGCCCGAGCTTATCTGTTCAGGTTCGTGGTGTCTTTGGCTCAGAGCATGGATCCGTATTCTTCCGGTCTGGCTTTCTCCGATAGTCTGCGACAGGATATCGCTGAGTTCGAGGCTCTGGCTGCTCGTCATCATTTTTTCCCCGGCTGCTGGCTCAATATGCACCAGGAGACCGTTGATAACGATTTCGAAAAGTTCTTCGATAAAGTGGCCGCTCGTGATTATTTCGCAGAGATTCTCGGCTCGGTGATGACCGTAACCGACTCTCATTGCTCCTACGCCGGCTATGTCAATACGGATGGCGCTGCCGTGCGCAAAAACGCCGGTAATCAGCAACTGTATATCATTAAGAACGGCACTCTTACGCCCTACAACGGCGGCAAAGAGCGCGCTTATACGCCGCTCTTCACGGTGGAGCTTCCGCGTAAATAAATCAGCTTTGTTTTAGTGAGTTAATCTGCTCCCTGTCGTTCCCGGGAAAGGCAGGGGGCTTCTCTTTGTTTATGCCCAGAAGGCAGCGGCATTTCCGATGGAGCTCATGTTCACATAGCGCGTGCGCAGCAGGTTGCTGTCGCGGTGCCCCATTTCGTATTGTAATTCGCTGTAGCTGCGGAAGTGCCGCAGGTGGTACCCGGCGAAGGTGTGTCGCAGTACATCCGGCACCCAGCGGCGAAAACCGGCTAGGCGGCGCAAAGCGCGCCAGTGGCGAATCCACTGCGGCGGGCAGATTTTCCCATCAGGGCAATGGGTGCGCAGGAGCTTGGCCAGCGGCGGGTGGATGGTGACGAGCCGAGCTCCGCCGGTTTTGCTGTGTTGGGGTAATATGCTGATGGTGCGGTCTGCCATGTTGATGTGTTCACGGCTCAGGCGCGCCACTTCGTGCGGGCGTATGCCGGCATAGAGCATCATGCCCACGGCGGCCAAGCATATTCCGCCTTGGTATTTCTTCGCGGCGCTTAGTAAGGCTTTGATTTCCTGCGGTTTTAATATCTCGATTCGTTCTTCCCGCACTTTCACCGCATCTACCCGCGCCACGGGGTTTTCGCTGCACCAGCCGCGTTTCAGCGCCGTGCTGAACACGCCGCTGAGTATCAAGCGCGCCTTCTGCCGCTGGCGAGGTGTGTCAAAGGCTTGCTCGATGTACCGGGCGCATTCTTCTGTGGTGATAGCACGCACGCGTCTGGCAGCCAATCCCTTGCAGCGTTTCATGAATCGGCGGGTAAAATAGCGAAAATCCGACTGTGTTCGGCTCCTCCGCTCGCGCCTTGCCTCCAGCGCCACCGCTACAGCTTTTTCAAAGCTCACCGTTTTCTCCTGCCGCCGCAGTTCTTCCTCGCCCGCCGCTATACACCGCAGCGCACGTCTTACCCTACCACGCCCCGCCCGCAGTGCTGCACCAGCCACCTGCGCAGCTTCCAGTACATTCACTCCCGTTTGCTTCAACACTGCCGACGCCGCCAGTTCTTCTTCTGTTATTTTAGTCATGGTCATGATAACTCGCCTTTCGAAACCGCAAGTCAAGCATAAAGCAGCTATTAATGCAAAAAGAAAACAGCTTCGCCGCGACGTAGCAAATAAAAGGAAGTTGCATTTTTGATATTGCCAGAGCGTAAAGTTTTTAGCTATTCTAAAGTGCGGTTTCGAAAAGCGTAGAGTGTGAGAAGTTCTTAATTTTACATTATGAAATTACACCTACCTCTCACTCTGTTAACTGCCGTTCTGGCAGCCTTTGTCGCCCTGCCTGCCCAAGCTGTAGAAGCCCCGGAAGGTTACACTACCACTTACCTGAATAGCCTCGGTACTCTGGAAACGTATTCAGAGCTTACGGCAGAAGAATACATCGCATTTATTCTGCGCAGGTCTCAGGAAATCACACCTTCCGGTGCAGACTACTGGACTTCATCCACTCCTCTCGTCAGCGGGGGTCATGTATTCTTTGGCTCCTACGATTCAGACTCCCCCGTTGCCCTGAGTTTCAAAGACGGCAACGGCTCGGCTTTCTCCGGCCAAAGCGCTTTAACTTTCGATACCTTGAGCAACCTGACGTTCTCGACGATAACGGGAAAAAGTGCAGCCATCAGCTTAGCTAATAACGGCAGCTTAACCATCACCAATGTTAATGATGGCCAAAGTGACACTGTGGACGTATTGTTTAAAGATATAAAGAATACCTCCTCCTCCAGATCCTACGGCGGCGCTATCTATGCTAACGACGGTGACGTGACCATCAGCCATAATGGCGATGTTTCTTTCTCAGGCAACTCCTCCTCCTCCTCCTCTGACTACCTCTCCTACGGCGGCGCTATCTATGCTTCCACTGTTACCATCAGCCATAATGGCGATGTTTCTTTCTCAGGCAACTCCTCCTCCTACTACTCCTCCGGCGGCGCTATCTATGCTTCCGGCGGCTTAACCATCAGCCATAATGGCGATGTTTCTTTCTCAGGCAACTCCTCCTACTACTACGGCGGCGCTATCTATGCTTACGACAGCGACGTGACCATCAGCCATAATCGCGATGTTTCTTTCTCAGGCAACTCCTCCTCCTCCTCCTCCGCCGCCTCTTACTCCTCCGGCGGCGCTATCTGTGCTGATTACGGAGACGTGACCATCAGCCAAAATGGCGATGTTTCTTTCTCAGGCAACTCCTCCTCCTCCTCCAAATCCTACTCCTACGGCGGTGCTAACTCCTACGGCGGTGCTATCTATGCTTCCACTGTAACTATCAGCCAAAATGGCGATGTTTCTTTCTCAGATAACTCCTCCTCCTCCTACGAGGACTCCCAAGGCGGCGCTATCTATGCTTCCGGCGGCTTAACCATCAGCAATAATGCCGATGTTTCTTTCTCCGGCAACTCCTCCTCCTCCTCCACATCCTACTCCTACGGCGGCGCTATCTATGCTTCCGGCGGCTTAACCATCAGCAATAATGCCGATGTTTCTTTCTCCGGCAACTCCTCCTCCTCCAAATCCAACTCCTACTCCGTCTCCTACGGCGGCGCTATCTATGCTTACGACAGCGACGTGACCATCAGCCATAATGGCGCTGTTTCTTTCTCCGGCAACTCCTCCTCCTCCTCCAACTCCTCCAACTGCTACTCCTACGGCGGCGCTATCTATGCTCGCAACGGCTTAACCATCAGCAATAATGCCGCTGTTTCTTTCTCCGGCAACTCTTCCTCCTCCTCCTCTTTCGACTACTCCTACGGCGGCGCTATCTATGCTTCCACTGTAACCATCAGCCAAAATGGCGCTGTTTCTTTCTCCGGCAACTCCTCCTCCTCTCGCACCGAATCCTACGGCGGCGCTATCGATGCTTACAGAGGTCTGACTATCCAAGGTAATGATAGTGTCTTATTTGAAAAGAACTACGAAAATAGTAGAGGGGTATACCTCCTGCGCAGTATTTATAGTGGTGGAGGCATGACGCTTTCTGCCAAGACCGGCGGGAATATCACCTTCTATGATTCCGTATACTCATCCGGTGCTACTTACTTAAACCGCAATTACACAGATACGGAAGGCAGCACACAAAGCGCCGGTGGTGACATCATCTTCAGCGGCAAATATGCCGAGCAGCATCTGAATGAAATTCTGGCAGCAAACAATGAAAACCGCACGGCTACGGCTGAAGAAATCCTGAACTCGCAGACGAGTAATTTTGGCCGCACCATATATTTGCAAAATGGTTCCTTGCAGGTAGTAGACGGGGTCCGCCTGAATGGCAGCGGATTACAGGTCAGCGGCGAAGCCAAGCTGCTGATGCGCGATAGCTATATGAGTCATACCGGCTACAGTCTTACTTTCGCCACCGGAACCGAACTGGAACTGCAGGGCAGTAACACCATTACGGCTACTTCACTTACCCTGAATGCCGGTGCCACCCTGACAGCAACGCTGACTGACGCTAACTTGCAACAGGCAGCCCTGAACCTGAGCGGAAACCTGAACATTAGCGGAGCACTGAACCTCAATCTGAATGTGGAAACGGAGCATGCTAAAGGCATGTACCAAATCATTTCACTTACGGATTCTTCGAAGTATGATGTAAGCGGTTGGACCGCCGGTAACATCACCTTCCAAGGCAGCGGTGCCGCTGAAGGGGCGAGCTTGGGCGATTTGCTGTGGCAAGACGGTGTGCTCTATTACGTAGCCAGCCCCCTGTGGAGCAATGCGAGCGGTAGCGGTGTGTGGAGCTGTGAAGATGCCAACTGGAACAGCGGTTCCGTATTCCGCAACGGGCAAGACGTTCTCTTCACCGACATCGGAGCCGGAACAGTACAATTGTCCGGAGATATTGCGCCGGGCAGTATCAGCGTCAATAGCAACTCGGACTACCTCTTCACCGCGGCTGAGGGCGGTGGCCGCTTGGTGGGAAGCACCGGCATTTCCAAAACAGGTTCAGGAGAATTGACCTTGGCTACAGCCAATGCCCACACCGGTGATACGGAACTACAGGAAGGCTCACTCAATATACAGCACAGCACGGCACTGGGAGCCACGGCAGAGGGCAAAGCCGCACTCATTGCCGCAGAAGGTACGACCATAACCGTGGAAAACGGCAGTCAGGTAGTGCTGGCAGCAGAGGACAACAACATTGCCGGAGCTGTCGTAGTTGCAGAAGACTCTTCTTTGGAAATGAAGAATGGCAGTTACTCCGCAACCAGTAGCACCATAAACGGAACACTAGTTTTGAATGGTCAAACGGAAGCGAATATCTCAGGAACAACCTCAGTCAGCGGTAGTCTGAGCATATCGGGGGTAGCCTCCGCTATCGCGGGTACTGTAGATATCGCAGAAGGCGCGACACTGGAAATGGTCGGCGGAAGCTACACGGCAACAAGCAACACCGTCAACGGCACTCTCAGCCTTAACGAGGTTAATGCTACAGCAGGCACCCTTACCGGTAGCGGCAGCTTGCGGGTTAAGGATGGCAGCGTGAGCTTCAGCGATACCGGCACTTACAAAGGCAGCCTGAGCGTGGAAGGCAGCAATGCCGAGCTTACTCTGACGAAAGGTGGTTATAAAGGAAGCGGTATGGTAGCAGTACAGGGCGGAAAGCTCACACTCGAAAACCGTGGCAGCATCACCATTAATGAAGGAGGTCAGTTGGCCGTGAGCGATGAAGCCACGGTGACCGCCACCAACATCAACATTCAGGAGGGAGCTACCCTGAGCATAGGCGATGTGAGTGCCGCTGTGGAGCTGAACAGCCTGATGAGCAATGAGATGGCCGGTTACACCACTGCAGCTGCAGAAGGCTACGACCCGAATGTGGCAGTGCATACCGCAGTAGGGGCCGTGCTGGAGACCAACAGCCTGAACATGTTTGCCGGTTCTACATTGATAGCAAACGGAGCTCATATCGACATGAACGGCGCCGACTTGACCATCGAAAACTACGAGGAGCAAAAAATCAATCTGGTGCTGACACTGGGTGCCAACTACACCCCGGATTCGCAGGTGGTACTCTTCAGCAATGTCGGTTCGGTCTACCTGTTCATGGACGACCTCTTCGGCGTATCCGGTGACGAAATCGTCTATACCGTGAATGCCGGCGACTACTTCACG
>JAZLDM010000011.1:0-38777 GCA_045614705.1 Akkermansia sp.
CTGCCAGGGTGCCATGTCCGGGGTAGGAATGGTGGAGCCCCCGGTTCCCGGTGTCCAGAGAAGGGGGGAACCAGAACGGCAGTACCTCATTGAGCAGCTTGTCTTTGTAGAACTCGCCAAGTGCTTTTGTATCCATAATGAGGTAGTCTAAGGGTTATTTGTAAATGGCCCAGTCGTAGAAACCGATAGCCTTCAGCTCGCTCTTAAGAGCATCGAGAGTGGCTTTGTCCTGCTTGCCCATGGGCAGACGAGCCGGCCCGAAGTCAACGCCGGTCCACTCGCTCATCAGGTACTTGCAGCAACCCATATAGCCCTTGGCGGCAATGATGTTAATCATGGAAACCGAGAGCTTCTGCAGGCGGCGGGCCTCAGCCATGTCGCCGGCGTCTACAGCCTTCATGATATCATTGTAAAGCTTGGGAGCGTAGTTGAAAGAGGAACCTACACCGCCCTTGGCACCGGTGGCGTATGCACCCAAGAACCATTCGTCCACACCCCACGGAATGTCGTACTTGCCGTTGTCGTAGGTGAGGGCGTCCATGTACAGAGCCAAGTCGGGGTTGGTGAACTTCACACCCACGAAGTTGGGGATGGTGGCGGCGCATGCCTCAATCATCTTGCAGGGGTTGAAGCCTACATGGGTGAGAGCGGGAATGTCGTAGAAGTAGAAGGGAAGTTCGGGGGCGCCGGAGGCGGCCACGGCCAAGCTCTGGGTGAGCAGTTCTACGCTGCCGGGCTTGAAGTAGCAGGGAGCGTTGCATGCAGTGGCTGTTGCACCGCACTGTACGGCGTATGCAGCAAGCTCGCGACCGTCATACACGCAGTTGCCGCCGGTGTGTACGATAACGTCGATGCCGTATTTCTTGCCGGCTTCGCCCCAAGCGGCCATGTTTTCCTTGCGCTCAGTGAGCTGCATGTGGGCGGATTCACCGGTAGAACCTGTGATGAAGACTGACTTGATACCCTGGCTGGCAAGGAATTTAGCCTGTGCGTCAACTGCATTCGGATTGCAGGAGCCATCGGCGTTCATGGGAGTGTGCGTAGCTGCGCAGAGACCGTGGATTTTGAATGTTGTTTCCATAGTAAGATGAAGTGGGTGTTAATTTATCCCTGCCATTCTTTTACTCTTTTTTGGCGTGACTTTCAAGATAAAACTGATGTTAACTGGAAAATATGGCAGATTTGTGGACAGAAAGCGGAATTTTGAGCGCGTATGTGGCTTTTTTTGTTGCAGCGGGCAGGGGGGTATGCTAGACTAACAGGCGAAAGAACATTTTTTTCTACTCACGATTATGACCACAGATCACACCATTCGCGGTAAAAAGGTATTCGAGGACGAAATTGCAGCCTTGCAGGCAATCTGCGCTCGGCTTGATGATTCGTTTGTGCAGGCGGTAAATGCTATGCGTAAGGCAATTGAAACCGGCCACAAGATTATTGTGGTTGGTGTAGGTAAGAGCGGGCTGATTGGTAACAAAATTGCCGCTACTCTTACTTCTACCGGTGCTCCCTCAGTGGTTCTGGATTCTATGAATGCCATGCATGGTGATTTGGGTATTGTTCAGGATGGCGATGCCTGTATTGCTATGTCGTTTTCGGGCGAGACCTCTGAGTTGCTTACACTCATGCCCTTCCTCAAGCGATTCGATATGACCATTATCAGCATGACCGGTAAGTGCAACTCAACTCTTGCTGAGCTTTCCGATGTGGTGCTTGATACCGCCGTGGAGCGCGAGGCCGACCCCTTGAACCTTGCCCCCACTTCGTCATCTACAGCTATGTTGGTCATGGGTGATGCTCTGGCCATGGCTCTGCTCGAGGCTCGCAATTTCACTAAGGAGGACTTTGCTCGCAGTCACCCCGGCGGCTCTCTGGGGCGTGCCTTGCTTATGCGTATAGCTGATATTATGCGCAAGGAGTTTGCCTGCCAGCCTGAAGGTGCTACTGTGGCTGATTGTATTATAGCCATGACTCAGGCTCGTGCCGGTGCTTGCGTGCTTACTCATGCAGATGGCACGCTTGCCGGTGTGTTTACTCATGGTGACTTTGCTCGTGCTTACCAGGCCGATCCCGCCTGCGGTGCCCAGCCTGTGGCAGCTCTCATGACGAAGAATCCCGTGTTTGTGGAGGCCGATAAGCTGGCTATTACGGCAGTGAAGACTCTGCGCGATCGTCGTATTGATGACCTTGTGGTTCTTGATGCTGATCACAAGCCCGTGGGCTTAATCGATACCCAAGATTTGGTGCGTCTTAAGCTCATTTGAGCTTGAAATGCAAAAAAATTAGGGTAAAACGCACTTTAGGCTTGCAATTTGTTCAAAAAAGGTGCATTCTTTGCCGACGCTTTTTGCGAAAGCAAGACATCTTACTAAAATACAAGTTATGAGAAAGTACGACGCACTGATCGTTTTTAACATGAAGGGTTCCGCCACCCTCGATGAGCTGACCGCAGACATCAAGGCCCAGCTCGAGGCCGCCGGCGCCAAGGTTTCTGAGGTTACCAATGTGGGCCGTCGCGAGTTCGCCTACGAGTCTCAGCACCTGAGCCATGGCCAGTACATGCTCTTTGCCTTCGAGGCCGAGCCCACCGTCATTCGCACTGTTCGTGAGGCTCTTGCCATCGACGAGCGCGTACACTACCAGTACTACCGCGCCAAGTAAGCAAATTTGCTCACTTGCTGCACGCAATAAGCTTGTTTTTTGTCGGCAGGTTTTCTCCTCTATGGGGAAAACCTGCCGATTTTGTTGTTGGTTATAGCGGTAAAAAAAGACCCGGGGGATTCCCGGGCCGTGGCGAAAAGGGGTTAATGCACTAACGGAAAACTGGTGGACAGCGGGTAATCCGGTACCTGAATCAGCTCCACTCCGTACATAGCTGCAATTTCCGGAGCGCGCGATTCTGCGTAACTCTCACCATAGTAGATGGTTTTTACACCGTGCGCGCAAAGTGCCTGCATGCACGATGTGCAGGGCATGGTCGTACAGGCAACGACGCGAGCCTCTCCTCGTTTGAAGAGGCTGCAGAGGTTTATTTCGGCGTGTAGCATGAATTTCTGGCGTTCTTCGCGAGAGCTCCAGAAGCCTTCAGGTGCAGTAAATCCCGGGAATAGGCCATTGTATGCCGTGCCGATAACTCGGTTGTCTTTGTCGAGAGCCGCTGCTCCAACTTTGCGGTAGGGGTCTTCGGAACGTAGTGCGGCCACATGGGCCAAGGCCATGACGTACTGCGGTATGGAAAGGCGGCTCATGTGCAATATGATAACTGAAATGCCGTTATTTGCAAGTGCAAAGCATTTATTTTACGCAGTTTTTTGAAGAATCTCCGTAAAATCGGGCCATGAATGCGTGGTTGTGCTCTTTGTAGAGCTTGGTGGCGAGTTCATCTGCCGTGCGGATGAAGAGTTTTTCGGAGCAGCACAAGAAGGGGGAAACTTCGTTGAGTTTGCCGGATGCAGCGTGGTTTGTGCAACCGCAAGAGTTCAGGCACCTGTTGCGTAGGCTGCAAACTTTACATTCCGGAGTTGCACACCCTCGCATGGAGATAATGTATTGCTGCCGGGCGCGGTTGATGCCTTCAGATATATTCCCGAAGTTGAATTCCGGTGTGTCTCCATTGCCTACCAGGCGGGAGCAGGGGAAAAAGTTGCCGTCTGTACTCACGGCGATTTCTCGCTCGCCGATACGGCAGCGTAGGCAGTTGCCGGATTCTGCGTGCAGGTGTGTGGTGATTTTGTCGTCTATATTGCGCAGTTTTATGGGCTTCCCGTCGCGGTACGATTGCAACACGGATTGCGCAACGCGTGAGTATTGCTCACAAAGTAACTCGAAGTCTTCATCTCTCCAGTTGCTCCAGTAATCGATGTTGAAGGAGATGGTGCCACTGTAGTGAGAGGTTAGCCATTCGAGACTATCGCTGAGGTGACGAACATTGTTGGGCGTGACCACACAGATGGCTTGCGAGCGTAGGGAAGGGGATGATTCAACGAGAGCCAACGCTTTTGCCACTTCGGCGTGGCTACCGCTGCCATCGGGGTAACAGCGATTGGAATTGTGCATAGCGGCATTGCCATCGATGGACAGCCCAATGAGAAAATCTCGCTCCGCCAGCCACGAAAGGCGCTCTTTCGTCAACAGTGTGCCATTTGTTGTTATGCTGAAGCGTGGCGGCACAATCAGCGAGGTGGCATGTTCTTTTGCGTAGTTGTAGCAGTGCTTGAGTAGTTCCCACTCCATCAGCGGTTCGCCGCCGAAAAAACTGATGTCGGCGCCGCTGCCGGTTCGTTTTGCTTCGGCAAAAACGATGTCGATGGCTCGCTCCGCCGTCTCCTGAGTCATGCTATGGCTGAACTTACGCCCGGCGTAGCAGTACCGGCAGCGCAGGGTACAATCGTGGGTCAGGCAGAGTGTGCAGGTGATAACATTAATCATATCAGTGGGAATTCGTTGACCTAGTTTAGCAGATAAAGCCCCTCCCATACAAGAAAGAAAGAAGGGAGGGGGCTTTTTTTGATTGATAGATGCTCGATAGTCTGCTAGAATGATGACGTTATATGAGTGAAACAAAAGAGCCTTCATTTTATGAGCAGGTTAAACCGCTGATGCAAAAGTACCTGCCACCCTACAAAGGATTTGTGTTTTGGGGGATTGTATTCGGCGTGTTGGCGGCTGCGGCATCGGGCTTCGGTTTGCCTGTTATTGTTCAGAAGGTGTGTCCTGTAGTTTTTGGTGATGTGCCTGCACCTGAGTGGCTTACGGAGTTTTTGGCTCGTTTTGTGGAACCGGCAGACATGCCGATGGTTACTCTCATAGGTGCAGCCTGTATCATTCCCTTTGTTATGACGGTGCGAGGGTTGGCAACCTATTTCAACTCCTATTTGCTCACGCGTGCCGGTGTGGGGCTGCTCCGTGGGTTGAGAAACGATTTGTTCGCACGTTTGCAGTGGCTTTCCTTCTCATTTCATGACCGCAAGAGTCGTGGCGAGCTCATGACGGTCGTTATTCAGTATACTCAGGGGTTGCAGCAGCAGCTTATCCAAGTGCTCAACGATATAGTGGTGCAGCCACTTACTCTTGTTGCGGCTGTAGCCTATCTCATTTATGCTGCGCTTACCAATCATCAGAGCGCTCTGTTGCTGGGTAATTTGCTTATCTCCTGTTTGTGTATTCCGTTAGTGCGTTATGTCGGCAAGGCTGTGCTCAAGAAGATGAATCAGGCACTCACCGGGATGAACCTCATTACTGCTAACGTAGAGGAGTCGCTCACCGCTCAGCGTGAAGTGCGTGCTTTCAATCTCGAGGCCAGACAAGAGCAAATTTTAGGCGAAAATATCCGCGCACTCAATATCGTGCGAATTAAGATTGCAGCATGGAAAGCGGGCTTGTCGCCGGCTATTGAGGTCGTGAGTGCGTTGGCACTGGCGTATGCCTTGTACCGTGGCTGTGGTGACGGGTTGGCCTTGGAGGATTTTACCGCTATTGCTACGGCGTTCTATTTTTGCTACGACCCGATTAAGCGCTTGGGTGCGGTGGAGAACATGTGCCGTATGATGTCGGTGATGATAAGCGCCATGAATGACATCTTGCTGGGTGAGAACGAAACCCCGGAACCGGAGAATCCGCAACCGCTGCCTTCCCCGGTTAGCGGAGCCGTGGATTTCGAGCATGTGACGTTTGCCTATACGAGCGATAAGGTAGTGCTTAAAGACATTAATGTGCGTATTCCCGCGGGTGATGTTGTGGCGTTGGTCGGCCCCAGTGGTTCCGGCAAGACTACTTTCATCAACCTGATATGCCGTTTTTACGACCCTCAGGAAGGTTGCGTGAAAATTGATGGGGTGGATGTGCGAAACATTAATCGCAACGAGCGTACTGATAATATCGCTCTGGTTTCACAATTTGCTGCCTTGTTCCGTGATTCCATCGCCGAAAATATACGCGTAGGTAAACCCGGGGCGGATGATGCAGCCGTACGCAAAGCCGGAGATTTGGCTTGTGTGAGCGAATTTGCTGACCGGAAACCCGAGGGGTACAATCTCATGTTGGCCGAGGGCGGTGGCGGTCTTTCCGGTGGCCAGCGGCAGCGCGTTTCCATTGCCCGAGCTATCTTAAAGGATGCTCCCATTCTCATACTCGATGAAGCCACCTCTGCGCTGGATATGCGTAGCGAGGCGCTTATTCAGCAGGCCTTGGATGACATGGCCGAGTCGCGAACCACTTTCATCATAGCGCACCGTTTCAGTACCATACGCATGGCGAAGCGCATACTTGTGTTTGATTCCGGGCGTATCGTGGCCGATGGTTCACACGAGCAGTTGTATGAAAACTGCATGCTCTATAAGTCACTGTATGATGAACAGGTGCGACAGGATAATCAGGAAAAGAAAGAGGCTCAGGTATGATTAAGCGTATTACTAAATTTGTAAAGCAGTTCCTCGCGCCGCATTTGTTCTGGCTGGGGATTTCGATACTGACCGGTATCGTGGCGGCTGCTGCCAGTGGCATGGGGGTTCCTTTCATTGTGAAGTTTGTCTTCCCGGTGGTGTTCCATCAGAGCGGGCAGCCGGAACCTGAGCTGATGGCGTTGATTCCCTCATTGCGGGAAGTTCCGGCCTCGACCTTACTGCTGATGGCCTGTGCCTCGTTGCCGCTCATCTTTGTGATTCGCGGTTTGGCTCTGTGGCTTAATTCCGTGGTTGTGAATATACTTGGCCTGCGCATATTGGAAGGTTTGCGAATTGCGGTTTTCCACCATGTGCAGCAGCTGCCGCTCGCCTTCCTGGAGGGGCGTAGAAAGGGTGATATCGTAAGCCGAATTGTGGCCGATTCCCAAAATGTGCAGGAGGTGCTCTCTCACATTTCCAACGACCTTGTTAAGCAACCCATTACCTGCGTATGTGCTTTGTTCGCATTTATTTACCTGCTGGTTAGTGTAGGGCGTTGGGAGATTTTTCTTGTTATCCTCTTTATTGCACTGGCGGCTTGGCCTATCATTACTTTCGGTAAGCGTATATCCCAAAAGGCTCGTTGCGCGCAAGATGACCTCGGGGAGCTCAATACAGTTGTGCAGCAGAACCTGGAGACGCAGCGCGAGGTGAGGGCTTATGCTCTGGAGGAGCGCCAAATCGCCGATTTCGACAGCGTTTCGGAGGGTTATTGCCGCAATACTGTAAAACTTGTTAAGTATCAGCGCGCTATTATTCCTATTATGGAGTCCGTGACGGCTCTTGCTCTCTCATTCCTTTTGGTTTGTGGCAGTATTTGCGGAATGCAGCTTTCTGACTTCATGGCATTGGCAGCCGCGCTTTTCTTCACCTTTGACTCCATGAAGCGAGCCGGTCAGGCATATAACCGCCTCAATGAAGCGCAGGGGTCTATGACCCGCTTGGCCGAGATTCTTGATGAGCCCAATACCATTGATGACCCGGCTAATCCGCTTTCTCTCCCCAAACAGGTGAAAGGCGATATCACATTCCGCAATGTTACCTTTGCCTACGATGATGGCAAGCCTGTATTGCGCAACGTCAATGTGCACATACCGGCCGGTCAGATTGTCGGTTTGGTGGGGCCCAGCGGAGCCGGAAAGACGACTTTTGCCAGTTTGTTGCCGCGCTTTTACGAGGCAACGGAAGGCGCTGTGTTGGTGGATGGTGTGGACGTGAGGGACGTCACTCGCCACGATTTGCGTGAACAGCTCTCCATAGTGGGGCAGCAAGCGTTGCTCTTTGCCGGTACTATTCGCGAGAATATAGAGCTGGGGCGTAAAGGTGCAGCAGCTGAAGATATAGAAGCCGCTGCGGAGGCTGCCCGTGTGAGCTCATTTTTGGCGACTCAACCCAAGGGTATGGATACCATGCTGGGGCAGGGGGGCTCCGGTTTGTCCGGTGGACAGCGCCAGCGAGTGGCTATCGCCCGCGCATTCGTGAAAGATGCACCCATTCTTATACTGGACGAGGCGACAGCCTCCCTCGATGCTGAAAGCGAGCGCGAAATACAAGAGGAACTGGACCGCTTGGCAGAAGGACGAACAACCCTGATAGTGGCACACCGTTTCAGTACTCTTCGCAATGCTCATCGCATCTTAGTGTTCGACCATGGTTGCATAGTGGGCGATGGCCCGCATGATGTTTTGTACGCAAGTTGTCCGCTTTACAAGGAGCTCTACGATCGACAGGGGGCTGTGGCCTCTGCTGAAAATGAAAGCTGAATATACCATTATCCGGCGTGCTGAAGACGAGCTTTCGGTGGCTCGCCTGAGCTCGCTCTCTGCTGAATTATTGCTGGCGGAATGTGAGCCGGAATTGAACAAGCACCTGCGCGCATGTGGTTTGCGCCATGTTCGCCGACTTGCCGGTGGGCACAAAATGGCACACTTCCGGGCGGAGTTCGATGGTGCGCTTTCGGTAGTTTACGTTCTCAGCGTGTGCAATATGGCAGCTCCTGCGGCTTTGAGTCCGGAGCAAATGCATCAATGTGAGCAAGACGGCGCGCAGCAGGTGCTGGTGTTGCCCTGTGTGGTGCAGCGCATGGGTGGGACTCGAGCCCGCTGCATGGCTATGCCGCCGGTTGTTGTCGGTTGCAATGGCTCATGGGGTGGTTCCGCTGAATCCCTGCAATTCCTGCCGTCTGTGTATCGCCGTGGAACCTCTGCCGATATGCCCTGTGCGGCGTGGCTGCTTAAGAAACATAATCTGATACGTGAAACCGCCAACTATGGCATGCCACTGTACCCGGTGGTAGAGGGATTTGCCCATGCCGGGCATCTGCCGCGCGGAGTCGAGATTAAAGGCTCGGGAACTGATAGCCCACTGATGCTCACTGTGCTGCAAGGGAGCCGAGACGGTCGCCTGCAACTTATTTATGCGGATTTTTACGCAGCGGAGTACGCGGTGAATGAGCTGGTGCTTGCGGAGCATACCGGGGGCGGGAAAGAACCCGGGCGAGTGAAGTTACTGGCTGATGATGGCGCGGAATATAGTGCGTTGTGCGCAGAGGCGGTGATGTTTGCCGACCTGTTGAAGTGCGGGCAGCGTTTCCGCTGGTCGCTCAGCCTGCTCTGCAATCATTACTCACAATTACAAACCGGGGCTGCTGTGGCAGAAGGCGGGGGACTGGTTGCAGTGGTGCAGAGTGCTCAGCGTTGTTCGTTCTGTGGGCTTCCGCTGTGCCACATTGTGGCACAGGTAGGGGGCCAGACGGTGAATGTTTATGCCCCGGTGTATGATTCGGAATCTCCCTTACCGACTGAGGGAGAGCAATTTTGTGCCGGCGGAACCTTGTATGCCGTGCCGGATTCGCTCGTGGTTCCTCCGGCGGAGGAAATGCCGTCTACGGCTGAGCCATTGCTTGCGGAGGAGCTGTTGCCTATGGGGCTGGCGGTTGCTGTGGCCGCCGGTGGATTGTTGGCGAGCGGTTGCAAGTGGCGCATGCCGTTTAAGGCTTTGTTCCGCAGTGGGGTGCCTGATTTGCGTATGACCGGTCCGCAAGGTGAAAATCTGGTTGTTTTGGTGGATACGGTGATAGATGGCAAGGCGGACAAGAAGGGGTATACATGCTATGCGCCGGATTCATACCCGAGCCAGACGGCTGCGGTCACTCCCGAAACTCAGCCTTCAGCGGTGCTTTTTCTGACGGTGCGGCTTACAACCGAGGAATCCGGTTATGGGGTGGCTGTTGAGCAGCACGGGCATGTGTTGCCGGATTTGCAATTCTGCTCGCATGTTGACTATTCGCCGACAGCTCAACTGACGGAGGTGCTCGCCGCTCGGATTTTCGGCGAGATGATGATTACTCAAAACTTCACCGCGATTGCTGCATGGCTCAGGGAAGATGTTCATTACGAATCGGAAACCGCCGGGGTGCAGTTGGGGAGCCGTTTGGATTTGCTGCGCCATTTGCGCGCTTGTTTTGATAGCTGGCAGCGTCTTGGTGCGCTTGAGAATATCAGATTTTTGCTTTCCGGGGTAGAATGGCAGGGGCAGCGTAGGCCTTGTGCGCTCGCGTGTCAGGGAGACGAGATTATATCCGCCACCATTTTTGATATTGTTGATAATAGGATTGCTGCTATAAGCTCTCTGACCGGAGATGTGCTGGATACTTTACACCCCTTAGCAAATGAATAGCTATGAAAATCCCTCAATATTGGGTTAGGGAACGCCGTTTGATAGCAGGTCGGCAGATTCGGCTGCACGGTATATCCGCCGATTCTCAGCAAGAGGCCGAGCAACGATTGGAGCAGAGAGCTTGCCTGTGGCAGGAATTCCTGACAGCTGCTCCCGGCATGCCGATAGAGAAGTTCCGTTCTGAGTTACGCCGGCTCGATGAGTGTAGCTCCCCCTATGCTGCCACAATTTTTGAACCGATTGAGCAGCAGCCTGATTGCTACAACATTATTACGCGCAATCGCTATGGCTGCCTAGTGCTCAATTCCGTTAGCTTATGCTTTGTAGATGTGGACCGCTTTCGGTTGGGGGTGTGGGCAAGGCTCTTCCCGAGCCAGGCTAAAGAACAGGAACAACTCTCCTATGCTATCAGTAAACTATGCGCCGAAGCCCCCGAACTTTCGGCTCGATTGTACCGCACAGCGCACGGCTGGCGCGTTATTTTGCGAGATTCCGGGCTGACTGTGGGCTCAACTCGTGAAAGCGAACTCTTTGCCGCGCTACAGGCTGACCCGCTTTATGTGAAGTTGTGTCGTAAACAGCTTTGCTGGAGGGCTCGATTGTCGCCCAAACCCTTTTATAGAGGACTGAAACGCTACCCCTCGCCATTGTCTTCCCAACAGTATGCGCCGCAGGAGTGGATTGCTGCATATACCGCCGCTACTGCCAATCTGGGCGTTTGCCGATTGGTGGACACGTTCGGCGGCCCGTTGCGTGACCCTATGGTCGAACTGCACGATACGATGACTCGAGCCCTTGTGCCTGATTTGGCGCTGGGGTGAAGGTCAGTCTCAGCTATACAAGGGATTCAGTATTTCCTGCAACTCCACCAACGAGCTGACTCTGGCCAGTGCAGGTCGTTGAGCTTTGCTGCCGGGTATACCTTTGGCGTAGGCCAACAGTCGCGCGCGCATGGCTCGCATGGTTACCAATTCATCGCCATAGTGATTACTTTCGATAGCCATTCGAGTGTGCCTCAGCATGAAATCGAGTTTTTCTGCGGCAGTGGGTTCGGGCGGAATCTTTCCGGTTTGCAGGTAACTTTTGGCTCGGCTGAACAGCCAAGGGGCATTCATTGCGGCGCGTCCTATCATAACCCCGGCCACGGCAGTCGTCTCTCGGGCGCGCTGCACGTCTTCCGGGCTGCTGATATCACCATTGCCGATAACGGGTATTTGCACTAAGCGTGCGCAGTGGTCTATCATGCCCCAGTCTGCTTGCCCGCCGTATTGCTGTGCGCGTGTGCGGCCGTGTATGGCAATAGCCTGAACCCCGGCATCTTGCAGACGCACAACGGCTTCCGGTGCACAGATATTCTGAGCATCCCAACCCAGTCGTATTTTAGTCGTTACCGGGCAGTCATTGCCCAACTCTTTTACCACGGCGGCGGCCAAACGCTGCAACAGAGGTAAATCTCGCAGCAGTGAGGAACCACCGTTTTTGCCCACTACCTTGGGGACGGGGCAGCCGGCATTAATATCCAGAAAGTCCGGCTGCATGGCATCCACAATAATACGCGCGGCTGCCGCAGCATGTTCGGGGACAGAGCCGAAAATCTGAATACCCAACGGGCGGTGTTGCTGCTCGAATTCCACATAGCGGCGGTTGCGCTGCCATGCTTGCAGCACTCCTTCAGCCGAGACAAATTCGGTTTCCATTACATCTGCACCCGCCTCTTTGCACAATGTTCGGAAGATAGGGTCTGTCACTCCGGCCATAGGAGCCAGATACAGCGGAAATTGATTATCAAACCATGGCAGCGACATGTGTGCATGCTACCACAGTATCTGACCATGGGCAAGTGTTAATCCTTGTTTTTTTCAGTTCGCCGGGGCTCTCGTATGTCATGACTTCAAAAGTGGTTGCCAAAAGCTGACTGCACGGGTAGAATAGCAACACGAACATTCCATGATGACTGCACAAAGATTTATTGTTTTCCTTATTACCTTGGCAGTGGCAGCCTGTACTCAGCAGTCACAATTGCCCACGGTAAACGTGTTGCCCGGTGAAGTCGGTACTCTTCCGCCCACAGAGCAGGGCTCTTCCGACAATATGCCGGAGACAAACACGGAGGAAAAGCCCGTTGCCAAGCCGATTGTCCGCGAGCAACCTGAGCGCCCAGCGCGTCCTTTTGTACCCCGCAAGCCGGGTTCCCGAGTTTCACATGTAAGTGTGCCCGGTAAGTATGTAGCACTTACATTCGACGATGGTCCCAGTTCGGCCTATACTCCGCAGGTGCTTGATATTTTGCAGCGACATGGCGCCCGTGCTACCTTCTTTGTATTGGGTGAGAATGCTGTGCGTAATCCGTCTATCCTTGCCCGTGCTGCGGCGGAGGGGCATGAGATTGCCAACCATACCTACAGCCATATTAAAATGACTGCAGTAGGTCGCGAAACCGTTAAGCGTGAAATTGAGCGTACCGGTGAAATCATCAAATCCGCCACAGGTTTTTACCCCACCACGATGCGTCCGCCGTACGGTGCTATCAATTCTGACCTGGTGGATATGGTATACAATACCTACGGCATGCATGCCGTGCTGTGGGATGTTGATACGCGCGATTGGCAGCACCCCGGAATTGATAAGGTGGTGAGCCGCGCTGTGGGAAAGGCCCAACCCGGTTCCATTATTCTGTTGCATGATATACATGCATCAACCCTGAATGCCGTAGAAGAGGTGGTGGTCGGATTGCAGGCGCGTGGGTTTAAGCTGGTGACTGTCTCTCAGCTCATTGAGATGGGGCGTAGAGCTGCCGGCGAAAGTAAGACTGAACATGCCGCAGAAGCGGAATCTCCGCAGCAGATGAATGGAGCCGGCATGCCGAATCACCCCTCGGCAGGGGCAGGCGAGGCTGTTATAGGTGTGGAGCCCGCCGCTGTAGAGCTCCCATACTGATGGCACAATCTGAGCTGATATTATGAAAGTGGAAAGCAAAGGAAAAGTTTATCTTGTAGGGGCCGGTCCCGGTGACCCGGAGTTGATAACAGTGAAAGCACAGCGCCTGCTGAAACAAGCTGATTGCGTTGTATATGATGCGTTGGCGGATTCCGCATTGCTCAACCTTTGTCGTTCGGGGTGCGAGACTGTTTATGTCGGGAAGCGCTCCGGTAACCACGCTATGCCGCAAGAACAAATTAACAACCTGCTGGTAGAATGTGCGGGGCGCCATGCATGTACCGTGCGCCTGAAAGGGGGAGACCCCTTTGTTTTCGGCCGTGGCAGCGAAGAAGGTATGGCACTGGCGCAAGCCGGGGTGCCTTTTGAGGTCGTGCCGGGAATTAGCTCGGCTATTGCGGCTCCTGCAGCTGCCGGCATACCTGTCACTCACCGGGGCATCAGTTCGCAATTTACCGTATTTACCGGGCACGAAATGCCCGGTAAAGCTGAGAGCAGCCTTGATATACAGGCAATTGCACACGCAAGGGGAACCCGCATTGTGCTCATGGGGATGAGCCGTCTGCGCGAGAGTATGCAGCAGCTTATAGCTGCCGGTTTACCGCCCATGACCCCGGCCGCTGTTGTACAGTGGGCTACAACTTCGCGGCAGCGCAGTGTGCAGGCTCCGGTCTGTGAGTTGGCGGATGCTGTGGAAAACGCCGGGCTGTCTTCGCCTGCTGTAGTGGTGATTGGTGAGGTGGTGAATTTGGCTGCCGAGCTGGCACCTGCTGTTCAACCGCGACCGTTGGCCGGTAAGCGCGTGGTAGTTACCCGCACTCGGGAGCAGGCCAGTTCACTCTCCATGGCACTGCAAGAGCAGGGGGCCGAGGTGCTCGAATTGCCAACCATTCGCATAGTCCCCCCCACTGACCGAAATGATTTTGCCGCAGCCGTGGTTGATAGCCCTCATTATGACTGGCTTATCTTTTCGAGCCCCAACGGGGTCATTAAATTCTTTGAGGCTTTCTACGCAGTTTACGAAGATATCCGTGAGCTGGGCGGTGCTCGAATAGCTGCCGTGGGGCCGGGGACTGCTGCCGAGCTGAAAAAGCGCGGATTGATGGTTGATATTATGCCACAAAAGGCTGTAGCCGAGGAATTGATAGCCGAGTTTGACCGCAAGGCCGATGAATTCGGCGGTGTGGCAAATGTCACCATGCTTTGGGTTCACAGCGAAAAGGGGCGTGATGTGATTTATAAGGAACTCATGAAGCGGCAGGCTATTGTCGATGAATGTATTGCGTATAATACCGTGCCTGAAACGGAAGACCCCACAGGAGCCCGCGGACGATTGGTCGCAGACGGCGCGGACCTTATCACCTTTACCAGCTCCAGCACCGTGCATCATTTCATGGCAATGGGGATTTCGCTGCCACCCGAATGCAGAATTGCCAGTATCGGCCCTGTGACCAGTGCCACCTTGCGCGAGTACGGGCTCGTACCCCACATTGAAAGCCAAAAGCACAATATTACCGATTTTGTGAACAGCATACTTGTTGGATTTGCAGATGAGCACTGATTGTCAGCTCGAGTTCTGCTGTCTGGGACTCAACTACCGCACGGCACCACTCGCCGTGCGGGAGCGTTTCTCGGTGCCGCGTAGTGGGCAGGAGTCGGCAAATGCCGCCATCTGCGCATTGCCGGGGGTTTGTGAGTGTGTGCTGCTCTCGACCTGTAACCGAACAGAAATCTACTATTGGAGCCGCGAGCCGGAGCTTGCTCAGCGCAACATCATGAATCACTTTTTTGGTTCAGGCGCACTTGATGAGTCGCTTTCTGCCTGTTTTTATAACTTCTGTGCAGAGGCTGCTCTGGAGCACTTGGCTATTGTTGCTGCCGGGCTGGATTCTATGGTTGTGGGGGAGACTGAAATTTTCGGACAGCTGAAAGATGCCTACCGTGCAGCATTAGCAGCCGGCTCTACTTCAACCGCCGCTAACAGGGCTTTTCAACGCGTATTTACCATCGGCAAAAAAGTACGAACCCAGACAACTGTAACCAGTGGTCCTACCTCCATGGGGGCTGTAGCTGTGCAATTAGCATGCCAATCGCTTGGTGAGCTTGCCGGTGCCAAGGTGTTGGTGGTCGGTGCAGGTGAGATTGCCCGCAGTACAGCCAGAAGTTTGCGCTCGCGTGGGGCGGAGAGTATTTTTGTGGCGAATCGCTCCTACGACCGAGCTGTGGCTTTGGCAGAACAAGTCGGCGGGCGGGTAATCCGTTTTTCGGAATGGGTGCCTTACCTCGAACAGATAGACATCGTTATCGTTTCGACTGCTTCCCCCGTATATGTCGTTTCTCCCGGCGTCTTGCAGGAGGTACTGGCCGCTCGCAATGGCCGTATGCTTTTGCTGGTCGATCTTTCCGTGCCCAGAAATGTAGACCCGGCATGCGCCGAACTGCCGGGAATCAAATTATACGATGTGGATGATATGCAGGCTATCGTGGCCGATACGCGAACTCATCGCTCCGCTCAGATTGAGCATGGAATGGCGCTTATTCGCGATTGGTTGGCGGAAAATGCTAACGACATACTGTATAGAAAGCCTCAACCTCAGCACTGAGAACTCCCGAATAGCCATCTTTTGGTATTCAAAAATAGCTAAAATCAGTTTTTTTATATTTTTTTTGAACATATTTGACTAGACTGTCGTCAATAAATGTGAACGCCACAATCTCACAGTTATGAACAAAAACAGAAACGATATCACTCCGGAGGAGGAAGAAAAGATTATAAAGATGCTGTCCATGCTTAGAGTAGAGCCGGCTCCGGAGGCTGATTTCGAAGGGCGTTTCCTTGAGGAGTTTAAACGTCGTCTGGCTGTAAACAATGTGACTATGCCGGCTCGAGCACGCTTGTGGGAACATGTTGCACAGTTTTTCGAAAATATCGGCGTTCGACGTTTGGCCATGGCGGCAACATCACTTATTGCGCTCGTGTTTGTTGTGGTTGCTCTCATGAATGGGCAGCCTGACGGTGTTCCTAAGGCAGTCGCTTCGGTAAATACGCCGGTTGTGGAACAGGTAGCACCTGAAAGAACTAAGGCTGAGAACGTATCTCAGGTTCATGCCGTGCCTTACAATGTTGTTGCCAGTGGCACTTATGAAGCTCTCACCGATGAGGATGAAGAGCTTGAAGATGAGAAGAAGAAAGAAGATACGCAAGAAAAATCAGATTCTACTGAGAACTGAAGCTTTTGCTGAAAGTAGTCCTTCGAGCCTGTAATTGCCGATATTTTTGTAACTTGGCTATTACAGGCTTGCTTTTTATATATTAATTTGCTATATATACCTTCGTGGAAAAAGAGTGCAATAGGTGTAAATCGAGTTTTATCGCGACCTCAGAGTCTCAGGTTATTTGCTCTAAATGTCTAGCCGCAGAGTTCGGGGCTGCTGTAACCTCCGCTCCGGAGGAGTTGGAGACTGATGTGGCAATTCACCGCCGGATGAAAAAGAGGCAGGAGGCGCGTGCTCAGATGATGAAGCGCAGGTTTGCAGCCGGCTCCTTATTCAGTACACAGGGGAAGGTTCGTTGTGCCCTTGCGGTGACGTTATTTTTGGCCTGCTCATTTGTCTTCATGTTGGGGGACAGTGAGACCTTGGAAACCCCCATTAATCAGCTGGATATTGAATATCAGTTGATGATATCTATCGGCTGTTCCGTTGTGTCGGCTATTTGCCTGCTGCCTTCGTTCCGGAACAATAAAGTAATTATCGGCTCTCTGATTCTCCTCATGCTGATATGGGGGGCGAGTGTGCCCTTCGTATGGCATGCTCGAACTCTCCAACTGGAAGTAGGGCAAACAATTGAGCAAAATGTCGATGAGCTGGACGATGAGTCATACGCTACGAAGGGGGCAAGCCTTTCGGATGGTGATTTAGAGGTGTTCCGCTCTATATGCGCGGAAGCCCCCCGACAGACTCACTATGCTATCTACATGGATAAGCAAACCTCGATTACGCGTTCGCTGATTCGTGAATCTCTCACTCGCTTGCTCCAGGCTGAGTATACTCGTGCGTATACACGCGGCAAGGGCGCTCTTTTTGTTGTGGTAAACTCTCGTGCTCAGCGTGCAAATGTAACCAGAGTGTTGTCTCGTTTTGGCCGTGTTTCGTACTCCAAACCCACGGAGAAGATTTATGAGATTCACTTTGATGTTGACAGGGCTAACATGGTGAGCCGATATTCTTCGGACGTATTGGAGGCTCCGCATAATCCGAACTTTGTTGCCGCAAATCTCAGCGAATTAACCTGTTTGGACCCCATGCGAGTGCGGGCTGCAGCCAATATGCTGGCGTCCACCAACGTGCAAGTGCTCAGAACTGACATTAAGAATGCCTTGCTGAATGTGTTGAAGGACCCGTGGCAGTCGGAGGCCGATACCTATCAGGCTCTCGTAGAGGCGCTGGATGTTTATGCCCCGTCCGGAGATGCAACGGCTCTTCAGCATTTCCGCGAGTATTTCGCTAAGTCGCGTGCTACCAGTGCCGGCTTGTCTGTTCGGGTTGTCAGACGTTTGGCGATTGAAGACCCGGAGGGCATGGCGGAACCCATGGTGCAGATGTGGGTGTCCAACCCTGTAGCTTGGCATGAAATCATCCCGTTGTTAGGTGCTCGTGCGGAGGCCTCCCTGCTTAAGCAAGTCTCTGCTAAGTCTGATTTGCAGACCCTCGATAGCTCGCTTAAGTTCTTTTCTGAGTACGGTTCCGCGAAAGCCATACCGTTGGTGGAAGAGCTTACACAACACAAGGATGCACTTATTAGCCATAAGGCAGCTCAGACTCTCGCAGCCATAAAGCGCCGCAATCCTAATTAAACCTTACCCTACCTTATATATATGTCAACTAATCTCGTTAAATTGCTCTTGTCCGCACTGGCTGCCATGGTTGGTGGTTATTTGATTTCGTGGATGTATGAGATAGCGACTGCGCCGCCTGCAGCCCCCGTTGCAGTTACAACATCTCAGCAACCTGAGGTTGATTCCGGTACGGAGGAGGCTCCGGAAGATGTTGACCCGGTGAAAGGTGTGGTGATTGATGAAGGCGGTGACGTGAGTACCAACGATTCTGACATGGTTGGTATGGACGCCGATGATGAAGATGAATCCGCCTGGGCTGGAACGGATGATGGTTCCGGTTTGATTGAGCGAGATCCGGACTCATTCATGCCGAAGGAAGCCCCGCCGGCTCCGTTGAAGGAAATTGCGGAGGCTGATATCCCCGTGCTGCCCGGGCAGGATGTCATGCCCGGCGTGTGCGATTCCAAGACGAATGGCTCCGCTGAGCGAAATGCTAAGAAATTGGCCGCAGCGTACGAAAAGCTCGAGAAGAAGAATGATGGGCGCACCAACTACCATAGTGAGGACTTTGCTCCTGACATGTGGAAGAAGCCCGACGTTATATATAAAGACTTGCTCGAACGAGTACTCTCGAAAACAAAGAATGGTGACCCTGAAGCTGTATGGCAGTTCTTGGAAGACCCGGCAAACCGACTGGATCTTGCGCGAATTACCCTGATTCGTAAGGTCGGTTACGATGGTATTCGCAAGATAACGGAGCAGAAAATGGGCTCTGCGTTGCTCTTCGCTCTCTCCAGTGATTTGGATTGGATGAATGGTGTTATATTCTCCGGCCCGACTGATCGACTGGGGCAGGGCTTGATATACCTTGCCAAGATTTATTCCCTGTATTCGGAAGATATGCAGGACCCTGTAACGCGCCGTATTGCCGCGACCACCGCTACAGAGTTTGCGCGTGAGCGTTATTCCGAAAAGGATATGATAGCTCGCTTTGCCTACTATTTCAGTAGTTATCAGGAAGGGAAGCTCAACGTTATCTTTGATGACTTGCAATACTGGGAAACCCGACTCGTCACCGGATGCACGGAACCGGGCGGCTGGGGTAGCCCCCAGTCACTTGCTTGGCAGCGTGATAACGTGCGCCTGCCTGTTGAGGGGTATTTGGGCGCTTGCGGTCAGCTGGTTTATCGTTTGCGTAATGTTGCGGGTGACTCCGTATTCTCGTCGGACTACCTTGGGCCCATCCTCAAATATACCAAGAATACTACAGCTTGGGCACACCGTGAAATCGGTGGCGTGTGTGGTGCATGCTCGCACTACGGCGCGTATGGTGCCTTGGCTGCCGGTATACCTGCTATGACAATGGGTGAACCCGGTCACTGCGCGTATGCTGTGCGTGTAGGCACGGAGTGGAAGATGAGCTACTCCATCTACTGGGAGCACGGCATGCACAAGGTGTTCTGGGGCTTGCACGATTGGGATTTCCTCATTCTCATGCAGGATTTGTACACCGATCGTCACAAGACAATGGTATCAGATGAATTGGTGGCTTTGGCAGAATTGCTGGCCTCCCGCCGTATGATGAAGAGTGCGGTAAATTGCTTCGATGCTGCTGTTGTTGCTCAGCCGCTCAACTGGCCGGCTTGGGTGGCGTATGCTGCTTACCTTAAGCAGAAAGCTCCTCAGAATAAGGAGAAGTGGAAAGAAATGCACGACCGAGTGGTTGATACATTGGCAGTTAAGTTCCACAACTGCGCGGCTACTTTGCTGAGTCGCTACATCTACCCGCACTTGCTGCCGCTTGAACCCAACCGCCGCGAGCGCAACAAGATGTTTGCCGCCTTCTTCAAACAGTGCAAGGGCTATGGTACGAATCGATGGGATATTGCACCGTTGCTTTCTGCCCACATGGCCGGTTGCCCCAATTCCGAGGAGCAGCTCGCCTACATGAAAGAAGCTCTCAATGTCTTGATGGACAAGCCGGATTATTCCGGTGCCGTGTTGGCATGGGGACTTGATTTCATCGCTTCCGTACCCGGGAGCAATGCCGAAAATGAAAAGTTGCAGGAGGAGTTCAGCGAACTTGTGGTCAAGACCATGAGCCGTGCCCGTACCACCAAAAAGACAATCGATGCTACATGGGGGGCTCTGGGTGAGGCCATTTACACCGCCGCCAGTAACGGTGATAAGCGCACATTCCAAGCCATTGGTAAACTCGCTTACCGCAAGTGTAAGAAGATGTTCCCCAAGAACAAATTCAAATTCCGCGCCTTCCCCGGCAAGATTGTATCGGCAAAGGGACTTATCCGCACCGCCACTACCTTGTCTCCGGGGCAAATGCCGCATTGTTGCTTGCATTGGGCCGTGTTGCAGAAGACCGGCGGGCAGATTCCCGCTAAGTTCGAGGGAACTTCGGGCATGACTATCGAGTTGGAAAATAATGCTCAGCTCAGCGGCCTTGTCTGCCTTTTCGGTGAAAATGCACGCCGTGACCGTGATTTCAAAGTCGAGATTTCCGATGACGGTCAGAACTGGTCGCCGGTTCGCGCCAAGTGTGAGATATCCGGTGCTGTGATACGCTGTGATTTGCGAGATGCCGCACCCTGTGCACGTTTTGTGCGCCTGCTGCGCGAAGGTGATAAGTGGGAGTCGTCTGTAGTTGGCTTCTATGTATACGGCAAACTGCTCAAAGAGAAGAGCGAAGACAAGAAATAACAATATAACCTTGCGAATGCCATGTTGAAAAACTTTTTAACGATGATGTTGATGCTCGGCTCTGCGCTGCTGCCGCTGCTTGGTGCTGCGGAATATCAGACTGCGCTGGCCAAGGCAACTGAGCGAAAGCCTTTGGTATTGTTCTGCTATGGTGCCAACTATGATAAGGTGAGTGCTGATTTGCGCGAGCGTTTTGTACGCAAGCGCGAGATTATGCGCTATGCCCGAGGTGCTGTTTTTCTTGAGGTGCCTATATACCAGCTGCCCAACGAGAAAGAGCAGCGTGAGTATAAAAAAGTCATGGGCGATGCCGGTCTGCCCGGGGGGATTTGGAGTTATCCCTGCTTGGCGGTGGTTGATGGTAACGGAACTCTGCGCGGGATAGTGCAGGGGGCTGAACAGATGAAAGATGCCGAGACCGCTGGCGCTTATCTTGAGCGTATTATCGATGATTATGTGGAGCAGGAAAAGCTGCTCAAGAAAGCTCGTAGCGCTAAGGGTAAACGCCAAATTAACTTCTTGGCAGAAGCCGCGGACATGAAAGATGTCCGCATGCCGGGGAATCCCCTGGGTGAGGGGGTGAGCACCGGTTTGGGCTCGTTGGCCACCAATGCCACCGGTATGCTTGAAGTCGGTCAGAAAATGCAGACGATGAGCTTGGAAGCCGCGCACAAATATGTTCGTGCTCTTGTGGCGGATGGTTTCTACTCTCGCCGCCAGCGCCAAGAGATTATGGCTGCCTATGCCGGCCATGTGCGCCGCAGTGGTGGTTCCGCAGCCCGCATGCGCGCCATATATACTGAAATGCGCAACATTGACCCGACTTCCATTTATGGTGCTTACGCTGAAGGTGCTATAGAGCGCTGGGTGTTGCCCAAGGAGAAGGCCGAGGCTGCAAAACCGGCAAGTGCAACCTCCTCGTCTTCCACCGGTGGCTCAGGGAAGAATACTGCTATGGGCTCGACTGAAAAGAATTAAAGATATCATGAGCGGATTAGTGGCATTCTTTGCCTGCGTGTTGATTTTGGTGCTCGGCTACTTTGCATACAGCAAAGTAGCTGAGCGAGTGTATGGGGTAGACCTCAAACTGCTCATGCCCTGCATGAGGCAGGCGGATGGAGTAGACTATGTGGCTATGCCGACGTGGCGTATCTTCATGATACAGCTGCTCAATATTGCAGGTTTGGGCCCGGTGTTCGGTGCGTTTGCCGGGTGTTTGTTCGGGCCTGTGGCTCTGCTGTGGATTGTGCTTGGCTGCTTGTTTGCCGGGGCTGTACATGATTTTCTTTCTGCTGTTGTATCCGCCGAACATGGTGGGGAGAATTTACCTGAGCTGGTGGGGCGCTATTTGGGCAAGCCTGCACATGTGATTATGCGCGGGCTTTGTATCTTGCTTATGTTGCTGGTCGGCGTTGTTTTTACCAGTGGACCTGCCGGCATGCTGCATGCTTTGGTCAGCGAGATATCGATGACTTGGTGGTGTATCATTATTCTGATATATTATTTCCTGGCCACCATTTTGCCGATAGATACCATAATCGGGCGCATATACCCCCTGTTTGGTGTTTTGTTTGTCTTCATGGCTCTCAGTCTGTCGGTGTGTTTGCCGCTTTCCACTGAAGTAGAGGTACTGCCTGATTTGGATGTAATGAGAAACGCACATCCCGACGGCTTGAGTGTGTGGCCTATGATATTTGTGACTATTGCCTGTGGTGCTATATCAGGGTTTCATGCTACGCAGAGCCCTATGATGGTGCGCTGCTTGCAACAGGCTCGCAACCTGCGCCCGGTGTTTTACGGCGCAATGGTTGTGGAGGGTGTGGTGGCTCTTGTATGGTGTGTCGTGGGGTTGAGTCTGCGTGATTTCGTGACAGATTACGCCTTGGTCGCCGGCGAAAACGGCAAACTGATGCCGCAATTGCTCAGTGCCGGGGAGCAGGGGGTGCCCTTTTGGCAGTTGATTATGGCCAGCCCTGCAACGGCCGTGAATCAGGCCTGTCGCACACTGTTGGGGCCCGCCGGGGCTATCATTGCCATACTGGGAGTTGTTGTATTGCCTATCACCAGCGGCGATACTGCCCTGCGTTGTTGCCGATTGATGGTGGCTGATATATTTCACATGACGCAAGCCAGTATCGGTCGCAGGTTATTGGTGGCCTTGCCGCTGTTTGCTTGTGTTATCGTAATAGCAAATCTGGATTTCAGTGTGATATGGCGCTATTTCGGGTGGGCAAACCAGACCTTAGCCTGTTTTACACTGTGGTGTTTGGCTGTTTTGCTGCGTGCTCGCGGGCGTTTTCATTGGATTGTGACCATACCGGCGCTTTTTATGAGCTCCGTGTGTACCACTTATCTCTTGCACGCACCTGATTGCGGTATCTGTATTCCCCTTGGTTATGCAACCTCAATCGGAGTTATTGTTGCTGTTATTTGCCTGATAATGTTTGTTGGTATACGCGCCCGCCGCCTTGCTTCCAAATACTGACGGATTCACTCCATTTGCGCCTTGAAAAGTATGCCGGCTTGTGCTATTGTATCTTGTGTAGAGCATGGACGACCTCGATGAGTACCAGAATCGGCGAAAAGAAGCCGAGACCCGTAGACGTAGCCTCAGCCCGCGCAAGGAGATTGCTGCTCGGGCAGGTAGTCGCTGGCGCCGCTTTCTGTTGCGTTTTTGCATAGTTTGCGGGGTTTTTGTTCTCTTTTGCGGAGCCGCCGGTTATGTGGGATTCAATATCTTTACGGCTAAGTATAAGAAATGGGCGGCAGAGTTTAACCTCGAAGATATCAATAACCTGGATCATCCTTGCATTATTTATGACCGCAATGGCTTGGAGATAGGGCGTATTTTTGACGAGAACCGAAGCTACGTCACCATCGATAAAATATCACGCAGCATGGTGGATGCACTTGTCGCTCAGGAAGATAAGACATTCTGGACGCACAAGGGATTTGACCCCATTGGTATTATTCGTGCCGCGCGCGAGGCTCTTGCCGCAGGTGGTGCCAATCAGGGCGCCTCTACCATTACCCAGCAGCTGGCTCGCAATGCGTACGACTTGGAGCGCCGCACAATAGCTCGTGGCGGCAGTCGTTATGAGCGTAAGATTGTTGAGATTTTTTTGGCCATGCGTATTGAAGAGAAATACGACAAGCGCCAGATTATGGAATTTTACCTCAACCGCATATATTTCGGTCGAGGGTACTACGGCATTCGCGCGGCTTCTCTCGGTTATTTCGGTAAAGAGCCGGCGGATCTCACTGTGCGCGAGAGTGCCAGTATTGCCGCACTCATCAAAAACCCGGAGAACTACAATCCCATACGCAATTTTGACCTCAACTTTAAGTGGCGCAACGACGTTATCGACCGAATGCAGCGCCTGAAATATCTCACGCTTGAAGAGGCCGAGCGCCTCAAGCAGCAGCCGTTGGTACTCAATCCCAAGCCATTGCGCCGACAGACCGGGCATTTGCATGCCCTCGTGCAGCAACAGGCAATAGACATTTTCCAAGACCCCGTCCGTGGCGAAGAAATCGTGAAAAGCGCCGGCCTGAAAGTATATACGACCATCGATCGTGATATGCAGTTGGCGGCGGAGCAGGCTCTCCGGGACCAATTACTTGCAATCGAGAATCGCAAGGATTACAACCATGTGCGATTTGATGATACAAAACACCCCGATGCCGCAAAACATCGCTACCTCGATGGCGCTGTGTATGCCGTGGACAACAAGACAGGTGCTACTCTTGTTTATTTGGCCGGGCGTAGTTTTGAGCGCGATAACTACGATTTTATCGAGAATGGCCGCCGCCCTGTGGGTACTGCGCTGCTACCGTTTTTGTATATGTGTGCCTTTGAGAATGGCTACACACCGTGCTCCAGACTTGTGGATGACGCGCTCGACAATCGACTTGCCGGTATAGGTGGTTCGGAGGGTATTCTTGGTGAATGGGGTATGGAGGTTGAAAAAGGGCGTTATCTCGACTCCGTTACGGCGAGACAAGCTCTCAGCTGGTCTAAGATTGCGGCTTCTGCCCGCTTGGGAATTGCTTTGAGTTCCAACCCTAAGGTCGCGGCAAAACCTTTCGTCAATACTCTTACCAACTCAGGTATCACGCCCCCGGCACGTATTCCCCACAGTACGGAGGCGCGTCCCCAATACTATCCCCGTGTGTACCTCGGCACGGAGCCTATGTCTTTGCGTGAGATGGTGTTGGCCTACACCATTTTCCCGAATTGCGGTAGCCGCCCCATTGTGCCTTACATTGTTACCAAAATTACCGATAGCAATGGTAAGGTGCTGTGGAAGAATCCTCACGATGTTTCACGCAAACTGGTCAACAGCACCAGCCCTTGCACGGCCTATCGTCTGCACTCAATTATGCGGGAAAGCCTGACTGACGGCTCGGCCGCCAAGGTGCGCCCCTATTTGCCGGATTCCTTTAAGGGCGCTGTGAAGAGCGGTTCTAACTACGACTTTGCAGACACCACCCTTTTCGGCTACGATGCCGATGTTACCTGTGGCGTGTGGATAGGGTTCCTGAACGACCACTCGGCCATATATCCCGAGGCCTTTGCCGGCGATACTTGCGCACCCGTACTCGGGGCTGTATTTAAGGCCGGGCAGGGGAAGTTTGACAATGCGGACCTCAATCCGCCGCCCGATACTGAAGAGGTGGAGATATGCCTTTCCTCCGGTCACCTTGCCACCAATTTCTGCTTTGAAAGCAGCATGAAAAATGGTAAGCCGGTCTATGTGCGCCCCACTTACCGGGAGTTCTTCCCGAAGGGGGATGTAACCCTCGGGGCCTGTACCGTGCACGGAGATGGCAGCCCCACGCTAGGCGATTTCTTGGAGGTGGGAGCCAGTCATGCTACCTCGACCCGCGTATTGCCCGTTGTCCCCGTGCTTCCCAAGGGGCCTGCACTGGTGGGCAATGACCCATACGGCTGTATTACTGAATTGAATCCGCGTTATAAAAACGCCGATGATTTGGCACAGTCTGCCGGCAATAGCCCGGATGAAATTGACCTTTCGATGGATGATGTGGCTGAGGATACAGACCAGCCGAGCATTGACAACGAGATACAGTTGCCGACCCCGCGTCCTATGCGCATTGTTCCTGTCTTACCCCTGCCATTCTGACATCATAATTCTAGCCGCTGATAAAATACCATGTCTTCAGATACTCAAACCTATGCAGCAACCCAAGAAAAAGCGTTCTGCATCAACATGGATAAAAGTTTTTACGGTTCATTTGCGGAAATCGGAGCCGGGCAGGAGACCGCCAACTGGTTTTTCCGTTCATCCGGGGCTGCGGGTACCGTTGCAAAGACCATATCTGCATACGACATGACCGTGAGCGATACGCTCTATGGGCCGGTGCGTCGCTATGTGTCGCAAGAGCGCTTGGTGCAGATGATGGATTATGAATACTCTCAGCTCATCAATCGCTTGGGTGAGAAGCGCGGAGCCGAGAGCTGCTTTTTCTCATTTTGCAATACGGTGAAGTGCAAGGGGTACCGAGACAATGGCCCTTGGAGTGCGTGGATTGGTGTGCGTTTTCAGTTGCGCCCTCAGGCTGAGCCGAGTGACTTTGTGATGCATGTGCGCCTGTTGGTGCCTGATCATGATATCCAGATGCGCATATTGGGTGTATTGGGCGTGAATCTTCTTTATGCTCTGTTCTATAAGCGCGAGCACATGGAGGATTTTGTCACGAGTGTTGGCGATAATCTCGACCGCAGCATGTTTGAGATTGACTTTATGCGTTTTTCGGGCGCCGGGTTCGGCATGTTCGACAATCGTATATTGGCCTTGCAGCTTGTGCGTAGCGGCCTGAGTCAGGCGACTCTATTCTGCCCAGACGGCACCGTAGCCCAGCCTGCTGATTTCCTTTACAAGCGCCCCATCGTGCTCATGCGCGGCAGTTTCTTGCCGCTCTGCAATATCCACCTTGAAATGATGGATGCCGTGCGTGCCAAGTTCAACGAGAGCTTGCCCGAGGCTCAGCGTGAGCGAGTGGTTGACATCTGCGAAATCTCGCTTTCTAATTTGCTGCGAGGGGATGGCAAAGAGGTGGATTTGCTCGACTTTATCGACAGGGCGGATGCCTTGGCTGCATGCGGCAAGACCGTGATGGTGACCAATATCACCCACTTCCACCGCCTTTCCACGCTGCTCAACCAGTTCACTCGGGAGCCTGTTGCCATCGCGCTTTCCATAGGGCTGCTCAATGAGTTGTTCAAAGATAAGTGGGCTACCGATAGTCCCGGCGGCATTCTTTCCGACATGGGCAGTCTTTTCCTCAACCGTACCAAACTGTACGTCACACCGTGGATTAACCGCCGCACAGGTGAGTTTGTGACAGCCGGTACCTACGAGGCTCCCGCCAAATATTCCTATCTCTATAAGTACCTGCTCGATAACGGTAACATTATATCCGTGCCTTATTTCAACCAAAAACTCCTCTTCCAAACTCCTCGCGACATTATTCGCATGATAAATGAGAGCGATAATACCTGGCAAGAGTATGTGCCCGAGCAGGCACACCGTATGATTGACCACATTCGTGGTATTCACTGAGCACGCAATTATTTAATTGTAATTTCATGACTTCTGAGTTCCCCATCCTTGCCACTCGTATCGGCAAGCGCCCCTTGGTTTACCTTGACAACGCCGCTACCACCCAAAAACCCCGTTGCGTGTTGCAGGCGGAGTTAGATTATTACGAAAAAGTTAACTCCAACATTCACCGTGGGGCTCACTATCTCAGTCGCCTCGCTACGGAGCAGCACGAGCAGGCTCGCTCCACCGTTGCGCGTTTCCTGCACGCTACCTCGGAGCGTGAAATCGTCTTTACCTCCGGCTGTACTGCCGGTATCAATCTGGTGGCTCAGGTGCTCGCGCTTTCCGGCTTGGTGAGGGCGGGGGATGAGATTCTCGTTACAACCGACTCTCACCACTCCAACATCGTCCCGTGGCAGATGCTCTGTAGTCGTACCGGCGCGGTGTTGCGCCCCATACCGCTCACAGCTGAGCTTACGTTCGACATGGCCACCTACCTCGACATGTTGAACCCGCGCACACGCATTGTTGCGGCTCCCTATATTTCCAATGCCCTTGGGGTTATCAATCCCATTCCGCAGATGATTGAGGCAGCTAAGAGCAACCGCCCCGATTGCATATTTTTGGTAGATGGTGCTCAGAGTACGGCTCATGTCGAGGTGGATGTGCAGGCTCTCGGCTGCGATTTTTACGCATTCTCCGGGCACAAGGTGTACGGTCCCACCGGTACGGGCGTGCTGTGGGGCAGGGAGGAACTGCTCGCTCAGCTTCCGCCGTGGCTTGGTGGTGGCGAGATGATTAAGGAGGTTTCGTTCACTTCCACCACCTACAATGATTTACCCTTTAAGTACGAGGCCGGCACTCCCAATATCGCAGGCAATATAGTGCTTGCTGCTGCGCTTGATTATGTGCAAGGACTTGGCCTGAGTGAGATAGATGCCCACGAGCAAAAGCTCACTCGCAGCCTGTACGATGGCCTGTGTGCCTTGGGTGGTATCGATATACTCGGCCCGCGGGAGGGGCGCGGGGCGCTCATCTCCATACTCATCCCCGGGGTTCACCATTACGACCTCGGTACTCTGCTCGACCAGATGGGGATAGCCGTGCGCACCGGTCACCACTGCTGCCAACCGCTTATGCAGTACCTCGGTACCACCGGTACCACTCGCTACTCATTTGCAGCCTACAACACCGAGGCCGACGTCGCAGCGGCTCTCTCCGCTACGGAGCGGGCGCTGAACATGCTGCGCTGAGTTCGGCCGCTTTTTACAGTGACATGGCGGGGATTTTTCTTGCGTGCTGCTGAGCATGCGAGTAGAATGCAGACGTTATGAGTACGATATATGATTCCATTACCGCCGGTATGAAGGCGGCAATGCTGGGCAAGGACACCGTGACGCTTGGTGCCTTGCGCAGCCTGAAGGCTGCTTTGCAGAATGCACAGGTAGCAAAGGGTAATGCTCACGAGCAGCTCACTGAAACTGAGGCTCAGAATGTTGTCCGTAAGCAAATCAAGCAGCGCGAAGATGCTATTGCTATGTACGAGAAAGCCGGTCGCCCCGAGCTTGCAGAGAAGGAGCAGGCTGAAATTAAGGCTCTGACAGCCTTCCTGCCCGCAGAGATGAGCGAGGAGGAGATTCTGCCTATTCTCGAGGCTGTGATTGCTGAGCTTGGCGCTACGTCTAAAAAGGACATGGGCCGTGTGATGAAGGAGATGCAGGCTCGCACCGCCGGTGCAGCTCCCGGTAAGTTGCTCTCCAAGCTTGTTGGCTCTCGTTTGGTTTAATAAAAATACCTTCCCCCTATGTTCTGTGCCGTTATCGTAGCAGCGGGTAGTTCACGGCGTGCCGGGTTCGACAAACTGGCTGCGCCGTTGGCCGGTGAGCCGGTGCTTTGCCGCAGTGTGCAGGCATTTGTGGCCGCCGGTTGTGCGGCTGTTGTCGTGGTGTGCCCGCCTGAGCGGTGGCAGACTGTGGGGTTGGCAACGGCTACCTATCCGGTGCCGGTGCTGCGGGTGGATGGTGGGGCAGAGCGGCAAGACTCGGTTGCTGCCGGGCTGGCTGCGCTCCCTGCCGGTACCCGGTGGGTCGCGGTGCATGATGGCGCTCGCCCCCTTATCTCACCGCAGGGGATTCGCGATTGCCTTGCGGCTGCTGAGCGAACCGGTGCTGCGGCCTGCGCTCACCCGGTGGTAGATACCCTTAAGCGGGCGGATGCTTGCGGCTTGAGCTTGCCCGAAAAGGTAAGTCGCGATTGCTTGTGGGGGATGGAAACCCCGCAGATTTTTGATATAGAGCTCTTGCGCCGGGCATACGCTCGCGTGGCGGAGCAGGGGCTGGTTGTGACGGATGAAGTCAGTGCTATGGAGACTTTGGGCATCGCTACATCTTTGGTCCAGGTCGGCCCCAATCTCAAGATTACTCTGCCGGGGGATTTGGAACTTGCTGAGCTCATTTTCCGCCATCGAGCCGGGGTATGATGCTCAGCGGGCAGAGCGTATGGGTAGTGGGTGCCGGCTTTTTAGGGCAGGTGCTTGCGGCTCAGTGTGCTGCTGCGGGGGCTGAAGTGCTGGTGATAGATGTCAATCCGGCTGTTGCACCTCATGTGTGTGGCGATAGTTCGGAGCCGGCTACTTATGCTCGGGCTCGCTGTTTAGCCGGGCGAGCACCGGCTGCAATCTTTTGCTGTATTGCTACTCGCGGGGGCTCGATAGATGATTATCGCCGCTGTTATGTGGGTACCACGCGAGCATTGATGCAGTCTGATTTGGCCGGGCGTTGTGTGTTTTGCTCATCTACCTCGGTGTATGGGGGGGACTCGGAGCGAACTGCTTTATTGCTTGAAGCTGAAGCCCATATTTTGAATGTCGGTGGCTGTGTGGCCAGACTTGTGCCTTTGTATGGTCCCGGTCGCTGTGAATTGCTGCGCCGCCATTTGGCCGGGGAACCTCGCTTGCCCGGTGCTTTGAACCGAGTGCTTAATTATGTGCATGTGGAAGATGCCGCCGCTGCACTGCTGCTGTTGGCTGAGCGAGAAGTTAGCGGGGTGTGTGATGTGTGCGGCGAATCATTTACCAAGTCCGGTGTATATGCACTATTGTCGCAACTAACCGGTATATCTGCCGCAGCAGAAGATGCTCCACCGAGTAAACGCTCTTCGGTATCGACCCCCATTGCGGCGGATGCCCTACGAGCCCTTGGTTGGCGCCCGCGACATGGCTTTGCCGATTTCGTGAGTGCTCAGCAGGGGAAATAAGCGGTGCCGTTCGCTGTTCAGGGAACAAGATTAATCTGAATGGGATTGCCGGGGAAATTGATGGCATCTCCAACCGGTGTTACCATGGCGAGTTGTAACCCCATGAGGTACAGACACGCAAAAGCAACCGGCGATAAATAGATGCCCATGTAGAGTAGCCAACGACCACCGCCTATCCCGCGCCGGCGGTTACTGTGCTGCAGCAGGGCGTGCAGGAAGGGTACCAGCCCGCTGAGCAAAACCAAGGTGTTGGGCGAAAAATTCAACATTTTGGCGATAGATATGACCCACAGCGCCACACTCCCCGCTATATTGGGGTTGGTGATACTCAGACCGATTACCACCACCAGTACCACTACCGGAATATAGAGCAAAAATGTCCCGGGACTGCAATCGCGGGCTATAAAATTCAGACTCCTGTCACTGCGTGGTATGTGCATGCATTATCTCCTGTCCGCCAGTATAACACCTGTAACGAAGTTGTAAAGCTTATTCTTCATTTTCGCCTTTTCTTGGTGTCGGCACTATGCTAAACTGAGGGTGTGCGAGACATGCGGACGGACTATTATCAGCTTTTGGAGCTTTCAGGCAGTGCATCTGCTGCTGAAATTAAGGCTGCCTATCGCCGTCTGGCCATGTTGTACCACCCTGACCGCAATTCGGGCAATCCGGAGGCAGAGGAGCGTTTTAAACTGGTGGCCGAGGCCTATCGAACACTCGGGGACCCGACTCGCAGAGCGGATTACGATGTTTGGTTGGAGCGGCAACGGCGCTTACGCTGTGCGCCCGAGTTGGCCGGCATGGCATCGCGTCCTCGGGTGCGGGTATCTGTGCGGCATGCTTATGAGCGCCGTAATCGCCGCAGACGTTATGCCGCCGGGCGAGAGTCTCGCGGGAGCGGCGTGCCACGTTTGTTTGCCCTGCGCCCCAAGGAAGATGCTGGCTTGCTTCATTTTGTTGTTTTTTATTCCATTTGTCTGGCTGTGATGGTGCCATGGTTCATAAGTTATGCGGGGCGGGAGTTCCCGCAGCCTGCGCGGCACGTTCCGTACGTTAGGCGAGTACCGGGGGAGTCTGATTTGCCGCCCGAGGTGCAGGAGCGTGAATTGCTTAATTTCCTTGAGCGTATACATCGCGAGGCGGAGGCCGGGAATCCCCGCGCCCAGTGTCGCTACGGATTGATGCTTTACAATGGTTATCAGGGCTTGCCGCAGGATCGTGAGCAGGCTATGCAGTGGTGGCAACGTGCGGCGGATTCCGGGTATAAAGCCGCAGCGGATATGTTGCAGTCCGCTCGTGCATTAAAAACAGACAAGCCTGCTCCCATAGGGGGAACAGGCTCGCAGGATTAAGTTTTTTGCTGTTGATTAGCACCAAGTAAGCCCCACAATTTCGCGAACTCGGGTCAGAGTTTTGGCTGCTTCTTCGCGGGCGCGTGCTGCACCATCGCTGAGCACTTGTTTCACGTAGTCGGGGTTAGCTACAAGCAATGCGCGTTTTTCGCGGGCGGTGCGGAAGTATTCCCAATAGGCTTCGAACAGGTCTTTCTTGAACTGCCCATAGCCTACGCCGCCACGCTGGTGAGCTGCCACCATCTCCTCATACTGCTCAGGGGTGGCAAAGAGTTTGTAAAGTGCCAATATGATGGAGCCCTCGGTGGGTTTGGGGGATTCCAACGGAGTGGCATCGGTCACAATCTTCTTGTTGATGAGTTTGCGCAAGGGTTTTTCTTCACCAAAGATAGGCAGGGTGTTGCCGTAGCTTTTACTCATCTTCTGACCGTCCAGCCCGGGCACGATAGCTGCGACCTCGCTGATGATAGCCTCCGGCAGCTTGAAGACTTCGCCGCCGAACGCATCGTTAATCTTGCCGGCGAGGTCGCGGGTAACTTCGACGTGTTGCTTCTGGTCTTTACCTACGGGTACTGCATCGCTGTTGTACAGCAGGATATCCGCCGCCATGAGAGCAGGGTAGGCAAAGAGTGCATGATTGGGCGAAAATCCTTTAGCAATCTTGTCTTTGTAGGAGTGGCAGCGCTCCAGTAACCCCATGGGGCAGACGGAGGAGAGTATCCAAGCCAGCTCATTCACCTCCGGCACGGCTGATTGGGCGAATAGTACCGCCTTCTGCGGGTCGAGCCCGCAGGCCATATAGTCGATAACCAAATCGATTGTGTTATTACGCAGCGTCTCTGCGCTATTCATGGTGGTCATCGCGTGGTAGTTGGCGATGAAGTAGAATGCTTCTCCCTTATCCTGCAGTTCGACTGCGGATTTGATGGCACCGAAGTAGTTGCCGATGTGGAGCTGACCGCTGGGCTGTAAACCTGTTAAGAATCTCATGATAATGAATAAGTTGTTGTAACGGAGTTAGTTTGTAATCAGTTGTTGTGAAATTATTTTAGTTGTTGCTCTGAGTAAGAACTTTGCGCATAAAGTCAAGTAGCTCGCTTGCTGTGCGTGAGCCTTCGAGTGTGCGAAGTTTTACGCCTTCTGTGTAGAGAATGGTGGTCGGCACCTTGGTGATGGAAAATTCCTCCGCCAGTACGGGGAAGGTATCGGCATTCACCTCCACTACTTGTATGCCGCCTTTTTCCTGCTCGGCCAGTTCCTGTAATGCGCGGCGCATGGCATCGCTGTGTTTGCACCACGGGGCACTGAAAAACAACAACAGACTGCGACCGGATACGCCGGTGACTTGGCGTATATCTTCTCCCTTATATTCGCTGTAGAGCTCATATTTAGGGGCTCCGGGCAGACCGGGCGTAGCATCGTAATCCTTGCGCACCAAATCCTGTAATTGTTCTCTTTGCGGGTTTGGTGCCGGTTTGACGGAGGTCGTGAATTGTGCTGCTCGCGCGGCTTTGTCGGTGTCGGAATCACCGCACCCCACCAGCAATAGAGCCGTTGGGCAAATAAGCAGGATGACTCGCAGCACTTTTTTCATGTGGCTATTCTATACGTTATTGCTTTTGTAGGAAGTCAGAAGTGTGTCTTACCTCTTTTTTTTACAGTCGACCGGAGTAGGAGTAAATCGCAACACGCGGCGAGATGGTAATTCCATGGGATTGTTACTCCCGGGGAGTAATAGCCGTCGTGCCGCGACCTGCCGCATGCGGAAGGTGCCGAAACGTGCTAATTTTACTTCGCCGTCTTCGCGCAGACCATCTTGCAGCGCACGAATTACGGAGTCGAGCGCCAACTCCGCAGCCCTGTGAGTGGCTGTACCGCCCAACGCATTGCGTATGAGTTCCAGTAGTTGTTTGCGGTTCATTCTCAGGGGGGGGAGAGCTGAATGATAATAGCGGAACGGTGCGCTATTCTCTGTTGCGTGCATTGAGCAGCATGAGCGCGTAGTATACCAGCATGGCTATGGAGGAGAGCGCTGCTGCGACATAGGTCATGGCAGCCCATTTCAGGGCCGTGCCGGCTTGCCCATGCATAGCTCGGTTTGCCAGGCCGGAGGAGTCCAGCCATGCCAGTGCCCGGCGCGATGCATCGAACTCTACCGGCAGGGTAACCAAGGCAAAGACTGTAGTAGTCGCAAAGAGGGCAAGCCCAATCCACGCTACCGTGGTGCCGGTTCCCATGCAGACCAGCGCAAGACCGACCATAAGGACAATTGAGCCTAATCGGGAACCCAGATTCACCAGCGGTACGAGTTCGCTTCGCATGGTCAGCCATGCGTATCTCTGCGCGTGTTGTACGGCATGACCGCACTCGTGTGCTGCCACGGCCATGGCCGCTACGGTAGGTTGTGAGTAGACTGTATCACTCAGATTGACTGTTTGGTTGGCCGGGTTATAGTGGTCTGTCAGGGCACCCGGGGTATGGGTTACCTGCACATGGTGCAGCCCGTAGCTGTCGAGCATGCGGCGAGCTACTTGTGCGCCGGTCAGTGGGGCAGGGGTGGACGAAAATTTCTGCATGCTTGCCTGCATGCGGGATTGGACTATGCCGCCGATGATACCTGCCAGAAGAATGAGGCCTACCCCGATGATGCTTGTCAATCCATACATGCCACCCGAGCCGGGGGACATCATAAAGCCGCTGCTATCTGAGTAGTACGGCGCATATTGTGCCAGTGTGATGATGAAGTCAGTCATGTGTCTGTAATGTGTTTGATTTCAGAGACACGATTTGAACAGCACCTGTTCATGCAATAAGTGTATTTTTCTGCCGAAAGATACACTTATTACATTTTTTTTGACCTGAATCAGGCGTGTGTTACTTGCGGAAACGGGCGTTCACCAGCGAAATGACATAGTAGAGTACCAGCGCGATGGAACTCAGCGCCGCAGAAACGTAGGTCATTGCTGCCCAGTGCAGTGCCGAAGCCGCTTTTTCTTTTATGGCTTGGTTGGCCAAACCGGAGGAGCCAAGCCATGCCAGTGCCCGACGCGATGCGTCGAATTCGACCGGCAGAGTAACTAAAGCAAAGACCGTGGTCGAAGCAAAAAGCGAAAGGCCAATCCATGCCAGTGTGGTTTCAGCCCCTTGAACTGCCAGTAGCAGGCCAATTGTCAGCAAACCTTGTCCGAAGGGAGCCCCCAGCGCAACAAAAGGAACCAATTCACTTCGCAGTTTCCCCCAACAGTAATGTTCAGCGTCTTGCACGGCATGTCCGCATTCGTGGGCTGCTACAGCTATAGCTGCCAGGCTGGTTTCTGAGTAGACCATGTCACTCAGGTTAACGGTTTTGTTTTGCGGGTTATAGTGGTCTGTAAGAGTTCCGGGGACATGAGTTACCTTAACATCTTGGAGCCCGTATTGATCAAGCATCATACGAGCAACTTCAGCGCCGGTGAGTCGCCCGGTTATGCATGAGTATTCCTCTATTTTCTCCCGCAGGTTGACTTGTACGATTCCACCTATTAATGCGCCGACTGCAATTATACCGAGCCCGATTAAGTTTGTTGTGCTGAAGAATCCCGGCTCCTGACTTGCTATGACTGAAAAGCAGTCAGTGAGTGCCGCCATATCGAGAGAAAGAAGTGAGTTCATCATATCAGTTAGAGGTATTCTATCATAGTGCGGGGAAGAATGCTAACTATTCCGTTGTTCAAGTTGTATATTTTGTATAATATGACATAGAAATCGGTTAAGAGGACTCGCATTCTTTGTCAAAAAGTGGGGATTTAGCATTATTTTGAAGGTGAGGGAGTCCGATTCTTCGTATGGGGGAACCGGTGAAGAGCGTTTCGAATTCTTCGTTGCTCAGATTACTGAGTTGCCGAGTACTGAGTGCTGTCAACTCTGCCGGCATGAGCAGGTGAGGGTCGATAGCGGTATTATCGCCCGGTCGGGGGGCATTCCATGGGCAGGCCTCCTGACAGGCATCGCAACCGTACAGGTGATAGCCCTGAGCTGCTCGAATTTCAGGCGGAATGGGAGATTTCGCTTCTATTGTCCAGAACGATAAACAGCGGCGGGCATCGCAACAGCTGTTGCGTAGGGCTTGGGTGGGGCAGGCTTGTTCGCAGCGGTGGCATTTACCGCAGCGGTTGGGCATGGGGCTATCACAGGGCAACTCTAAGGTCGTGAGTATTGTTGCAAGAAAACAATATGACCCGCCATGCGGGCGAATAAGTAACCCATTGCGCCCAATCCAACCAAGACCGGCGCGAGCAGCAAAAAAACGTTCACTCACCGGTCCGGAATCGGTAAAGAAGCGTTGCTGCCCCCCGTAGAAACTGAGCGTTTCATCGAGGTCCGCCAGTTTGGATGCCAGTAATTTGTGGTAGTCTTCCCCCTGGGCATAGCGAGCTACGCATCCGGGGGCTTTTCGGGCGTCTTGCCGAGGGTAGTCGTATGTCAGCATGATTATGCTGCGCACCCCCGGCAACACCAGCTCCGGATTCAGGCGGGCCGGTAAGTGCCGCAACATCCACTCCATGTCAGCATGTTGCCCATCGGCAATCCAATTTTGTAGGGTGTCTCCTTGGTCTGCCAGAGCCGGAGCAACCCCCAGTGCGCTGAATCCGAGCAGGTGTGCCGCATATTGCACGGCTTGTTTAGCTGCCGTCATCATTATTTTCTCTTCAATTTTTCCGCATGTGCTCTTAGCGGGGCACTCAGGAAATTTCGTATTTTGGGCGAGAGCGGCAGCGCCTCTATCACGCGCATGGTCGCGTAATCCACACGCAGGGCATCCGGTGTGCCGGTTTCGATTTCGGCTTTGATGTAGGCAAGTCGTTGCATGTTGGCCGAGGCCTCTTTGTTGCCGAGGTCAGCGGCCTTTTTGTATAGCTGCAGAGCCATGGTGAGGTCACGGGACGTGCCTATTCCTTTTTCGTACATGGCTGCCAGGTTGTTAATGGCTCGGTGGTCTTTCACCTTTTCTCCGAGGCTGTAACATTCAAAAGCCAGCTGGGGCATGGGGCGAGGGAGCCCGTACCCCGCCATGTAAGCATGGCCTAAATAAAAGAAGACATTAGGGGTGTATGGGTCTTTCTTCGCTTGCGCGCGCAGCAGTTGCAGGGCTTTGCGTGGGTTGGAGTAGGGTTTGCTTTTGTCCATCAGGTAGCGCGCCAGCTCCACGCGAGCGCGACCCACGTCGGCATTCGCGGCTTTGAGCATCCAGCTGATGGCTTCTTTTTCGGATTTTTCCCGACCGAAGCCCTTTTCGCAGTACAAAGCGTAGCGGAACATGCTCTCGCTCTGCACTTGATTGGCCATGGGGTGATTTGAGTCGAGCTTTAACGTATTTTCTGCCAGGGCAAGTGCCAATTTGGCTGCTTTTTCGGGGTGGGGCGGCAAACCTTTTCGGCGCCCTTCATAAACATCGAGCAGGAGCTCTGCCGCGAGCGGGTGCCCCCATTGGGTGCAGCGCTCGAGCATGGCTGTTACGCCGTGAATGTTGGTGATGTTGCGGTCATCGAGTATGTATGCTGCTCGAACGTACAACCCTTCGATGTCATGTGGCCGGGCTTCGTGGGGTGTACGGGGCTCCGCCGCCGGGCTTTGAAGGCTCAGCAGAACGAGCAAACCGGCTCCGACTATGGCACTGATTATTTTAGTAAGCAAAGCTGCTGAGGTATTGGTTTATAAGTATGTTGCCGTAGAAGAGGTAGATAATCGCCCCGATGATGAAAGCCGGCCCGAAGGGCATGGGCTCGCCCCTGCCTATACGGGTGATGAGCGCTTGTAATAAACCTACAAAACTGCCGGCTACCAGCGCAAAAAGCACGCCTTGCCAACCGCAAACGGCACCTATGCTCACCGCAATAAGCGCATCCCCGCTGCCCATGGCTTCTTTGCTTGTGCTCAGCCCTATACAGTTACCACTCAGGCTTTCATGCTCTTCGAGGTTGATTATTGTACCGTCTGCCAGTACGGCTGTTTCGGTGGTGAAGGTGATATCTCCCGCTTCTGCATTTTGCGCGGCTGATATATCGGCGCCGCGAAGAGTCACCCGGTTGCTGCTCTCCATGAATAGTTCGCTCCACAGGTAAACCTCGTTGCCGATACGCAGTTCCAGGTCATCGCCGGCCTGTTGCAGTAGCCAGGGGCGAGCCTGCTCGTAGTTCGTACTTTTGCGACCGAACAGCAGTCGCCCCAACAGCGCAACTGCTTTGAGCAGCAGATAACCACCACCGGCACCGCACAGGCTCCATATCAACCCGTCTGTTGCACTGAGTGCCTGTGGTTCCACCAGCCACGGGGCAAATAGGGCAGTGAGGAGCCCCACTGCCGCTGCGGTGTTTGTCAGCTTCGGCAGTACCACCATTTGCTCCCAGTCAATGCACAGAACGGCCAGCATGGTGGCCATCCATATACACATTAGAACTTGCACAGGCAGCGCCTCCGCCGAAAATTGCCATGCTACGGCCGCAAAGATTAAGGCTGTGGCTGTTTCAACTATACAGTAGCGAACCGAAATCCGCTGCTTGCAGCACGAACTTTTGCCACGCAGCAATAGCCAGCTGATTATCGGTATATTAAGATACCACGGTATTTCTTTCTTGCAGTCCGGGCAGAAGGAACGCGCCGGTTCGTTCACGCGCATCCCGCGGGGTAATCGGTATATTACCACATTCAGAAATGAACCAATGCATGCACCGAACATCGCAAAACACAGCGGCAATAGCCACGGGGCTTCGGCGCTCACACTGAGTGTATAGTTGTTCAGCTCTTCCAGCATGCGCTCACTATATCACATATCTCACGCCCTGAAAAGCGATTTTTCTTTCCTGTCTATAAACTCACATGTGTCCCAAAGATTTTTTCTAAGAGACGCAAGTGCCGATAAATCCTAGGCTTTCCGAAAAGAGGCTTTTTCGAAGCCCCCCTGTACTCAAATTTGAGCAATTTTCGGTGGAGAATGCGCCTTATCTACCTGCTGAT
>JAZLDM010000012.1:0-43462 GCA_045614705.1 Akkermansia sp.
TAGATGCGGATGTGATGCGGACAGTTCATGGGCTTGAGCATGAAGCCCATGATGGTACGCGTATCCATCGCATTGAACAAGTCAGCACAGCTGGCATTCTCGTCGCGCAGCTTCTTGAAGTCGTCAGGATCCGGAATCGGCGGGAACTGGCTCTCCTTGTAGTGCTCCCAGTGGCCGGAAGTCATGTAGAGGTCGAGCTTGCCGATGTTCGGGGTGAACACCTGAGAGTAGCCGATGCGGTCGAGCTCCTCCGTAATGAAATCCTGAAGTTCGCGGCGAATGATAGCGCCCTTGGGTTTCCACAGCACAAGCCCCTGCCCCACCATCTCATCGATGGTGAAGAGCCCCATCTCACGGCCAAGCTTACGGTGGTCGCGCTTGCGGGCCTCCTCCAAGCGAGCAAGGTGCTCATCGAGCTGAGTGCGGTTCGGGAAACAGGTGCCATATACGCGCTGCAGGCGCGGGCCGTTGGCATCCCCCTGATAGTAGGCGGAGGCCACGCTCATTACCTTGAAGGCCTTGCAGTTACCGGTACGGCCAACGTGGGGACCGGCGCAGAGGTCGGTAAAGTCGCCGTTGCGATAAATGGAAATCTCTTCATCGTCGGGAATGCGGTTGAGCAAATCAACCTTAAACTTAGACGGCACCTCGCGCGGGCCGATGGAGCCCAATTCACCGCTCTGAGCCATGGCCATAGCCTCGGCACGTGTGACCGTAGTTCGTTCGAATGTCTGGTTTTCCTTGACAATCTTCTTCATCTCAGCCTCAATCAATTCAAACTCAGCTGTAGAGATGTTGTGGTCAAGTTCGATATCGTAGTAGAAGCCGTTTTCGATGGCGGGGCCGGCAGCGAGCTGGGCCTGGGGCCAAATACGGCAGATGGCAGCAGCCAGAACGTGCGCACAGGAGTGGCGCAGGCGCTCCAGGTCACTGGCCTGATTGCGTTCTTCAAGCGTCTTTCTTTCTTTCTGTTCAGACATAAGTATTTCGGTGAGCCCTTACTATGCCCCCAAAACGCCGAGAATGCAAGCACAATCAACGTTCAAGTCGCAAAAAGTTGAGTTTTTTACCACAAAGAGGCTTTATAAGGGAGAGTATTGCGGATTATCTTAATTTTTACAGGAGTGGGAGGATTCATATTCCGGCACGGCAAGCGGCTTGTATGAGAGTTACAGGCTATACACCGCCCTAACGGATAGAGAGCGCTCGGAATAAGGGCGGAGAATCGCCCCTACGAAAGCACACGCGCCATTCGCGGAGGCGCCTCGCGCTTAGTCCGAGCGGCCGTAATCGTCGCAAAAGCGCTCAATATCGTCTTCGGAAAGGTAATCGCCAATCTGAATTTCGATAATGGAGAGAGGAATATCCTTTTCGTTGCTGAGGCGATGCAGACTGCCACATGGTATAAAAACGGACTGGCCAACCTTCAGATGCGTGACCACATCATCGCAACGCACAGTTGCCACCCCCTCCGCCACGACCCAGCGCTCCGAACGATGCTCGTGGCGCTGCAAGGAAATTCTTCCCCCGGGTTGCACAGTCAGCTTTTTAACAACAACGTGTGACTGCAAATCGAGAACCTGCCAGTTACCCCAAGGGCACTCGCCGGTTTCCCCCACATGGTATGTTGTATGCGAAGGTGTCATTTACCTAGGTTTTCACGAATGCTGGTTGTTGAGCGCTGGGGGAGATCAGCATGCGGCACACGCGAACTGGTGACATAGCGAATACCCTTAGCCTCAACAAAAGCCTGCTTTTCATCGCTGGTGCCGTCGCCGTTCACGAAAAAGATATCCGGTTTAACCTCGTCGAGCAGCGGCGCGAAATCAAGAATCTTGCCGGTGTCCGGCCCGATATACACTTTTTTTACAAAGCGGATAGCCTCGAGCATATACTTACGCTCCTGCTCGTTGTACATAGTTTTACGGTTTTTGAGAATGCGCACCGTTTCATCCGAACCGATAGAAACGTAGACTTCGCCATAGCTTGCCGCCTCCTCGAGGAAAGCAATATGACCGCTGTGCAATACATCAAAACACCCAGATACAAATACTTTCGGCATAATATCCAATCAGTTTGAGCTTATTAGAAATGGTCTTTTTTTACATTCTGCTTCAAGATACGCTCCTGATACTCCGGTGCCCAAGGCACCTGTTCGTCCTTACCGAACGTACGGCAGTACGGCTCGATGGGGTACAAATACTCACACTCGGCAAGTGCAGCAGCGCGAGCCTCGGGGGTTTCGTACAGGTACAGAGCATAGCCACCGTGACCACCGCCGCAATACTTGCAGGCAAGGGAATCGCCAATGGCAGACAGCGGCTCCATACCCTCCGCCAACTGCAGCTCGTAACTCATGCGCACACCCACGGCAAGCACAGTAACATCCTTCTCCTGCACGCCCAGGCGGGCAATGCGAGCTGCCTTGGCAATCTTTTTGAAATCACGCTTCAGTGCAGCCAGGCCGGGGGTATCGTGCTTAATACGAGTATCGTACACCGCCATGCGGCCATTCAGGAACTCGCCCGTATTCTTGAAATCGAGCACCGGGCGCGGCCCGGACTGCCACACACAGGCGCCGGTTTCAGCAATCACGGCAGGATCTTGCCAACCTACACCAAGCCCCAGCTCGGAGGTAACAGGATCCCAACCATTGAGCACGCTCCAACCACCGCTGCCACCCAAACCGGCACCTTGGCGGTAATTCCACTCCCTGAGCGACACGGTGGGGGAAATCGAACAGTTAACGATATATTCACCGGGAATAGCATTCGCCGGCACATCAAGCCAACCACCGGCAAAATCAACGCGGAGCGGCACGTGCGCCGGAGCCTTTATGCGGTTAACCATGGCAGAACTGCTGGCGGTGCTGCCATCGGGGCGTGTCTTTTCGAGCACAACAAACTCCACCCCCTCTTGTTCACACAAGCGGCGCTTAGCCTCCATGTACAAGTCATCTGTCGTAACGGCAAGGATAGCCGGCTTAACCTGATGGAATGCACTTAAAAAGGACAGGTTTTCATCGTTATCGGTGGAAAGCACAACCTCATCAACCATCTCAAGGGACGAAAGCAACGCCATTTTATCCACATCCTCCAACACCGATTTCTTATCGTAAAGCTCCCACAGCAAATCAGCCGGCGGGAATGATACCACCAGCCAATCACCCAATTTACGAGCATCCCTAAAAAACTGCAAATGCCCGGCATGCAATACATTGAACGAGCCCGATACAAATACCTTTTTCATATATTAGATCAAAAAAACAAAATAATTTCTTACCGCTCCAAACCAATCCAGCGGAAAAATATACGCGAAGGGCGCCAATAGTCCACCTCACGAGAAACACGCTCACCGGAAAGAGCCCCTTTCAACAAAGGCAACAATACCAGTGTAAACAGCTGCGCAATGAGATATTTCAACAAACCACCCGATGCCCCCATCGGCGAGGGCTGAGGTTCAGGCTGCGCAGCAGCTTTCACTACAGGAGCTGAACGAGAAGAACCACGGGACAGCAAGCGCCCCACCATTCTTACCCCTACATAGCCGGCCGCAGCCATCAACGCCAAGCGCACAGTACCGCGCGAGACATGCAGCGACTCCATGCACCCACCTGCGCCGGCTCGCGCTCTGGCAGCGGAATCGAGCGCATCCAAACGGGTCTGAGCGACCAAGCTCAGGATTTGTTGTTTTCTTTGCTGACGAGTAATTTGATGCATTGCCAATCATTTTTAAGTTCCTGACGGGTCGCCGGGGCAACAGCACCGGCAGAACTCTTCACCCCAATCAGCAGAACAACCAAGCCAACCAGCAAATGAGCCAAACTCACCACACCGGTTGCATACAGCCAGCTACCCAGCAGCGCATGCATACCCACACAGGCAAAAGCGCAAAAAACCAAGTAACCGATAAGAAGCAACAGAGCACCTGTCACCATGAGCACCAAGCGCCGAACCTGGTGCCCCACATACTGCTGCAATTCCACTTGCAGCAACTGCAACAGTGCCCCGATATGAGCAAACGCCCGATTTGCCACCCCCTTCACCCCGCCAAGCAGCTCACCCCCCTGCTCTTGCAGGGAGGCGAGACGCTGCGGCTTTCTGAAAGAAAAAAGAGCCATGAAACAAATTCAATTCTCGAAGCAGGGAGTAAGCCGGGCGCATCAGCGGCGAGTAACGCCAATCAGCAAACCAAGCACAAAGCCAACACCCAGCGCACCCAGTACGGTGCCGGTCGGGTTGGCCTTCACATACTCCTCACCGGCTTGGTGCAAATCCTTAGCCTTGGCACAGGTTACATCCCAACCGGCGTTAATCTGCTCGCGAGCCTCACCGGTGTACTTGCGCACATTTTCCATCTGCTCAGCCGTAGCACGGCAAAGCTTATCGTACTGAGCACAAGCAAAGTCGCGAGCAGCCTTCAGGCGGTCCTGAGTATCGGTAGCGGCAGCCTCGGCGGGCTTCACAGTTTTGGGGGTTTCTGCATTTTCCATAAACTCTGAGTATTTTGAAGATTTATCTTAACGGTGTCGTTACAGGCACACATCGTACTTGTGCTGCACCACTAAAACATTATAACCACATCCACGCGCATATTGCAAGCAATCTCGTCTAAAATGACGAATTTTCTTCACTTTCATGTAATTTTTCCGCCATCGGCAAATATAGCCTTGCAATTCACGCGCGAATCTGGTAACATCGCACGGCTTAAAGAGAAAAAGCATGAAAGCGATTCTTGCACTAGAAGACGGAACAACATTCGAGGGCAGCTCCATCGGCGCTGTCGGCACCGTAACCGGCGAGATGTGCTGCGACACATCCGTAATGGGCTACCAGGAAATCCTCTCCGCCCCCGCATGCAGCGGCAGAGTCATGGCCATGACTTACCCGCTCATCGGCAACTACGGCATTTGCGCGGAGGATGACGAGAGCGCCACAGCCGGAGCTACCGGCCTAGTCGTAACCGAACTTGCCCGCCTGCACAGCAACTGGCGCGCAGACGAACCCATGGAACCGTGGCTCGAGCGCCGAGGTATCGTGGGCATTGCAGGCATAGACACCCGCAAGATTGCCACACTGCAGCGCAACAGCGGCGCACTGCGTTGCTGCATCTCTACTGAACTGACCGCTGAGGAGGCAGTAGCTGCAGCCAAGGCCGCACCGACCATGGAAGGCGCCTACCTCGTAAGCAATGTCAGCACCCCCACCACTTACCACTGGGAGGGCGAGTCCCGCGCTTGGAAACTCCCCAACAAAACCCAGGGCGATTTGACCACCTACAGCGAACTTCCCCCTGTAAGTTACAAGGTAGTTGTGTATGACTTGGGCGTGCGCTACAGCACCCTGCGCAGCCTGCGCCAGGTTGGTTGCGACGTCACCGTAGTACCCGCCACAACTTCGGCAGATGAAGTACTGGCTCTGCGCCCCGATGCCGTTGTAATCTCCGACGGCCCGGGCGACCCCGCCGTATTGAGCGACATCGCCGCCGAGATTAAGAACCTTGCGGTCGAGCTGCCCGTAGCCGGCATCGGCTTGGGCTGCCAAGTAATCGCCACGGCCATGGGCGCCACCACGCGCAAGCTGCACGTAGGTCACCAAGGCTGCAACCAGCCCGTTAAGTGCACCGCCACCGGCAAGGTCGAAATCACCACGCAAAACAACCTTTTCACCATCAACACCGACAGCCTGCCCCAAGAACTTCAGGTAACCGCAGTCAACCTCAACGACGACACCATCGCGGCCTTTACCCACTGCAAGCTGCCCGTATTCGGTGTGCAGTACCTGCCGGCAGCACCCGCAGGTGTAGACGACAGCGCCAACTTCTACAACCGACTTGTAACGACCATCAAAGCCGTCAAAGCAGGTCAGTACAACGCTTAAACGCCAGCAACAGCACATGAACACACTAGTCATAGGCTCCCAGTGGGGAGATGAAGGCAAAGGCAAGGTCATCGACTTCCTGACCGAGACAGCAGACGTCGTAGCCCGCAGTCAGGGCGGCAGCAACGCCGGCCATACCGTCATCGCCAAAGGGCAGAAGTACATTCTGCACCTTATCCCCTCCGGCATTCTGTGGGAGGGCAAGGTGAACATCATCGGCAACGGCGTTGTTATCAACCCCACTGCATTGGTAGATGAAATCCGCTACCTGCAGGAGAAAGGAGTCACCATCACCCCGCAGAACCTGCTTATCTCCGACCGCGCTCACGTCGTACTCCCCATTCACAAGGAAATCGACGGCGCCCAGGAAGAAGCACTCGGCGACCAGAAGATTGGCACCACCCGCCAAGGCATCGGCCCGACCTACGCAGACAAAGCCCGCCGCGTTGGCATCCGCATGATTGACCTTGCCGATCCCAACCGTTTGGAGACCGTGCTCAAGGCCCGCATAAAGACCGCCAACGAGGAACTCGTGCGCTTGGGCTGGCCCGCCGCCGACCCCAAAATCACGCTCGACGCCGTGATGGCCGCAGCCGATGTACTGCGCCCCCACATCACCAACACCATCCCCGTTATCAACAACGCCATCAAAGCCGGCAAAACCGTGCTCTTTGAAGGCGCACAGGGCGCCATGCTCGACATTGATTTCGGCACCTATCCCTTCGTCACCAGCTCCAACACCAGCGCCGGCGGCTGCTGCACCGGTTCCGGCGTAGCACCAACCCGCATCGACAAAATCATCGGCGTGTGCAAAGCCTACACAACCCGCGTGGGCGAAGGTCCCTTCGTGACCGAAGACGCTGAAATCAGTGATTACCTGCACGGTCTCGGCCGCGAATTCGGCGCTACCACCGGTCGTCCTCGCCGTTGCGGCTGGACAGACGGCGTTGTGCTCCGCTTCTCCGCCATGTTCAACGGCTTCGACGAAATGGCAATGACCAACCTCGATGGGCTCGACGAACTCGACACCATCAAGATTTGCACCGGCTACCGCATGGGCGATGAGGTACTCGAGTACCCCCCTGCTCTCATGGAAGACTGGTACAAGTGCGAGCCTATCTACGAGACCATGCCCGGCTGGAAGCAGGACATCTCCGCCTGCACCACATGGGAGCAGCTGCCTGAGAACTGCAAGGCCTACGTTAAGCGCTTCGGCGAAATTGTAGGTTGCCCCGTCGGTTCCGTAGGCGTAGGCCCCGACCGTGAGCAAACCATCCCCGTGCCCATGGCCTGATTCCCTTTCTGAAAAATCAGAAAATCACAGCAAAAACCGCAGTCCCACAAGACTGCGGTTTTGCTGTTCCCCATACCGTACCACCACCTATTGCACCGCATTTGCTGCACAAACTCCCCATTTTTGCCCCCCAAATACCCATTTTTGCCCCCAAAACGGCAAAAATGAAAAAAAATCACAAAAAATTACATTTTAGTCTTGCAATCCTCCTCAAAATCATGTATACTGTGGTCACACCAACCGATGCACGAGTAGCTCAGTGGTAGAGCGGCTGTCTTACACACAGTTGGTCAGGAGTTCGAATCTCTTCTCGTGTATAAACCTCGCAACCCTCTAACGCTCAACGCGTTAGAGGGTTTTTTAGTAACAATCAACGACTTAACAACCCTGAGCAGAATCGGTATACGCCCGTTTTTGCCTATCGCCGCCAGTCTCGGCGCAGGCTTGCCGAAGCCGGAGGACTCCAATGGACTAGGGGTGCGGCAGACCCTCTCCATCCGAGTGCGAGACAATCCAATCTTGTACTTTGTGCACGCACTGATTTATGTTATCTAGCACTTCGTATGCCCAGAAACGCATTACTGTCCATCCATTCGTTGTCAAGATATCGTTGCGAATTCGGTCAGAAGAAATGTCGTTTTCAGTCCAGTGGCTATGGTATTTTTTGCCGTCTATTTCGATGTTTAACTTCCTATTGTCGTCAATGATAATCGCAAAGTCTAATGAGTACCTATGCTCTATGTATTGCGGATGAACATTAGTAATGCCGGCTTCGTACAGAGCAGCAAGGAAACGTTTTTCTATAGAAGAAGCGAGCTCTCCATTGGAAATAACCGAATAGATATGGAGCGGGTTAAGATTTATATTTTGTGCATAGTTTGCCAGATTGCTCAGGAGGGGCACGTCTTTGCAATTTGTACAATATTGCAAGTCTCCAACTATGATTAACTTGCTGCGAGCTCTTGTAATAGCCACATTGAAAATATTTTCTTGCTTGAGCAGAAAGGAGCGCGTTTGAGGTAACGCCCCATTTGAGAGAACGGGGGACATGATGATGATGTCCTTTTCATCACCCTGAAACTTGTGCGCTGTATCGATTAGCAAACCTTTTTCCGGTATGTTAACCCAGATGTTTTTGTTCTTGTCGACCAAGTTTCGGATATAATTTGCTTGTTTCCTAAATGGGGTAACAACTCCTATGGAACCTTGAAAACCATTTCTACAAATGATAGTCTCCAATTCTCGAACGACTCTTCGGGCTTCCGATTTGTTGCATGCGCTGCCATCGGAAGGCCTCTCTGTCATTCCAACCACATGTTTCCATACGATACCAGGCTCTTGCGGCATGTAGTTTTCCAAAAAAGCAGGGTTTGTAGCGCAGCGCAAGTTGTCATCATAAAAGTGATGATTTGAAAATTGTATAATATCCGGGTGAGAACGATAATGATTAAGTAACAAATGCGGTGCAGTTACAGCAGGAATCGCTACATCATACAGAGAATTGCATATGTACGAAAAACGAAGATGCTTGTCGCCGATTTTGAATTGTTTTCGTAGTTCATCATTTTCGGTGACAGTCAAACGTGAAACATGTTGAAGTTGCTTCGGGTCTCCCACAATTACAGCATTTCTCGCCCTGTACAGGAGAGGAAGGGCTGAGGCAATATCACATTGACTCGACTCGTCGAATACGACGTAATCAAAGAAATTGGCCTGCAAGGGAATGCGATTCCTTGCGGATAATGATGTTACAGCCCAACAGGGGATATAATCTCTGATTGTAACTAAATCTGATGCGTTAAATGGATTAATCTTCCCATCAGCAAGAGCCAGCCTTATTTTTGCGAGCAAATTAGATATGCTTTCTCTCTCTGAGATGCGGGGAATAGTCGTCTTTTTTCTGATAAAGAGCTTCCAATACGTGTTGGAATGTTCTATTATACTCCTGTCTAGTTTCTTTTCTTTTTCATACAGATTTTCCAGAGAGCCGAGCTTTCTCAGTTGATGTAATGCCGAATAATATTGCTTAATCTTTACTATTAAATCGACTCTTTTTCTGATTTTTTCAGCAACGCCCTTATAATAAGTAGCATATTCTTTTTTATATCTGGATTTTTGCGGGTCAATCTTAATCCCTAATATTCTGCAGAAATTCCACAATCTAGCAAGGTGTTGATTATATCTTTCGGTTATTCTCCTTTTGGAGAATAACCAAACAAGCTTGTTCCACAACTTAGACCAATCAACGCTACTTAACTCGCTTATATAGTCTTTGAGGATTTCGAGTTCTAACCTTAAATCGTCAGTATTATATTTTCTTATCTTGCGAAATAGAGTCGGATTTATTTGTCGAAAATGGGATACTTCTCGTTCCAGAGAATCTACCGTATTTCGTTGCCGAATCAATACTCTTATCTTTTTTAATACCTCCGAGTGTAGCGTGTAGGCATGTTCAAATTGATGTTTCGCAGTTTCGAGTTCGGCTGAGATATTTATCTTTCTTGTATTAGCCAGCAGACAGGTTACAAACTCAGTCAACCTTTCAGCATAGCTGTTATTTCCAAGACGCAGCAAAGAAGGTGTGTTTGTTAAAGCGTTGACTCTCTGCTCAACTATATCAATTGCTTTGTTGTTCTTGCTGACCACAAGAACACTCTTGCCATTCAGAACAGCGTTGACCACAAAGTTAGTTATTACCTGTGATTTTCCCGTTCCCGGCGGCCCTGTAATAATGCTAATCTTGTGCGAAAAGCAATCTTTAATGGCGCAACATTGTTCTTGGTTAAGAGGAGAAACTTGATAAATGTGGCCGGTGTATGTAGGTAAATCATTGGATACCCGATCGGGAAATATGAGCTTTTCCAATGATGTTCCAGAAGATTTTAAAGAAGCGCCCTTCGATAGCTGCTCCAGCTCAGAAGACAAGCCTTTCGTATAATTGGAAAATCCTGTATCTCCGAATAATATGCCCTTGTCAAGAATGTATCCCGATTTTGACGAGGTTTCCTGCGGATTGCTCCAAGGAACCGGCTTCAATATACCATCAAGTAATTGAGCGAGACGATTGAATGGTAAACCGAAATTCTCCCCATCGGTAACATTGCTATAATCAGCATCTTCAACTAATAGGTTCTCTATATCCAGTTGTTTTACATTTAGAGTAGCCGAATGTAAGTTTATCGTCAGTTTTCGCTCTACGACAAATGCAGAAAAAACAAATATAGGTATATACTCACCTTTGTTGTTTATGTAACATGGATAACCTACGTTCAAGTCAACAACATATTGCAAAACAAAGTGTTCGAGTTCATCGGTAAGTGGTATTTCTTCATCAAGGCCTCCCTTCCCACCTAAAAACAGGCCACACCCGCTTTTCAGAGCGACACTCACTTCATCCTTTTTTAGGCATTCCCGGTAATAATTACACAAATCTGAAAACTTCATAAAGGATTAGGAGTTATTGGTTACTTCCACAGCGGGTGGGTTTCCCAGTGGGGCGGCAGTCCCATTTTGTAGAGGGGGATGCCTTGTTGTTGTGAATCATGCAGGAATTGCTGCATGCGCACGTGCCATTGGGAGGAGGGTGCCACCTGTTTGAGCAGATAACGGCAGATGAACAGGAGCGGGGCAAGGTTGGCTTGCGATTGGAGCATGGAGACCGCCCCGGCCAAGCTGGCGGTGGGTTTGACCCACTTGCCGGCTTTGTCGGAATAGACGTAATCCCAGGGCAAGGCCGGGGTGTTGTTCATGCGGGGGACAGTCAGGAAGGTCTTGTTCCAGATGCGGGCATGGTGAGCACAATCGTTGCGCAGCACGCGCAACGATGTAAGCCAGGTATAGAGAGTCTTGGCATCGGTGCCCCATAGGGAAGAGATGAGATTCTGCATTTTCTTCCGTGAGTGGGTGTAGAAATGCACCACCGTGCCATAATCCATTACTCCGACAGCCATCCAGAGCGGCAGATAATCATGCTTATCGCCGTATTTGTTGAAGAAGTGGTCAATAAAATCAACCCCGCTTTGCTTGACGTTGCCATGCTTATCTCGTTGGACGCGGACACGCTCCAAGCTTTGAATATACCCTTTCCAATGCGGGAAATACGTTTGCTGTGCATAGGAGAACGGCGATTGTCCCACAGTATGGTGATACGCAATCTGGCTACGGAGGGCAACTTCGATACGCTCGATAGCATCCATCATCAGGAAACGCAACTTGCGGTCAAAGAGGTAGTGCGACCACACTTTATCCAGCGTTGTGCCGGGAACATAGTTGTCCGCTATCTGTCCGTTTGAGTTTCGGACACGGAAAGGGTGTAGATAGGCGCTGAAGCGGTAATATCCCACATTCCTCAGACACGAGGTCAAAAGCGACGCATCCGCCACAAGCCCACGCTGCTGAAGCAGAGCGACTTGTTGGGAAAGGGAGAGATGCGGCTTAAGGTATTCCATACAAAATAAAAACCCTCCCCATGTTCGCAGTTGAAGGAATCAACGGATTCCAACCCTAAGCGGGGGAGGTTATCTGCAATCATTATACATGTAGTACAAACTTTGTCAAGGGGAGGATGGCGAAAAAGGAGAAAAAGGCCCAAAAGACCCATCTTAAACCCTCTGGTCGATTTTACAAAGCGCTTATAGATAAGTTTTTAAGCTTTTCTTGTTTTTATCTGAGTCCTCGGAGACGTACCCCTTCTCTCCCCACAATTTTTGCAGAAGAGGCAGTTTGCCCACAGGCTACGAGCCATTGAAGAAAACTAAGGCTCACAGCAAAAAAGAATGAGGACGTATCCACCTGAGCGGATGCGTCCTCATTTTTGTGTGGTAATACGTGCTTACTTGGAAAGCTTGGCCACCGCGTCCTTCAGGTTCTTACCGACCTTGAACTTAACCACGGTGCGGGCGGGAATAGCCACGTCCTTGCCGGGGTTCTTGGGGTTGCGACCGACCTTGGCTTTCACTTCCTTGGGGCAGAAGGTACCGAAGTTGCGGAACACAACAGTATCGCCATTGCCAACAGCTTCCGTGATGGAATCTACCATCTTCTGTACAATTTCCAGTACGTCTGCCTGTGTGCAGCCATTGTCGAGCTGAGCACACACCATATTAACGAGTTCTCTCTTTGTGATCGTAGCCATAAGTGTAAAAAATTGTGTGGGTTATTATAGAGATAGCCCCCGATGAAGTCAAGTTTTTCGAGCTTAAAAGCCCCTTATTGGACAATAAAAACGACCTCACGAAACGAAAATAAGGATTTCACTTATTTTCGTTTCGCGCCTTAAATGGAAATAAGAGTAACGCTAATTTTCACATTGTCCTAAAATAGCAACTCCCATTATATTGAAAGGTCCTCCCCAGTAGCAGCTGGCGGCATTTCCTGAGATTACCCAATACCAGCCCTAATTTGACCTAGGGAGGTTCTTCCAACTACGCACATTACCAGCTCAACACGTATGGCGATATTGAAAACCATACGTCAGGAGTTTGAAGCTTGAGCCTGAATCCCGGCGAGTCTGGGGAAATCCAGTACGTGTTTCTGAAATATTCTAAAAGAATGACTGGAGAATCCAGCGAAATGGCTTGACTACTCCTTTGAAAGTGCTAGAATAACCTTGCGCCTGGGAAGGGATGCTCCAGCACCCCGCCGCTTATCAGAAGCTACCCTGGGCGCTCGTTTTTTTATTTTGTCAAGATGAGGCTCTTTTATCTGGATGAATCAGGCAATCCCGAGCTTTCGGGTGCTTCTGACAGCTATGTTCTAGTAGCTGTCGGGATTCCCATTGAAAAGTGGACAGCCTGCGATAAAGCCATCAATCAACTGAAAGCCTCATATAACTTGCTTAGTGCAGAAATCCACACGGCATGGATGTTGCGTTCTTACCGGGAGCAGCAAGAGATAGAAGGCTTTGATTCTATGCCGCACGAGGAGCGACGCCAAGCCGTCATTCGGGTACGAGAACAAAAAGTTCAGAATTACAAGGCAAACAAATCGCCTCAAGCGTTAAAAAGCCTCAAAAAAATCTACAAAAATACAGAACCTTATATTCATCTGACTTATTCGGAGCGAGAGCGTTTCATATTTGATTTAGCTGCAAGGGTTAAATCGTGGTCTTTTGCTCGCATATTTGCAGAGGTAATAGACAAGAAAGATTACCACCCACCCAAGCCCGATTTGACTCCGGAGGTACAGGCCTTTGAACGTATCGTAACTCGAATTGAAAAGTATCTTTCTCACATTTCCAATGAGCAAAAGGTGTATGGCTTGTTGATTCATGATGAATGCGAGTCCGTCACAGCTTCTCATGTCTGCAACATGAAGAGATATCATCGCCGGGGAACATTTAAGTCTGAGATTAAGCACATCATCGAAACTCCTCTTTTTGTCAGCAGTGACCATACCAACATGGTGCAAATTGCAGATTGCTGCGCCTATGCTTTACGCCGTTACTACGACTCGGCTGATAGTGCCCTCTACACCCCCATCAAAGCCCGTGCTGATAAAATTGGGGCTGATATCGTAGGATTCAATCACTATACATCTAACTCACTTTGCGAGTGTGACCTGTGCAAGGCAAAACGAAAACGACAAGCGAAGTCGTAACTGTTTACCCTCCTTTCTTCAAGTTTGCACGAATCTGCGCATGTGACCGCAGGGCTGCGTACCCGCGCCATCTTGGCAAACCTCATAGCCTGCGGCTTTGGTATCTACTCGGAGCATTATCTCCTCGTTGCCCTTGCCAACAAGCACGGCAATGCACTCCATGTCCCTCAGCCCTTGGTCATCCTGAGCTCGGCCATCGTAGCTTTCCTTGCGACATGGGGAGTCGTATTGCTGCTCCGCAAACTGATTAAAGGCACTTGGTTCTTAGGCTGAGTATCTCCCCCTCACATCCTAATGAACCTCAAAAAATCCTTGCTGTTCTGGAAAACATCATGCCGGTGGATGAGGATGAGTTAGGAGAATTAGGTCGTTTTGATTAATTCTCAGTTATCAGATTTTTTGTTTGCTCTTAAGGTGAATTTTATGATAGCATAGTCTAAGACACTTACGCAATATGAACGTTCCGAATTTCCAGACTTTCCTGCGCCCCATTCTTGAGGTGCTCTCAGATGGTGTAACATACTCCCGCCGAGGACTTATCAGCGCAACCCTAAAAAAGTTCTCGTTCACGGATGAGGAGTTGGCTCTTAGACATGAGCAAGGGGGAAGCCTGGTATTAGCTGGGCGTGTAGGTTGGGCTCTGGTTTACCTTAAACAAGCCGATTTGGTAGATTCTCCCACTCGTGCAATGTTCCGAATCTCGGAGGAAGGTAAAAAGACGCTACGCTCCGGAGAGGAAATCAACCGAGCCTATCTGAGCCGCTTCCCATCTTTCCAGCAGTTCATGGATAAGTGCAAGCATTCTCCAACCGCTTCCCCCGCCCCGACTACAACTGGAGGAGATGATAATGACGACCCTCTGGAGAAAATCAATGAGGCTTGTAATGCCTTGAAGACAGAATTAAAGGACGAAATTATTTCTGTCCTCCTCAAGCTAAAGGAAACGGAGTTTGAGCGTTTCTGTGTTGATTTGCTGGTAAAAATGGGATACGGCAACCCTACTTTGAGCCGTGTCACTCAGGCTACAGGAGATGGGGGTATCGATGGTATTGTTACTTCCGACCGCCTTGGCTTTGATAAGGTCTATGTTCAGGCCAAGCTCTATTCTCCCGACTGTTCTATTTCTGAGGGGGTGATGCGCGACTTCATCGGAGCCATAGACAACCAGGAAGCCAATGGTCGCGGGGTATTCATAACGACAAGCAAGTTCACTAAGGGCGCCGCTGAAAAAGCATTGGGCAGTAAACACCATAAAATCATGCTGATAGATGGAGATAAGCTCTCTGAACTCATGATTGAGTTTGGTGTTGGGGTTGCCACCACTAATACATTTACGGTAAAAGAACTCGATTCTGCTTTCTACGAGCAGTATGAGCAAAAATAAAATGGGCACATCGAACAGCGAGGGCAAGGTGGACAATCAGCTATTGTTTTCGCAATGGCTAGGTAGCCGATATGTAAAAAAGACTTGCGAAAAATACGAGGAATGTATCGACGATATCGATATCAGAGCTCTTAAAATAGAAGGGCTCTCCCTACTTACTGCTCAAACTCCACAATTAGCGGTTGCGATAGTTCGAAAATTAGAAAGCAAGGCCTTACTCAATAAGGAGGAAAAAAAGGCAAGTGTTTTATATTTATCCTTTTTGACTCAAAAAAAGGAGGTTTCAGAAAGTGAAGCTGACAGTCTGAAATTGCCAGTAACGCTAAATAGAGAAGACTTTGAAAAGTGGTTAATTACTTATAGCGGCTTTTCTTATGCACAATGTAAAAAATATATAGATAGTGTTGAAATAATAAGCAAATCTCTGTACGAGGTAGGTACCCTATTAGAACTACAAAGCTTAGCCGCTGCCCTATTGCCCCAATTAGATAAAAGCCTAAAACGCGTATTCGATTATTTCTTTGCTTATCTCTGTTTCTGTCTACCAGAGGAAGAAAATCCGTCAATAAAAAAAGCGGCTCCGGAGACTCCTCGATTAAAGGATTTTGAAGAGTGGTGTGTCGACCAAGGGCTAACCAGAGGGACGATAGATTCGATGAAATATTTTGTCGAATCGTTATCCAAATACGCAGCATTTCGCGGTTTAAGTCCTGCCTTTGAAGAATGTAGCCCTATAGAAAGGTTGAGAGTCTTATTCATTATTTTGTCCCAACCCGAATCCTACGTTCACTTATTATCTGAGTTCAAACACCACGGGTACATCGATAGATACTGCTTGTATCTACTCAGTATTATTCCGGGAAAACAAGTACAAGAACTAGTTAAGGAAAAACAGGCACACGTTAATTTGCCAGTATTGATTACAGGTAACGAGAAGCAAATAGGAAAGCTCTTTTCTCAATGGTTGAAAGGGAATGGCCTTTGCTCCGAGGGTAGTGCGCGAACCTTTGTTTCTTCATTATATGACTGTGAAAAAATAGCTTTCTCGGAATTCAATTCTACCCTGTTTTATTTAGAAAACAAATTTCAAGCAGCTTGGCTCCGGTTACAAATAATAGAGAGTTCTAATTTTATTAGCAGGCTTTATAGGCCGCTTTGGCTATATTTGCAATTTTTATCTTGCCATCATATTATTTCAATTACTCAGTTCGATGCGGATAAACAACGTTTCATTAAGTTGCTGAACAAAAAATATAACGGTACTCTCAAATTGGTTAAAGGAGAAATATCGTCCTCTCTTTTGTACGATTGGTTGAATGAATATGGCGACATTTTGCCTTATTCCAATGAAGAGCTGGTCGAGGTCCTAAAGTCAACGACAATATATGATTCGGATAAAGAGAGTTATTACACGCAGGAGTCCGCACTTTCGGCGGAAGCTAAAATAAGGGTTAGAGAGTATATAGGACAAGCTTGGACAACAGGCAGTCCTATAATAGATTACTCTCAAATTATCAAATCGTTATCAAGTAGTATTAAAGGAGTAACTGTTGAGGTTTTAAGACAGTATCTAGCATTAAGTAACTCCGGAGAATACATCTGCGAAAATAAACATTTACGAGCCCTAAAAATCCCCAAACAAAATCGAGGCGATATAGGTGCATACGTCTGCAATTTATTGCGAGATGTTGGAAAGCCTATTACTAAAAAGGAACTAGCTGAGCTAGCTCCCGCTCTTTCAGAAAAAAGCATGAGCGTAGTCCTAGGTAGTAACAACTACGGTGTAAACGTAGGGATAATCAATCCAAAGGGCGCTAAAAATAAGATTTTCCATGCGGATATTATAAACCTCACAAAAAAAGAGCAAGCTACCATCATAGGACTAATAAATGGAGAGTTATTAAGCAATGAGTATGTAACGGCGTCCCGCCTCTACTGTTTAGTGAAAGAAGAACTGCCGGATTTATTCAAGAGGTACAACTTCCTCTCCAGAACCGCTGTTTATGGGGTACTGAGGTACAAATTTGGCCAGTTTTTTACTTTCAATGTTTCTTGTGTTACTTATAACGAGCAAATCAACATTTCTTCCATTTTTGTTTCTTTCTGTAAGCGGCATGAAAAGTTTAAGCTGTCAGATTTATCTAAATTAGAGGTCGACTTGGGGGTTGTTGGTATCCCCTTCGAGCAAATATATGCCATTGCTGCTAGAGTAAGCCACGATACCTTTATTAGCAGAGAATGCTTAGAGTTCGATGTGGCTCGGATTGATAAAATACTATCAGCGTATTGCCCTAAAAAAATAACACCTATAAATCTATTCTCAGACTATAAGAAACTGCCGCAATTGAAAAATGCAGAGTGGAATATTTTTTTACTAGAGCATTATCTGCTCTACCATAGTAAAAAACTCAGTTTATTAAAACGCAATTTTGCCAAGGGTGGATGCTATGGGTTGATTGTCAGAAAACGACAGGAACCCCAAGATATTGATTCCGCCATAGTTGAATACCTCGGTTCTCGAAAAATAGAATTTACCCGAGAAAATATCCTCTCTCTACTGTTTGAAGAAGGCATTATTGCGGCTCGGCGTTATGAAAATATTGACTTTATTATTGCTAAGCTGAACAGCAAATGAGTACCGCTTAGGGCTATTTATAGACAAGAGAATATATTATGCCGTTAGTCCTTGTTTGCTCGAGACGTTTCAATTTGTTTTACTAAGATGTATATTTCGACTAGCAAAATCAACTCTAACCATGAGTGAATTAGATTTTTCTTAGTACCATACTCTAAAGCTTCAGGATGTCCATGCAAAATAAGGTCTCTGAACTTATTATGCTTATCTTTATCCTCCAGCTGTTCTATATCATTCCAATTACTAAGAAACGTTCGGCACAAGATTTCTTTAGCTCCAGAATATACGTTAGGTCTCGCAGCGTTAATGGATAATCCTCCAAGATAAGCCGCGATTAATTTAACATCACTAATTTTACACAGTTTTTCAGAGTTGACCTTATTCAAAGCTGCCTTATGAGCCTCTTCTAGGCTAACTCCTTTTGAAAGCATTTCTTCAGTTCTCTTAGAAATGGTATGCTTAATTTTAATTTCTTTTACTATTTCATCTGGTATAAGAGCCCTTATTTCCGTTTTTAGACCGTCTTCTTGAGCGAGAAGAAGAGGGATTATTGCATAATAGGCCGCTTTTTCATCCAGTTTTTCAAGAATACTTAACGACGAGTGAAGTATGGGTAGCCTGTTTGTAATAATGCCATTTTCTCGCCAGCATTCAATATGTTTTTTTATGTTTTTATACTGATTTTGAGAATAATAATCTATTACTAGTTTATCAATATCCTCTTTTGAGTAATCTGTATAAATATCAATCTGTTCCCTCAAATTTTTATCAAAAACACACCAATAAAAGCCAATCAAAATGTCATCAACTCGCCATTCTTTGAGCCGAGATTCCATTTTATTGCTAAGGTCAATAAAGGAGTCAAAAGCTGAAAAACGAGTCCACTGTTGGCTTATTTGCTTGATAACTTTCCGTTGAGCCTCAAAGATGCGGAAATGCTCTGAATAAATGGAACTATACAACTTACTCATTCCCTGAAAGCTATCTTGTTCAATTAGATTAAATACATTTCTCCATTTAGTCTCTTCATTTATTCCTTCTATTGTTTTCTGTAATTGAGAAGAAAATACTGAGGCCGCTTTTATCGCAGGATTATTAAAATATTTCTCCAAGGATTTTATAGTGGGGCTGTTATAAAGAGCAGCAATTCTCTTGATGGCAGGATTTTCTAAAGCTATCTGTAAGGCTTTGTTTTGCTCTAGATGATTGAATGGGTTCATGGAGATTATTTCGCTATGATTATTAACCGTTGCCCTCATTTCACCTCCTCTGCTGCCTCCATCACTTTTTCCTCAACTTCGTCGTATTCGTATGCGTGGGGCGTGATATTATCTGCCCAAAGCTCGCATTGCTGCATGACGGTCTGCACGGCATCTTCCATACCCTCGGGCGGGTATTTGTATATCTTAAGCAGGCGTTTGATTATGGTGCGCATCTTAGCGCGTGCGCTGTTGCGGCGTTGCCAATCTATCGTCTTGTTGCGGCGCAAGGTATCTGTCAGTTCGCGGGTGAGAGCAATCAATTGGTCATTCTCGTAGAAGTCCTTGACGTTTTCCGGCTTGGTCAGAGCATCGTAGAAGGCAAACTCCTCCGGTGTCAGTCCGTACTTTTCTCCCTCCTTATGCTCAGTAGTAATCTGCTTAGCCAATTTCAGCAGCTCCTCGATAACCTGTTCATTTGTTAACAGCCCATTGAGGTATTTGTTCATCAATTGCTTGATGATGTCGCTAAACTTGTCAGACTTCACCACATTGGTTCGCTTGTATACCCGGACTTGCTCCATGATGAGCTTGCGCAATAGTTCCAACGCCAAGTTCTTACTATCTAGCTTGGCAATTTCTGCCAGAAACTTCGGGTCAAATAGCGAGAACTCAGTCTTTGCATCAGAGAACAGATTGATAACACCATCACTCTTGATACTCTGCTTCAGCAGCTCATTGATACGCTGATTGATTTCCTGTAACGACAGCTTGCGTTTGCCCCCGGTATTTTCCAAACGAACCAGTAACACACGCACCGCTTCCATGAATGCCGCCTCCATGCGGTCATGTTCTTCCGCTATGGATGAGCACAAGGAAAGCGCCTGATGCAGCATCAGGGCTTCTTTCATAAATGAGGTACGTGACTCCTCTTTATCCCTCGCTAGCAGGAAATTGACTGCCCCGGTGATGCATTTACCCTTTTGTAAATCTGTGCCGTTCCGGAAAATGGAGTAATCGTAGCCATGGAACAAATCGCGGCACACTTCCAGCTTTTCCAAGAACTTCGGGTAGGCTACACGAGCTACATCGGTATCGCCATAGTTCTTGCGGTCTCGCGCGGAGTAATCACTCATTGCCTTTTTCAAGGCGGCTGCTATGCCCACATAGTCTACAATCAGGCCGCCCTCTTTGTCCTTAAAGACTCGATTCACGCGAGCTATGGCCTGCATGAGGTTGTGCCCGGACATTGGCTTGTACACATACATGGTCGCCAGAGAGGGTACATCAAACCCGGTCAGCCACATATCCACCACAATGGCTATTTTCAGCGGAGAATCATTATCCTTGAACTTTTTAGCCAACTCCTCGCGGTGCTTTTTATTGCCGACAATCTCTCGCCATTCTTCGGGATCTTTGTTGCTCTCGGTCATGACTACGGCAATCTTTTCCGTCCAATCCGGTCTCAGCTCGAGGATGCGGTGGTAAATCTGCAGGGCGATAGCGCGGGAATAGGCCACAATCATAGCCTTACCCGTCAGCAGGTATTCTCGGTTATCCTCGTAATGCTCCAGTATATCCGAAACTAAGGAATTGATGGTGTTGGGATTGCCCAGCACAGCCTCCATCTGCCCCAGCATCTGTTTACTGCGGGCGATGACCTCCGGGTCGGCATTTTCTGCCATCACCTCATATTCCTTATCGATGAGCTGCAGCGTGGTATCATCCAGATTCAGCTTTACCACTCGGCTTTCGTAGTACACCGGGCGCGTAGCCCCATCTTCCACCGCCTGGGTCATGTCGTAGATATCGATGGTATGGCCGAACACTTCTTCCGTGTTACGGTCACGTGAGGAAACAGGGGTGCCAGTAAAGCCAATGAAAGTAGCATTGGGCAGAGCATTGCGAATCAATCGGGCTGCGCCTACCACTCGCTTGGCCACCGTCTCGCCGTCTTCATTTTTCGTCATGCGGATGCGCTCGCTCAGGCCATACTGGCTGCGGTGCGCTTCATCTGCCATCACGATGATATTGCGGCGTTCAGAAAGCGGCTCGGCGCTTTCCGTAAACTTCTGCATGGTGGTGAAGATGATGCCGTTAGCTTTGCGCCCCTCCAGCAGCCGCACCAAATGCCCTCTGTCCTCAGCTTGAACGGGCTCCTGTCGCAAAAAGCGGCGGCACTTGGAGAACTGCCCGAATAACTGGTCATCCAAGTCATTGCGGTCAGTCAATACCACGATGGTGGGACTGTCCAGAGCCTCTTGCAAGAGGTGGGCATAGAACACCATGGAGAGGGATTTACCACTACCCTGTGTGTGCCAGAATACACCGGCCTTGCCATCCCCTCGTGTGGCTTTTGCGGTAGAATCCACCGCTTTTTTCACCGCGAAATATTGGTGGTAAGCTGCCAGAATCTTGAAGCTCGTTGAGCCGTCATCGGAGAAGCAGATGAAGTTTTTCAGGATGTCCAGCAACCGCTTCCGCTGGAACATGCCCTCGAAGAAAGTATCAAATCCCGCTTGCTGTGTGTTTTCGTAGTTGCCATCCTTCGTCTTCCACTCCATGTAGCGGTCTTCGCCGGATGTAATCGTGCCCGCTTTAGAGGTGAGCATGTCGCTCATCACACAGATGGCATTGTAGTGGAACATCGCAGGTATTTCCTGCATGTAGTTGCGTATTTGAGCGTATGCTTCGCTGGCATCCGTTTCCTCGCGGCTGGGACTCTTCAGCTCCATCAACACCACAGGCAAGCCATTCAGGAATACCAGCAAATCCGGGCGCTTGTTACTGTATTCAATATACGTCCATTGGTTCGCGATAATGAAGGAGTTATTATCGGCATTGCTGTAATCCACCAGATACACCAAGGCCGAGCGGTTTTCGCCCCGCTCCGAGTAGGTAACTTCCACGCCGTGTTGCAGGTATTCCATGAACACGGCATTTTTCTGAGCCAAATCACCTAAGCCCAAATCTTTCAATTTGCGAATGGCCTCTTCTATCGCCTCATAAGGCAAGTCCCGGTTCAATCGGCAAAGGGATTCTTCCAGCTCTGCTTCATACAGAGGACAATAGTAATCGCGCTCTATATCCGGACCGTAGACACGCCGATACCCCATCTCGCAAAATAGCTCAATGAGCGAGTTTTCATAGGAAGCTTCTGTATAGGAGAGAGACATATACTACAACTCAGCAGATAGATACTCCGGTTCAACAATTTTCTGAATGAACTCTCGCTCAAATTCTTCCTTAGTGTATGAAATGGCCTCCTTAAAAATCCATTCGAATTCTTTTACGATAGGTAATTGTAGATTAGCCTTAGAGAGAACTTGCAAATCATCTTCTATAACTGTATTGCTTGTTGAACCTAATCTATCCTTGTTGTATACCAGAATATAGCGAAATTTATCCTTAAACGAGTCAAAGCTATCAGACAATTTCAAATCCAGAGCCATTGCCAAACTACAATAGACCTTACTCTTTAGATTTTCTTCCTTATACTCATCTCTTCGTTGGTCATTTCGAGAATGTGTTAACGCCCCATTTTTAAATTCGATGAAGTAGCAATCGCCCTGTTCTGTCACATACAATGCATCATTTGAGGCAAGCCTTTCACAATACCGATGAATTTTATTATGTCTTTCAGCCACCTTATCAAAGCTGATAACATTCCGCAAAGAGTTACTCATGTATTCCCTCTTGTCTTTTGAGACTTTTTGGAAAGATACAACCCAACCATCAGTTTCGCAACAACCGTAATATGACGAAAGAAATGTTTCAACCATATCTTAATCTCCTCCTTCAATCGGCTAATTCTATACGCTCAGAGCGGAGCGTTGCTACGGCCTCAGCCATTTTTTTATAAATCTGCTCAGAATCATTCGTCACATTTTTAATAATAGCGCCACCTTCTTCAACCTCTGCAAGGTAAAGGTTCAGCTTGTCGCGCATAGCGTATTTACGGCTATATGTCTCTATAGCATTAAGGAAGAAATGACTATGAGTGGTGACCACCACAGACAAATCAAACTCTTTCTGTAGAAGAACTATAAGTTCTGCGTATATAAGCTGCCATGTCGGGTGTAAGTGAATTTCCGGTTCATCAAGAATAAGCACATCCCTCTCTTTGAGCTGGTTAGACTCAAGGAGCATTTTAAGGACGATAAAGGCCTTTAACCCCATCGATAGATTCTTAATAGATAACGGTTCCTTCCATTCTGGCCGGGCTAATCCATAGCCACCACGTCGTTTCTGAATCTGACCAGGTAATACCGAGTCAATTTTTTTCAACACTTCTGACAAACGGGCTTTCATCATGGATTTTTCAAGCAAATCGCTATCATCAACCATTCGTGCAGAATAAAGCCTCAAAGTTCTAGCCAAGTGTTGCATGGGAAGATTATCCAACATTCGAGCATCAATTAAATCAATAACACTCGGAGAACTATAAAATATAGCATTATTCTCTAATTCTATCTCAGGATTAACTTCTGTTACGGCATTATCCTCAAAAGTCATCGAGATTACTTTGTTTTTTATATGCAGCGATACCTTAGCTGGTACCTCCGGCGAGGTTAGGGAATTAATCTGCTGATTAAAACAAGAGGAAAAATATGGGTTTATCGCATCCTTAATCAGGCGCAACTTCGGCCACGATATAATCTGCTCTACAGCAAGTTTGATTTCTTGCTGAATGTCTAGTTTTGATAATCCGGGAACTTTCTCCGAATATTTGTCAAACAACAAGTTCCAATCAATCGTAATTTTTCCTTCTTGGAAAAATATAAAATCACTAAACTCTCCATCCAATTTCCACGCTATACTCGCGTCATCATCTCCTGAAGCTTGCAAAATCTTGGAAATCAAAGTCCGTTCAATCTGTTGATATCGTTGTAGCGCAATTTTACGATTGATTTTGTTGAGGGTAACAAAAATAGAAAACAAAACTTTTCCCACCGTACTTTTGCCTGAGTTATTGTTACCAGCTATTACGGTAATGCCATCAATAGATATCTGAGCATGCTTGATGAGGGCAAAATTGTCGATAAGAAGTTTCATACAAACACCATTATAGCGAATAAAGCGTCCTTTTTCAAGGCTCCTTCCAGAGAACTACAGTTTTTCTTCTTGCTACTGACAAACATTGTCAGGTTTTTCTTGCCAAAATCTAAAGATTGGCATCATTTTTAAAGCCAACTGTTGTTCTGGCGTAAGTTTGCAAAAACAACGTCGCGCTGAATGATGTTCATCCAGCAACAAATGCGCAGCCATGCGACAATCCATAGTCAAATCTGGCATATCCAGCAGTTTAAGCAATTCAGAGCACTCCACATCATTTAATGCCCTACGGCGCTTAACGATTTGGAAAAAATTTAGGGTTGATATTTCTTTGGATATCAATTCTACACTATTTCTAAGCCACTCCGCCAAATTATATCCAGCGTTTAACAAATCATCTCTGATTCCCTCTGATTCATCCCACGTTGAAATCATATCTAGCAACAAGCGGATTAATGCTCTAGCGAAGCATTCTGTCATAGGAACTTGTTTTGTTCGCTTCAGTAATTCATCATGATCTATATTTGAGCATGTCAATAAATCATTCTTTGTTAATGTGCAATATGCTGATATGGAATATAAATTTCCGTCAGCGTCCTTTTTTTCATACTTTGCTTTAAACGTGTTAAAATTATACAAATCAACTCTTCCTGAAGAAGTAGTAGTAACGAATAATTTAAAACAATAACCAGCAATCAATATATTAGTAAAGCCGATACCATCAGAAGTTAATTTTATACGTTTACTATAAACAAAATAATCGACTAATTCTTGCAGAATGCCTTCGTCCTCACTAGTAACCTTATCATATTCAAATTCGCCTTTAAAAGAAATCATGGTTAACATTTGTTTCACATCTCGAAGGTAGCATATATGATGAAACAATCCATTTTTATCTATATTTTCATCTTCCATACCATCCAATGAATCAACGATAACCACATCACCAATTACTAGACTTCCCTGATTTAAAAACGCATAAACAAATTCTCCATCTTTTAATCTCTCGTTCAAATTTCCGGAAAAGTTAAACTCGATTTTTGCTCGAAGTTTATCACAACATTTAGTTCTAAAAAGTACTCCTTTCCCGATTTTATAAATTATTTCATCTTTTGTATTTCTTAAAGTAAACCTATCATAGAACTTCTGGTCTTTAACATAAATAGGAATACTAATAATGGAGTCTCTATGATAAATTTTACGATTTCCTACAGGGATTTCAGTTCCTTTACTATTTTTTACATATATGTACTGATCGTAGTCAAAGAATACACTTGTTGTTGTGTTTACATGATTCGATATAGTTGCATAACTAAAAGTTAAATTTATAGGTTTAGCTTCCTTTTCTAATTCTTCTAATGTGATAATTTCTTCATCTCCAGCAAACGGCATTTGCTTCTTCATATTGGCTGCTATATTAACAAACAATTCAGAAACCTCATCTGCATCTGATGGAAATGGCGAAAACTCCAACATTCTGCTTTTTTGTTTACCATATTTTTTCAGGATTGGCTTTATATCAACAGGCAGTAATGATTTAAAATAAATTTGATACTCATTTCTTTCATTGTTGATGTATACGACAAAAAAGACCGTACCGCCTTCAGTTAAATAGTTTCTTAAGTCAGCTATTTGTACTGAATATTTTATACTCTTTGATTTAACAACATTTTGCTTCTGTCCCTTTATCTGAACTCGAACACTCTTGTACAAATCCTTTTTCTCATGAACATCACCTCTTTTCTTGTACACATATACAAATCCATCCCACGAAATACCTTTATCGTTGGACGAAATTTGCGACTCCAAATAATCGCAGCTTGAAATTACATCTTCTATTTTTGTTACCGCTTTGCGCTCGATATCCATACTAAGCTAATTTTCCAAGTTTACCCAAATCAATCTCCCCATTCATCAGTTTAGGTAATAAGGTGTCCCTCATGTCTGAAAGGTATCGGTTTACATCTTTCAAAACCGCACTCTGAGAAAACACAGCACAAATGACTTTTTGCATTTGGAAGTAATCCATTGAATCCATAAAAGGAATTTGACAGGTTGCAATATCAGTAGGCTTAACTGATGGATAAGCCGAAACGCTTTGCTCCCCGATTTGCTGCATCTTTTCTACAAATGAGGAATCCGAAAGAAGTAGATAGATTAGTTCATTGCTAATATCTGTCTTGTTGCTTCTTATGACTGTAAACCCTGTCGACACTAGCATGTTGGGCAATGGTGAATGGAGGATACCAAAGTGTCGTTGATTTGGGCGAACTGTAGAAAAAACAACATCGCCCGCCTTTACCTTTCTTCGGGCTCGGCTAGGCAATTCATCTTGCTCCAAATCTATTTTCTGAATTGAGGAAATGACACCATCGGTAATATTGCCCGTATCCAAGTAGTTAATGTATCCCCACTTCTCTTTTATCGAGTAAGCTTCCGGATTAAGGTCTGCTATAGCTTCCAATGATAACCATTCACACTCATTTTTTCTTTTAGAGAGCCACAGCTCATACAAAGCTTTTGCCTGTTCTTCCAGATTCCGGCAGATGGCATTATTGGTTTCGATTTTATCGTCCAAGGCGGAGAGAATCGAGGCTATTTTGCGCTGAACGGGGAGAGGGGGCAATATAACTTCTACGTCATTCAGCAGTTTCGTATTAATGGAAGGCATAGTTGCCCCTACGGCAATACTTTTAATGTATTCTTTTACCGGCTCTTGACAGAAAAAATAATACAAAAACTCAGGATGGATGTTTGTACTTCGTACCCTCAGACAACGCCCTGAAAATAACCATCCTGAGCTTGTTTCGTTTACATATGAGCATCTGTCTACGGAACCAACCCTGCTAAATACTATATCACCTGTTCTAAGCGAATACTTAGAAAGTCTGCATTTGTCTTCTTCTGAAACGCAAGGGAGGTTTTGTGTAGTAAAGGAGCGAGAACCAAGATGTTCGACTGTCACTATGGGGGTTCCCTTAGCTACGTAATCTTTATTATGCAGCTGACTTCCAAACGGTCCGGTTTGAACTTCCGCTACATGCGATAAAGGTACTTTAGTCCACTCAGATTTCATACCCCAGCTCTTTCAGGTTATTTTTAATCTGTTCTTCTAGCTCGTGAGAACGAGAGAAAAGAGAAGAAAGCTCGGTAGTGAGGCGTTTCATTTTCTCATCAAAAGGTTCACTATCCTCTTCCTGCTCCTCGATGCCGACATATCGGCCGGGGGTAAGGATGTAATCCTGCTTGGCGATATCCTCTGTAGTAGCGACAGCACAGAAGCCTTTGACATCCTCCAAAGTGCCATTTTGGAAGGCTGTAAAGGTGTCGGCTAGACGGGCGATATCTTCATCCGAAAAATCGCGGTGTTTGCGGTCAATCATGGTGCCCATTTTGCGGGCATCAATGAAGAGAGTTTTGCCTTTCTGCTTCTTATCCTTGGAAATGAACCAGAGCGTAACGGGGATGGTAACGCTGTAGAAGAGCTGGGTAGGAAGAGCCACGATGCCTTCCACGAGGTCAGCCTCAATGATGTTGCGGCGGATGTCACCCTCGCCACTTTGCTGGGAGGAAACAGCTCCATTGGCCAGCACAAGACCTATCTTTCCGTTGGGGGCAAGGTGATGAATCATGTGCTGAATCCATGCAAAGTTGGCATTGCCTGCTGGCGGGGTGCCGTATTTCCAGCGCACGTCATCCTGTAGTTTTTCCTGCCCCCAACCGGAGAGATTGAACGGAGGATTGGCGAGAATGAAATCGGCCTTAAGCGTCTTGTGCAGGTCGTTGTGGAAGGTATCGGCATGGTGTTTCCCGAAATCCGCCGAAATACCACGGATAGCCATGTTGATTTTAGCCATCTTCCACGTATCGGAGTTGGACTCTTGACCATAAACTGAGATAGCATCGCGGCGACCGCTATGCTCCTCGATAAAGCGAGCGCTTTGCACAAACATACCGCCGGAGCCACAGCAAGGGTCATATACTCGGCAGTTTTCAAAAGGTTTCAGGATGGCAACAAGCGTTTTCACCACGCTGGCAGGGGTATAGAACTCACCGCCCTTGGTACCTTCGTACGCGGCAAAGTTGGCGATGCAATACTCGTATGTGCGACCCAACAGGTCTGTGCTTTCCTGTGCAGAGCCCATATCCAGATTGGTGAAGAGGTCCACCACCTCACCAAGTACTCGTTTATCCAGCTCCGGCTTGGCGTAGTCCTTTGGCAGCACGTCCTTGAGGGTATCGTTCTCTCGTTCGATAGCACGCATGGCGTTATCTATCGTCATTCCGATTTCGGGAGAATGTGCGGCTGCCGCGATAGTAGTCCACCGCGCTTCCTGCGGCACCCAGAAAATGTTCTCTTCGGAATAGAAGTCGCGGTCATCCTCAAAGCCGTATCCTTCTTCCACAAGCTGCTGGTAGCGAGCTTCAAAGCGAGAAGATACATAACGCAAGAAAATCAAACCGATAATGACCTTACGATAGTCGGCGGCGGGAATATGCCCCCAAAGCACACAAGCAGCATCCCATATCTGCTTTTCAAACGGGAGAGGTGTATTATCTTTAGCTTTCTTCGATACGCGCTTTGCCATGGGGATATTCTACCATTTTGACCACATCGCTTCAAGGTATTTCCTATGAAATCTACGTCAGGAAGATTCTCTGCGTTAATCATTTTTGACGGAACCTTTACCGCTATCCAACAACGATGTGATAACAAGCCGGTGGCACCATTGGTCTACAGCGGCATTATCCTCCTCCGCTATGCTCCCTGTTGGGTGTTTTGGCTAAGTCGACCCCACCAGTCCGAATTTTCGTACTATTCTCAAAGGGTACTAAGGCTGACTTCTCACGAAGTCAGCCTTTTTTCTTACACCGGCTTCCTTTTCCGTGGAGGTACATCCCCCTGCTCTATTATGACTTTGAAGGCAAGGTTGAAAAATAATAACCTATACCTCTCTCTGTAGCAATATGCTCGGCATACACTCCCAGCTTTTGGCGCAGGCGCTTAATGTGGGTGTCCAATGCGCGGGTCTGCGTGGAGTCTGAATACCCCAGGAGAGCCTGCTGCAATTTATAGCGGTCCTGCACTTTATCCGGGCGCTCCATCAAATAGGAAAGTATTTTGAACTCAGCGGTGGTAAGTTCCAGCGGTTCGCCCGCTAGGGTAGCGTTTTGGTTTGCCTTGTCCACACAAATTGCACCTTGCTTTATAATCAAGCGAGAGCCGCCGGAGTTTGCCCGATGAAGGAGGTTACGAACGCGTAATTTGAGCTCTTTACTGCTGAAGGGTTTGGTGATGTAGTCATCCGCGCCCATACCCAAACACTCCAATTTGTCTTCCATTTGAGCACGAGCCGTCAGGAAAAGAGTGGGAATATTTTTGGTGAGCTCGTGCGCTTTCATTTCCGCAAAAATCTGCACACCGGTCATGCCCGGCAGCATCATATCCAGAATCACACAATCCGGCACTAGGGTACGGATTTGCTCCCATCCCTCTGTTCCATGGTGAACAAGCGTACACTTGCACCCCTCCCGTTCCAGATTGAAGGCAACCAGGGCGGCGATATCCTCATCGTCTTCTACAATAATGATGTGTGCAGACATGGCTTTTCGTGCGGTTAGTATACCGAGAATTCAGCCTGTTGAAAAGTGCTTTTTTGTGACAAAAAAGACACGGTTAAAACAAGCTGTCATTCATGAGCAGCCGGCAATAGGGGCAAATGGATTTTGAATATCGTTTTCGAGCCGGGGGTGCTTTCTGCACATATACTGCCGCCATGAGCTTCTACTGCGTGCCGCACGATAGCCAAGCCTAAACCGGTTCCTTTGATTTTCCCCGTTGTATCGGCCCTGTAAAAACGGTTGAAAATATAAGGCAAGGCCTCAGGGGAAATGCCGACACCATTATCCTCCACAATAATGAAACGAGAGCCGTCGGCCTTTATTCCGGCACTCATTTTTACAACCAGATTCGGCGCAGGATTATTTTTCAGCGCATTTTCCAGCAAATTGAATATGACCTGAGACCAGTAAAAGCTGTCTCCATACATAACAAAAGGCTGCGGATTAATATCCATGTTCACTATGGCTTTCTGTTCATCGGCCATAGGTTGCAGGCGCAGTACAACCTCTTCGGCAATCCGGAGCAAATCAAATTCTTCGTGCTTCAGGTACCCGGAGTCCGGCGAATCCACCCGAGAAAGCATTAACATATCGGAAATCAGGCGGGTCATGCGATCGGCATTGCGTTTCATGATACCAAGTGTTCGCTGACGTATGGTGGCATTCTCCGCCATATCCGGGTCGTCTATCAGGGCATCGAGATATCCAAGAATAAGCGTCAATGGGGTCCGTAGCTCGTGGGAGGCATTTGCCACGAAATCCCGGCGAATAATCTGAGTGCGGTGTTCTTCCGTAACATCCAAAAATACGATACCGACATGTCGCTCCCTGTTTTCTAACGGGGTAGCTTTCGCTCGATATACCCGCGGAGAACCGGCAAGCTCTACGGAAACAATGGTCTGAATTGCCTCTTTGGCGGCACAAACCTGCTGTAAAAATGTTTTCAAATCGCCCTCGGGTAATAACCGCAACAAATTAACGTGAGCAATCGACTCCAAACCAACTAGTTCGGCGGCTTTTTTGTTTCCCATATCAACGCGACCGGATGGCCGAAGCAACAAAAAGGGTACCCCCAATGCCTCCAAAAACAAGGATTGGTCATGGCGCACGTGATTCTCCAAATCTCTCAACAAAATACGAAGATATTTCGATTCCTGCTGCACAGACAATGCTCTGTATCTCGTATACTTTATCTTACTGCTCAAAAAAATAAAGGGCAATGCAAAAGCAAGAATAATGAGACCCAGTACCACATCCCAACTTATCATGCGGGCATAATACCAGATTTTTCAGCCACTGCAAGCCGAAAAAGCTATAGGTGCCATCCTGCAATGTGACGAAAAAGCCACAAAGTGTGTGGCGAAGGCTTCACACAGAAAAGCGTGCAAGATGTGGGGGGCAGATGGTAGAATATGGGGCGTATGAATGAAATGTACATCGCGATATTGGTCATCCTGCTCTTGCTGGCAGTATTTGACCTGATAGTGGGTGTGTCGAACGACGCGGCCAATTTCCTGAACTCAGCCGTGGGTTGCAATGCGGCACGCCGCAGCGTGGTGCTTGCGGTGGCAGCTACAGGCATCGTGTTGGGCTCCTCGCTCTCCGGCGGCATGATGGAAATAGCCCGCAGCGGCGTGTTTGTGCCGGCACAATTCAGTTTTCACGGGGTAATGATATTGTTCCTCGCGGTGATGCTGACGGATGTTATCTTGCTGGATCTCTTCAACACCTTCGGCCTACCGACCTCGACAACGGTTTCTCTTGTATTTGAGTTGTTAGGCGCTGCCGTAGCCGTGGCTCTGTGCACCATCTATGGTGAGGGCGGCGAAAGCGTAGCGCAAAACCTGGGAGCATACATCAACAGCTCCAAGGCGCTCACCATTATATCCGGCATCTTCTGCTCAGTTGCAGTGGCCTTCACCTGCGGCTGCGTGGTGATGTGGTTCTCACGCCTGGTGTTCAGCTTCCGCTACCAGAGTGCGTATAAATACATAGGTGCTCTTTGGTGCGCGGTATCGCTGACCGCTATCAGTTACTTCGCCGTGTTCAAGGGGTTGAAGCACAGTTCAGTGGTCACTCCCGACATGATGACGTGGTTGAATAACAACATCGGTATCGTAGTGCTTGCTACATTAGGCGTATGGTTCGTGGTATCGTTCCTATTGCAATATGTGCTGCGCGTGAATACCCTGCGCATCACGGTGCTGGCAGGCACCTGCGCACTGGCCTTGGCCTTTGCCGGTAATGACTTAGTGAACTTCATTGGCGTGTTCATGGCGGCGGAATCCTCCTACCACATTGCCAGTGCCCATGTGGCAACCGGCGGTACATTAGACAGCTTGCGAATGGGGTCACTGGCTGACCCGGTACAGGCCAATATATGGTACCTGCTGGCAGCCGGTGGAGTGATGGTGCTGGCTCTCATCTTCTCCAAGAAAGCGCGTACCGTTACCGAGACTGAGGTGAAGCTGGCTCGCAGCAACGGTGTATCTAAAGAGCGCTTTGGCTCATGCCTACCCGCACGCGCTGCCGTGCGATGGGCTCTGAACGTCTCACGCTTCATCACCCGTATCACCCCTGCTCCGGTGGCGCGTTTCGTCGGCAGGCGTTTCGAGCCGCTCGAACTGAGCGAAGATGACGGCACGGCATTCGACATGGTGCGCGCCTCCGTCAACCTCACCATTTCGGCACTGCTCATCTCGCTGGCCACCTCGTTGAAACTCCCCCTCTCTACCACCTATGTGACCTTCATGGTAGCCATGGGTAGCTCGCTGGCGGACCGAGCTTGGGGACGCGACAGTGCGGTGTACCGCATCACAGGCGTGATGGTCGTTATCGGCGGTTGGTTCACCACAGGCTTGCTCGCCTTCCTGGCGGCTTGTATTACCGCTGCGGTAATGATGCTTGGCGGCATGTGGGGAGTGGGGCTCATGCTCTTGGTAGCCGGCGGCATTCTGGTCAAATCGGCCTATCTGCACCGCCACAAGAACGCCGAGTCTTTGCCGGAACTCGACTTGAATTCTCCTACTGTAATGTATGAGCTGGGAGAGAATTCCGTCGACCGACTGGGGCGAGCTTACGGCATATACCGAGCTACGGTAAAAGCCCTGCTGGCAGAGGACTACAGTGCCTTGAAGCGCTTGCGGAAAAAGACGCGTGAACTGAACCGAACCCTGACAGCAATACGCGAAGACCAAATTCTCCCCTGCATACAAACTCTGCCGGTTCGACTGTACGACAAGGGACAACTGGTTTTGCGCTTGCATGAAAATGGGCTGAAGGTAGCCGAATGCTTGCTCACCATCGTCAAAGCCTGCTACAAGCATATCGACAACAACCATGTAGGGCTTACGCCGGACCAAGGCCGCGACCTGCTCTCCATGAGCAACAGGATTTCAGCCTGCTTCCCCGGACTGGCAGTTAAGTTGCAGAGTGATGGCGGTTCCGGCATTGAGGACATGATGGCGCGATCCGGCGACCTCAAGAGCGAGTTTGCCGAATGCATCCGCGCTCACCTCATTCGGGCGGAGGAAGACGAGGTTGATATGCGAAATGGTATTCTGTACCTGAATCTCCTCAACGAAACCCGTGCTATGGTGCGCCACTCTTTCGCCCTGTTGCAAGATCAGTCAGAGCTATTCCGCTCGCACACATAAGCACAGTCAGTACCCATAAGCAGCAAAGCAGGCTTTCGATTGAAAGCCTGCTTTTTTTGGGAACTACTTACAACTTCCCCCGACTTACTCAGAAAGAGCGTCGAGCTGCTGCAAAGTCTCATTGACGATGCAGCGGGCATCGAGCACGTCCTGCGCGTGCCGGTTGCCTGTACTGCGAGCCACAGTAAACAAAGCAGAGAGCCGCTCGTTCATACGCTCAACAATTTGGGCAGCCTCGGCAGACTCCGCCGCGCGAGCACGCAGAATATTGATTTTTTCGTATTCCTCAATACCCTCGCGAAGTCGCTCAAAGCGAATTGAACTGCGATTGCCGGGATATACCAAGAAACAGTCACCGGACGGCCAATTGCCAAAATCAGTCGTTGCCAGCGGGGCACGATTCCACGAATTGTACGCCCAACGCAAGAAGCCATCCAAATGATTGGCGGCGGCAAACAAGCCCAGCCACTCGGATTCCGCCGGAGGAGAGGCCGTAAATGTGTTGGGAATGTGCGGGTGCAGGCAAACGTAAAAGGTGGTAATTTTTCCGGTGGCTTTTCGTTCTTGCAGCAGTGGTCCCAATGCCGAGCCGGCATGGGTCAGCACAGGTGAGATATTATACACCTCGCGGGTGAGTTCAGATGGGCGGTCTACGGCAGAGGCCACGCGGAAGGATGGTGCATTTTGCTGCAAGAGCCGCATGGCCTCCCGCACCATACGGTCGGGGCGTTCATCGATGGCAATACAGGTTATCTCGGCCCAGCCTTTCTGCTGCATGTGCTTGTGGAAATCTTTGAGAAACGGAGCCCAAATTGACTCGAATTCCGGTTTACCGGGTTCGGCTTTCATTGTGAGCTCCTGCCCGGTAGCTTCATCGAGGTATTTAATGCTCAAATGCCAAGGCAGCATGGAATAGCAGCTGATTTGCTCACGAATACCGATTTCATCGTACATGAAATGAATCCACGCATCCAGCACACTGTAATCATAGCGCATCACACCATCGCGCCCTTTCACCCACTGTACCATCGAGGGGAACCAATCATAAGTCTGCCCGTTCCACGCTTCATCCAGCAGGGTGCAGGTTATACACTTCTGACCGGCAGCAGCCAAGCGCTGCATAAGCGGGCGCATTAACTCAAAATGAGCTTTCGACCACGGCTCCACATCGTGAACACGCGCTACCGCCTGAGGATGCTGCCAGAGGTCAAGGTGCATTTTCCACGCACTCGGAGGGGGCAATACAGCGGCCCTGATTTGCAGCTCAACCTCCAGCGCAACAGGTTCACACCCGGGCGCAGTAGCCGTCACAGTGCCCTTGTACAAGCCGGGCTTAGCCGTCTGCGGCACGTTTAGCTCGAACCACACGCCTCTATTCACATCGGCCGGGGTCTCACAGCGGTTTTCATTGCCAATCACATCGCCGACAATCTCTTTGCCGGCTCGTGTATAGCGAATCATGCGTACCGTAGCGGGAATCGCCCCCTCACCGTCAGTCAAGGGCGAGCAGGTTACGCTCAATTCAGTCGCAGCGCCACCGGCAGACACTGCCAACTGGCAACAGCAGCGCTCGCCACGCCATGCATCGAGTTTCAGCACAGAGTGGCCAATCTCTGCCTCAAATGGATATGCCGCAGTCGCCAGCAATCGACGGTCATTAGCTACAGCAATACTCAACTTGGGCGTCTTGCTTGCTTGTTTGCTATTCAGCAAAGATGCCGCATCATACACCGGGTGCCTGTCTACCGAATGTTGAGCCCATGCCTGAAATACCGGCAAACAAGTCATGCAAAATACAAAAAATCGACGCACTTGTGAAAACATGCTAACAATCTAGCACATTCGGGCAGATATAGAAACTATTAAATGCGTCTGCCCTTGATTTTACGCCGTAAAAATCCCCGGTTGGGTAACCAAACCGGGGCTGTACTTTTACTCAATCACCGTCCACAGGCGACCATTTCGCGCTTTGATAAGGCGTATATCAAGGTCAAACGCCGCGCGTAAGTTCTGCTCTGTCAGCACATCTTCGCGAGCGCCGTGGGTCAATATGTTACCCTGCCGCAAAATCATGCCTCGGGAGAATACGGGCAATATATCTTCTATTCGCTGGGTGATAAAGATGATGGTAAGTTCCGGATGGGTAGCCGCCAACTCTTCGATAGTGTGCAACAAGAACTCTCGCCCGGCAATATCAAGATAAACGCTTGGCTCATCAAGAATCATAAGCTCGGGATCCGTCATGAGAGCGCGGGCAATCAGCACCTTCACCTGCTCGCCACTGCTCATCGTCGCAACAGTACGCTCCATAAGATGCTCAGCCCGCAAACTGGCCATCAGCTCCGCTGCCTTGCGCTCCTCTTCCGGAGTCGGGTCTCGGTACAGACCAATAGTGGCATCCGGCCCCGAGAGCACCATTTCACGCCCGGTCCACTCGCGATCGCCCAACCACTGGTGCATAAGCGGGCTTACCCATGCGATATGCTTGCGCAGCTCCTGCAGGTTCACAGTGCCGAATCTCTTGCCCAGCACCTCTACGGTAGCGCCGAACACCGGCCAGGCATAGCCCATCAGCATGCGCACAAGCGTGGTCTTGCCGGCACCGTTGGCGCCAAGTATAAAACAACGTTCCCCACGCTGTACTTCCCAGTTAATGTTGTGCAAAATCTCACGCCCGGACAAATAGACGCGCGCATCTCTGACTGTTACGGCATTCATAATGAAATAAATGAAAAAGGCACGGAGCGAGGTTACGCTCCGTGCCTGATATTTGAAAATATGGTCAATTAAGCACCGAGCTGGAAGCGCTCGAAGGACACCACAGTGATAGTGTCACCGAGCTGCTTAGCCACGTTAGCTACAAGGGTCTCCACGGAGATGGAGCCGTCCTTCACGAACTCCTGGCTCATCAGGCAGCTCTGCTTGTAGAGAGCCTTAAGCTTGCCGGGAAGAATCTTCTCGAGCAGAGCCTCGGGCTTGCCCTCAGCGATGAGCTGAGCCTTGGCAATCTCCTGCTCCTCAGCCACGAAAGCGGGGTCGAGGGAGGTGGCGTCCACGCTCTTGGGAGCGCAGGCAGCAATGTGCAGAGTGATATCCTTGCACATGGTCTGGAACTCAGCAGCAGCGGCGGTCTCAGCCTTGCCGCAGGTCACCTGCAGCAGCACGCCCACCTTGCCACCCATGTGGATGTAGGAGACGATGCTACCCTCGCCGTTCAGCGAGTAGCGGGCGAACTTACGCAGCTTCATGTTCTCACCGATTGCAGCGCACTGCTCAGCGATGTACTTCTCAACGGTTGTGCCGTTGATAGCTACGTTAAGAGCCTCCTCCAAGCTGTTGGCGGCGGAAGCCTTCAGAGCGGCAGCGATCTCAGCCACGAGAGCCTTGAACTTGTCACCCTTGGAGCAGAAGTCGGTCTCGCAGTTGATTTCGAAGATGATGCCGTCGTTACCCTCTACAACGGTGGTAACCACACCCTCCTTGGCGTCGCGGTCAGCCTTCTTAGCGGCCTTGGCGATACCCTTCTCGCGGAGGTATTTCACGGCTTCGTCCATATTGCCGTCGCACTCGATAAGAGCGTTCTTGCAGTCCATCATGCCGGCGTCGGTCTTGGCGCGCAGCTCTTTGACCATCTGGGCGGTAATTTCAGCCATAGTAGTATCTAAAATTTTTCGAGTTCAGCAGGCGATTAAGCCTTGTTCTTGTTGATAGCCTCCGTCAGGACGGAGAGAATCAGGCGAATGGAACGAACGGCGTCGTCGTTGCCCGGGATGGGGAACTCCACGCTCTCGGGGTCGGCGTTCGTGTCAGTCAGCACGATTACGGGGATGCCCAGGATGTGAGCCTCGCGGATAGCGATGTCCTCGTGGTCAGCGCCGATGGCAACCATCACGTCGGGAGCGCCACCCATGTTGCGGATACCCTGCAGGTTGCGCAGAAGCTTCTCACGCTCACGAGCGAGAGCGGCGAGCTCCTTCTTGGACATGCTCTTGTACTCGGGCTGCTTGTCGAGGTTCTCGAGCCAATCAAGGCGAGCGATGCTCTTCTTGATGGTGGCCATGTTGGTGAGCATACCACCCAACCAACGGAAGTTTACATAGTACTGACCGGTAGCCTCAGCGGCGTCCTTCACAGCCTCCTGAGCCTGGCGCTTGCAGCCCACGAAGAGAATCTTCTTGTTCTTAGCTGCCTTCTCAGCAAGGAAAGCGCAAGCCTTGTCAAGGCACTTCTCGGTCTCCTCGAGGTTGATGATGTGAATACCATTCTTCTGAGTGAGAATGTACTTCTTCATGTTCGGGTGCCACTTGCGGGTCTGGTGACCATAGTGCACGCCGGCTTCAACCATCTTGGTAATGAGTTCGTTAATCATTGTATGTGTATATGTTGTGTGCGACCTTGTATCAGGAGGCACGAATTGTGCGGAGGGTGCTGCGCTTTAGCCCCCAGCCCTCCATTGTTGGTATTGCAGCATCAGCAGGGACGAACATGATACACCTACCCCCCCTCGATGTCAACCAAAATCACGCGCAGATACAAAAAAATGTCGCATTAAATGCTTGCAATTCAGAGAAATGCTGGTAGATTAACAGGCGTACCCGCCCAATGGGTACAAAAGTTTGAATTCTAACCAGAACAAGATAATGGAAATTCTTCACGACAAGGACGCCGATGTTAGCGTTCTGAACGGCAAGACCGTGGCAGTTATCGGCTACGGTGCTCAGGGACGTGCTCAGGCACTCTGCATGCGCGACAGCGGCGTGCACGTCATCATCGGTATTCGCCCCGGCAAGAGCTGGGATGCAGCGGTGCAGGACGGTTTTGAAGTCATGACGGTAGACGAGGCCTCCCAGAAGGCCGACATCATCCACATCCTGCTGCCTGACGAGATGCACGGTTCCGTGTACACCAACCAGATTAAGCCCGGTCTGTGCGCCGGCAAGACTCTGTGCTGCTCTCACGGCTTCGCTTATGTGTTCAAGACCATCGAGCCCCCGGCAGACGTAGACGTCATCATGGTAGCCCCGAAGGGTCCGGGCACGGAGGTTCGCCGCGTGTTCGAAGAGGGCTTCGGCTGCCCCGGCCTCATCGCTGTTTTCCAGAATCCGAGCGGCAACGCCAAGAACGTGGCTCTTGCCATGGCCAAGGCCGAGGGTCTGACCCGCGGTGGTGTGCTTGAGTGCACCATGCAGCAGGAGACATACGAGGACCTCTTCGGTGAGCAGAACGTGCTCTGCGGCGGTATGGTTGACCTCATGAAGTATGGCTTCGAAACTCTGATTGAAGCCGGTTACCCCGCCGAGATGGCCTACTTCGAGTGCGTGCACGAGGCCAAGCTCATCGTAGACATCATCTACAACAAGGGTATTCAGGCTATGAACGGCGTAATTTCCAACACCGCTGAGTTCGGCGAGTACTACAACGGCCCGCAGATTCTCGGCCCGGAGGTGAAGGAAAAGATGAAGGAGAGCCTCAAGCGCATCGAGAGCGGCGAGTTCGCTCGCGTATGGCTGGCAGAAGCTGCCGCCGGTGCCCCCAACTTGCTTGCCAAGCGCGCCGCTCTGGCCGAGCACCCCGTCGAGGTGGTGGGCAGCAAGATTCGCGCCCTCTTCGAGCGCAACTAATCCCCTGCTCCGCAAAAGCAATTTCACAAAGCCCGGTTCCATGGAACCGGGCTTTTTTTATAATGCACACACTAAAGAAGAACCGCCCGATGAATGTTTCACCGGGCGGCTGAAAAAATCAGTCTGAGAGCTCTTACTCAACGGAGCCCACCGTACCAAGAGCTGTCTTTTTAGGCTTAGGAGCCTCCGTTGCATTTTTATCGGTGCCCTTTGTCGCGTGCTCAGGATTGCCTATGACAATAACCTTGGGAGCAGCAGGAGCCGGCGCCTGAGCCTGATGGGTATACACATAATAGAAAGCGCCACCCATAGCGGCCAACAGCAGGAAAATCCAAAAACCGCCACCGGATTTTGTTTTCTTCACATACATGGGTGCAAAAGGAACACCTACCGGACGCTGCAACGGCGAACGACCGCGAGATTTAGGGGTAACAGGTTTGAGTGCCATATTAATATCGGGGTATATATATTGTAGTCGGAGCGCAGCTTATAGCACACACTTCCCCGCTTAGCAAGTACAAACCAACATTTTTTTCAAAAACAAAAAAAAGTGCGCACAGACAAGCTGTGCGCACCCGAAATAAAATATCTTCTATGCCGGAAATCAGACAGAAGCCTTGATGATGGCAGCGAAGGAATCAGCCTTCAAAGCAGCACCACCAACGAGAGCACCGTCAATGTCGGGCTGGCTCATGAGCTCAGCAGCATTGTCGGGCTTCACGGAACCACCGTACTGCAGGCGTACAGCCTCAGCAGCCTCTGCACCGAAGGTGTCGGCAATCACGCCACGAATGAAAGCGTGAGCAGACTGAGCGTCAGCAGCGCTGGCGGTCACACCGGTACCGATAGCCCATACGGGCTCGTAAGCGATTACCAGACCGGCAACCTCGGCGGGGGTAAGACCCTCCAGACCTTCTACCACCTGGCTCTTGAGCACAGTCTCAAGCTCGCCACCCTGGCGCTGCTCGAGAGTCTCACCGATGCAGTAGATGGGGCAAATGCCGGCGGCAAGAGCCTTCTTAATCTTCTTGTTGATGTAAGCGTTGGTCTCGCCATGGTACTGACGGCGCTCGCTGTGACCAAGCACCACATAGGTGCAGCCCAGCTCGTTGAGCATAGCGGTGGAAATCTCACCGGTGAAAGCACCGTTGTCGCGGTCGCTCACGTCCTGAGCGCCCACGCCGATGCACTTGCACTCACCGAGGGTCTCCATCACGGCGGGAATTGTCACAAAGGGAGGCACAATCACCTTGTCGACGGCGATTTCGCAAGTCTTCTCATCCTTGAACGCGGCGAGGAAAGCCTTAGCTTCCTTCGGGCCCATGTTCATCTTCCAGTTAGCGGCAATAATGGGTTTGCGAGACATAATGATATATAGTGTCTGTTCTGACGGCACAAGGGTACCCCGCCGCGGCACGAAAGTCAAGAAAAATCAGTTTATAGCCCTATTTTATACTTGCAATGAGCTATCAATGTGTCAGAATACATTTAAATGATAGGAGCCATTATAGGAGATACTGTCGGGTCTCGCTTTGAGTGGGACAACAATAAAAGCAAAGAGTTTACATTTCTGCACCCGAAATGTTTTCTGACGGACGATTCATTCATGACCCTCGCCATCGGAGCTGCCCTGTTGCGCTGCAAGCCTGATTTCAACGACTTGAGTGCACAAGCCGTGCAGTGGATGCAGGAGATAGGCCGCGCCTACCCCGATGGCTGCTACGGCGGCAGGTTTGCCCAATGGCTCTACGAACCGAATCCACAACCCTACAACAGCTTCGGCAACGGCTCCGCTATGCGAGTGAGCGCTGTCGCCTACGTCGGCAACAGCGAACAGCAGGTAAAGGAACTTTGCCACGCCGTCACAGCAGTCACCCACAATCACCCCGAAGGACTCAAGGGCGCGGAGGCCACCGCCATGGCCATCTATCTGGCTCGTACCGGCAGCGACATGGCAGACATCCGCCGTTACATCCGTCGCAACTACTACGACCTGAACTTCACCCTCGATGACATCTGGGAAGACTACCTCTTCAACGAAACCTGTCAGGAAACTGTCCCGCAGGCCCTGCAAGCTTTCTTTGAAAGCACGGGGTTCGAAGATGCCGTGCGAAACGCCATCTCCATAGGCGGCGACAGCGACACACTCGCCGCCATTACCGGCAGTATAGCTGCAGCCTATTACGGAGTACCGGACAATATACGCCGCAAAATAACCGGCTATATGGATGAATTCCAGCTCTCCATACTGCAAGAATTCGAAAAACGCTACCCGGACGCGGCCAAGTAACCCCTTCTCAGCATATTTCAAAACAACTGAACAGTCATCGCTGTTCAGTTGTTTTGCTTCTACCGCCCCCGGAGCTGCATTTGGCTACCCACAACACCATCTGCCAACCATCCATTTTATTTTTTACTGTTGACTTTGTATTGCTGCTGTGTTACGTTTCCCTCGTTCCCGCTGTTCCTTTGTGTGGGCTATCACGTCAGGAGCAGGCCCGGGCGGCCGCCGGAAATAGCCGCCGGCGGGGTTTTTATTTTCGGCTCTTTGCCATAAAATGTGGGCATGTCCCATTCTCGCAGTAGAAAGGTTCGTACTTAAAGGTACGGGGCCACTCATCACTTTCATACTTTAGCAGATTCGCTGAGTAAAGGCTTTGAAGCTATTATTCGCAAGTAGCGCATCTCAAAATAACAGCGTTTCCACACTTTTTGGAGTTGACCCAAATTGCACCGTTGGCTCCCAACAGGTAGACACGAAAAAGGCCAGAGAACTGAGGTTCTCTGGCCTTTTACTCCGGCGGTTGGGATCGAACCAACGACCTAGTGATTAACAGTCACCCGCTCTCCCGCTGAGCTACGCCGGATTTTGCTTTCCCCGTTGACGGGGTGCGGGGGCATTTTACTACTTTGTTTGGCGCATTGCAAGACTTTTTTTAAAGAAAATGCAATTTTTATTGCAAAGCGCGACCCAAAAGGGGTAAAATGAGCCCATGAACAGCCAGAATTCTCATTCATGGACCCTTTGTTTCCGCCTTTTTGGCGTTCCGGTGCGGATTTTGCCCATATCCTGGGTGGTGCTGGCCTTGCTGGGTGGCGCCATGGGGGTGACGGATGCCGACGGACTTACCAGCGTGGTGATATTTGTGGTGGCCGGCATGCTGTGTCTGCTGGTGCATGAGTTCGGCCATGCGCTGGTGGGGCGCAGCGCCGGGGCTCTGGTGGAAGGGGTGGAGATTGCCGGCATGGGCGGCACTACTTCCTTCATGACCCTGCCGCCGCGGCGTGTGGGTTATTTTATGATGACGCTGGCGGGCCCGCTGGCTTCTCTGCTGCTGGGTGGGATGCTGGGCTTGTGTTTTGGTGCGCTTCTGGGGTGTCCGTGGGCAGGGGTGCGCTATGCGTATCTGATGCCGTGGATGGAGGTGCTGCCCTATGAACTGCAGCATGAGCTGCTGCTGGGGTTGAATGCACATGAGGTGTCTCCGGTGGTGCTGCAGGCGTTCACCACGGGTATGCTCATCTGCTTCTGGTGGAGTATTTTCAACCTGCTGCCCATTTTTCCTCTGGATGGTGGTAAGCTGCTGGGGTCGGTTCTGAATAATTACCTCATCCCTTGCGTGCTCGGTCTTGTTGCTGGTTCGGCGCTGGCTATCTGGGCGCTGATTGCAGGGCAGTGGTTCAATGTGATGATTCTGGGCTACCTGGTCTTTATCAACTGGCAGTACTTCCGGGTTCTGACCAGGCGGAATGGCTGATTGATACAGAACAGGTTTCAAAACGTAGAATCACCTGAGATTTCCCAGGTGATTCTGCGTTTTGACTTCTGAAACTCTGTGTTCTTTACTGCACCAGGGCGGCAGAAATTTCGCAGATGTAGAGGGTGTGCAGGGGGGTATCCTCGGCATACCAGGCGGGGGATACTTCGCTCCAGTCGATGAAGTCTGCCTCTTGCAGGGTGGTGCGGAACATCTTGCGGCATTCCAGCACCAGCTCAGCGTTCTCGAAGGTGGGCAGGCCGGCGGGGGTGGTGGCAGGCACCAGAGAGGTGTTGGCTATCTTGTCTACGTCGCGCCCGGAGTTGCGGCCGCAGAATACGAGGTCCTGGCGGTACTGCTCGGGCATGAAGCTCAGGGTGAAGGCGGGTTGCTCATCAATAAAGGTGGCGGTGTGGCGGTTCGGGCGCACAAAGACGAAAGCCACCGGGCGGTTCCAGAGGAATCCGATGCCGCCCCAGCTGGCGGTCATGCAGTTGAATTTATCCGGCGTGCCGGCGGTCACCAGCATCCACTGCTTGCCGATGAGCTGCACCGGGCTGGTCGTGATTTCTGTAATATCAATATTCTTCATATAGGTTTTTCGTTCTGCAAAACGGCGCGCCCGCAGGCGCGCCGTCGTGTTAAATGGTATGCGTTGTTACCAATCGCTCTATCAGCGGCTGTAGTTGCCGGGGTCCTGAGTGATGGTCACATCGTGCGGGTGGCTTTCCTGCAGACCACCGGCGGTGATGCGCACGAAGC
>JAZLDM010000013.1:0-11024 GCA_045614705.1 Akkermansia sp.
GGTAGGCGAGGGATTTACCCACGCCTGTGCCGGCTTCAGCCAGCAGTGCTCCGCGGTTTTCAAGAGCAGCTGCCACGGCGGTAGCCATGAGCTGCTGCTGCGGGCGGTACTCAAAGCCTCGCCCGCCGGAGAGGATGCCGGTGGCTGAAAAATCCTGCTCGGTCTGTTCTGTGAGCCAACCCACGGGGTGGTGCTGAAGTTATTGCAGCGGGCGTTCGCCGGTATCAGGCCTGGCGATGTTCAGCGGCAGGGTGGGGAAGTAGGAACGCAGGGTGTTGACGTCCGTATTGCCATCGATAAAGTACCAGCGGTTGATAACGGTTCCGCGGTAGTTGCGGTTGTTTACCGTCTGGACGACTTCGTCTCGAACAGCATATATGAAATCCTTACGCTCAATACGCATGCGGCGCCCGCTTTCTGTCGGTACGCTGTACCAGAGCGTGGTGGGAAGTACGACCAAGCGGCTGCGGCCACCTTCCCAGCTGATGTTTTCAGCGCTCGTCAGGCGTGCACCATCTGCTCTTACGGCGCGTGTGGCCGTGGAGGAGTGGGGTAAAACGTATTCCGCCATAGGGGTGCCCACGGCGTAACGCTCCACTTGGAAACCGGCTTGTTTCAGGCGGAGCCCCATGCGCACGTAGTGATCACGCAGCGCGCGGATATTGCGCTCCATGCGGCGGCGAGCTACTTCAGAACTTTCTCTTGCTGCACCAACACCCATAATACGTGCAGCATTATCTCCCTCACTGCCGGGAGTGCGACCGGCAAGGCGGTCTGCCAGTGTACACTTCAGCAGAGGATACATGGAATCCACTGCCCAGCCCATATCACAGTTCATGATGGCACCGCGGTAGGAGTTTGCTTCAGCCTGCGCTTCCCGGGCGGCATCGCTGATTCGGGCTGCCTCAGCTGTCATCACGCACACGGCGGCTGTCAGTAGAGTATAAATCGTTTTCATGCTTTGAATCCTATCATGCACGGCTCTCCCTTACAAGCTCAAAGTATACCGTTGACACGCTCTTTATCGGATACGAAAAAAGCGATTCCTTTTCAGGAATCGCTTTCTGCAAGGAACGAAGCGGACGGGGCTCGAACCCGCGACCTCAGCCGTGACAGGGCTGCGCTCTAACCAAACTGAGCTACCGCTCCTTGCCTTTGGTTGCTCCCTCCTTTCGGTGGGGTGCGAGGGAATTATACATGAACCTGAAACGTATTGCAAGCTTTTTTTTGCAAAAAAATGCAAAAAAAGTGCTTTTTTGCAAAAAAGGGTGACTTTTTCTTGCAGATTTTGGTGTTTCTGCTAAAATTAGGGGCGATATGAGGAAGCGGATTCTTTTTATTATGCAACTTCCACCGCCGGTACATGGATCTAGCATGGCGAGTGACCTAATCCGACGAGATGGAGTGATAAATGAAGACTTTGAGTGTAGATATGTTAATTTATCTGCCTCCCGCCGTGCTGACGAGGTGTCGAGTTACGCGCCAATGAAGGTTGTAAGTAAGATGTATCGCTTTGTTGTAGCTCTGGTTCGCACATTGTGCATACTTGTTACCTTTCGTCCGGCTGTGGCTTATATTACCATTACATGCTATGGCATACCATTTTTGAAAGACGCGCCGTTTGCTCTGCTTTGTAAGATGTTTGGCTGTCGCCTTGTGTTGCACCAACACAATAAGGGGATGTCGGCATATGTTGACAAACCTGTGTATCGAACTTTGTTGCCGTTGGTTTATCGCGGGGCAACTGTAGTGTTGCTGTCAGAGCGTTTATATGAGGATATCAGTCGGGTTGTCCGACCTGAGCAAATCGTTATCTGTCCGAATGGGGTATGAAAGAAATTTTTGAGTTCCTGTATCTCGGGAATCTGATGGTTGGGAAAGGGGTGTTGGTTCTGTTGGATGCTTGTGAAGAGTTGAAGGCTGATATGCCTTCGTTCGTCTGCCATATTGTCGGTGCAGGCACTTCTGAGTTGTCAGTGGAAGATGTGCAGCGTATTGTGCAGACCAGAGGGTTGAGCAATCATATTCAGGTTCATGGACCGTTATACGGCGCAGAAAAAGAGGCTATTCTGAAACGGGCGGACGCTTTTGTGTTTCCTACATATATAGATTGTTTTCCGCTTGTGATTCTTGAGTCGATGAAATATTCGTTACCTGTTATCTCGACTGAAGAGGGGGCAATACCCGACATGGTGAAAGATGGTGAGAGTGGTCTCTTAACCGAGCGTAAAAATCCTCACTCATTGGCTTCTGCAATGAAGCAGCTGGGACAGAATCCTGACTGGGCTGCGCGTATGGGAGCGCGAGGAGGAGAGCTGTATCAGGAGCTCTATACTGTGGAGAGTTATCTGAAAAACGTGCGCAATATCTTACGTCAGGCCTGAAAAGCTTACTGCTCGCCCTGTTCACGGCACCCCCAGTGGCTGGTTGGCTGTTTGATTCTGTGTTCAGTGCGCATGGTGTCACCGGGCAGGTAAATGGAGTAGAGTTGGGGTGCTTTGTGCCACAGGTCGCAGCTGCGCCTCTTGATGTTGGCCGCGATGTTTGCAAGCTTGTGAAGTTTTGTTATGCCGGTTGGCAGAGTTGCCATGTGTCTAGCTGTTTCCTCCTTTACGGCTTCTGCCCACCCCAGATTATTGCCGGTTACGGTGAAGCTTGTAGTGATGAGATTTGGGATTACCGCATAGCGTGGATTGGTTTTGATGATATCGCGGTATAATACCATGTCGCCGATGATACGCCATTGAGTGTCGAAGCGTAACCCGTGGTTGCGGAATGCTTTTGCTCTGTGGAATGTGGCGCAGGTTGCCATTTCGCACACGAGCTGGCTAATCCATAAATAAGGGTGTACCGGTCGCCTGTGGCAAATATAGCGAGACTGAGCATCAAGCACAAAATACGAACTGAGCAGTATGTCTGCGTTTGGGTAGTCGGTGAATCCCTTTGCTACACCCCGCAGCGCGTGGGGTAGGTATTGCTCATCGCTGTTGAGGTGTGCCGTTACAGTGGCGTCTGCCGGCATTTTTGCCCATGCTTTGTTGATAGCATCGTACATGCCAGCGTCTCGGGTGCTTTCCCAGGTGAACGTGTAGCCTTCCATATCCGAGTTTTTCTGCCAATCGGCGAGCCACTCTACGGTGCCATCTGTGGAGCCTCCATCCTGCACGTGGTGGTGAACTTCTATTCCGTTTTCTGCCTGATCTGCAACGGAGCGAATGCAGCGCTGCAACCAGTTATTTGAATTGTAAGTCGGTGTTACGATATAGAATTTCATACCCTCTGGGTCATTATACAGGAAAATAATGATATTTCAAGCGTATTTAAAAAAATCAAACTGCCCACATTAGTGAGCAGTTTGACAGTAAAAAAGATTGATTTGTAGAGGTAACTTAGGCCTCGGTAGTGGCGGGAGCTTCCTCCTCTACCTTCTCGCCCTTCACTACGAGCACCACCTTTACGTTGGCGGTTACCTGAGCGTGAAGCTTGGCGGGTACCTCGTAGGTGCCGGACTTCTTGAGGGGCTTCTCCAGCTCGATGCTGTGGCGGTCGATTTCGATGCCCAGAGCAGCCAGACCATCGGTGATCTGCTGGTTGGTGATGGCGCCGAATACCTTGCCATTCTCGCCGGCCACAAGGGTGAGGTTCACCGTGACGGCAGCAATCTTGGCAGCAACCTCCTGGAAGTTGGCCAGCTCGGCGGCCTCGCGCTCAGCGCGCTTCTTCTGGAGCATGTTGATGAAACGCTGGTTGGCGGGAGTAGCCTCGAACGCAAGACCCTGAGGAATCAGGTAGTTGCGGCCGTAACCAGCCTTCACGGTAACGAGGTCGGCTTCACAGCCCAGACCGTCGATTTTCGTAGCGAGAATAACTTTCATGTTAGCCATAACTCAGTATATATTGGTTTGGTGAGCGGCTCTTTTACCCGATTTTGCTCTGATTGTCAAGAATTTATTTTATCTTTTTTTTCTTTTTCGACCTTCAGGCGGCGTACCAGAACCCATGCTGATTTATCGCCATCGGGGCAGAGGGTGCTAACATATTCCCAGCCTTCGGGGATTCCCAGAATTTGCTCACAGCGTATCAGGCCGAGTGATTCCTGACCTTTTACCATGTCACCGCGAAATAAATCTTCAGCGGTTATTTTCAGGGAGGCGTATTCGTACTGTGCCGGTGGTTTGGGTTTTTCGATTTTGTTGAATTGAACCAGTACGACGGCAGCGATAAATGCCAGGAATATGCAGCTGAACACCTGAGCTACAACACTGCCGCTCGGGGGAGTCGGCTCCGGTTCACCATCATCTTCTATGGGGGCTTCCTCGTTCTTTTTCGGGGTGGATTTTATTTTGATTTGCATGACGACACTGCGGATGGGAAGCCATGTTTCCGAATTTTCGCGTCGGACTTTGATACTGTCTGTCAGGGCTCCGTTTACATAGTCGGTCACCAGCTCGTCTTCTGTTAGGGGGCCGTCCGTGATTTCTCCGTCAGTATAGTAAAATCTCATAATGCTCTATACTATTCTCCGTGTTCTTCCATGTCAAGGTAAAATCTATATTTTTTGCTTATTGTTCCTCTTCGTTGTCGGATTCCGTGTCAATATCGGTTGAGGAATATGTTGCAGACCATAGTTTGTTGCATATTAATTGCCAGCGGCAACGAATATCGGGTCCGTCCCCACAGCAGGAGTTTTCCGGCATGCCATCGGAACGCTCAAAGTCGGTGCGGCTTTGCAGAATTTCCAGCGGGGTGCGGCGGGTATGCTCGGTGGTAAGGGTTGGGGTTGCTCCGGCGGCCAGTAGAAGATTTAGGCGTTCCTCATAGCGTGCGGAATCGATGGTTTCTGCATCTGCATAGAGCAAACCTTTGGCCAAGGCTTGCAGGGGTGTTCTTTTGCCGGAACAGTCGTTCACATCTACTAATTTTTCGGTTAACACATGCTCAACCAAGTCCATTCCGTGGATTGATTCGAGCATAGCGCAGAAATCATCCGTGCTTACTTTTTTGCCGTGTTCGATTGCCCAGAGCCAGGGCTCCGGTTCCTCGCGAGCAATCAGGGCAATTCTCAGTGAATGGGGAACTGATTTTTTGCTGAGATTGAGGTCGGCTCCGTGTTGGTGCAGTAAATCGAGCATATCGCGACGTTGTTCCCAAGGTATGGTTCGGCTGTTGATGAACACGCCGTTGAGCAGGGGGGCGAGGAGGCATTCTATTTCCTCGCCTTCGAGCGTCATCATGATATTGGGATTGGCTCCGTGTTTGATAAGGGCTTTCAGGGCAGGGAAGTCGCCAATCTGCGCTGCCAGAAGAGCCGGGGTGACGTTATCTCCGGCCGGGGTGGATATGGGCTCTGCGGGGGCGCCTTTGCCGGTGGCTGCGAGCTCGTGCAGAGCAGCATCGATTGGGGCAATTTGCAGTTTGAGCAGCATGGCAATGGTCAGGCGGGTGGCGAAGCTAGCCGATTCTTTCGGGCGGGATTCAGCTTCAGCTTCTTCATCCCAAACATCGTCTGATTCTTCTTCCGCAAGTTCGCTGTCTTCATTGATTTTGTCGATGGAGTCCTGCACGGCCTCAGTTACCAACCCCATATCTTCTGCTAATTTCGTATGAATATATTGCTCGAATTGCGTGAGTGCGGTACGCTCTTCGGCGGTCCAGCTGTCGTGGAAGTTTAGCCCACTGTTCCACTGCCAGCCCCACAGCCACCAAGCACTGCCGGCGATGGTAAGTAAGAGCAGGGTAAAAGCACTAATCATGAACCAGGTAGCTATTCGCCACCATTTGCGGTTTGATTGCGGAGTGTCGGTTGTATTCATAAAGGTTTATTGCTGAAGTTTTTCGCACATGCGCTGCCAAATGGTGCGTACATCATCTTCTTGGCCTTCGCAATTTGCTCCATCCATGCCACAGGTGTCAAAATTGCGCTTATTGAACAAGATGTCGAGGGGAAGTCTGCGCTCGCAGTCGCTGTATTTATCTATTGGTTCGGGGCGCAGAGTGGGATTGGCTCCATAGGCCAGCAGAAGGTCGAGCACTTGCTCGAGCTCCGGCATTTCGTCGGCTTCGGCATCGCATATTTTCTGCGCAAGGGCTTGTAAGGGGGTGTGGTCGTAGTCGGTGGCATTTGCTATGCCAGGGGTGCTGCGAAGTATAGCTTCGATGAGTGGTAGTGAGCACTTGCCCATCGTGAGAATGTAATAGAATTCCCGCCCGTTTACCTTTTTTCCGTGTTCCACTGCCCAGAGCCAAGGCTCTGTTTCGCCACGCATGAGCGCCAGAGTGCAGTTCACGCCGACTAGGTACCCGTGGGCGTTTATGTCGGCTCCTTTTGTTATCAGAAACTCGGCAACATTTTGCCGCTCACTCCATGAAGGTTTGTGCGTTTTATTGGTGAATTCGCCGGAGAGGATACTGGCGATGGGGGTGGCAAGTTCTACGCAATCCTCATTGTCGCCTATAGTGAGGCAGGCATTCGGGGCTGCACCGTGGGCAATAAACGCTCTTACGGCGCCGAAGTGAGCAGTCATGGCGGCAATGATGGTCGGGGTGCAGCCTTGTTTCTCCAGAAAATCGAAGGGCGGTTGGTTAGCTTGGCCGCTTTCGGCAATGTGTACCAACTGCTCACGAACCGGGGCGCAGAAGATACGCACCATGCAAGCCCGGGCGATGTCATGCGGCAGGCCCTCCTCATCCGAAAACTCTCGTCCGATTACTGCGGCAACATCGGTTGCAAATGTATTGCGCAGGTAGTTATCAAATTCAGTGAGGCCTGCGCGCTCCTCGGCGCTCCAGCTTTCATGGAATGTTAGCTCGCTTTTCCATTGCCAGCCCCACAGCCACCAAGCAGCGATTGCCAGGGCTGCCAGTAGTAGTACAAAAAGGCTGCTCATGAGCCAAGCTGCTATGCGCCACCAACGGCGGCGTGGTTTCGGTGTGTCAATCATGGTGCTTTGAGGGAGCGAGTATGCGCTTATTTAACCACATTATGTTTGATATGCAAGTATAAAAGTTTTTGAGCTTGTGGAACCTTTGCCGTGTCACATAAGCATGGACCGAGAAAAGATTCAGGAAACCGAGGATAGCGTGCGGAATTGGTTGGCGGACAGTCACCATCGCAGGTGTTGCAAGTTGGCATTGGGCATTGCTAATGGTGTGATGCTGCTGGGCTTGACAGCCGGCATGGCTATGCTGTGCCTTATGGAGCTGCGTAAAATGCGCCTATGCCATCACCACTGCCATAGAACGGACGAGCAGAAGTGAGATAATGCACGCGCGCAGACGGTCGATGGCCGTCTGCGCGCGTAATTGTCGGAAAGTGATATATGTTTATTGGAGTTGCGGGTTGTGGAGCTCCAGGCAAATTCGGTTGACGTGAACGCCATCCCGCACATCGACGTCTTCGTATTCCTCCACATTCGTGCAGAAGGAATATATCTTGGCCTTAACCTCCTGCGGCATATCTTCAAGCACGGGACCTGTAGCTGTGGGCATGAGAATTTCCATGTCCAGAGTGCCGTTTTTCTCAGAATAGCGATAGTAGAGGTGCACATCGCCTTGCCCCAAGGGGATGTGGCGCAGCATTTCTTCTGCCAAGGTAATGGCGTGCAGCACGGTTTGTTCGGCCAAGAAGTACTTGTTGCAGAATTGGCGGAACTCGCTTTCGAGAGCGTAGATGTCGAAATCTTCGCTCTGTATCACATAGTGGAAGTCGCGAATTCGGTTGACGAACACGCGTGTGCGCTCGCGCTGCGGGTTGTCGAAAATCTCCTCGGGGGTTCCCTGTTCGTAAATGACGCCCTGATCCATGTAAAGAACGCGAGTGCTGACGTTGCGGGCGAATGACATTTCGTGCGTGACGATAACCATAGTCATACCCTGCTTGGCAAGAGCTCGGATTACGGAGAGTACCTCGCTGACCATGGTGGGGTCAAGGGCGGATGTCGGTTCGTCGAACAGGATGATTTCGGGGTTCATGGACAGACAGCGGGCAATGGCTGCACGCTGTTTTTGACCGCCGGATAGCTCGGAGGGCATGGAGCGAGCCTTCTCTTTCATGCCCACCATTTTGAGCAGTTTAAGCCCTCGCTGGGCTGCTTCGATTTTGCTCTTACCCAGCAATTTGATAGGTCCTATGCAGACATTTTCGAGTACGCTGAGATGGTCGAATAAGTTGAAAGATTGGAACACCATACCCATCTTGCGGCGCAGTTTGGGTGCGTCTACCTTTTTGTCGGAGAGCAGTTCTTCGCCATCGACGATGATACTGCCGCTTGTGGGTTCTTCGAGCAGGTTCAGGCAGCGCAAAAAGGTGCTCTTGCCTGTGCCTGACGGCCCGATAACGGAGATGACTTCACCGCGTTTGATGTCGATGTTGACATCATGCAGCACGGTCAGGTTGCCGAAAGTCTTCTTAAGGTTGCGAATCTGAATCATGGCTGTGTGTTACGGTGGAGTTAGCGGATTTTGCTGCTGGAGCGGTCGAGGACGAATGTGAACAACCAAGCTATCAGGAAGTAGAGTATAGCTACCATGAGCAGCGGGAAGAAGGGGTCGAAGGTGCGGGCGCGAATGATATCCGTCATCTTAGTCAAGTCGGCAATGGCGATATAACCCACTACCGAGGTGTTTTTGATGAGGGAGATAACCTCACCCTTGTACACCGGGAGCACGCGCTTGATGGCCTGCGGCAGTACAATGTAGTAGAATGAATGGAAGGGGGTGAAGCCCATGGCGATACCGGCCTCGCTCTGACCTCGGTCAATGCTGGTGATAGCACTACGGAACATCTCGCTTACATACGCGCCGAAGTTCAGGCTGAAGGTGATGATGGCTACATACAGCGCCTCTATTTGTGTGCCGGCAAAGGCTACATAGTACATCAGCATGAGCAATATCAATATGGGGGTGCCGCGCATGATGTCGATGTACACTCGCGCAATCCACTGCCAGAACTTGCTGTGGCTCATGCGCAGGTAGCAAATGGCGGCTCCTACTACTGTGCCGAGCAAGGTTGAGAAGAAGGCAATGGCGAAGGTGGCTTTCAGGCCATCCCATATCAGCATGTAGCGCTTTTCGGCAATGATGTTGCGGTAGAAGCTGTCGGTAATGCTGTCGATGATGCCCTGTGCCGCTTTCGTGACTGCGGAGGGCTCACCCTTCAGGTTGAGGTCTTTACGGGTGGCAATAACGGAGATGCTTGTATAGTACGGGTCGGAGAAAAGTACGCTCTCGCCGCGTTCTGCGGTGATGAGGAAGCCGGAGGAGGCGATATCCACCTGACCGGCAGCGACAGCGGTCAGCAGACCGTAGTAGTCGATATTCTTAATTTCAACCGGTCGGCCGATGTGTGCTGCGAAGCGGTAAATGAGCTCGGCATCCATGCCCACGATTTCTTCACCGCGCATGAAAACGATGGGTTCGGTGCAGGGCTCCATACCCACGATGATAGGTTCACCCTCGGTGGGGATGTTGAGCTCGGGCATTTGGGCGGTTTCGGTGTTGCGAATCCAGTTGTTGCAGATAGCCTCCAACTCGCCGCTTTTGCGCAGGCCGGCGAGGAAATCATTAAATTGGCGGCAGAGTTCTTTACCCTTGTCGGTGTGGTTGAAAGCCATACCCATGAAGTTTTTCGGCAGGCTGGGGTCTTCGAAGAGGAGGATGTTGGGTTTCTTGCGTGCGAGGGCGTAGCAGATGACGTCGTCCATGATGGCAGCATCGCAAATCCCTTTTTCGAGCGCCAGCATCATGTCTGCTTCGAAATTGTGGCGCTGCAGCTCGAGCTGCGGGTAGGTCTCCATCAGGTAGATATCCTGCACGGTGCCTTGCGGTACGCCCAGCTTTTTGCCTTCCAAATCTTTTACGGCGATAGTGCCCAGTTCCGGAATGTCGGAGCTTGCTACCGGGGCGTCATCTTTTCTGGTGGCGATGATGGAACAGCTTGTGTAGTACGGGTCGGAGAAAAGTACGCTTTCGCCGCGCTCGGCGGTGATGAGGAAGCCGGAGGAGGCGATATCCACCTGACCGGCAGCGACAGCGGTCAGCAGACCGTAGTAGTCGATATTCTTAATTTTAACCGGTCGGCCGATATGAGCTGCGAAGCGGTAGATGAGCTCGGCATCCATGCCCACGATTTCTTCACCACGCATGAAGACGATGGGTTCGGTGCAGGGCTCCATACCCACGATGATAGGCTCACCCTCGGTGGGGATGTCGAGCTTGGGCATTTGGGCGGTTTCCGTGTTTACAATCCACTTGTTGCAGATAGCCTCCAACTCGCCGCTTTTGCGCAGGCCGGAGAGGAAATCGTTAAATTGGCGGCAGAGCTCTTTCCCCTTGTCGGTATGGTTGAAGGCCATACCCATGAAGTTTTTCGGCAGGCTGGGGTCTTCAAAAAGGAGGATGTTGGGTTTCTTGCGTGCGAGAGCGTAGCAGATGACATCGTCCATAATGGCGGCATCACAAATCCCCTTTTCGAGAGCGAGCATCATATCCGCCTCGAAATTGTGTCGCTGCAGCTCAAGCTGTGGGTAGGTCTCCATCAGGTAAATATCCTGAACGGTGCCCTGCGGTACGCCCAGCTTTTTACCCACCAATTCTTTTACGGCGATGGTGCCGACGGTGGGAACCTCTGCATCGGCAGAGGGGGTGACTGCGGGGCTGCCCGCAGCCTCGGACTGGCCTTGTGCTGCAACTGTGGCAGCGGGCTCAACTGCGGAGTCCGCACAAGCTGCGGTACCCCACATGAGCGTGGGTATGGCCAGTATGGCTGCTATGAGGAGAGTGTGTTTCTTCATCGTTCACCATGCGGGGGATTTCGCCCGCGCGCGAATTGTATCACATCTTAACCCATTTTGGCAAGCTGAATGTCAGGGGAATGGAACAATTTTCCATAGCTGTCCAAAAAGCGATCTAAAGAAAGAGGGGGTTATGAGGAGAAAAATATCAACGAAATAAAAGAAAACAAAAATGGAGATTGAGTTCTGGGGTGCCAGCTGTTAAACTGGCGGTGCAAAAAAAATGAACCAATC
>JAZLDM010000014.1:0-13156 GCA_045614705.1 Akkermansia sp.
TGCTTCAGAAGTTCGCCCTTAGCTTTACGGGAGCGTGTCTTTCGATACTTTACTGCGTTAGAATTCAGTAACTCCATTATTGCTTGTTTACTCATTCTGAGTGACATGTGTATATATTAGTGCCTGATTTATGAGGCATCCGGCTTTTCACGTGTCAGCCGAACTCGTGGGAAGTGTCAGTTCGGTGACTGGATTTTTGAGGCAATGCGCAATTCACATACAATTCACATACAATTCACACAAGTCATAAATGCCTTAAAAACAGATTGACAGGCCAAAAACGGATTGCTATAATCGGCGCGCTGCTTTCCGCCTGCATTTCGGGCAGTAGGAAGGTGGTACTTATTCATATCAGAATCCCCCCATATATTATGTCCATCGTAAAGTTTTATAAAGAAGAGCACCAAGTACCGCTTGAGATGCACAAGGTGCGCGTAGTACAGAAACTCTTCCTGCCGCCGGTTGAGCAACGCGTAGAGCTGCTGAAGCAGGCCGGCAACAACACCTTCCTGCTGCAGAATAAGGACGTATTCATGGATATGCTCACCGATTCTGGTGTGAACGCCATGAGTGACAATCAGGTAGCCGCCTCGATGCAGGCAGACGACTCCTACGCCGGTTCCGAGACCTTCAATCGCCTTTCCCGTGTGATTGAGCAGGTGTTCGGCACCAAGTACTTCCTGCCTGCTCACCAGGGTCGTGCTTGCGAAAACATTTTGGCAGAGACTTTCGTGAAGGAGGGCGACGTAGTGCCCATGAACTTCCACTTCACCACCACCAAGGCTCACATTACCCGTAAGGGCGGCCGTGTGGAGGAGCTCATTACCGCTGAGGGTCTGGATCCCAACCTTGACCTGCCCTTCAAAGGTAATTTCGACATTCCCCGCCTGCGCGCCCTCATCGAGGAGGTAGGTCCTGAGCACGTACCCTTCGTACGTATCGAGGCCGGCACCAACCTTATCGGTGGTCAGCCGCTCTCCATGGAGAACATGCTCGAGGTAGCAGCCGTATGTAAGGAGTACGGTGTAATGGCTGTGCTCGACGCCTCCCTGCTGCAGGACAACCTGTACTTCATCAAGACCCGCGAGGCCGCTGCCAAGGATATGAGCATTGCGGAAATCATCCGCAAGCTGGCCGACGCCATGGATTTGATTTACTTCTCCAGCCGCAAGCTCGGTTTCGCCCGCGGTGGTGCCATCATCTCCAACAACGAGAGCCTGATTCTCAAGATGAAGGCCTTTATTCCGCTGTACGAAGGTTTCCTGACCTACGGTGGTATGGAGGTTCGCGCCATGGAGGCCATGGCTATTGGTCTGCTGGAGACTCTGGACGAGGAAATCATCAATCAGGGTCCCATCTTCATTGAGTACCTGGTGAAGGAGCTCTCCGAGTACGGCGTGCCCATGGTGAAGCCGGCCGGTGGTCTGGGTGCCCACATCAACGCCAGTGAGTTCCTGCCGAACATTCCGCACGAGCAGTACCCCGCCGGTGCACTTGCTACGGCTCTTTACATTGCCGGTGGTATTCGCGGTATGGAGCGTGGCTCCCTCTCCGAGCAGCGTAACCCCGATGGTTCCGAAAACTACGCTGAGCTGGAGCTCGTGCGCTTGGCTTGCCCCCGCCGCGTGTTCACGCTCTCTCAGGTGAAGTACTGCGCTGACCGTGTGAAGTGGTTGTACGACAACCGTCACCTCATCGGTGGTCTGAAGTGGGTGGAAGAGCCCGAGGTTCTGCGCTTCTTCTTCGGTCGCCTGCAGCCGCTGAGCGACTGGCAGGAGAAATTGGCAGCCAAGTTCCGCGAGGACTTCGGTGAGAGCCTGTAAAGCCCGCCGCTATCAAAATAAGAATCTATGCGCTGCCCGGTTAACCGCCGGGCAGCTTTTTTTTGCGCTTAATCGGCAATCGACCCGCGATAAACCGTGCCGGGGTAGGTTTGGGTGTGCGGCGGCAGCACACGACCGGGCAAAATAACGCATTTGCAGCCTATACGGCAGTGCGCGCCCACGTAGCAACCGAGTTTATTGGTACCGGTGGGCTGCAGCTCCCCTTGCCAAGGCATGCGGATTTCGGCGGCATCGTGCCTGAAATTGCTGAATATGCAGCCGCCGCCCACGTTCACGTCATCCTCAATCACGGAATCCCCCACATAGGTGAGGTGAGAAATAAACACCTGATTGCCGAGGATGCAGTTTTTCACCTCAACGGCATTCCCCAGCACACAGTTGTCGCCCACGCTCACATGGCCGCGCAGGTAGGCATTCGGGCCGATACTACAGTTGCGGCCTATGCGCACATGCCCTTCGATAACCGTACCGGCTTTCACCACCGAGCCCTCGCCGAGCTCCAGCACACCGTCTACCACGGCCAAGGGATGCACGGTTCCGCAGCATGCGGGCTGAAGCTCAGCCAGTTCTGCTGCACTTTCCTGCAATCGTTGCCATGGGGGAAGTGGGGTCATACGTTGTGAATTATTTTTGGATGGGTTTAATGGTGGTACCCTGCCGAGGCTCGCCGATTCGCAGTCGGTTACAGGCGCTCACCATGTGCTCGTAGGCAGAGTAAAGCTGCCCGGGGGCGCGATCTTCAAACAGTGGCAGGGGTTGAGCGTGCTGGTAGCGGCGGTCGGCACGGTCGCGATTTTTGCCGCTGAATGATATATTGAGGTCGGCCTGTGGGCACTCACGCCACGGCCCGCCCACAGCCGCCGCTACATCTTTGAAATGACGATAGGGAGCACAATATACATTCACCCAATAATCTATACCCGCCGCGCGCTCGCGCGGGTATGAGCGCTTGCGGCAGCTCACGGCATCGAGCGTGACGACTACCGTTCGGCCATGGGGGTGGTTCAGGTGGCGCAGCACATCCATGCAGGCGGAGCCCCCGTAGCTATGACCAATCAACACGAGGTCAGCACCGGGATTCGCCTGCAAAAAGGCTCGCAAATCACGCTGTATCAGCTCCGTGCTGTGAAAAAGCAGACACCCGCGCCCACCGTCCCATGCATAAAACGCGCGCACCTGTTTACCGGCAGTCGGCAGTGGGGGCATGCACTCATACACACGGCGCAGGTGGGTGAGCACCTGCTCACTGAATCCACCGATGAAGACCACGGCCACATCCGCCTGTTCTGTCCCCAAGCGTTGCTGCAAACGGCGCCCCACGAAAGAAGTATCGGGCGCGGGGTAAATTCCCTCCGGTGGCGGGGGCTGCTGCTGACATGCACTCAGCGCGGCCAACATCAATACCGCGGTCAGGCAACTGTTCCGGCGGCTCATGGGCGTATATCAATGACCTTCACCAAATAGGGATACAACAGGCGATAGAGCTCGCGGCTGTCGGCCTCCGTCAGCTCAATATCATCCATAATAACCATATCGCCCTCGACTCGACCGCCCAGGCACTGGTAGTTGCTGCCGTACAGGTAAAAGACGCCCTTCACCATATCCTCACGCCGCCCGGGTATGTTGTCTCGGTAGTGGCTCTCGTGTACTACGCGCATCTCGCCCCGGCGCAAAATCGTGCGCAGCTGCCCCATTTCACTCGACTTCATGCGGTGAATCTGCCCCGGCTCCAACAGGAACCCGGGTATACAGGGAGTAACGGCTATTACCTCGGAGGTCAGGGTCTCCGCTACCGACTCTTGCGCGACGGAGCCATATCGCTGTGCACATGTCACCAGCAGTGCAGCACTCACCAGTGATATCAACATCGCGTGTACAGTAGTAATCTTGCTCATCGTCGTCTCCCTTCCTGTACTCTGCATTCTAGCGTTTTCTCGGTCGTCATGCAAGCTAAATCGACTTGCGAGCGGGGATTTTTGCGCCGAAATCGCGCAAAGCGATACAAGATTCAGCCGAGCAGGCGGGATTTCAGCTCTGCCACCAGTCGCTGCATACTGCGGGTAAGCAGAGCAACCACGGCATCGAAGCCGGCAGGGCCGCCATAGTAGGGGTCCGGCACGGAGCGTTCCTTTTCATCCGCCGCGAACCACTGCCACATGCCGCGCACGCGGGCTTCGTCTTCGGCATTTCGAGCGAGCGAGAGGATATCTTGCTCGTTGTACTCATCTTGGGGAACAATGAGGTCGAAATCAGTAAAATCCGCCCGGCGGAAAGTGCGGGCACGGTGCCCGCCGTAGGAATAACCGGCTCGCTCAAGCGCAGCGAGCATGCGGTGGTCGGGCTTGCTGCCTGTGTGGTAAGAGGCCGTCCCACAGGAGTCCGCCCGCACCAGTCCGGCTACACCTTCACGAGCAGCAACGGCATTGAAGATAATCTCAGCCGCAGGACTACGGCATATATTACCCAGACATACAAACAAAACTCGGTAAGGTGCAGGTGAGCTCATGGCAGAATAAATCTCGGTTAAAGAGTGAAAAAGCGATTGACGCAACGGCCGGGTTCTGGTATGAACCCTTTTGTACAGCCACAGTATACCACAGCGCTATGAACATTGCACGCCTGAAATCCGAACCCGAGATTTTTTATTCCCTGCAAGGTGAAGGCTCCCGTTGCGGCAGCCCCGCCGTCTTTCTGCGGTTGGCCGGTTGCAACCTGCACTGCGCATGGTGCGACACTCGCTACAGCTGGCTGACCGGCTGCGAATTACCGGCGGATGAAGTAGCAGCGCGCCTGCTGAGCTATGGTTGCCCCGCTATCGTCATCACCGGCGGAGAACCGCTCATGCAGGCTGCCGAGCTCGAAAAACTGCTGTCGCTGCTACCGGAGGATTTTTATATAGAGATAGAGACAAACGGCACCATTGCCCCAACCCCGTACCTTGCCGAGCGGGTAAACCAGTGGAATGTGTCGCCCAAGCTCGCCCATTCCGGCAACCCCGCCGAGCAAGCACTCTGCCCCGCTGCACTCGCCGCCTTCACCGCAACCGACCGCGCATGGTTCAAATTTGTGGTGCAGAGCGAGCACGACTGGCCCGCCATCGCGGCGCTTAATCTTCCGCAGCAGCGAATCATCCTCATGCCCTGCGCCACCACTCAGGCAGAACTTACAGCAGCCCGCCCGATGGTAGCCGAGCTTTGCCTGCGGCACCGCGTGCGCTTGGGCGACAGGCTGCACATCGTGCTGTGGAATGACAAAAAGGGGGTCTGAACCGCCCGCGTGCCTTCGTGTCAGACTGTGAGCTTGCAGTCTGCTCGAAATTGAGGTAGAATAGGCGCCGTATGAATGGCAAGGGGTACAAGGTAGTAGGCTCGGTTAGTGACTGGCAAACTTGGTGCGCAGCAGCTCAACCGCAAATCGCAGCGGAATGCGACTGGGTGGAACTGCGAGCAGATGCCATGCCCGCCCACATCTCCCTGGCTCAGTTACTGGCACAGCGCCCCGCATACCCGGTACTGCTGACGGTACGCCACGAGAGCGAGGGCGGTTGCCGCAGCATGACAGAGGAGGAGCGCATGACCCTGGCCCGCGAACTGCTGCCACTGGCCACGGCACTCGATTGGGAAACGGAGCAACTTGCCCACGCGCAGGAACTGGTGGCCGCCGCCCATGCCGCCGGGGTAACGGTGATTGCCTCGAACCACGATTTTGAACGCACCCCCGAACTGAGCGTGCTGCTGGAGCGCGAGCAACGAGCCCGCAAACTGGGTGCGGATATAGTAAAGTTTGCTTTCCGTTTGCACAAGGCGGAAGATATCATGGTAGGTATCGAACTACTGCGCCGCGCAACCGGCCCGATAGCAGTCATGGGTATGGGGCCGCTGGGTGCTGTGAGCCGCCTGCTCTATGTACAGCATGGCGCCTGCCTCATTTACGGCTACTTGGGTAGCACCCCCACCGCACCGGGGCAATGGTCAGCTGCCCTCTGCAAACAGGCCCTGAGTTCCCTCCTCTGAACCCACATTTCAGCAATCCCCCAAGAGTTGGGGGATAAATTGAGAATCGCCGAATAAGGGCAGGTTCTTCAATAGCCGTCAGCGTCAATCCGGTCTCAACGGCGATTGCGATTGCGCCGTTTATTGTTCCTGCCGGGCTTTTTGGTTGTTCCCTTATTTTTATTAGCCTTGGGCTTGGTATCGGCCTTGGGTTTGGGGGCCGGTGTGGGCGCCGCTATCGGTTCCGTGGTAACCTCCGGCTCCGGGGGCTGCTCAGGGGTGGGCTCAAGGGTGGCATCGGGGTTGATGGCAAGAGCGAAAGCGCTCACACCTTCGGTGATAGCCATAACGAGCTTCTCCCTATACTCAGGTGTATTCAGGCGGGAGCCTTCCTCCTTGTGAGTGGCATAACCGGCCAACACCATGATAGCCGGGCATTCAATGGAATTGAGCAGTGAGTACTGCGCACGACGGCAGCCGCCATCCTGCGCACCGCTGACACTCACCAGCGAGCTGTGCACGGCAAAAGCCAGCGCAGCCGAGGCGGCATCATACTTATTTGCCGGGCGCTGCGTAGAACCGGGGCACTCAGGCGCGGCGGTGTACGTCTCTATACCTTGTATATCGCTGCGCCCGCTGTTGAGGTGCAGGGAAATGAAAATGGGGGCATCCACCCCGCCGGCTGCGGCAATACGCTGCTGGTCGGAGAGGTGGCGATTCTGCTCATGAGTGAGCACAACGGCAAAACCGCGCTTACTGAGTTGCTCTCGCAGAGCAAGCGCCAGCAGCAGATTGCAATCGGCCTCGTGCACAAAACCTCCGGTTACGCCGGTATCGTACCCGCCGTGGCCGGGGTCGATGATAACAGTCCGCACCAAACGCCGCTCCGCAATATATGTGGGGCGCAAAATGGGGTCAATCAATTTTACCATATCGACCTCAGATATCAGCAAATCCCCTGCCCCATCGTCTTTCAACGGGTAGGAAAGCAAGCAGCGGTAGCCACCAATGCGCAACTCGCGACGCCCGGGGCCGAACTCGATAGTGGTGCCGGCATTGGCAATGGAGCGCACGCCCTCGCGGGGGCTCTTCTGCGGCATGAGCTTGTAAAAACTACGCAGGTTCTCCAGCGGAAGATAGCGTGGCTCCGCAGCTGCTGCACTCTCTGCCTCCGCCGACTGCTCGGCCTTAGCCTCTGCCGCAACTTGCAACAACGCCAATCCGCAGAGGGCTGCGGTGGAAACTCTCAGCGGCAAGATTTTGCCGATTCGGTAAAAAGCATCGGTCATATTTACTTTACAATCGGGTTGTGCCACGGTAGTTTGAGTTGCCATGAATAGACGTAGAGCCTCGGGATTTGCCGGTAGGCTTGGGAGCGGCCGCAGGAACTCGCCCGCTATGCTTAAGCCCCGATTTGTGACCACCGACGATACGGCTGTAGCTCAATACGCCCTCGGCTATGCTATCAGCAAGCTTGTTTTGGTAGGCATCGCTCGCAATAAGACGCCCCTCCTCGGGATTGCTCACAAAGCCGCCCTCGAAAAGAACAGCCGGGCGCTTAATGGTGCAAAGCACCGAAAAGCGTGCACGCTGAATACCGCGGTCTGTAGCCTTGGTGCTTTTAATGGCACGACTGTGAATGGCGGTGGCCAGTGCTATATTCTCGCTATCCTGGTCATTACCATCCAAATCCGCATATCGGCGGGTTTTCGCAAAAGGCGAAGTTGTGCCCTGCGGTGCCAGGGTAAAAGTCTCGATACCCTGTGCCGCGCGGCGTCCGGAATTATGGTGAATGCTTACAAATACGCTATCCGGCGTGCGATTGGCAATTTCCACACGCTGATCAAGGGTCAGGAACACATCCGTACTACGGGTCATAACCACCCGGAAACCCATGCGCTCAAGCCTGAGTTTCACCTTGTTCGCCAGCTTAAGATTGCAGTCTTTCTCGCGCGCCCACGGGCTGACAGCGCCTGCATCGTGCCCGCCGTGGCCGGGGTCCAACACCACCGTGCGCAACACGCCGGCATTTTTCGAGTAGCGAGGGCGCAGCACCGGGTCCACCAGCTTTTTCATATCAATGGCCGATATGAGCAAATCCTCCCCATGCCGCCGCACCGGGTAGGAGAGTATGTAGCGGTAATTATTCACATAAAAATCCTGCCGTTCAGGCTTTACCGATACCACCCTGTTAGCCGCACCGTAGGATACACAACCGGGGTGACCGGTCTTCGGGGAGAAACGGTAAAATTTCCACACATCATTAAGTTTCACATACTTAACGCCGCCCACATCATATATCTCCCACTTGCCGGCAGCGGGGCACACACCACCCGCCAGCAGCAACATAAGCCCCAGCAACAACATAAGATGGCGAACTATATAACTCACGCACCACATCGTAACATGTCGCACCCCAACATGACAAGCCATAATTGAGTCAACGGTGACAGCGTGTGACATAATTAATTTCCGTACCATACACCGCCCCCGAAAGCCCCAATCTACAGCTTTGCACAAACCACAAAAAAACCGCAAGGAGAACCTTGCGGGTTTTTCAGCGGACAGGGAGGGATTCGAACCCTCGGTACGCTTTTGACGTACACACGATTTCCAATCGTGCTCTTTCGACCACTCAGACACCTGCCCAGTCGAAGACTTATTTTGTTCGCACCCGGATGAGTGCGCGGCCAATATACGCCAAATCAGCGCACAATGCAAGCCTAAAATTTCAAAAAGGCGTTTTTTTTGGTGTACTTGTAGCCAAAATCGCCTTTTTTGCTCTGTCTATCAGCTCGATTTACCCTATTCGCATACGCTTTTGCGGCAAAACGGAGAAAATGTGCCGACTGTAACCGGCTCTGATTTTTTTGCTTTTTATACGCTGATGAATATGTTACCATAGTCGGCACATAAGAGAACGCACCGGAAATAAGGAACTGTACGCAGCACGGGCATAAATAGGCAAGTAGAAGAGTAATAAATTCCCCACACCATGACGATAGAAACGCTCTCATTACATCCTTTTCGCGCGGAAGACGCGCAGCGCCTCACCGACCTCATCACCTCGCCGGGGGTATTGAAATACCTGACCCTACCCACCCCCTATAAGCTTGAACATGCGCAGGATTTCATCAACCGTTGCATAACTCAGCATTTACCGCAACGCGGCGTATGGGTTAATGGCGAGCTTGCAGGGTGTATCGGTCTGGGGAATCCGCCCGGGGGAGATGCTACCATACAAATGGTAGGTTACTGGTACGGTGCAACCTATCATGGCAAAGGCATAGCCACCCGCGCCTTGGAGCAGTTTCTCCCCCTCATTCCCGCCCTGGCACCGCAATGCCACAGTATTGTTGCCTTTACCCATTGTGATAACACAGCCAGTCAGCGAGTGATTGAAAAAAACGGTTTTACAAGTAACGGCATGGTAAGCGAATATAACGGGAAACGGCTACCGTTCAGCGCGGCATACCAATATACGCGCCGTGTGCGTGATATCATTGACCATACCTTCACCCTTAAACCGTGGGAAAAAGCAGACACCGACACATTGCACCACCTTATCTCCCCGGTGGAAATTACAAGCAACTTGCTGATACCCACCCCATATCAGCTTCACCATGCGCAAGAGTTTATCCGCGAAACCACCTCCGCGCCCTGCTGCCGATACGCCATCTGCTCCAAGGGTAACATCGTTGGCGGTATCGGGGCAGAATATACCCCTGCTGCAAACGGGAAACAAGATATCAAGATAGGCTACTGGCTGGGCACAGCATACCGCGGTCAAGGTTTTGCCACCGCAGCTGTAAAGTTGATGCTGCAGCTCATACCCTCCCTGATGCCCGAGCACAACACCATATACGCCCGTGTACTGAAACACAACAAACCGAGCGCCAAGGTGTTAGAAAATTGCGGTTTTACCTACACCGGTGAAGTGGTGCAAGATACAGGTGCCGCCACACCTGCCGAAGTGTATCATTTTGAATACCGCAACACACTAACATGAACTCCTCCCTGCATTTCAGCTGACGTAATTTCTGCGCAGATGATACGGAGCAAGCCAACGGGTTCTGCTCAAATGCGGGTTTGAATACCGGGGCGAAATCTCCGACTTTCAGGGGAAGGACCTGCCGTATGCAGTGCTTCATTTTACCCTCAATTTCTGAAGCCGAGCTCCGTCGCCAATTGACATGCAACAAGGGCAATCGATGAGGCAGAACTGATACTTTTTTACCAATTTCTCAAAAAAATCATTTTTTTCAAAACAATCTCCGCGCTGCTGCGTCTAGTAAGATGTAACCGCAACTTATGAAACGCAACAATACAGAACCCACGCAGACGGCTCACATGAATGAGAGCACGAAACAGAAAGGCAAACGCGCCGGAGTCAATAAGTTCATGTTCGGCATTGCCGCTTTCGTTACCGCAATTGCCGCTGTTATGACCTGCCTGTACATGAACCGCGAACCGGAAATCACCCCCGAACAGGCACGTTACCAGCTGCTGCAAGAAGGTATTAAACAGTCTTATTACAACACGGAGTTACTGCTCTCCGCCAACAAGGGAGATGCCACAATGGTGAAACTGCTGCTCATCGCCGGGGCTAACCCGAACGCCTACCACAAAGGCTGGACCCCGCTCATGTACGCCGCTTACAACGGGCACCGTGATTGTGTGCGGGTTCTGCGCAAAAGCTCCGCCATCGACGTAAACAAGGCCAATGATTCCGGCTGGACCCCGCTCATGATGGCTGCTGCCGGCAACCACGCCGATTGCGTCAAAGAGCTGTTGAAGGCTCGCAAAATTAACGTCAACAGCCTACAGGCAAATGGCAATAATGCCCTGGACATCGCCCGTGCAAACAACGCCACCGCCTGTATGGAGCTCTTAACAAAGGCCATGCGCTAACCAATCGAAAATTTCCCTCCCAATCTACATATATACATAAAACATATCAATAAAAATAACATGAAAATAAATAAATACATTCAACGTTTCGTAGCCTGCTTAAGCTTGGCTGTCGCACCTTGCGTATACTTCAGCTCAACCGCCTCTGCCGGAGTGGACATGAAGTGCGTCTCCATCGAAAAATCCACTTATGGAGATACAACCAAAACCGTTACCAAATACGCCCCGGCGTTCACTTATAATGGCTCGGTAACATTGCCCTCAACCGTCTCTCCCGACCTCGCGGTCACCATCGGTCAGGCCAGCATTAAAGGCTCTGTTGAAATGCCGGACAACGGTTCGCCTGTTGTACATTATTCCGTGAAGTTCAATGTAGCCAACGAGACTTCGCGTTGCAATACCGAGGAACAGTATAAAAAAATCTTGAGTGAGAAGAATTGGTGGATGCCTGCAAAATACGCATATCAATACATACTGCTGCACGAGAACAACCACATGTTGGACGCGGCTCAGCATCCTGCTATTGCCCTTTTGGCGCTCGAACCTTCTATCACTGTAAAAGATGCCGCCATTAAGCAGCGCTTGGACAGCACCCGCACGACTTTGCTCAGTACTTTGGAGGCTCGAGCACTATTCGCAGAGACAATGACCACAACTATTCGCAACCTTGTTATCGCCGGTGCGCATTCCAACGCGGCATACAACGAGGCGATTGAGTCCGGTCACTCTAAGCAATCTGCCATTTATGCGGCAATGAGTTGCTCTTCAGATGACGATTATGTTGAAAAAAGCATTAAATCTATTCAGAAGCGTTACACCCAACTGAACCTTACCGGCAATTGCAGAGAAATTATCTCCGCGGTTTATGGGGACCCCGTAATCTATGGAAATAAATTGCTCGATGTATATCCTGATAATTTAGCGCCCGATTATGATATAAGCGGATCTAGCGACCAGCTGAGTTCCTACAATTTCAGCGTGGCAGATGCTGATGCCCTTGACAAGTTGCTGAACGCCGACAAGTGTAACCCTGATGCTAAGCTGAGAGAAGCTGTGCGCGATTATGAGGATGCGGTAAAAGCTGCTCTTATCGCCATGTGCAAAACCACCATCGAGGAAGAACGTAAGGAGGAAACCATTACGGAAGAAGAGCAGACCGATTCCTTAAGCGGCAAACCGATTGGCATCATTTGCGATGGCCCCGAAAATGACAACAACAAGGAGGTAAAGCAACCCACCGAGAAGAAAGAAACGCAGCCCACCGAGAAAACGAATTCGGGCTCCGCTCATAACCTTCCCGAGCTGTTGCCTTTTACAGATGACTTCACCCAGCTGATGCTTGACACCTCTTATTACGAGCTTGAAAAGCTGGCAGAAATCATCAATTACGTGCAAGATGCTGAAAGCGCCGCAGCCATATCTCAAGGTGGTGACAATTCATTGCTCAACCGCTGGTTGGCTCAGTACACAGCCAAGGGGAAGAAGATAGCAGTCGACAAAGATAAGGATGACAATGAATCACTGATTCTCAAAATCGCTCTTTACATGAAAAGTGAATTCAATTACCCAGGCAAAATGATGAACCTGCGTAATGAAAAATTCGTACCCGCACTCAACCGCATCTACAGCAACAACTGTTACGGTAATGAAGAGCTGCATAATCAGCTGCTTAACATCTACAACAAGACCACCATCTTCGCGGATGGAATGATGCAGCCCATTCATACAATACGCGATTACGCCAAAAACATTCGTTTTAAATAATCCGTAATTAACCAAATAGAATAAGAGGGGGCAATTCCCGTAATTGCCCCCTCTTTTTAGAAAATGACATGAAAAAAATATACAAATATATTATTGTCGGCCTTTGTGCAATAACTGCGGTTTCCTGTGAGACTCGAACCCGCTCCTGGAATTGGTATACAGATGGTCCTTACTCGAACAACTCCTACAATAACAGCTCAGAGAATTCATACTCCTACGATAACAGCTCAGAGGATTCATCCGACAGTGGCTACGAATCATGCAGAGCTTGCAACGGAACAGGTGCTTACTTCTTTTACGGCGCAAGAGGTACCTGCTCAGGCTGTAACGGTACAGGCTCGACTCGCTCCGCAACGCCCTACTACGGCCCCACTTATTTCTTGATTCGTAACACGCGCCGACGACGCTAAGCCTTACACCGTCAGAACATTTGTCTCTTTATAGGTCAAAAAAGCATTACACCCGGCACAACCGGGTGTTTTTTTATACTCAGCCACAACATACCCACATGTGTCCCAAAGATTTTCTGAAAGGATAGCAAAACAGCAAAAATCAGGGCAAAGAAAATGGAAGGTTGATTTTTTCACCAGCAAAACGTATGCTGGTGTTACTCCAAAAAAACACCTTCCATGGGTACTGTACATC
>JAZLDM010000015.1:0-1856 GCA_045614705.1 Akkermansia sp.
AGTTGTGAGCCGAACGGAGCATTAAACTGCCAAAAATGCCATTTGGGCTGAAACGGCAAAATAAAAACGATGGCAGAGTCTATTTGTGTTCGATTACATTTGAGGCCCCCTCTAGGCGGCGCTTACATATCGAAGGCCCCCCCTATTCTTTTTGTCTCAATCAGCACAATATCATTCAGTTACGAAAACGGAACGACCGAAGATTGAGCCCTGAATCGGCCTGAAATCGGGCTCTTTTTTGCCCCGTTTTTACCCCCTGGGATTCCCCGGGACTCGTGTGGGTTTGACTACCACCGAGCCCTCATTCACCACACTCGCGCTGAAATCCCCATCCACAGCAGCCTCGGCAGCCTCCACATCGGCCTGCACCTCGGCCTGTGTATTCTCCTTCTCGGCCTGCTCCTTGCGCACCTCCTCACCGTGAGCCTCCACCGCAGCATCCAGCACCGGCGTCTTCGCGCGTTTGCGTCGCTTCACCTTCCGGTCAGCCTTGGCCTTATCATGAGCCTCATACACACGCTGCATAGCCTCCAGACCATCCGCCAGCTGTATATTCTGCAGGAACTCCACATCCTGCGCCACCAACCGCTCGACATCCAATTGCTAAATTAGATTTTTTCGCTCATTTTCGCTCATTTTCGCTCAGCGATTCGCTCAATTTTCGCTCAGCTCGTTGAGCTAATTTAGCAACATAAAACAACAAAAAGCAAGAGCAATAAGCACTTGCGCTAATTAGCAAACAATAAGAAGATAGCCCCGGCGGGAATCGAACCCACATCTGCCCTTTAGGAGAGGGCCGTTCTATCCATTGAACTACGGGGCCTCGGAGGCCTTCATTACACACTAACGCGTGTGATTTGGCAAGCCTGAAGTGTGACTTCAGGCGCCAAAAGCGGAGCGCAGACGCGAAATCTGCTCTTGTGAAAGATGGGATGAAAGCACCGGGAGCATACGGGGGAAGTATTCGGCGCGCTCCCAACCGTGGAGGGGTTGGGGTGCGGGTTTCTCGTACGCCCAAGTGGGGATGGGAAGCACCAAGTCGATAACAGCGGTTGTCACGACAGCCATGCGCTCAAGCAAGCAGGTAATGGGCTCGGCCAGTTCCGGCTGTGCAGCCAACACGCCCAGTACCCAAGTGTAGCTCAGGTGGTTCGGGGCAGGATTGATTGAGCTGATTAAGGCGGCCAATCTCTCGGCGGGCAGGTCGTAAAGCGGCTGCAGGTAGGGCAAGACTCTCAGGTCACTGAGGCTCAAGAGAGCCTCTGCCACGGTGGGCGGGGTGGACTCCGCAGACTTCAGCAGGCGAGCCAGCTCTGCCACACCGGTGAACTTTTCGGTAGCTCCGGGCTGCGCCAAGGTCGCCAGCTGCATGGCAGCCGTGCGACTGAGAACCGGCTCGGGCTCAGCCAGAGTGTAAGGCAGCAGTGCGCGCCAACCATCGCCCTTTCGGGCAGTAATGAAGCGCACCAGCTGGGCCAGGCTTCCCTTGCGGCCGGCAGGTGCTACCTTCGCGGCAAAGATTTCGTAAGCGGTCAGGTTATCCTGCAAACGCTCGGGGTCGTTGCAGGTAACGAGACCGCACGCAATCATGGCCAGGGGCCATTCTTCGGCGCCGATTTCCTGCACGCGCACGGGGTCTTGCACCATTGCGGCCAGACGCTCCAGCTCGGAGAGCATCGAGAAGTTGTCCTGAAAAAGTCCCATTGTAAAAACCGAGTGAGGTTATCAGTTAGCTCCGCCCGGAAGGGTCGACATACCGCCGAAGGGGTCATCGGTACTGCCGGTACCGGGGGTGGCGGGAGTGTCGCCAAAGGGATTGGAGGGGTCAATGCCGAAGGGATTGGAACCGGCGGGGG
>JAZLDM010000016.1:0-13263 GCA_045614705.1 Akkermansia sp.
ATCAGCAGGTAGATAAGGCGCATTCTCCACCGAAAATTGCTCAAATTTGAGTACAGGGGGGCTTCGAAAAAGCCTCTTTTCGGAAAGCCTAGGATTTATCGGCACTTGCGTCTCTTAGAAAAAATCTTTGGGACACATGTGGAATCGGGGTGGGGGAGGGATTTTTTGCTTGTCATGTCGGGAAAAATATGCTAAGAGATATGGAATCCGTTTGCCGTTTTGGCAAACTGCTACAGATAGTTATGAATGCAAAACACATACTCCCACTGATAGCGCTGAGTCTTGCTACGGTAAGTGCCGGTGAGCGTGAGACCTTTGATTTTGGCTGGAAATTCAAATATTTCGGCGGTAATGACCCTGCGGACTCGGGTTCACCGACATGGTGCTCGGGTTATCAGGGTGGGCACCCGGCCTCGCATGCGGTAGACGGCAACATGGACACCCGCTGGTGCGCCCCCAACTCCGAAACCGGGCATAAATTGGTGATTGCTCCCGGATTTACAGACCCGGTGAAGCTCTTCCTCATTTACTGGGAGAAAGCCAACCTGTTTGATGTGAAAGTTCAGGTGGTGTGCCACGATGAAAGCAAGAATTTGGATTTGTCGTTCAACCAAGGTGGTCAGGCTGCCAGTTTTGTGATGTTGCCTGAGCCGGCATCGATTCGCTATGTGGTTGTGACGGTGCCGAAGGGTACCCAGAGCACGCAGTGGATGAGTGTGCGCGAGGTGCTCTTTACCGGTGCTGACAACAAGCCGCTTAAGCCCCGCCGTGGTCCCGGTGCCATGGCTCATGCTGCGGTAGAGGCTGATGAGATTGGTTACAAGACCGTTCAGCTTCCGCACGACTGGGCTATTGAGAGCCCGTTCTTGGCGGGCGAACCGAACGAAACCGGCAAGTTGCCGTGGAATGGCTGGGGTTGGTACCGCAAGAATTTTGACGTGCCGGCAACATTTGATGCCACGAAGGAGCGTTGGTATTTGGATTTTGATGGCGTGATGTCACGCCCGCAGATTTATGTGAACGGCAAGAAAGCCGGTGAATGGGCCTACGGCTACAATTCCTTCCGCGTAGATATCACGCCGTATTTGGAAGCCGGTAAGAAGAACCTGGTGGCTGTGATGGCCAGCAATCTGCCGCTTTCGACCCGCTGGTACCCCGGTGCAGGTATTTACCGCCATGTGTGGTTGGAGAAGACGACCCCCGTGCACTTGGCTCAATGGCCGACCTATGTGACGACGCCCGAAATTAGCGAGCATTCCGCCCTGGTGAAGGTGCAGACCACTGTGGCTAACACGAGCGATACAACCGCCGAGGTTACCGTGCTGCAAAAGGTTGATGGAGCCGCTGCAAATCCGGCTACCATCACGCTGGCTCCCGGTACCGAAGGTGTGGTGGAGCAGGAGCTGCGCTTGGCATCACCCAAGCTTTGGAGCTGCGAAACTCCCAATCTCTACAAGCTGGAGACTTCAATCGTGATGGATGGCCGCACGATTGACTCCTACGACACGTCGTTTGGTGTGCGCACGGTGGAATGGCGCAAGGAGGGCTTCTTCCTCAATGGTAAGCGAGTACAGATTAAGGGTGTGTGCGAACACCACGACCTTGGCGCACTGGGTGCAGCCTTCCACGCACGAGCCTACGAGCGCAAGATTGAGAAACTCAAGGAGATGGGCTGCAACTCTATCCGCATGACCCACAATCCGCCCGCCCCCGAAGTGCTCGAGCTGTGCGATAAGCACGGTATGTTGGTGGTGGATGAGCTTTTCGACATTTGGAAACGCCAGAAGTACGAAAAAGTCAACGGTTACCACATTTATTGGGATAAGTGGTGGCAGAAGGATGTGCGCAACTTTATGCTGCGCGACCGCAACCACCCCTCTATTATTGCTTGGAGTGGCGGCAATGAAATCATGGAGCAGACCATGAGTGATGTGGCCGCTGTGCGTGCCAGCCGTGGGAAATATAAATCCGACGCTGAGCACAAGCAGGCTATTGCCCGCGCGGAGGAGTGGAATGCGCTCAATTTCCGCATTGGCTATGGGCTGCGCGATGAAATCCGCAAGTACGATACCACTCGCCCCTATACCGTGGGCTGCAATGACCAGAGTGCTTGGCAGAATGGCTTTATGGACACGATGGATGTCTATGGCTTCAACTACAAGCCGCATCTTTATGATGACTTCCGTAAGAAGGTCAAGGATAAGCCCTACTACGGCTCCGAAACCTGCTCTTGCGTGGGTACGCGCGATACCTACAACTTCCCGCTGGGTTGGGCAGTAGGTGACGGCTACTTCAAGCCCGGTGCAGTGCCTCACCAAGTAAGTGCCTATGGCTTGGCCAGTACGCACTGGGGTAGCTGCCCGGATATCGAGATGAAGGCTCACACCATGGCTCCGGATTTGGCCGGTGAGTATGTGTGGACCGGTTTCGACTACATCGGTGAGCCGACTCCGTACAATCAGGATGCCTCTATCGAAAATAATATCAAACACTTGCCGGCTGCTCAGCGTGAGGCTATTATGCGTGAATATGCTGCCATGGGTAATCGCGCCGTGAGCCGCAGCTCGTACTTCGGTATTATTGACTTGGCCGGTTTCCCCAAGGATATCTACTACCTCTACCAGAGCCGCTGGAACCCGGACAAGGCTCAGGCTCATATTCTGCCGCACTGGAATTGGAAGGGGCACGAGGGGCGCACTACCCCGGTGATGGTATTCACCAGCGGTGACGAGGCTGAACTCTTCGTCAATGGCAAGAGCCAAGGCGTGCGCCGCCGTGGCGATGGCCCCACCTTCGTGCAGAAGGACAAATCGCTGGAGGTGAGCAAGAATGAATTCCGCTTCACTTGGGAAAACGTCATTTACGAGCCCGGTACAGTTGAGGTTGTGGTGAAGAAGGACGGCAAGCCTTGGGCTACCGCCAAGCGTGTGACCACGGGGGATTCCGCAGCTGTGAAGGCTGAGGTTGATCGTGATGTCATTGCCGGTGACGGTCGCGATTTATCCTTCATCGAACTGGCTCTTACTGATGCGCAGGGCAATGTGGTACCCACGGACAGCCGCCGCGTGAGCTTCTCCATCGAGGGGCCGGCCGAGCTGGTTGGTTTCTGCAACGGTGACCCGACTGACTGGACCTGCATGCAGGACCTCGACCAGCGCTTCTTCAATGGGCGCCTGCTGGCGGTCGTGCGCGGTAAGCGAGGGGAGAGCGGTGCCGCTACCGTAACCGTGAAGGCTAACGGGCTACCGGAGATTAAGGTGCCGGTAACTGTGCAGCCCGAGAAATAAATAAGCCATTAAATGTTAAGAGCAGCCCCGCAGCATAATTGTTGCGGGGCTGCTTGCTTTTTGGGTTGACCGGCGGACGATGTTAGGATACATTTGCTGCAAGATGATGCGAAGTGTGAAACGATTTCTTGCGGTGTTGGTGGTAGCGGTGTTGCTTGGGGCTTGCTCTGCGCCGCTGGTGCCGCCGGCTCATGTGAGCAGGAGCGAGCGCCGTGCGGAGCCGGATGCGCGCCTGATGGAGCAGCTGCGGCTTGATTGGTTCGCACTTCAGGAACCGGGGCTCAGTGCGGAGGAATACAGCGAGGTGGTGAACCGCTACAACCGGGCTCTGCTGTTGATGTTGCGCCGGTACAGGGCTGATTTGCTGCAGGCTTATGCCCGAGGGGATGTAAACTATAAGCTGCCCGGGGTGGAAGTTGTGACTCGCGATACCGGGTTTCAACGCCCGCTGCGAGAGGTGTACGAGGATATGGTGCCTGCGTGGGATATTCGCACTCATTCCCTGCAAGAGCATTATACTGTGCCCGGGTTGGGGGTGTCTGTGGTCGGTATTATTCCCGCTGAAAATGTGGCTCAGACGCGCGATGTGTTCAATATCCGTACCCGGGGTACGGTCAGCACCCTAACGGCGGTGATGGAGTTCCCGAAGGATAAATCGAAACCGGCAAAATTGCGCTTTTTGCACCGCCATCAGCAGGATTCTTTGCTCCTTCGCGGGCGAAAGCATGCCCTTGCCGCAGATTTTTCTGCCGCTATTGAAATATACTGGAACCTCACACGAGTGAAAGAGGACCGCATGCTGGGACTACTGCGTCCGCAGTTGTTGCGCGATGTCAGCGGGCTTTCCTGTATGGAAGAGTATGCCCCCGGGAAGATACCGGTCATTTTGACGCACGGGTTGATGTCGAGCGCCGGTACGTTTGATAATCTGGTGAATCGCTTGTTGTGTGACCCGGTGATTCGCAAGAATTACCAGTTCTGGTATTTCAATTACCCCACCGGGGTAACTTGGACTCTGACAGCTGCGAACTATCGCCGGGCTTTGCAGGAGGTGCGCCATAAATTGGACCCGCAGCGTAAGAACGCAAATTGGAATAAAATGGTTGTGGTCGGGCACTCCATGGGTGGGTTGATTACTCGCTACAACCAGTGTACGGAGCCATGGCTGTTGCTGCGCTATCACCCGAAAGCGCAAAAGTTTATGAGCGCTGAATATGTGGACCGTAAACTGCCGTTCGATGGGGGCGAAGAGTTGCGGCAAGCTTTCTATTTTCGCCCGGTGCAAGCGGGTATGGTGGTCTATATGGCAACCCCGCACCGTGGCGCGCCGTTGGCTCGTTATCGAATTGTCACTGCGCTGATGAAGCTGGTGGAGCTTCCGCAAAATCTGGTGAGTGAGGTCGTAAACATTGCAACGTTGCAGCAGGATTCCGTCTTGCTCAATCCCGGTAAACTGACGGAGGCTTTCACCAGTGTGAACCAGCTTTCGCCCGATAGCTACTCCATTCGTGGTTTGCAGGGGCTGCGAGTGCGTGATGTCCCCATGCACTCCGTTATTGGTGACCGGGGCTGTAATTGCACACCCCATAGCTCTGATGGGGTCGTGCCCTACTGGTCGAGCCACTTTGGCCGAGGTTCGGAGACGATTGTGCCGGCCGGTCATTCCGTGCAGGATGTGCCGGAGACGGCGGAAGACCTCAATCGTGTGCTTGTTGAGTACTTGAAGCATTGTGGGCGATTGTGAGCATGTGCCCGCTTGTACACTTTTTTGTGTTGGGGTTACTTTTGCATTGACAATCGCGCGGTTGTAGTATATAACGCGCGCGCACTTTAACCTTGAGCTTCATTATGGTATCTCGCAAACACACCACAATCAAACGCAAAGTTAAGAACTGGACTTCTGCTGATTCCGCTGAGTTGTATTGTATAGACTCATGGGGTAATGGTTACTTCGGCGTATCTCGCAATGGTGAGGTAACTGTTAATTTGGTAGATACCGATGGCGAGACCCGCCCGGTGAGTTTGCACACCATCATGAAAGGCTTGGCTGAGCGCGGGACGGAGGCTCCCGTGCTGCTGCGCTTCCGCGACTTGCTGCGCGCTCGTATCGATGAGCTTAACCAGAGCTTTATCAAAGCTATTAAAGAGGCTGATTACAAAGGTGTGTACCGTGGGGTTTACCCGGTGAAGGTGAACCAGCAGCGTGAAATTGTGGAGGAAATCGTCTCCTACGGTTCCCGATATCACTATGGGCTCGAGGCCGGTAGTAAGCCTGAGCTTATAGCTGCGATGGCACAGATGAAAGATTCCGAGGCTTTCCTGATGTGCAATGGCTATAAGGATGACGAGTTCATAGACTTGGCGCTGATGGCTCAGCGCATGGGTATCAATATTTGTTTAATTCTTGAAATGCCCAACGAGTTGCCCGCTATTCTGGAGCGAGCCCGCAAGTTGGGAATTGACCCGAATCTTGGTGTGCGTGTGCGTTTGGCCGCCAAGGGTTCCGGCCATTGGAGCGAATCCGCCGGCGACCGTTCGGTGTTCGGTTTGAATACGGCGCAGGTTATTGAGGTGGTTGACACGCTGAAGGCCGCCGATAAGCTCCACTGCCTGAAGGTACTCCACTATCACCAAGGCTCGCAGATTCCCAATATCTCTGTGGTGCGTGAGGGGTTGACAGAAGCTTGCCGCATGTACATTGACCTGGTACGTGAGGGTGCCCCCATGGGAACGCTCGATATGGGTGGCGGTCTGGCGGTGGACTATGATGGCTCGCAGACGAATTTCCATTCCTCCTGCAACTACACGATGGAGGAGTACGCCCGAGATATTGTCGAGGTGGTGGGTGAACTGTGCAGCAAGTGTGGCGTGCCGCACCCCACGCTGGTGACGGAGAGCGGTCGCGCGATTGCGGCATTCCATTCCGTACTGGTCTTTAATATTCTCGACGTGGCCAGTGCTCCGGGGCAGGATGCCCTGCCGCCCGAGCTGCCCGAGAATCCGAGCGAAATTCTTAAGGCTCTGGATGAAACTCGCCGCATGCTCACCCGCAAGAATATCCAGGAGTGCTACAATGACGCCAACTATTACCGCGACCAGCTGCGCATGCAGTTCTTCTATGGCAGTGCCAATCTGCGCGAGCGTGGGGTGGGTGAGGCTATTTACTGGCACATCATGGGGCTGATTTCTCGCCGAATTGCTGAAATGAGCGAAATTCCCGAGGACCTCAAGGAGGTTTCGGACAATATGGTGGATTTCTATTACGGTAATTTCTCGCTCTTCCAGAGCATGCCTGATTCTTGGGCCATTGACCAGCTTTTCCCGGTTATGCCCATTCAGCGCCTTTCTGAGCGTCCCACGCAGAAGACTGTGCTCGTGGATATTACCTGCGACTGCGATGGCAAGGTAGACAATTTCATTGATCGCGAAGACGTGGCTCACTCTCTCTTGCTGCACGAGTTTGAGGGGGCGGAGAATTACTATGTGGCCGTGTTCCTGGTGGGTGCCTATCAGGAAACCCTGGGTGATATTCACAACCTGTTGGGTGATACCAACGTGGTGAGTGTACATTTGGAAAACGGTCGCCCGGTTTATACTCAGGAGGAAGAGGGTGACAGCGTGGCCGACGTGCTTTCGTATGTGAAGTACGATAGTCGCGACCTCGTGGCTCAGTTCCGCACGCTCGCCGAGCGCGCTGTGGAGGAGGGGCTTATCACACCCCGCCAGCGTCGTGACGCGCTGGAGGCCTACCGCACCGGTTTGAACGGCTACACTTATTACGAGCTTTAAGCGCTCCCGCCTTGGGGGCGTGCTGCTCGCGTAAGTCGAGAGTTGTCGAATCAGCCCAAAATAAGCTTGAGAAGTTGCTGCATGTCGGTGGAGGTGTAGCGCTGGTCGAGCGGGAGCGGCAGCAGGGTGCGAGCAAGGCGGTTTTCTGCCTGGTCAGGGGTCGTGGCTGCAGTGACTTCCGGCCAGTAGAGGGGAAGGGCGATACCGGCGTCGATAAGTTCATCCCTCAGCCCGGGTATACCGCACACCAGCGGGTAGCACATGGGCGCGGCGGTTGGTGCCGCAGGTAGTTGCAGGCGATTGATTGGGGCGAGTGCGGCATGCAGAACTGCATAATTGGCGAGTCGGCGTTTGGCGGCTAGTTCCCAGTCTATACTATTGAGCAGGCGGCGCGTGAGTAGCGACATGCGGCGAGCCGGGGCTGAGAGTGATTCCTCCGCAGCAGCTATGGCCGTGGCGGCAATGGTGGCACCACATTCCGCCTGTTGCAGTATGCTGAGGGCACGCGTGGCGCTGGCGTCTTGCTGCTCAGGGAGTTGCAGCGGGAATGGGGCGCAGGCGATACCACCATCGCAAAGTCCACCGAATTTGCGGGGACTGTAAAAAGTAGGGATACCCGGCATGGGTGGACTGTACAGGGCGGTGGTAGCATCTACCACCACCGGGCCGGGGTGCCGCAGTGCCGCTGCTTGCACACTATCCCCGGTAAGGCCGAAGTAATTGACCAGCAGCAGCAGGTCGCCGCTGTCTCTGTCTGCCGGTGGGCAGGGGGCTAGTTGCTCAGTTACGGGGTAGCGCTCGATGGTGAGTTGCAGGCGCTTGATGGGCTCCAGCACGGTGTCGCATATATAGCGGGGAACCAGTACTCTACGGGGGCGTGGCATGTTGCTCAACAGGCATTCCAGTGCAGCTCGGCCGCTGCTGAGCAGTGCACACCCCGAGCTTTCGGAGTAGGGAAAGTTATTGTACGCTGGCCATTCCATGGGGAAGGCGCCTCCCATCATATCCTTCGTGTGATTTTCATTCATGGGGGTAGTGTAAATCATCGTAGGGGTCGTCGAAGCGATTAGGCTCGAGTTTCACCGGTGGGGTTTGCGGGGTGGTGGGCTGTATGATGAGTGTGCCGTGTTGACCTAAGCGGTTGAAGATGCCGCCGAAGAGCCGCAGCGCTAAGTAGTTGGTGTAGGGGAGTTTGGCACCGTGGCGGCGGCAATCTGCGCGGTAAGCGCGGTCTATGGCTCGGCGCGAGAGTGGGGCGCCCTCTTTCAGGGCATGGTAAAGGATGTCGTGGCGTAGGCTGGGCATGAGGTCTGCCGGTTCGGTGGTGCCCACGCTGTTGCCGTCCCACACATAGCGCCGGTGTAAAATGAGAGTGTGCCCGCGTGCTTCCACCAGCACTCGGTGCGGAGGTTGTGGGTGCAGCCCTCGCCAGTAGCCGAGGTTCAGACCGGTATCCTTCCACACAACGGCATGGCGTGTGCGTAGGCAAAAGCCCGGGGAATAATGCGGCATGTAGGTGTACCAGCTATCCGCTTGCAGCCCGGCTTGCTGTACCTCGGGTGATATGCGTTTGTGCAGAACCCAATCTGTTATCCCTGTGCAACTTATCAGCAGCACGGAGTTTAGCAACAGGGATATGGAGTGTAGCAACCGCATGTTTTAGTCTATTCCTATCCCGGAATGTGCCGTATGTTCAGCAGCAGCAGTAGCGGCCACCCGGCAGGGGGAGGATGGTTCGCTCAATTTGCAAGCGCATGAGCTGTGGGGTGAGGGTTTTTGCACCCAGACCGAGGGCTGTGCAGAGGGCGTCCAGCGTGTCGTGTCCGGCGGCAATAGCTGCCAGAATTTCGGCACGATTGGGGCTGTCTGCCGGGGGGAGAACCTGCGCTTGTTCTTCAGCGACAGGGGGAGGATTGGTAAAGAATTCGAGTTGTCGAGGGGTGCCGCACCAGTGCATGTCGGTCATGAGTTCCTGCGGGCTGGTGCAGAGTATGGCTCCATCGCGTATGATGCTGTGGCAACCAACGGAGGATGGACGGTCAACCTGACCGGGAATTGCAAAGACGGTGTTGCCGTAAGAGTCCGCCGCGAGACTGGCTGTATGCAGGGCTCCGCTGCGGTTGGGAGCCTCGGCCACGAGCACGGCTCGACTCCAAGCGGCTACGATTCTGTTGCGCTGGGGGAATGTGGTGCGACCGGGGCTCAGTGTCATGGGAAACTCGCTTACCACGGCTCCATGCCCGTTGCAAATGTGCTCCGCCAGTTCGGCGTTTTCTTGTGGGTAAACATTGCACATGCCGTAGCCTAGTACGGCGATGGTGCGACCGCCGGCATCCAGTGCTCCCCAGTGGGCTGCCGTGTCTATTCCCTTGGCCAGACCGGATATGATGGTGCAACCGCAATCGGCCAGTTCGCGGCCGAAACGGCGGGCCAGGTTCATGCCATAGGGAGTGGCCGCACGGGTACCCACAATGGCTACACTGCGCTCGGCGTCCGTTTGCTGCCACTCTCCGCGCACATAGAGCACGATGGGCGGGTCGCCCATGCGGCGCAGTGCTGTGGGGTAATCCTCATCCGTAAGGGTAACGATTCGCACGCCGTAATCTGCCGCCATAGCGAGTTCGGTGTGCACGTTGGTGCAGTCTTTCCAGCCGGCTATGGCTCTTGCAAGCTTTGAGCCGATGCGGGGCACTTGCTCCAGTACGTTATGCGGGGCGACTAAGGCCAGTTCTGCTGAACCGAAAAAGTTCAGCAATTCTTGAATGCGTACGGAACCCAGCCCCGGTATGAGGTTGAGGGTGATGAGGGCTTCTCTGGGGCTGAGTTTCATAATGTATATAATAGTTTAGCGCTCTACGGTGAAATCAAGTCCCAAGTCCATGGAGGGTACGGAGTGGGTCAGGCAGCCGAAGCTCATGTAGTCCACCCCGCTCTCGGCAGCGGCCGGTGCTGTGGCAAGGGTCAGACCGCCACTGGCTTCGAAATAGGGTTTCTTGTTCTTGCCACGCATTTCAACAGCTTTTGCCATATCCTCCGGGCTCATGTTATCGAGCAATATATAGTCCACCCCGCGCAGTTTCAGGAATGCTTCTACCTGAGTGAGGTTGTCGGCCTCCAGCTCGACTTCCACACCGGGTTTGTCGGCATTGAGCTTGTCAATGCAGGCCTGCAGGTGGGCGGTGTCGCCATCGGTCATGAGGTGGTTGTCCTTCACCATGGCGCGGTCATAAAGACCCAGGCGGTGATTGTTGCCGCCACCGTGCACAACGGCTGCTTTTTCCAGCAGACGGTAACCGGGAGTGGTTTTACGGGTATCAAGAAGTTTGCAGTTGGTGTGGGCAATCGCCTTCATGTACTTGTTGGTCATGGTGGCTACGCCCGACAGGCGCTGAATGAAATTGAGCGCTGTGCGCTCGGCTCCCAGTATTGAGCGGGCGGAGCCTTCAATCATCATCACAATGGCTCCGGGAGATACGGCCTCACCATCGTGCAGGTATACCTCTACCTTCAGGCTCGAATCCACGGCGCGGAATACGGCCTCCGCTACTTTTACACCCGACAGCACACCCTGAGTGCGTGTGCGCATCAGTGCGCGCGCCTGCAGCCCCTCCGGTACGAAGTAGGTGGAGGTTACATCGCCATCGCCAAAATCCTCATCGAGCGCCAGCTTGATGAGCGCATCCATATTATCAGAGACTTTCATACTGCTCATGCCCATACTATAGAGCACACTCGGCGGAATGTAAAGGCGGAAATGCTTGTGCAGGGCTGCTGATTTCGGGGATAGCTGCCGTTTTTCTGTTTTTTGCGCGCTCATGTATCATGATTCCTGCTTTCTGCTTGCTAAATATCCTCCTGATGTGTAGAATGGTTGCCGTGGCTAGAATGTATCCGACTCAGTTTACTGTTACCAATCCGTGCGATGCCGGACAGGTTGGGGAGCAGTTGGTGTATGAGGCTTTGCGGCAATTGCCGGCGGAGTGGACGGTTATACACAATTGCTGGCGGCACTTGTTGCTTAAGAAAAAGAAAGCAAAGCGCGAGCATATTACCTACGAGGCTGATTTCGTGCTGCTGATACCGGGGCGCGGGGTGCTGGTACTTGAGGTTAAAAACTGGCAGCGTGCCAAGGTGGAGAATGGTCGATGGTTGCGCGGTACAGATGCCGGCTTCGTGCCCGTCAATCACGATAGCCCCCTCAATCAGGCCTTCTTGGCTATGAAAAAACTGCGCTCAGAGCTCGATAAGCACTTCCGCTGGGGGCATGATGGGCGTTCCAAGCTAGAGACTCGCTGCATGGCGGTGATGCTGGGGCAGGTTTGTAACGATGCTCCGCCGACTGAGACGGAGTTCGATGCTGAAGCTGTAGAGGCTCAGTTGAAAGACTGTGCCACCACGGTGCCGAGAAATGAAGTGTACGACCGCTTGTACCTCTTCGGGGTAGATGCCTTGGGCTCCGGCCTGCAGAAGCGGATAGAGAGTTTGTTTTGTTTCGGGAATGGTACGTCTGCAATCGAGTTGGATGAAGTGCGGCGCTACTTGCTGCAGAACCTTGTTTTCCGAATGGATGCGGCCACGGCTACGGCTATTATCAACAATGCCGCTTCTCCGCTTACCCGCTTGTTGCCTATGTTGGATGAATCTCCCGTGGGCGTGCATGTGGAGGGCTGCGCCGGCTCCGGCAAGAGCACTATGCTTTGCTGTGAGGCTGCTCGTTTGACCATGCTCGCTCGCCAACAAAATGCCGATAAACGAGTGCTGGTAACTTGCTTTAATTATAATCTCGCCGAATATCTGAGAGAGCAGGGGGATATGCGAAGTGCAGATGTTCAGCGCTTTGCTACGGCAGCCCCGCTGGTGCTCGATAATTTTCAGACCCTCGTGGAGCGCTTGTGTGAGTCGCTGGGATTGCCCGTGCCTGAAAATTTATTTCATGAAGGGTGCCTGACTTCCTTGATTGAGCGTGTAGGCGGAATTGAGGACTACGCTTTCGACTATATATTTGTAGACGAAGCTCAGGATTTTATGCCCGAGTGGTGGACTCTCCTGCGTGCAATGCAGCGCCCTGGGGGAAAGTTATACCTGTTTTCCGATGCCGGGCAGCAACTCTACAATCGGGAAGAGGGGCTCCCCGATATGCCCGTGCGTCTCCGCTTGAGTTATAATCTCCGCAATTCTGCCAATATCGCTACCTTTTGTCCTCCGCCTCATGGTGGAGTGCAGAACGTGCTGTCTTTGCCGGGACCTGCGGTAGAGGTTCGCCCCGCCGGCGATACGACAATCGAGCGTGCCGAAGCCGTGCGCAAGGCTGTTGAGCAATTGCTGGCAGAGAACTATGCGCTGCACGATATTGTGGTGCTTACTCCTTGGCGTCGCCTTAATTCGCTCAAAGAACCGCAACTCGCTGAGCTGATTGACTTCCCGGCAGATGGTGAGACTCGCGCAAATGCCGACTTGAGATTACGCCGCTGCTTGACTCCCGGTGCTACGCGCGTGCTTGGTGAGACTATAAAGGCTTTCAAAGGTCTTGAAAGCCCGGCTGTTATTCTTACGGATATATCAGCGCCTCGCTCTACACACGACTCCGGATTTACCCCGAATGAACTCTATGTAGCCTGTACTCGCGCCCGCTACCGTCTTATTATCATCCCTACTACCGGCGGGGCAGAATATTTGAAAAACATAAGCCAAAACTAGCGGATTTATTCCATTTTGTCTTATTCGGGGGCTATTTTGTCCCTTTTTTCCGGATACTTGTTGCAAAGTGCCGTTTTTTATTCGCCCCTTTTTCGATTTTGTTATCGGAAAAGGGGCTTTTCTTTAGCTTTTCTTAGCCAAAAATTGCACTTTCGTGAAAAAATGCCAAAAAAGTGATTTTTAAAAACATTGATTTTTCAATCTTTTTGAAATTTTCTTGCAAAAAAATGCAAAATTTTTGAAAAATGTGCTTGACGTTCGGCGATGATTCATGTATACTTCTCGGCACACCGACACGGTGAAGCCCGAAAGAGCTGAACGAGCCGCTGAAACAAGCAGCTAGGCAGCAACGGCCGGGCGAGGCAGTTTTCAATTCACGGACTTTCTGTGGCACCACGGCAGAGCAGCGATGCTCGCCACCGGATAACCTTCCGGGTGGGGTGCCGGAGAGGATAAAGAGAGGGAAGGAAAAGGTCGTGACGCGTATCGT
>JAZLDM010000017.1:0-142433 GCA_045614705.1 Akkermansia sp.
TAGCACGTCGATGGTAGTCGGACGATAGGTCCCGCGAGAGTAGATAGCTGCCAGGACCCACGAAGCCCGCTGAGCTAACGCTCGGCGGGCTTCTCCGCTTCAAGCGGCGCGGCGGTTTTGAAAACACGCCTTATGCCACCCTCCGGGGTTCACATTTATTTTAATCCTTTTTCCCCGGGTTCCGCTCCTTGCGGAGCTTCACGCCCGGGCTACCTTGTGCCGCCCCTGACGGGGCTCTGAGGTAGGCTCGCTGTGCTCGCACGGGCTATGTGTTTCTCTTTCACCCGTGCAATTAGCCGAGACCTTCGCCCGCTAAGCAAAAGCTTGGCGGGCTTTTCCGTTTCAAGCGGCGCGGCGATTTTTATCATTGTAGCCATGCAATAATTTCCTTAGTCAAAAATCTTGCGTAATGGGATAGGGGGGTGTATAATCTTGCTAAGATGGGGAGAGTGGTTTAAAACTTAATTTTTCTGAGCCTCTATGAATATGTTACAGCGTTTTTTGATTGTTCCGTTGGTTTGTGCGGTTGCATCGGCTGAGGTGGCTGATGTTCACGAGTTGTGTGGTGTTTTTGAGGGGCGGACTGCTTTGTGGAATGCTTGTTTTAATTGTAAGCCGGAGGAGGTGCAGCTGTTACTGGCTGCGGGTGCTGACATGGAAAAGGTCAGTATAGGTCGTGGTGGCGTGCGCTCTGCGCTCATGGTTGCTTGCTCGGCTGAGGTGGCGCGTTTGTTGATAGATGCCGGTGCGAATGTGAATTTTGTGGGTGAGAATGGCAAGACTCCGTTGATGGGGTATTTGCTGCACAGACCCGAGGCTGTCAAATTGCTGCTGGCGCATGGGGCTAATCCTAATGCGCGGGACAATGACGGCAACACGCCCTTGCACTATTGCGACCACAATCCGGAGTCTGCTCGCTTGCTGATAGAGGCCGGGGCGGATGTGAATGCGCGCAATAATGCCGGTGAGACGCCGCTGATGCACCAGAATGGCGTGAATATGGATGGTGAGGAAATCCACTACGGGGTGGCTATGGTGAAGGAGCTGCTGGCACATGGTGCTGATTTGAAGGCGCGCAATAAGGCCGGTTTATGTGCTTTGGATTTGGCTATGACCTTGGCTTCCTCTTGGCAGGATTGTAATCCGGTGCTGCCATTGTTGCAGGCCGAGGGTTTGGGTGCGTCTTTGCATGCGCAGTTGGTGGGTGTTGCTGCGGCGGGTAAGGTAGAGTTGTGCAAGCGTTTGCTGGCTGCCGGTGCTGATCCGAATGCGCTTGGTGAGGGGGCTCCGAATGCGCTGGCCTCATGTTTAGGGCATGTTTTTGTGCCCGGTGAGCATGCGTTGGAGTTGGCGGAGCTGCTGTTGGCAGCGGGGGCTGACCCGAATTTAGCGGCTACGAATATCATGTCTCGCTGTCGTTACCCTAAGAATCGTGAGAAGGTGCTGGCATTGTTGTTTAGCCATGGTTATGATTTGTCGCGTGTGGAGCGTTGGTGTTTGCGCCGGGTGATGTGGCAGGAGCAGGATGGCGCTGTGCCCTCCGACTTTTTGAATATGCTGCTGGAGCACGGCGCTGAGGTTGGGGATGATTATAGCTTGGCTCAGGAGTTACGCATGGCGGTAGAGAAGGGGGATTTGCCCGGTATTTACGAGGTTTGCAGCTGCTATTTCGGTATTGATAGCGCTTTGCCCGGGGAGATACCTGCTCCCTTTGCCGATGGGCGGAACTACAATGGCTCTGCGTTGCTGCTGGCGGCGGCTCTTGGCAGGACGGAAGCAGTGCGTGTATTGCTCGGCATGAAGGCCATGGTAACGGGCTCGGATGTTGCCGGGCGTACGGCGCTGGAGTATGCTGCGGCAGCGGGGCATGCGGACGTGGTGAAGCTTCTTCTGCGCGCCGGTGCTACTCGTATACCTCAGGCACTGGAATTGGCGCAGCGGTATGGCCGCGCGGAGGTTATTTCTTTATTGCAATCACTGTAAAAGTCGGCTGTGGAAAATAACGTACTTGCCTGCTGATTTCTATATGATATAATGGTGTACAGGAGTATGGAGAAAGTAAGCACAATTCAGGTCGCTAGTGATTCTGCTCTCCCGATGGGGTTTGAGCTGTTGAATTATGTCGTTGAGCGCAAGCTGGGGCAAGGTGGTTTCGGAATCACTTACTTGGCAAAAGAGGCGGTAACCGGCTATCGCGTGGTGATAAAGGAGGCCTTCCCTCGGGGCTATGTTTACCGAGAACCGGGAACGTATAAGGTGGTTCCGAATCCGAATTGTGAGAAGATGACAAGCTGGGTGCTGGAGAATTTTCAGAAGGAGGCTTGCACGCTACGTTCACTGGCAAAGCATACAAACCTTGTGCAGGTAAACTCGGTGTTCTGTGCGCAGAATACGGGGTACATTGTGCTGGACTTTATTGAGGGACAGCCGCTGAGCGAGTTGTACCCGGCCGGCTCGTCTATCGGGAAAGCTGATTTGGTTCATATTTTGCGCAGGTTGTTGAGTGCACTGGAGCTGTTGCATGCCCGCGGTACTGCGCACCGCGATATTAAGCCTGCGAATATTATGATGTCGGCAAGAGGCGAGCCGGTTCTTATTGATTTCGGCGCCGCCCGACCGGTGATGAATACGGGAACCGCTACGCAAATCGGTACCCCCGGTTATGCCCCGCCGGAGCAGATATCGCAGACTAATTACGATAAACACCCCAAGCCGCACATCGACCTCTATGCTTTGGGGGCGACTTGTTATCGGCTTATCACCGGTAATGAACCTGATTATGTGCCCTATAAGTTGGCGAATGACGCTAAGCTTTGCAGTAAGTATGGGGCCGATTTGTTGCGCAGTATTGACCGTGCGCGTGAATTGCTCCCCGCTGAGCGCTGGCAGAGTGCTGCCGAATGGATGGAGGTGCTGACTACTGAGCCGGGTAGTAAGCAAGAGGAAAAACATGCAGAGGGGGATCCGAATAATAATGAGGCTGATAAAGGAAAAACATCTGATTCCGGTCCTTTTGATTGCCTGATTTACATCGGTTCATGTTTAGGGGGTGGTATTGGGGGCTTTTACGGATTTGACAAGTGGGGCTGGGCGGGAATACTTTTGGGCTTCTTCGGGGTTTTTATGGGCGTTTTCCTCGGGGGATTCCTTGCCGGTGTATTGGAGGAGATTTTTAAGCCGTCTTCCAAATCAGTTTAGAATTGCCGTTAGCCCAAATAGAGGTATGCGGTTTTCTGTATACCATAGGGTGAAAGTGGTATAGACCTGCTCCCTTTGTCTAAGTGTGGAATGAGGTTAGCGCAGGGGAAGGGAACTACTCATCATTATTTTGTGCGAATTTTGCTCAGCTTGTAAGCCGGGGCAAAGTCCGCACTTGCATATACTTAGCAATCTTGGTATAATTTCACACATGGAGGAAGATTATATAGCACCGGCTGTTGGAAAAATAGTTCTACCTGAAGGGTATGAACTCATGAATTATGTTATCGAGTGCAAGCTGGGGCAGGGCGGTTTCGGTATAACTTATTTAGCGAAGGAGGCGATAACCGGTTACCGCGTGGTGATAAAGGAGGCTTTTCCGCAAGGCTATGTTTACCGCGAGGCCGAAACATATAGGGTGATGCCGTATGAGGACTGTGAGGAGGAAACCCGCTGGGCATTGGAGAACTTCCAGAAGGAGGCGTGCACGCTGCGTACCTTTGCCAAGCACGATAATATCGTGCAGGTGAATTCGGTGTTCTACGCCCTGAATACGGGCTACATCGTGATGGATTTCATTGAGGGGAAAACGCTGAACGAATTGTACCCTGCCGGGAAGTCTATCGGTAAGGATGAATTGATTCAGATTATGCAGAAGATACTGCGTGCGCTGGAGCAGTTGCATGCGCGTGGGATTGTGCACCGCGATATTAAGTCCGCGAATATTATGATGTCGGCGGCCGGTGAGCCGGTGCTCATCGATTTCGGTGCTGCTCGCCCTGTGCGGAATACGGTCTCGGCCACGCAAATCGGTACGCCCGGTTATGCACCGCCAGAGCAGATGTCGCAAACGAATTACGATAAACACCCCAAACCGCACATTGATTTTTACGCATTGGGGGCTACTTGTTACCGCCTGATAACCGGTAATGAGCCGGATTATGTGCCCTGTAAGCTGGCGGATGATGCCAAGCTTTGTAGTAAGTATGGCCGCGATTTGCTGCGCAGTATTGACAGGGCGCGCGAGTTGCTCCCCGCTGACCGCTGGCAGAGCGCTGCAGAGTGGATTGATGCGCTGACTGCTGAGCAGCGTGCTAAGGAGGAAGCTGAGTTGAAGGCTCAGAAAGAGGCCGAGGCGCGCCAGAAAAAAGTGAGCTCTGATTTGACCGCTGAGAAAAAAGCCAGACGTCAGGCCGAAGCTCGTGAAGAGAAGTTAAAGGCTGAGGTGGCAGCTGAACGTGCAGCCCGACAAGGCGCTGAAGCTCGAGAGTATGAACTGAGCACAAGTGTGGCCACCGAACGCCGGATGCGGCAAGCGGCAGAGGAGCGAGCTCAGCTGATGAGCAATAAGTTGGAAGAAGAGCGAAAGGCGAATGCAGTTAAGGCTTCCGTTGATACTCTCGATTGGCCGGTACGGCGATTATTCATTGGTCATGTTCTGATGGGGATGCTGTATGGTGCGGCGGCTGTATACGGTGTTCATTATCTGATTGAAGGTGACCAGCAAACACTGGATACGACATGGTGGTTATGTGAAATAGGTGGTCTTCTGCTGGGCGCTATATGGGGAATTGTTTTTGTTAGGTCCTCAGCGGTAGATTTCTTTGGTCTTATTTTAGGGGCTGGAGTTGTAGGCGCTATTATTGGCGCTATTGCTGGTGGCATTGTTGGTGGACTTGAATGGATCCTTAATAATAGGGACGTAACAAGCTATGCTATAAAGGGGGCGATTATTGTGGCCATTGCTCTTCCTGCTTTCATAGCGTGGGAGGAGACTGAATGGTAAAGAACTATCGTAGTTTGTGAAATAACTTGCGCAGATTACCTGAAAAGTGCGCTCTATTTGGTAAAGTGATATTTACCAAATAGAGCGCTGAATTACTTTTAAAGCATATCGAAGGAAACGGGAATTTGATCGTAGTAGTAGTTATCCGGTTTGGTCTGTTGTTTGGCGTGAGGCCGGCGCTGTATGTTTGGGTGGTCCGCCGGTACGGTTGGTGGATCGAAGCCGCGCCTCGGGGGCTCGGGGCTTTGGCAAGCTGTGAACAGCGCTGAGGTGAAAATCAGCAGTGACAGGCAGATGTGGCGTGTTTTCATAGGAAGATGATACACGCGAAAACCCCGCCGTGTTTAATATCTGTTACTGTTCGAATGGAGCGTACAAAAAAGCGCACCCACTGAGTGAGTGCGCTTGTAAAATGTTCAGATATGCTGTGTTGGGAGCTTACTTCTTGCCGTTGTTACGCATAGCGTTCTGGCGTTTCTGCTCCTCGAGTGCTTTCTGCTGCTCTTCCAACGCGCGCTGCAGGCGCTCCATCAGGCCGCCTTTCTTGGGCTGTTTCTGCTTTTTGGGATCAACCTTTTCGAGGGTAGGCTGAGGCAGACGGCGGATGATGATGGTTTGGATGATGGAGATGATGTTGGTGGTGGTCCAGTACAGAGCGAGCGCGCTGGGGTAGGTGTAGCAGAAGAGGAAGAACATGACGGGCATGAACTTCATGATTTTCTGCTGAGTGGGGTCACCGGCCTGCGGGGTCATCTTCATCATAGCAATCATGGAGGCAGCCATGATGAAGGGCAGCACGTTGATTACGGGCTCCCAGCCCAGGATGGTGAAGGGCAGGGTGTAGACGGTGTCCATTTGCGACAAGTCGGTTACCCAGCCCATGAAGGGGGCGCCGCGCAGCTCGGCCGCAGTCTGCAATACATAGAAGAATGCGAAGAAAATGGGGATTTGAAGGAACATGGGCAGGCAGCCGCCGAAGGGGGAGATGCCGTATTCCTTGTACAGACGCATCATTTCCATGCTGACCTTCTGCTGGTCGTTGGGGTAGAGCTCTTTGAGCTCCTTCATCTTGGGCTGCAACAGGCTCATGCGCTTCATGCTCATGTAGCTCTTGCGGTAGAGCGGCCAAATGACGAGACGCACCACGAAAGTCATGGCGACGATAGCCCAACCCCAGTTACCGAACCAGTCGTGGAAGATGTTGATGAGCCAGTTCATGGGGTAGCTGATGAGGTAGAGCCAGCCGTAGTCCATGATTTGCTCAATGCGCGGGATATCCTGAGTCATGTCCTCAAGCATAAGGTTGAGCTTGGGACCGGTGAAGATGCGGTAGGACAGAGTGCGCATGCTGGGCATGCCGGGTGCCTGTGCCGCGAGAGTGAAGTCGGGTATGCCGGCGGCGATTTCCACGCCATCAACTTCCTCACCGGTAACGGGGAGCTTGTAGCGGGTGGGGGCAGCGTAGTAAGCGTTGCGGGCGCTGTCGGGCATGGGCATGACAACGGTAGAGTAGTATTGGCTCATGGTGCCGACCCACTCGAGTTTCTTGCAGTCTGTCACATAGAGACGCTGCTTGGCCGAGCCGAAGAACGAATCGAAGGAACCGCGGTTTTCTTTTTCGAAATCGCCGTTCTCGAGCATGATGTAGTGGGTGTAGATGGAGCCCTCAGAATGGTTGATTTGGCTCATACCGCCGGCATACAGACCCCAGTTAGTTACACCGAGGGGGGTATTGCCTGTATTCCACACGCTGATATCAAGTGTGATGGTGTAAGCGTTGCCATCGGTTACTTCACCGTCTGCTTGTGTGACGGGAACGAGCTTGTAGATTTTGCGCACGGTTAAATTGCCCATGCGAGCCAACAGGCTGACCTGTTTGTCATTGGTGTTGGCCTCGTCCACTTTATAGGCAGTCTGGTCGAAGGCCGGGGCGGCGTCATTGCTCAGGCGGAACATGAGCGTGCCGATGCCCTGGGGAACATTGCCATTGATGCTGACGTCGCCGCGCAGCTCCTCTTTCGTGCTGTTAATGGCTTGGCCGAGCATATCGACGCTCTGAATGCTGCCGCCGATGTCGCTGAAGGAGTACTTTGCCACGGGCTTACCTTGCGAATCGGTAGAAGTCAGGGTGGCAATCACCTGGGGAACCGGTGTGGCCGGGGATTCGATTGCCGGAGTCGCCGGGGTAGGTGTGGACTGTGTGTCGAGCGGCTGGGCTGTCGGAGCCGCAGGTGCCTCTGCCGGAGTGACAGGGGCAGTTTGAGCCTGCGGAGTGGCAGCAGGGGGCGGCGTTTGATTGCTCGTGTACCACCAGTTGGCGGCCAGCAGAGCAATGCATGAGCCTACTACAATTGCTGATGTTTTATCCATAAATTTGTTGTATTGGGGGTAGATTCAGTGGGGTGAACGCTTGTTTTTTGCGGGTGGAACCGGGTCGTGTCCGCAGCCACCCCAAGGGTTACAGCGCAGAATTCGCCATATACCCAAGGCTGCGCCTTTGAAGGCGCCATGTTCTTCAACGGCTTGTATGAAGTAGGTTGAGCAGCTGGGGGTAAATCGACAGCCTGACCCCGGGCCGGCCAGTATATGCAGCGGGCGGCTCAGGTAGCGCTTGTAGAACAGCACCGGCAAAATGAGAAGTTTTTTAAGCATCCGGTGTGGTGGGGCAATTCATTCTTTTTTGCAGACGTGCCAGCAGCTTGAGAAAATCTTTCTCCAATCCTGAATAGTCGGTCATGGCAGCGCGGTTTCGCACGATGATGACGACATAGAGTCCGGCTGAAATCGGTGTGCCATGCGCGCGCAGAATCTCGCGCACTCGCCTGCGCAACAGGTTACGCACGACTGCGTGCCCAATGCGCTTAGTGGTAATGATACCAAAACGCGAATGCTCCCCTGCGATGGGCAGGGGGGCAGTACTCAGAATGAGGAAACGCCCTGCTTCAGAATGTCCAGCTTGGCGCACCATGGCGAACTCTGAGGCTCGCTTCATGGTGTTATTGCGCTTGAGCTGCATCTTACAACAGGACGTTGCTATTGCTGTGCCGGATGTCGGAGTGCAAACAGTTGAGAACTGCCTGTTCGCCGACATCGGTCGCCTTATCAAACACCGTGCTGAACGGTGTGGCGCTTGTAGTGGATTTCCACACCCTTGGGCAGAAGGCGCTTGCGGCCCTTGGCACGACGACGGGCGAGGATGGCACGACCATTCTTGGAAGCCATGCGTGCGCGGAAACCGAACTGGCGCTTGCGGCAGCGCTTGGAAGGCTGGTATGTTCTCTTGCTCATGATGATGTATGGTTACGTTTAGAAGTTCTTGAAGTGTGCTGTGGCCGCTGCACGCGGTCGGGGTCAGCTATGATACTCAAAAATCGGTGCTTGTCAAGCACCGATTCTTGATTTTTGCGATTTTTCTGCAAAAAGAGCTGCATCAGGCGTCTGCTACCATGAATTTAAGTTCAGCTTCGCATGTGACTTCGCCATTCACAAGGCAGCGGGCATTGCATACGCCGATGGCACCGCGCATCTTGGTGAGTTCAGCTTCGATGATGAGCACATCGCCGGGCTCTACAGGCTTGCGCCATTTAACCTTGTCGCAGCTCATGAAGTAGCCAATCTTACCCTGATTTTCGGGCAGGCGCAGCATGAGGATGGAGCCCACCTGAGCCATAGCTTCCAGCTGCAGCACACCGGGCATCACCGGCTTGCCGGGGAAGTGACCCTGGAAGAACTGCTCGTTCATGGTGACGTTCTTCTGACCCACGCACTTGGTATCGCCCTCGAAGCCGAGCACACGGTCGACCATGAGGAAGGGATAGCGGTGCGGCAGAAGTTTGATGACTTCACATGTGTCGAGCACAGTGTCGCCGGAGGGGAAGATGAAGGGCTTGGGTTTGAGCGCCTCCATGCTGTCGAATTTCTTTTGCAGGGCAGAGGCCATCTGGGTATTGATACCGTGGCCGGGCATGATGGCGATAACGTGGCCGAGGATGCGGTGGCCGTTGAGAATGAGGTCGCCCACCATGTCCATTGCTTTGTGGCGAGCGCATTCGTTGTGGAAGCGCAGGCCGCCGGCGCAGATGTACTGGTCGCCCTTAATAACAATGGCGTTGTCGAGTGTGCCACCTTGAATCAGCCCTTTGTCGAGCAGGGGCTGTACATCTTCGTAGAAGCAGAAGGTGCGTGCCGTGGAGAACTCTTTTTCGTAGGTCTCGGGGTTGACCTCGCTGGTGAAGTATTGGGTTACGCGCCCCTCCGGTCCCACGGCGGTAACGGACACGCGGAACTTCTTGTCGGGCATGATGATGATTCGGCTGCCGTTCTTGTTTTCTACCTGAATGGGCTCGCGGATTTCCCAGATGTGGCAGGGAGCGTCCTGCTCCTCAATGCCGGCTTGCTTAATAAGCTCAACGTAGGGGGAAGCGGAGCCATCGCCGATGGGGGGCTCATTGCTGTCCATCTCGATGATGGCGTTGTCCACCCCCATGCCGGTAAGGGCGGAGAGGATGTGCTCGACTGTGTGAACCTTTACGGAGCCCTCAGCCAAGGTGGTAGCGCGCTCTACAGTCTGAACTTTGGCGGCAGACGCATCGATAAAGGGCTTATCGGGCAGGTCTATGCGTCTGAACTTCAGACCGGTATTGACCTCTGCCGGTTTGATGGTGAGGTTGACGGGCAGACCCGTGTGAAGCGATGTGCCCTTGATGGAGGCACACTTCTTTAGTGTTCGTTGCATCTGAATAGCCATATCGTGACTATATACTACACGCTTTTTATTGGTTTGTGAAGCTAAAAATGCTGTGTTAGCGAATAATATTGGAGCGGACTTTACAAAACGGCAAAAAAAAATGAAATGGCGCGATTTTGCTTGCCATTCTGAGAAAAGGTAGTAGAATAGTCGCCCCTACGCGCGAGTGCGCGTATGGGTGCAACTATATACGGATATGGAACTGAATTTTACGACATACGCGGCAATAGCGGTATTTTTGATTACCTATGCGCTGATAGTATCTGAGCAAATGCACCGAACGGTAACGGCTCTGTGTGGTGCCATGTTGATGGTGGTGCTGGGGCTTATTACCCAAGAGCAGGCGATTGAATGCATAGATTTCAATACTCTGGCGCTGTTGGTCGGTATGATGATTCAGGTGCTGATATTGAGCCGCACCGGCTTGTTCCGCTATTTGGCGGTAAGTGCTGCCCAGCGCGCAAAGGGCAATCCGAAAGCACTGCTGGTGAGTTTGTCTATCATTGTTGCGGTATGTTCTGCCTTGCTGGACAACGTGACCACGGTGCTACTCACTGTGCCTATCAGTTTTACCTTGGCGAAAGATTTGCGGATATCGCCTATGCCCTTTGTGATGGCACAAATTTTTGCGTCCAATATCGGTGGAACGTCGACCATGATTGGCGACCCTCCCAACATCATGATTGCCAGTGCTGTGAAAGAGCTTGATTTCATGGCCTTTATTACCAATCTGGCATTGCCCTGTGTGGTTATTTTTGTTATCACTGTAGCGTTGCTGTTGTTTGTGTTCCGTCGGCAGTTGGTGTGCGATTCCAAGGTGCAGCAGCGCATTATGAAAATTAAGACGGATGGGCTTATTCGCAGTAAACCCCTGTTGGATAAGTGCTTGTTTACCCTAGTTGTTACTATTTTGCTTTTCTGCCTACACGGTCAATTCCCGGGGTGGAGTTTGGAGAGCGGTACAGTGGCGGTGTTGGGAGCCTCCTTGCTCATGTTGCTGACTATGCCTCGCCGTGAGAAAATGCTGGAACTTGTATTTTCGAAGGTTGAGTGGACCACCATATTCTTTTTCATCGGGCTCTTTGTATTGGTTGGTGGTTTAGAGGTGAATGGTATCATAAAGTGGCTCGCTGCCGGTACCTTGGAATTGACCGGTGGAGATCACACGGTGACAACGCTTTCCATACTCTGGCTCAGTGCCATCATGTCAGCCTTTGTTGACAATATACCATTTGTTGCCACCATGATACCGCTTATTCAGGATATGGGGGCTATGGGGTACAGTAATTTAGAGCCGCTGTGGTGGGCTCTTTCATTGGGTGCTTGTCTGGGCGGAAACGGTACGGTAATAGGTGCCAGCGCAAATGTAGTTGCACTTTCGCTCGCTCGCAAGCAAAACCTGGTTGTTACGTTCTGGGGATTCATGAAGGTAGCATTCCCGCTCATGATTCTTTCCATCGTGATTGCGAGTGTTTATTTGTACCTGTTTTACCTGTAAAGGGACTTTTTGATAAAAAAATCCCCCGTTATCCTTAAAGGAGCGGGGGATTTTCATATACGGACGGGGGATTTACAGATTTTCCACCACGCCCATGGCGAAGGGCGCGTGGGGGGAAGAGAGGGGCATGAGGAACCAAATGAAGGGGCGGTTACAGTCGAAATTGAGTCCTGTGGCCGGTGCCGGGCGTGAATTAACGGCTGCTTGGGTGGATTCCTGCATGTTGATGCAGCAGTATTGCATGGCGGAGTTGAACGGCCATGGGGTCACTTGAGTTAATTTTTCAAAGGGGGCTGCAGAGGTGAAGAGCGCATCAATTTCGAGCGCTTTGAGGAGCAGAGTAATGTCCTGCGGCGGAGTCGCGAAATTAAGTCGGGGAAGCAGGGTGGTGCAGCTGCGGGTGGATTCTCTCAGCGCGGTTCTGATGGCGCTGAACTGCTCAGTGGTCATAGCGGCAGCCATAGGGTGAGCGCTGCTGGCGGTGGTCGGCTGTATAACGATGAGGTAACAATCGGGAGTTTCCGGCAGAGCTCGAGCGGAGCGATGTAAGCGAATAGCTGCGGCCTTCCAGCTACCTTGCGGGCACTCGGCATAGTGCTCACTATACATGCTCAAACAGCGCACTTGTGGCATGCTGCCATTGGCATTGAAGAATGAGCTGGCCTTGGTGTCTTCGGCGCTGACTGCTATGTGCCACTGTGGGGTTATGTTGACACCGTTAATCGCTAATAAATTTGTTTTTTCGTTGACGGTTTCGCCGTTGGCAGGAGTGCCGATATTTTTACCGAAGGCGGATTGCAGGCGTAGGTTGATTTCGCTGAAAGCCCGTGCCGGGTCGTGAGTTATAGGAACGTCGTAGACGTACATTTGGGCTAGTTCCGGGTTGAGCGAGACCGCGGAATCTGCAAAAAGATAGGCAGCAGAGGTATGATAGGCCGAGCTTTTTTGCTGTTCGGTCGGTAGTTGCAATTTTTGGATTGCCTGTTCCACCTCGGGGGTTGACAAAGGTGCCATGAGTTGCAAGAGGCTTGCAAGAGAGTCCGGGGCGAGGATGATGTTGCCTTGCGGGTTGGCAATGGTGGCAGCTTTCAACAATCGCAGGGTGAATTCATTGCTGGCGATGGGGGCTTTATCTTGCTCCGGCTCGATGGGGGGTGCCGCCATCGGCGTTTCTTCCATCCATTGGACGAGATAGGGGTAGAGCAGTCCCATGGCGAAGGCTGCTGTCGCCACTAGTATGATTTTTTTGATAGAGAGATTGAACATTAGCTGTAAAGTGAAAGTTGTTCGTCTAATTTCGGCGAAGGAGTTACACGGTAACGCTCGCCCAGTTCGATGGCTGCACGGTTACCCAGTGAGTTGCGGAAGATGATGTGCACCGGGGTGCGCCCGCCGTGCTCGAGCAATATGCCCTTGATATGCTGAAGGTCGGCCATGGTGTGGCGCGCGGTATTGAGTACGATTTCGTAGTGCGTGGGTTCTTTTGATTTGCCACGGCGTGGAGCATTGGCATTGAGTAGTTCCAATCCGTTGGCCGAGACTTTTTTGCCGCCTGTTTTCTCATCCTCCGATATACGGGCACGGAACTTCACGAAACTGCCGGCCTGCAGCAGACCTTCTATTGCTGCCGCCTTGTTGTAGGAGTCGCCCCAGAGCAGTGCCTCCGTACAGCCGGTGAAGTCTTCCACCGCAATGATGGCGAATTTCTGACCACTCTTGCTCACTTTGATAGTGGCCGAGCGGAGCATGCCGGCCATTTCGTGAGCCCCCTTAATCTCATCGCTTGTGAGGTCGGGAAGCGTGCCGATGCGGGTATATTTCGGGGCATCGATGATACCGCGCATGCTGTCGAGCGGGTTGCCGGTGAAGTAGGCGCCGGTGAGGAACTTTTCATCATCGAGGCGTTTTTCTTTCGGCCATTCCTGCAAGATAACTTTTTCCTCAGCCGCCGAGGTCGTGTCCTCCATGGCAAAGAGAGCCATCTGCCCAACGGAGCGATCTTTGTGCACGCCGGCAGCGCCGTTCAGGCACTGTTCAATAGTCTCGAATAGCTGCGCACGGCAAACCTGCATCCAGTCAAAGGCGCCGCACTGAACCAATACTTCCAACTGATTGCGGCGAACATTCTGCGGGGGAATGCGGTAGCAGAAATCCTCCAAGCTCTTATAAGGGCCGTTGGCTTCACGCTCTTTCACGATGACTTCTACGGTATCGGAGCTCATGCTCTTAATGGAAGCCAGACCGAATCGCACGGCCAAGTGGCCGTTTGGCATAGTCTCGGGTTGGAATTTGACGGCTGAGTGATTCACGCAGGGGCCGAGTACCTCGATACCCAAGCGCGTAGCCTCTTGAATAAAGACGCCGATTTTTTCGTTGGTCGACTCGTTGGACATCAGGCCGCAAAGGAATTCCACCGGATAGTGGGCCTTCAGGTACGCGGTCCAGTAAGAAATGTGACCGTAGCAGGCTGAGTGTGATTTGTTGAAACCGTAACCGGCGAACTTCTGGATTTTGTCGAAGATTGCGTTGGCTGTTTTTTCGTCAATTTGGTTGACGTCCCAGCAGCCTTTCACGAAACGGCGGCGCTGGTCGGCCATTTCCTGCATATCTTTGTGACCCATGGCTCGGCGCAGCAAGTCTGCACCACCCAAGGTATAACCGGCCAACAGTTTGGCGGCGGCCTGCACCTGTTCTTGGTAAATCATTACGCCGTAGGTCAGGCCGGATACCGTTTCGAGTAGGGGGTGTTCGTATTCTGCCTGTTTCAACCCCTTCTTCACGGCAATCATATCATCCATGAACTGCATGGCGCCGGGGCGGTAGAGTGCCAGTAGGGCGATGATGTCTTCGATGTTGTCGATGCCGTAACGGCGGCAGGTGTCGACCATGCCGCCCGATTCGAGCTGGAATACGCCCATGGTGTCGCCACGGTTGAGCAGGGCAAAGGTTTCTTTGTCCTCAATGTCTACGGCATCGTAGCAGAAATTCGGTACACGCCAGCGTACATAGCGCTCGGCATCCTTCATCACGGTGAGAGTTTTGAGCCCGAGGAAGTCCATCTTCAGCAGGCCTGCATTGTAAATGGCGCTCATATCGCACTGGGCTACTACTTCGCCCTGCGGATTGCTCAGGTCATCTCGTGTGAGTGCCACATAATCATCCAGCGCTCGGTCACCAATCACCACACCGGCGGCGTGCATGCCTACGTTGCGCACGGTGCCTTCGAGTTTGAGCGCGTAGTCCCACACTTCGGCGTAGGTGGGGTCTTGCAGTAGATTGCGCAGGTCTTCGTTGGCATCGTAACTCTTTTTCAGTGTTACGCCGGGGCCACTTTCAATCTGCTTGGCTATTCGGTCACTGTCCGCATAGCTCAAATCGAGCACGCGCGCTACGTCCTTAATCACAGACTTAGCACCCATGGTACCATAGGTGATGATGTGGGTCACAGCGCGTTCGCCGTATTTATGGCGCACGTAGTCAATTACCTCGGGGCGGCGGGTCTGGCAGAAGTCGATATCGATATCCGGCGGGCTCACACGTTCGGGGTTGAGGAATCGCTCGAAGATGAGGGAGAACTTGTAGGGGTCGATGTTGGTAATTTTCATGCAGTAGGCCACCAGTGAACCGGCGGCCGAACCACGGCCCGGGCCTACGGGGATATCGTGATCCTTGGCCCAGTTAATGAAGTCTGCGGTGATGAGGAAGTAGCTGGGGAAGCGGAGCATGTTAATAATGCTCAGCTCGTAGTCCAGACGCTCGCGCAGGTCTTTGTCATTTTCCGCGCGCTCCTTACCGTAGCGCTCTTCGAGACCTTTGTAACAGATTTTGCGCAGGTATTCCTCACGGGTGGATCCATCATCGGGGGCGAACTCGGGGTAACGCTCCGTGGAGGTGGAGTCGAGTTTGATGGATGTGTTGCAACGCTCGGCAATGATATTGGTGTTCTCGTAAGCGTCCGGGTATTCGGGGAAGAGCTCGCGCATTTCCGCCTCGCTTTTGAAGTAAACGCTGCGCGGGTAGCGCATGCGCTTGCCGTCCATGCGTTTGTTGCCGGTACCTACGCAGATGAGAATGTCGTGAGCATCGTGGTCGCTTTCGTTCAGGAAGTGAGCATCGTTTGTGACGACCAGGCCTACATCGTGCTTGCGTGCTAAGCGCACCAGTTCGGGGGTGCAGCGGCGCTCTTCTTCAATTTCGTGGTCTTGCAGTTCCACGAATACGTTGTTTTTGCCGAAAATATCCACCAGCTCCAGCAGCACCTCCTCGGCTTTCTCCGGTTGGTCCTGCAAAATCCATTCCTGCATGGGGCCGCCTACGCAACCGGTCAGGCAGATGAGCCCCCGGCTGAACTCACGCAGGGTGGCCATATCTACGCGAGGCTTGTGGTAGAAGCCCTCCAAGTGCCCGCGCGAGACTATCTTAATAAGGTTTGCCCAACCGAGGTTGTTTTCGCACAGCAGTACCAAGTGGGTGTATTTCTTGCGACCGGGAATTTGTTTTTTGACATCCAGCGGAGTGGGCGACAGATAAATTTCGCAGCCGAGAATCGGTTTGAACACCGGCTTCTTTTCCTCCGGGTGTTCCTTATTCCAAGCTAAAATATCCTTGTTGTGTTTCTTCACATTCACCATGAACTCAATGGCAGAGAATACGTTGCCGTGATCGGTGATGGCAACGGAGTTCATGCCCAGTTCGGCACAGCGCTTGATGAGATCCTTCGTGTGAATCATCCCATCCAACAGTGAGTACTCAGTGTGAACGTGTAGGTGTGTGAATGCCATGGTACGGCGCTGAGTATAGCATAAAAGATAGGTGAAAGTAAAGCCCCAAAAGGCCGCCCCATGCCGAGGCTTTGAGCTTTTGGCCCGGTTTGTGATTTTCCGGTCGCGGAAATTATGCAGCAAAAAAGCGACCTTTTCTTGACCTTGCTCGAAAATACTGGTATAAGTGTAGCATGAAGATGCGCAATATAGCAATAGCCTTGGGGGCGGCAGCGGCTTCTGTGGTCTGTGCTGCGGAGCCAACGGTCGAGACCATGGAACTTGCAGTGGGGCAGAGCAAGACGATTACCCTGCCGGGCAATCCGACAACAGGTTTCGTGTGGAGCGTGGCCGAGTGTTCGGATGTGGTGAAAGTTGAGTTGGCTTTTGAAAGGAACACTCGCCCGAGTGACCCGCCTTTGTGTGGCAGACCGCAAGCTACTGTGATTACCCTGACCGGGGTGAAGGACGGGCAGGGGACAGTAAGGTTGATTTATGCTCGTCCGTGGGAGAAAGACACCGCGCCAGTCAGCACTCGTACATATACCGTAACTGTTAAATAAAAGAGAAGACACAATATATGGGATTATTACAAAATCTGGCCGCTATGGCCATACGCAAGAAAGTAGTAGCAGCGCTGGAGGCTAATTGCCCGCCCTCGCTGAAGGAGCCCCTTGCCAGCTTGCTGGGTGACAAAGATGCCGTGTCCGCCATTCAGAACTATGTGATGGCCAACCTGAAGACTCCCGAGGCCATCACGCCTGATGCCCTGAAGAGTTTGGAACTTTCACCTGCTACGAAGGAGTTGTTCGAGTCTACCCCCAGATTGCTCATTTATCTTTCGAAGGTAGCTCGCGCCGGTGTGCCTAAATAAAATCGGCGTATTTTAGTTTCTTTTTCATTGGGGCGCATCGGCTGTGGCTGCCGATGCGCCTCGATTTATTTAACCTTGCCTGATAATCATAAAAATCAATCAATAAAGGGTCGATAAGGAAAGCGAGATTTGGCCTGCGGCTGTATGTTTTTTGCTTGACGCGACGTGTTTGTGGTGTATAGTAGAAAAGTACTTGCATATAGTGTTATGAAGCTCAAACACAAGACTCCTTTACCTAAGAGATTGATAAAGCGGAAGAAACATGGTTTCGCGCTTATCGCGTCTCTTACATTGATGATGTTGCTTACCCTGTTGGCTGTGGGTATATTGGCCATGGCATCATCGCAAAATCGAATAGCCTTGCAAACTGCGCTGCAATCCGAGGCTCGTCAGCAGGCCTTGGTGGGGCTTGATGCCGCCATTGGTGAATTGCAGATGGCGCTTGGTCCCGACCGCCGAGTGACTGCCAGTTCTGCTATAGTGGCAGAAGAAGAGGGCAGTGTGGCTCAGCATATTTTGGGTGTTTGGGATAGCTGGTCCGGCCCGATTTACGGCAAACCCATATCGGGCAAGGGAGGGGATATTCGCTCTACTTACGACAAGGGGCGTTCATCCATGTTCCGCCGCTGGCTCATATCTTCACGCCGTCCGCAAGAGTTGCGCCAGCTTCAGGCCGCGCAGTCCTTGGGTAGCCGTGACCCGGGTAACCGCATTTGCTTGGTGGGCGAAGGTACTCTCGGCAAGCGCCTGAGCGGTCGCCACTTGGTATATGCCGACCTTATTTCCATGCCCTCCACCGGCAAAAATAGCGGTTGTTTCGCTTGGTGGGTAGGCGGTGAGAACCAGAAGAGCAAAATCACCGTCAAAGACCCCGAGAGCACCAGTGTTCCCTTGGAGGTGCTGCGCCGTACATGGAATACGCCGTCTCCCCTGTTTGTGGACAGCGAGTATCTCTCATTCCTGCCGCAGGAGGGAATTCAGGCTCCGGACAAGCTGCTCACCATGGCCAGCATTCCGCTGACTTCCACTTCATCTCAGGAGGCCGGTATGCCCTATTTCTTCGATGTGACCACCACATCGTATTCACTGCCCATCAACGTACGAACCGGCGGGTTTAAGCAAGACCTTTGCTTGCTGCTCAACAAGAAGACCCTGAAAGGAACAGACTTCGCCGCACGTTCTTCGCAGGATTGCCCCTTGGTGGAAGGAAATGATGTTCCGCGCGGTACGGAGGAGAATATGCCCATTGGCTCCTGGCAGAACCTGTATGCCTACTATAACTGCTGGCCGGATGGTTCGGCGAAGGATTCCTCCAACTTTACGGCTCGTTTGTTGGGCAATGTGGACAACTGCTACACCCGAATGAGCGGTGTGGGCTATCCGCACGGTAATCCCGAGGCTGCGACTTCGAATCTCGATGAACTTACACCCACCGGCGAAGGTACGATATATGACTCCCGTTCGCTCATGGATCAGGGCAGTGAGTTCTCCGGTTATGCTCGTACGCCGGTTATGCTGGCCTTCATGAACACCTTCGGTCTGGTGACTGACCAAGTAGAAGGCTCGGAGGGTGACCAAGCCAAGTACAATCTGCGCCTCTGCTTTGCTCCCATGTTCCTGTGGTGGAACCCCTACAACGTGCCTATGAAGATTCGTGGTCAGCAGCTTTGGTCTCAATCTGCCCCTTATAAGGCTACATGGTTGCAAGGGTGGTCCAACAGCGGTGGAAATTATTTGTGGCAGAACTACGGTTTCAGGCAGGAGTCCAGTGATAAGGGCTTCGGTCTGGACTATGGTGACTATTTCCAGGCAACACTTAACGACCAGACCGGTGATATCGAATTCAAACCCGGTGAGATTCTCTTCTTCTCGCCCGGTCAGGCTCGTGCAACGGATAGCTATACCAAGCCCTATTCCAACCCGTGGACTCTGGGGTACAATGCCAGTGCCGTGTCCGGTTACAAGGCTCACTTCTATGCCAATAAGCCCCAGTCTGAATTGGACAACGGCAATTGGTATATACGAATTCGTCTTGGTTTGAGCCACGAAGGTGGCCAGCACCAGACCGACGGTCAGTGGTTTGCACCTCGCAATAAGGAGGCTATTACCCTGTTCAATGGCTACAACGGTATGGCCGAGTCCAGTGGCGCCAGTGGCGGTGTCGGCAAACGTGGTCAGAGCCCGCACCGTGGTCTGTTGGGCTGGTATAACCCCGCTGACCCTGCACAGAATACCGTATTCTGCGATGAAAATCGCAATGATGCTCGCTGGAGTGCGGACGGTTCACAGAGCGATAGCGCTGTGCCGTACTTCGTGGCCGCCCTCGGTATTGTGCCCAAGTCTGCCAACCGCAACCTCGATGCGCGCCTTTTTGAAGGTAAGGATTACCGCACAAAGTCGTGGCAGCACTCGAGCCCTGCATTCTGGGGTAGCATGATTATCAATCCCGATGATCAGCAGCGCCAGTACCACCCCTACCAGCTTGCTGCACTCGATGTGGGTGCCGGTATGAATGCTTGCCCCATGGACAACATTGGCAACAATGGTATGCTGGGTATTACCAGCGATGGTGAGCAAGTATCATTCGTATCCGTGCTCGAATTGCCGGTGCACCCTCCGTTCTCTCTGGCCGGTTTCGCCGGTATGCGTCTGCAGCCCGGTTGGTACAGTGCCGGCGGAAGCTCCGACTACAAGACACAGGCAGCCCTGCGCCGTATGCAGTACCAGGCCGGTGTACCCGGTGTAGGTATCGGTAACTCGTTTGCTGACCCCTGTTTGCCGGCAACGGATGTGTACGCATTCCACGAGAGCAAGATTAACGCCGAGCTTGGTGGCAACGATAAGGTATTCGGTGATTTCTATGACCATGCCTTGCTGATTAACGATGCTATGTGGGATCGCTGGTTCTGCTCCTCTGTCTCCGATATGCCCAACACCAGGGGCAAGATTGAAGCCAAGGAGGTGCTTTCTCGATTCCTGAGCGGTGAGGAGCCTCTGCCCGTAGCACGCTATGTGAAATCGAATACCCCGTACAAGGATTCCGATGTCGTGAAGCGACTCATGAATGACGACGGCTGGAAGTACATTGCCCAATATCTCATGATTGACGGTGGTTTCAACGTGAACTCCACCTCGGTGGAGGCATGGACATCCGTACTGCAAGGCTTGGCCAAGCGAAAGCTGGTGACCAATGCCGGCGGTAAGCTCGCGCTGGTGGAACCCGGCAAGACTGACAGCCAAGTGCTCTTCTCTCGCTTTATGGTATCCACAGCCGATAAGAGCATTGACTCCCTGGGTGGTTATAGCATGATGCAGGGGTCGTCGGCTCTGCGTGGCAGCAGCGGCATGCTGGCTGCATGGGGTGAGGTGCGCTCGCTCGAGGCAGACAAGATTCGCGAACTTGCTACCGAGATTGTGAAGCAGGTGAAGAAGCGTGGCCCCTTCCTCAACATGTCCGACTTCATTAATCGCCGCCTCGATACTAATAAGGAGAATGCCTTGAAGGGGGCACTGCAGGCTGCGATAGATGCAACCGACATCAACAGCATGTTCATGGATGAAATGACAAATCCCGTTGCCGGTGGTGAGCTCTACCAGTTCAAAGAAGCAGAGGAGGGCTCTATTTACACCGCAGCTCCGGGGTACCTCATTCAGAGTGATGTGCTGGCTTCTCTCGGTAACATTCTCACCGTGCGAGACGATACCTTCACAGTGCGCGCATACGGCTGTGTACGCAATGCCCGCAAGGCAATTCTTGCCCAAGCATGGTGCGAAGCAGTTGTACAGCGCACCATGGACTATGTGGACCCGACCAACGAGCCCTCCGCGGTTGAGTTCGACCCCGATGGTCGCAAGGCTAAGGGGCTGAGCTCCGCCAACAAGGTGTTCGGCCGCCGATTCCGAGTGGTGTCATTCAAATGGCTCGACGCTTGGGATATTTAAAATATCAACTTTTACCCCCGCCGAGGTACGTCCTTGGCGGGGGTTTTTAGTTATAGAAACACCGGTGAAGGTGCTGCCATTAACATATAAATATACGCGTGAACGCGCGCTCGCGCGCGCGAAAGAGCAAAAAATTTACGGCATCATATCAAAAAATGCAAAAAAATTGATTTTTCAAAAGAAAAGTCTTGCCAAATCGGCAAAATAAGGTACAATGCTGCACCGCCTATGCGCAGGAATGCGCAGGGTTACAAGTATTTATCGGGCTTGTAGAAGGTGCTGAAATACAGTTCCCGCGAGGTAATGAGGGATGTGTGAAGCGCTCTAAGCCCCTGAATAACAATAAACTAATAGGAAACATGCCGACCATTAATCAGCTCGTCCGAAAAGGGCGAATCGTACCGGAAGAGAAGTCGAAGTCTCGCGCTCTTCATAGCTGTCCGCAGCGTCGTGGCGTCTGCCTTCAGGTGATGACTCGTACGCCGAAGAAACCGAACTCCGCTCTTCGTAAAGTTGCTAAAGTGCGCCTTACCAATGGCGAAGAAGTGATTGCCTACATTGGTGGTGAGGGTCACAACCTTCAGGAACACTCCATCGTGCTTGTGCGCGGCGGTCGTGTGAAGGACCTTCCCGGTGTTCGTTATCACATTGTTCGTGGTGCTCTGGACTGCCTTGGCGTTGACAAGCGCCGCCGTGGCCGCTCTAAGTACGGTGCTAAGCGCCCGAAGGCCGGTGCAGCCGCCGCTCCCGCTAAGAAGAAGTAAACCTAGAATATTTAAAGATAAACTATTATGGCTCGTCGCAAACGCGTCTATAAGAAAATTGAACGTCGTGACTCCCGTTACGATTCCGTGCTCGTTGGCCGCCTGATTGGTAAGGTGATGCTTGACGGCAAGCGCTCCCTGGCTGAGCGTATCGTTTACAAGGCTATCGACCTTGCAAACGAAGGTACTGACACTGTAAGTCCTCTCGAGGTGCTGACTCGCGCCATTGAGAATGCTAAGCCCCGTGTGGAGGTCAAGAGCCGCCGCGTGGGTGGTGCTACTTACCAGGTGCCGCTTGAGGTTGCCCCCGATCGTTCCGAAGCTCTCGCTATGCGCTGGATTATCAACTACGCTCGCAATCGTAAGGGTATCCCCATGGCTAAGGCTCTCGCTAACGAGATTAAGGAAGCCGCTGCCAATCAGGGTGCTGCCGTGCGCAAGCGCGATGACGTGCACAAGATGGCTCAGGCCAACCGTGCCTTTGCTCACTTCCGCTGGTAATTAACCGCGTGAAGTTTTCTCGTAATCTCTGAAAACTGAAACATTCATATTACTTTACTAATTTATGGCTAGTTATAGCAGCCCTGATCGCAAGGCCCCGCTCGAGCGCTACCGTAACTTCGGTATCGCTGCTCACATCGACGGCGGCAAAACCACGCTTTCCGAGCGCATCCTTTTCTACACCGGCATGATCCACAAGATCGGCGAGACCCACGAGGGTTCTGCGACGACCGACTGGATGGAACAGGAGCAGGAACGCGGTATTACCATTACCTCCGCCGCCGTTACTACTAACTGGAAACAGTTGCCTGCCGAGGGCTGCTGCAAGCTTTTCGAGAACGAGAACTTCCAGCTCAACGTTATTGATACCCCCGGCCACGTGGACTTCACCGCTGAGGTGGAGCGCTCCCTGCGTGTGCTCGACGGCGCCATCGTTGTGTTCTGCGGTGTGGCAGGCGTGCAGCCCCAGACCCAGACCGTGTGGCGTCAGGCCAACAAGTATGAAGTGCCCCGTATCTGCTTCGTCAACAAGATGGACCGTACCGGTGCATACTTCAACAACGTTCTTAGCGACATCAAGACCAAGCTCGGCGCCAACGCCGCTGCCGTTCTCATCCCCATCGGTTCCGAGGACCAGCTCTGCGGTCAGATTGACGTGGTGAACCAGAAGGCTATCTACTACAGCGACTCCGACCGCATGGGTTCCACCTACGAGATTAAAGACCTCGAGGGTGAGCTTAAGGAAATCGGTGAGGCTGCTCTCGATGAGCTGAAGGGTGCCGTGGCTGACGTGGACGATGAGCTCGCCGAACTCTTCCTCATGGAGGAGCCCATCGATGCTCCCACTCTGAAGGCCGCCATTCGTCGCGCCTGTATCGCCAACAAGTTCATCCCTGTAACCGGCGGTTCCGCCTTCAAGAACAAGGGTGTGCAGGGTCTGCTCGACGCTGTGGTTGACTACCTTCCCTCCCCGCTTGAGGCCAAGCTCGCCACCGTTACTGGCACTGTTCCCACCGGTCTTGACGAGAACGGTTACGAGACCTTCGAGACTAAGGACATCATCCCCTCCGACAACGACAAGCCCGTTGCCCTCGCATTCAAACTGTGGGCCGACAAGTTCGTGGGTTCTCTGGTGTTCATCCGCGTGTACACCGGCGTTATCCGCAAGGGCGACACCGTTTACAACCCTCGTACCCGCAAGCGTGAGCGCGTAGGCCGTCTGCTCCAGATTCAGGCTAACGTTCACACCGACGTAAGCGAGGTATACTCCGGCGATATCGCCGCTATCGTGGGTCTGAAGAATGCCACCACCGGTGATACCCTCGCCTCTGATGACTTCGACTACACCCTCGAGCCCCCCACCTTCCCGGACACCGTTATCTCCATGGCTGTGGAGCCTCTTACCAAGGCCGACCAGGAGAAGATGTCCAACGCTCTCCAGCGCCTCTCTGCTGAAGACCCCACCTTCCGCGTGAAGACTGACGAAGAAACCGGTCAGACCATCATCGCAGGCATGGGTGAGCTTCACCTCGACATTATCGTTGACCGCCTTAAGCGCGAGTTCAAGGTAGAGGCCAACACCGGTAAGCCCCAGATTGCCTACCGTGAAACCATCACCAAGTCCGTTGACCGCGTTCAGGGCAAGCTCGTGAAGCAGTCCGGTGGTCGTGGTCAGTACGGTGACGTGGTAATCGCCATGCGCCCCGGTGAGCGTGGTACCGGCCTGAAGATTGCCAACAAGATTGTTGGTGGTGCCATTCCCAAGGAGTACATGAACGCCGTGTACGCCGGTCTGAATGAGGCCATGAACTCCGGCACAGTTGCCGGTTATCCCGTAGAGGACGTGGAGGTAGACGTGATTGACGGCTCCTACCACGAAGTGGACTCCAACGAAAACGCCTTCAAGATGGCTGCTATCTTCGCTATGAAGAACGCCTTTGTCAAGTGCGCCCCCGTGCTGCTTGAGCCCATCATGGCTGTTGAAGTTGTGACCCCCGCTGAGAACCAGGGCGATATCATGGGCGACCTTAACCGCCGCCGCGCCATGGTTAAGAACATGGAGCACAAGGGCTCCGAGTGTGTTCTTACCGCCGATGTCCCCTTGGCTGAAATGTTCGGTTACTCCACCGACATCCGTACCCTTTCCAAGGGTCTTGCCTCTTACTCTATGGAGCCCTCCCACTTCGAACAAGTACCCCAGAACCTTGTCACAGAAATCGTCAAGGCTCGCGGTGGTAATAAATAAACCAACTAAATTACTAACCTAAACATAACCGCACGTTCATGCAAAGTCCCAAAATCCGCATTCGTCTCCGTGCTTTTGATAGCCGCGCTATCGACCGCTCCGCATCTGAGATCGTCGAGACCGCCAAGCGCACGGGCGCCAAAGTCGCCGGACCGATTCCTTTGCCGACTCGTATCGAGAAGTTCTCTGTGAACCGCTCGGTCCATGTTAACAAGAAATCTGCCGACCAGTTCGAAATCCGCACCCACAAGCGTCTTCTTGACATTGTGGAGCCTACCTCCCGCACGGTTGAGGAGCTCAAGAAGCTCAACCTGCCCGCAGGCGTGGACATCACCATCAAGATCTAATCCCCGATTCAGATCCTCATTATTACGAACCTTAACACAGATTTCATATTAACATGTCTTTAGGACTTATTGGTAAGAAGGTTGGCATGACCCGCGTCTTCAACAAAGAGACCGGCGCCATGATCCCCGTCACGGTTATCGACGTGACCGGCAACACTTACGGCCAGATCAAGACCGCTGATAAGGATGGCTACACCGCCATTCAGGTGGCATTCGACGAGCAGAAGGAGAGCCGCCTCTCCAAGCCCGTAGCAGGCCACTTTAAGAAACTCGGCATCGCCCCCGCCAAGCTCCTCAAGGAGTTCCGCGTAGATGCCGCCGAGCTGCCCGCTGAAGGTGCTGCTCACCCCGGTGCAGAGCTCTTTGAGGAGGGTGCCTGGGTTGACGTAATCGGCACCAGCAAGGGTAAGGGCTTCCAGGGCGTTGTGCGTCGTCACAACTTCTCCGGTTCCCCCATGACCCACGGCTCGATGATGCACCGCCGTACCGGTGGTGTGGGCGCTTGCGCCACTCCCTCCCGTGTATGGAAGGGTCAGAAGATGCCCGGTCACATGGGCAACGAGCGCAAGACTGTGCAGAACCTGAAGGTCGTTCAGGTGCGCAAGGATGACAACGTAATTCTTGTGTCCGGCCCCGTGCCCGGCGCTAAGGGTTCCTACGTTGTTGTTCGCCCGGCCAAGAAGAAGAACGGTAAATAATATACGAACTAGGAGAACCTATCTATGTCCGCAACAGAAATGACCATAGAGGCCGCTACCGCCGCGAATATCGTGACGGTAGGGCCCGAGAAAGGCAATCAGGCCGTACACGACCTGGTAGTTGCCTACCGCGCCAATCGCCGTACCGGCTCCGCTTGCACCAAGACTCGTGGTGAAGTTGCCGGTAACAACCGCAAGATCTACCGCCAGAAGGGCACAGGTAATGCCCGTCACGGCGACCACCAGTCCCCCATTTTCGTGGGTGGTGGCGTTGTGTTCGGCCCCCGTCCCCACGACTACAGCAAGAAGGTGAACAAGTCCACCCGCAAGCTGGCCCTGCGCCGCGTGCTTGGTGACATCATCTCTGCCGGTAAGGTTTGCACCGTTCCTTCCTTCAGCATCGAGGACGGCAAGACCAAGAGCTTCGTAGCTGCTGTGGCTGAAATCGCCAACTGCCGCAAGGTTCTTGTCATTGCTGATTCTTTCGACGAGAAGACCAAGCTTGCAGGCCGCAACGTACAGGATGTACAGTTGATGAGCGCTGCCGAAGTGAACGTGGAGCAGCTGCTGCACGCTAACAAGGTTGTTATCGTTGAGTCCGCCCTCGAAACCATCGCCAACCGCACCAAGTAATCATGAACGACATTTACGACGTAATCAAGAAGCCGCGCGTGTCCGAAAAGGCCGCTGTGCTGCACGAGACCACCGGTGAGCTTGTGCTTGAAGTGGCGGTAAAGGCCACCAAGCTTGAAGTTAAGCAGGCCGTGGAGAAATGCCTCGGCAAGAAGGTAGCCGCTGTTCGCACGGCTAACTATGACGGTAAAGTGCGCCGCAAGCGCACCAAGGACGCCGGCAACGCTCCGGCATGGAAGAAGGCCTATGTGCGCCTCGCCGCTGGTGAGAGCCTCGACCTCGTCTAATCTGAGAACCCATAACGACAATAGAAGTAAGCTATCATGTCCCTCAAGTCATTCAAGCCTACAACTCCGTCCAACCGCTACAAGGTTCTGCCCGCGTTTGACGAGATCACCAAGAGCAAGCCGGAGAAGTCCCTTCTTCAGCCCATCCGCAAGAGCGGTGGCCGCAACAACAACGGCCGCATCACCACTCGCCACATCGGCGGTGGCCACAAGAAGCACTACCGCCTGGTAGACTTCCGCCGCACTCGTACCGAGGCTGCCACTGTACTGGCAATCGAATATGATCCGAACCGTACCTGCCGCATCGCCCTGGTACAGTACCCCGATGGTGCCAAGAGCTACATTCTTGCCCCCGTGGGTCTGACCGTTGGTATGACCGTACAGGCCGGTGAGAACGTTGCCCCGAAGGTTGGCAACGCTATGCCCCTGAAGAACGTACCCCTGGGTACCGCCATTCACAACATCGAGGTGCGCCCCGGCACCGGCGGCAAGATTGCTCGCTCTGCCGGTCAGCAGGCTGTGCTCTCTAACCGTGACGGCGACTATGCCCTGGTTAAGATGCCCTCCGGTGAAGTTCGCAAGTTCCGCGTAGAGTGCTACTGCACCATCGGTCAGGTGGGCAACACTCAGCACATGAACGAGTCCTCCGGTAAGGCCGGCCGTACACGTTGGATGGGTATCCGCCCGACCGTGCGTGGTATGTGTATGAACCCCGTCGACCACCCCAACGGTGGTGGTGAGGGTAAGTCCAAGTCCGGTGGTGGTCGTCAGCACCTGAAGTCCCCCTGGGGTCACACCAAGGGTCAGAAGACTCGCCGTCTGCGCAAGCCCAGCGACGTATTCATCGTACAGCGCCGCAAGAACAAGTAATTTTTAACCTTCAATATCACTTAGAACAATGGGACGTTCCCTCAAAAAAGGACCCTTCGTAAGCCAGCCTCTTCTCGACAAGGTTGACGCCCAGCTTCAGAGCGGGGACCGCAAGCCGATTAAAACCTGGAGCCGCGCCTCCATGGTCATTCCGGATTTCGTTGGCCTCACTTTCCTCGTACACACCGGCAAGACCTTTGCTACCGTGTATGTAACGGAAAACATGGTCGGCCACAAGCTCGGTGAATTCGCCCCCACGCGTATCTTCAAGGCGCACGGCGGTATCGGCAAGAAGTAATAGTAACCCGCACTTTGCCACATGTCCGCACCTCGTCTCAGCTCCGTGCTTCTCACCTTTGCCCTTTGTGGTATCGGGATGGTTGCCGGTGCAGGCGAGGGGGACAGTGGTGCTGCGGAACACAAGATCGCACAACTCGAACGCCAGGTCGCCACGCTTCGTGAAAGCTATGCCCTCTCTCGGGCTGATGCTGATGAAGCACGCCGCCAACTGCGCGAAATCCGCTCCAGATTGGAGGCTCTCGGTGGCGCAGCTCTTGGTAGCGGTGAGGAGCGCTTGATTGACACAGCAGCCCAGCTCGAAGCAGCAAATGCTGAGCTAGACACGCTGCGACAGTCCGCCCTCATGCTTTCTGCTGCTGTCACCGCTTATACTCGCGGTGCGTTGGTGGAGGATGCCGCTGCCCGTCAGGCTCTGGAGGCCGCCCTGCGAGAGCTCGATGTAGCCCTTGGGCTGCGCCAGGCTCCGCAGAATGACCTCACCGGTACGCTGACAGATGCCCGAGTGCTGAGCATAGACTCAGAGAGTGGCCTTATCGTCATCAATGCCGGTCGCGAGAGTAAGGTAGAAGTGGGCATGCCCATGCAGGTAACCCGCGGTGACCAGGCAATCGCACGTGCAATCGTGACTGATGTTCGCAAGAAAGTAGCAGGCATGCTGGTGCAACGCCAGCTTAACCCCGCTCTCTCTATAGCAGTCGGTGACAGTGTTTCCGTAACAAACAATGATTAATCTTCAACAAATACCATAACAATGGAAGTTAAAGCAGTATACAAGAACGCTCGCATCTCTGCGAAGAAGATGCGCGATGTAGCCGCTGCCGTTCAGGGTATGTCTGTTTCTCAGGCTACTGACGTGCTCAGCTACACTCCCAAGAAGGGCGCCTACCTCCTCAACAAGACTCTGAAGGCCGCCGTAGCCAATGCCGAGAACAACAATGGCCTCTCCGCTGATGAGCTCGTGCTCAAGAGCGTCATGGTTGACGAAGGTCCTACCTTCCGCCGTACAATGGCTCGTGCTCGCGGTTCCGCCAACATGATTCGCAAGCGCACCTCCCACATCACCGTCATCCTCGCCAACGCCGAGGCATAACCACAACACAAGCACATATACAAACACTATGGGACAGAAAGTAAATCCTATCGGCTTCCGTCTGGCCGTTACTAAAGACTGGCGCTCCAAGTGGTATGCTACCGGCAAGGACTATGCCACTAAGCTCCACGAGGACCTCAAGATCCGTAAGTTCATCAAGGACTACACCGCTAAGCTCAACAGCGACCTCAAGGGATCTTCCCCCGCTATCTCCCGCATCACCATCGAGCGCGCTTGGAACAGCGTTCGCGTGACTATCGCTACCGCTCGCCCCGGTCTCGTTATCGGGCCCAAGGGTAAGAATATCGAAGACATGACTGCTGCACTCAGCAAGCTTTGCGGTGGTGCTCAGGTTAAGCTCGATATCATGGAGATTCGCCAGCCCGAGCTCGATGCTCAGCTTGTTGCTGAGAACATCGCCACTCAGCTTGAGCGCCGCGTATCTTTCCGTCGCGCTATGAAGCGTGCCGTTCAGGTTGCCATGGACTTTGGTGCTGAGGGTATCCGCATTCGTTGCGCCGGCCGTCTGGGTGGTGCTGACATTGCCCGTGCCGAGCAGTACCGCGAAGGTAAAGTACCGCTTCAGACCCTGCGTGCCCCCATCGACTACGGTTTTGCCGAGGCTCGCACTCTCTACGGTATCATTGGTATTAAGTGCTGGATCAACACGCGCCCGGAAGTTCCCGGTGCAGCTCCCTCCGGCCGCCCGAACAACCGCCCGGCTCGCCCCCGTCGTGACCGTGGTGATCGCCGCGATGCTTAATCCCCTACACATCATAAGAACCTTTAACGATTACAGGAGATATAAAATATGCCTTTAATGCCTAAACGAGTGAAGGACAACCACCGCAAGATGCACCGCGGCAATCGCGGCGGTAATGCTACCAGCGGTGACTATGTTGCCTTCGGTGACTTCGGCCTTCAGGTACTGACTCGCGGTTGGGTAACCAACAACCAGATCGAGGCTTGCCGTATCGCCATCAACCGTTACCTGCGCCGTCGTGGTCGCGTGTACATCCGCATCTTCCCGCAGAAGAGCTTCACCAAGCGCCCGCCGGATACCCGTATGGGTAAGGGTAAAGGTGCTGTTGAGGGCTGGATTGCTGTATGCCGCCCCGGCAACATTATGTTCGAGGTTGGCGGTGTTACCGAGTCCGCCGCCCGCGAGGCTCTCCGCCTTGCTTCCAACAAGCTCGGCATCCGTACGCGTTTCGTATACCGCCAGGGCGTGGAGCCCCAGGCTTAAACCAAGTAAACAACTAACATTACACAGATTATGCCTGTAAAGAAAGCTAAAGACTTCCGCGGTATGCCCGCTAAGGAGCTCGCCGCCCACATCCGTGGTCTGCGCGAAGAGCTGTTCAACCTGCGCTTGCAGCAGGGTACCGGTCAGCTGGAGAACAACCAGCGCCTCCGCATCGTTCGCAAGGAACTCGCCTGCGCCCTGACTGTTCAGGGCGAGGGCGCCGCTGCCGAACAGAACTGATAACGAAGTAACCTAAGGACTTATACAATGAGCGAAGAAACTACTACGACCACCAAGCCTCAGGGCATTCGTAAGACCCGCGTCGGCGTTGTTGTCTCCAACAAGATGAGCAAGACCATCGTTGTGGAGTATGTGGCCCGTGTGCCGCACCCCGTGTTCAAGAAGATCGTTAAGAAGAGCAAGAAGTTCTATGCTCACGACGAGAACGAGACCGCGAACGTTGGCGATACCGTACGCATTCGTGAGACCCGCCCGCTTTCCAAGTTGAAGCGCTGGGAGCTCGTGGAAATCATCAAACACTAAACCGGAAAGGACATTACATACCATGCTCCAGATGGAATCCCTCGTTCAGGTCGCCGACAACACCGGCGCCCGCACCGCCAAGATGATTGGTGTTATCGGCAAGTCCGGTACCGATCAGGCTCACATCGGTGACATCATCACCTGCCACATTCGCGAGTCTATCCCCACTGCCTCCGTTAAGAAGGGCAGCGTGGTGAAGGCCGTGGTTGTCCGCACTGCTGCCCCCATCCGTCGCGATGATGGCTCCGTGCTCCGCTTTGACTCCAACGCTGTTGTGGTCATCGACAAGGACAACAACCCCAAGGGCACCCGTATCTTCGGGCCCGTGGCTCGCGAGCTTCGTGAAAAAGGTTTCATGAAGATTGTCTCTCTGGCACCTGAGGTGCTCTGATACCCCTTCTTGGGTATTTGTTGAAACTTTGGCCCTGTCTCTCAACGAGGCAGGGCCGGTTTTTTGTCGGTTGGCTACAAATAAAAATCCCGCGCGGCGATGACGTCACGCGGGAAAAGTATGCGCACAGAGGCCGGGATTGTTAATCCTCTTTTTTGCGTTTAATGGTATAATCTCGCCAGTTCTCGAGGATTTCTTTCACTTTGCTGGCACCAACTGCTGATGTAATCTGTTGCCCGTTTTTATCCGCAATACTGATGGCGGGGAAGCCAGGCATAGCGCAGCCGGGTAGTCCCATGAAATTCGTTGCTTTGAGGTCATCAAAGGCCATACAGGGCATTTTGGCCTTGTACTCCTTCATATAGGCTATTGCCTCGGCCTTGCTCTTGTCGCCGTTGATGAGGATAAACTCTACTTGCTTGCTGCTGCGTATTTTCTTATATTCTTTAACAGCTGAGGGCATGCACATCTTGCAGTAACCACACCAGCTGGCGGAGTACATGTATATGTAGTATTCGGCTTTCAGATTTGGTTTGCCGCTGATAAACTTAAATTTCTTAAGAGCCTCGGCAACCTTGCTGACCTCCTTGGTATCGGTGGCTTTATCGTCTGTATCGGCTGCATCTTTTCCCTTTGCTGACTTCTTCTTCTTTTTTTTCTTTTTTGTTTTTGAAGAAGAATCAACGTCCTCGTCATTGAGTTCGGTTTCAACTGCCGGGTCGAGTTGCAATTCCTCCTGCCCCAGGGCAGACGTTGAGGTAAGGGGGAGCCCCATTAGTGCAACTAACAGCCCTATTGTATATTTACTGATTGCCATGTCCGTAGCTTAGCAAAGCACTACCCATGTGTCAATCGAAAAATCATACCATTTTCGTGTAAATTTGTTACTTCGAGCAATATCTATTTATGTCTCTATGAGTGTCTTTGGTATAATTTGGATTGCGCGATGCTGTGGGGTTATGGTATTATGTTTCGGAGTGAGGTTTGGCATGCCCTGTGTTTATTTTTCTGAGGAGAAAGGTATAAGCCGCAGCTTGCACAAAGATGGAGCGTTGCGCGGACATGATTTTGCCTCTTTGCCCTTGAAAGGAGTCTCCCCCTGATCCGAAGACCAGGGGGAGCCCAACTACCCTATGAAATGGACCCTTTTGGACCCAAGAATCTGTTTTACGTCTGATTCCAAGGACAGGGGCATTATAACCAAATTTAGGTAGTTTCGTCAAGCAAAAAAGATGCTATTTTGTGGCATTTTGTGAGAGTTATGTGTAAACCACAGACTATCAGTAGGCACGAATGTGTATTACAATGTATGTGGTAGTGATTTTGAGGGCGAAATCAGAGGATGTTATAGCCGAGCTCGGTTATTGTGTGGTGAATGGTAGCGAGCGGAACGTCGTGAGAGGTGGTAATCGTGACGGTTTTTGCCTTGTAATCGGCGTGGCAGTCGGTGATTCCGGGAATGGCAAGCAGTGCTTTATTGACGTGATTCTCGCAATGGGGGCACATCATGCCGTCTACATGTATGGTGATGGTGTTCATATTGAGTTGTGGGGTGGGGGTGAAGTGGCGCAGTCGCAGTGCGTTGGAGACTACGCAGAGGCTGCTCATGCCCATAGCGGCAGCTGCCACGGCCGGGTGGAGAAGCCAACCGGTGAGGGGATAAAGAATGCCGGCTGCTACGGGAATAGCCAAGCAGTTGTAGAGCAGAGCCCAGAATAAGTTGGTACGAATATTCTGTATAACCGCTCGGCTCAGCCGCAGGGCATCTACAGCATCCATCAGATTGCTGCGCACTAGGATAACTCCGGCGCACTCCATGGCGATATCGGTGCCGGCACCGATGGCGATGCCAACGTCGGCGCGGGTGAGGGCGGGTGCATCGTTGATTCCGTCACCTACCATGGCAACGCAGTGCCCTTCTGCTTGCAGGCGGCGCACCAGCGCATCTTTGTCCTGCGGCAGGGCTTCGGCATGGACTTCATCCACCCCGGCGCGTAGGGCGATGGCATGGGCCGTGCGTGAGTTGTCGCCGCTTATCATGAGCACGCGCAGGCCGGCCTGCTTCATGGCGGCAATGGCGGCGGGTGATTCGGGCTTTATAGTGTCGGCCACGGCCAGAGTGCCGATGAGTTCGTTGCCTTGTGCGAAGAAAATCGGGGTTTTACCTGCTGCGGTCAGAGCGGCGACATCGGGGACACTTACGCCTATTTCGGACATAAGGGTGGCATTTCCGGCGGCACAGGGTACGGAGCCGATGCTCGCTGTTATGCCTCTCCCGGGTAGGTAAGTTAAGCTGTTGCAAGGTTCGGGTGTAAGACTTGCTGCGGCCTGTAGTACGGCCTCGGCCAGCGGGTGATTGCTGCCGCTCTCCAGAGTGACGGCGAGCTGCAGCAGTTCTTCGTTGCTGTGAGCGGGAGCGGGTAGGGTATCGGTGACGACCGGGTGACCGGTGGTGATGGTGCCGGTCTTGTCGAGCACTACGGCTGTGGCGCGCCGGGCGGTCTCGAGTGCTGTACCGTTGCGGAACAATATACCACACTCAGCCCCGCGTCCTGTCCCAACCATGATTGCTACCGGTGTGGCCAGTCCCAGCGCGCAGGGACAACTGATAACCAGCACGGCAATGGCGCATGATAGCGCAAAACCAACTCCGGCACCCAGCAATAGCCAAGTAAGGGCAGTCAGAAGTGATATGGCCACGACAACTGGCACAAACACGCCCGATATACGGTCGGCCAGGCGAGAAATGGGGGCTTTGGTGGCAGCAGCCTCGCCCACCAGGGATACGATGCCGGCCAGTGCGCTGCTCGCCGCTGTTTTGTCTGTCCGTATTTGCAGGGCTCCATTGCGGTTTACTGTACCGGCATACACGTAGGCTCCCGGCGTTTTTTCCACCGGCAGGCTTTCACCGGTGAGGGGGGCCTCATCCGCTGCCGAGGTGCCCTCGGTCACGGTGCCGTCCACCGGCATGCGTTCACCGGGGCGAACCAGTACGATTTCGCCTACTTGCACAGCGTCTGCCGGGATGTTGGTGGGAGTGCCGTTTCGCAGAACAGTAGCGGTTCGTGGCAGCAGGGAGAGCAGTTTTTCCAGTGCTTCGCCGGTGCGGCCCGTGGCTCGGCTTTCCAGCCATTTGCCCAGGGTGATGAGCGTCACAATCATAGCCGCACACTCGAAATAATAGGCCCCGCGGTGGGCAAAATAGAAATTGGCCAGACCGTCCATCATAGCGGCACCTGCACCCAGCGCTACTAGGGTGTCCATGTTGGCTGCTCCCTTCAGCACAGCTTTCAGCCCGTTGATAAAAAACTTTCGGTTAAGCCACAGAATTGGCAGAGCCAGCAGGAGCTGCACGATAGCCGAGGGCAGGCCATGCCATAGGTGGTGAATGGCCATGAGCGGCAGCAGAATGCTCAGCGACAGTACCAATCGGCGGCGCAGCCCGCTGTCTTCGCGTTTCGTAGTGTTGGCACCCTGAGCTAAGGCAGCACCATAGCCTGCAGCCTCGATTGCGGAGATGATAGCGGCCTCACTCAGTTCCGCGCTGAATTGCGCTCGCATGCTGCCGGTCAGTAGGTTTACTTGTACACTCCGCACTCCGGGCAGTACCGACACGGCACGCTCCACTCTGGCTGAGCAAGCGGAGCAGCTCATGCCGGTTACTTTGAATTGTTCCTCTCGCATAACTGCGTTAAATTACTTTTATTGTACGGTTTTTGCTGAGTTGGGAAAGGTTAATTGTTGTCATGCTGGCGGAAGCTCTGTACAAAAAATCGGGCAATTAGAAGAGGTTCCCTGAACCAGCGAGGAAACCGTAGCAGCTCAAGTTGCCGTAGGAAGTAAATTGTCCAGCAGCGCCCGCATGGTTTGCATTTTTGCTGCGGTTTCTTGCCACTCGCACTCTTCGACCGAGTCGGGCATGAGCCCGCCGCCGGCATACAGACGGCAGAACCCCGGGAAAATCTGCATGCACCTCAGTGCAACGTAGAGCTGGACTTCGCCATTGCCCCAATGTCCCAGGTAGCCGGCGTAGCATGTGCGGTCAATATCGGGGTAGGTGAGCAAAAGCTCACGCGCAGCCGCTACGGGCGAACCGCATACAGCCGGGGTGGGGGGCAGTTGCTCCAGCAGGAGCAGCAAGCGCCCCGGGGGCATGCGCAGGTGAAAGCGGGTGCAAAGGTGCTCGATGTTACCGGCTCGCAGGTTTTCGGGTTCGCTTTCGTTAATTTCGTCTGCCAGCGGAGTGAGTACCTCGCGCATGAACTCGGTTACCAGCACTTGTTCACGGCGATTTTTGGTATCCCATGGCAATCGGCTGGGCATGCGTGTGCCGGCGAGGGCCATGGTGTACCAGTCGGTACCGCTACCGGTAATGAGCTGTTCCGGTGTGCAGAATAGCCAAGTGCCGTGTTCCGGGGTGTGTACCAGTGCTTTGAAGGCTTCCGGGCGGTCGGCACAGGCTTGCAGAAACGCCCGCGTCGGGGAAAAAGTTTGGCTCACCTCGGCATCTTCCGTGCGAGCCAAGACTATTTTCCGAACTTGCCTGTTGCGTATAAAATCCGTGTAGAGCTTGAATTTTGCGGCATATTCCTCGCGCGAGGTAGCTGCTTGTAGTGGTACTTGCTGTAGCTCGGGCCAGGCGTCTGCCACGGGCGGTTCGTCTAATTCAGCGGGGATGAAGAGTTGCTTCCCAGTGAATGTAGCCAGTATAAATCCGTTGCGGAAGATAAAATCCTGCTCCGTTCGTCCATCTGCTGCCATGCAGAATCGGGGTTCCGTATCACCGGGTAGCGCATAGAGCGCAAAGGCACAGTGCCGCCCGCACAGTGCATCCACTCTCTCTACTGCCCACGTCTGCATGACCACAGTCTAGCACATTTATTTCACTTTGGCAAGGGGGGATATATGACTCCGAGCCGGGGGTGGGCTAACAGTCGTTATCATCCGAATGGTAAAAAGGAAGAGCAGCAGTCTTGTGACTGCTGCTCTTGAAAGGGAGGTGGAAATTACTTTTAGTGTGCGATATGCCTGAAAGCCTCATTCGGTATATCTACCTTAGGCGTTTGTTTGCCATTGTGAGGGCCACGGTTCCACTCGAGCTTGAGCGTACCGGGGGCGGATTGCCCCTGTACCACAGTAATGGTAATGGGGTGCAGCCCTGCCTTGAGCGGTATGCCTTTCTTGCCGGTTTTGGCGGCATCGAGTTCTACGGTGTTGGCAGCTGCGGATTCCGTTGCAGTGGTACCGGGGGTGTAATTGAAGTCGGCATCCACCAGGTTGAAGTTGTGGAGCTTCACGAAGGCTTTGCTGCCGGGTACATCGCTGAGAGTGAGGTAGAAGTGCCAGTGGTTGCCATCATTGGGCACATTGAGATAGCCCGTATAGGTAGTGATGGTACCGGCGGGCAGGGTGGCGCCGTTCGGATTGGCAACTTGCAGGTCGAGCGTGGCAGGGGCGTTCACACCTGCGGGAACCCAGGGGGATTCTGCTTGTACTTGCTGTATGTAAAGACCGGTATGGAGTTGCTCCGGGCAGGTGGGGGGATTGGCCGGAACAAGGTTCATATCGTAACTGCGGAACCCGCCGCAGCTGTTGTTGCGCCTGGGGGCTTGCGGGTCGCGGTAGTAGTCATACGCGCGGCGATTCCACAGGGCGAGGTTATGCAGGAACTGCTGCATTTGCGGGCATTTGCCAGCGGGCAGGGGGCTGCTTTCGTGGGGGTCCGTCTCTGTATCGAAAAGCTCCCAATCCTCGGTGCCGTTTTTGACACCGGTACGCAGGGCTTTAATCCAACGATTGCTACGGTTGTCGAAGAATATCAGCACCTGCTGCTCCCCGCGCACTCGGCCTTTCTTGTTGTCGGCATAGTCTCGGTATTGGGCCATGCCGCCCCCGAAGGCATACTCCGCATACAATACGCGGTTGGGTTGAGCGCTCAGGGTGTCATGCCCTTGCAGCAGGGGCAGCAGCGAGGTGCCATCGCAACGAGCAGGCACAGGTACACCTGCCAAATCGGCTACAGTAGCCATCCAATCTTGGAATTGTGTGGGTGTCGTGCTTACCAGACCGCCTTTGATAATGCCGGGGGCATATACCACGCAGGGTACACGCAGACCGCCATCGAAGACGTCGCGCTTAATCCCATCGTGGTTGCCATAACTGCGGAAGAAGGAGGGGTCTTGTGCCGGTGCCGGGTGCCCGGCAAAGCCGTATACGGCGCCGGGTTCGTCGTGTGAGCCGTTGTCACTGGTGAAGATGATAACCGTGTTTTCTGCAATTCCCAAATCCTCGCAGAGTTTGACAAGGTCGCCCACGCCCTCGTCTACGCGTGTAATCATCGAGGCATGGCGGCGGGCGGTCATGAGCTTGTGGGCTGCATTGTTACCATAGCGAGCGGTCGCATAGTCCTGCCATGCTTCGCGATACTGCGGGTGAATGAAGGTATCCCAGTCAGCCGGGCGGGCTGTGTTAATCATTTGCCCCGGGGTGCCTAACCATTGGACTCCACCGTTCAGCCCCCCACCTGCGGGGTAGGGGCCAGCCGGAATTCCTAAGCGTGCATGCGGCGCCACATAGGTGAGAGCCAAGAAGATGGGCTTATCTTTGTCCGCCTGTTTTTGCTCGGTAATCCATTTTTTTGCGCGGGCTGTGAAGAGATCTGTGCAGTAGCAGCCATCCAGACGGTCGGTTATCATTTCATCTCCGTCCCAGATGGCGTTGCGGTGTGTTTCCGGGTCGGCATTGCTCTCCTCCTTGGGGTAATGACGGTGGCCGGCCAAGTGGTTGTTGTAGCCGAAGAAGTAGTCAAAACCGCGTTTGGTGGGCCAAGCCGGGCAGGTGGTGGGAGTGCCGCCGCTTTCGCGCCCGCCGCCGATTCCCCATTTGCCAATGAGAGCAGTACTATAACCGGCGGCCTTCAATACTGTGGCTAGGGTGTGGCCGTTTTCCAGTGCTGCATCGAAACTGTTGTTGCGAATCACTTCGGCATGGCCTTGGTGCAAGCCGGTGAAGAGCGAGGCTCTGGCCGGTGCGCAAACCGGTGCGCATGTATAGTGGCGCCGCAACTGGGCACCCTGCGTGGCCAATCTATCCAGTGTAGGTGTATCAATTCTCGGGGTGTCAGCATGCTCGGCGGGCTGGTTCAGCCCCAAGTCACCCCATCCCATATCGTCCACCAGTACCAATATAATGTTCGGTTTTTGCTGTGTCGGTTCAGCTGCTGTTGCTAAACAGGCTGCCAGGGACAGCAAAAGCCCTGTGAAAATGGCTCGTTTCATAGCTGTCTCCTTACTACCACATATCACTGAGCCTTTCAAGCAAAAAAGGTGTTGTTCCTTTGCTCTCTCCATGAAATTGTGTGAATAACAGCTCTAAAATTGCGTCATTCCTCACTATGTGCTTGCCTTTGTGTGGGTATGCGGGTATAATTCCCACGCGAAATTTTTATCAAACCTCTATAGATATTATGGAAATCAGCATCGAAAAAATCAGTGACTGTCAGGTAAGCCTGAGCGCTACCGTGCCTGCAAGTGATGTGGCAACCGTGAAGGAGAACATCCTGGCCGGCTACGCCAAGAGCGCTCGTCTGCCCGGCTTCCGTCCCGGTAAGGCTCCCAAGAGCATGATTGCCAAGCGCTATGCCACCGAAATCAATGAGGAGCTCGATATGCGCCTGAAGAGCGATATCCAGGATAAGTGCTTGGATGAGAATCCGGATATGAAGGTGCTGGATTTCGGTACCCCCGAGGGCGGTATGGCCGAAGATGGCTCCTACACCCTGAAGAGCACTCTGACTGTTGTGCCCGAGTTCGAGCTTCCCGAGTACATGGGTATTGAGGTTACGGTGCCGAGCACTGAGGTGAGCGATGCCGAAATCGATGAGACCCTGCAGAAGTATGCCGAGACTTCCGCTAAGCACGAGGTCGTGGAGCGCGCCAGCGCCAAGGGCGATATCGTGGTTGTGGACTTCAAGACCTCTTGCGAGGGTAAGCCGGTGGCTGAGTACTGCGGTAAGAGCGTTGGTTTCCTTGAGGGCCGCGAGGACTACTGGGTAAGCTTGCAGGATGACCGCTTCATCCCCGAGTTGGCCGATGGTCTGGTAGGCGTAAGCGCCGGTGAGACCAAAGATATCGTGGCTACTCTGAAGGAAGATTTCCCCATCTCTGACCTCGCCGGTAAGGAGGTTACCTTCACTTGCGACGTTAAGGAGGTGCGCGAGAAGCAGGTGCCCGAGGTAACAGCTGAGCTTTTCGCAACCGCTCTGCCCGGTAAGACCATGGAGGAAATCCGTGACATCGTTCGCGAGAACCTCAAGAGCAACAAGGAGCGCAGCAATGACGAGGCCAAGGCTGACCAGATTTCTGAGAAGCTTGCCGACCAGCTCACTTTCGCTCTGCCCGCAGACCTTGTGGAGCGCGAGAATGAGAACACCGTGCAGCGCAAGATTTATGCCGCTATTCAGGCCGGTGATTACGAGGCCGCTAAGGACATGGATGCTCTGCGCGAGAGCTCCAAGGCTGAGACTGAGCGCAACCTGCGCGTATACTTCGCCCTGCAGGAGATTGCTCGCCGCGAGATGATTACTGCCAGCGATGCCGAGATGCTCAACGCTATCTCCAACATGGCTCAGCAGGCTCGCGAGAAGAACCTCAAGACCTTCGTTCGCAAGCTGCACCGCGAGAACCGCATGACCGGTATCCGCCTGAGCATCGTTACCTCCAAGGTTATCGACCTGCTTGCCCGTAACGCCAAGGTTACTGTGGAGTAAAGCTTCCCTCTCTGCATTGCAGAAAGTTTGACGGGTTCGCCCGTAAAGAGAAAAGCCGTAGTTTATGAAACTACGGCTTTTCCGCGTTTATCGTCGACTATTTAGTTTAACCTTGTTGTTGGTCGACCGGAAATTTCATCCATGGGCGAGAATCCGAGAGTAGGGGCCAGCAAACGCATGGCGGGTTCATCGAGAGCCGCATTAAAATCGTGCACCGACCGGTTGTAGAGCCGGGCTTCCTCTGCTTGCATGCGGTGCGAAACGGCCATGGCCTGATATAGGCCCAGAAGTTGTTCGTTTTCTCTCAATTGCGGGGTTGCTTCTACTGTGCGCCCGGAGTAGCGCAAAATGCGCTCCAGATTGCGCTCTGCGTGCCCCAACACTTGCCCGGCTCCCAGTACCGGGGCCGTTGTCAGTTCGGCCAATGCTCGGCGGCTGTCTTCCGTCCAGCGTCTCATGTCACGCGCCAATGTATCCTCTTGCGGAAGATAGCAGGCAAACAAGCTTACGAAATCCCCTAGGCAATCATTCCTGTGGCGTGTGGCAAACTGCCATTTCTCCCAAGCATGCTGTACACGCTCATGCAAATGGTGCAGCCGTATAAAGGCACCAATGACCCATGCGCCTACCGCTACAAGCAATGCCAATGCGACTATGTACTCCATGAACTACTTTTACTCTAATATCAATTCCCGCGCAAGTAGTTAGATTAAACAGTTGGTAATAAATTAAATTCGGTTTTGTTTGAACATTTTTTGTGTGTATTCGTCTATGATAATGTATAACATATATAATCATATATGAAAACATTAGAAGACATGATAAATAGAGTTGTGCGGGTGATAGATATATCATCTCGCATGAAGGATTTCCCCGAGTTTGCTCCGCTGAGCAATTTGGGCGCGAAGCCATTTGTGATGGATGGTGTGGAGTGTGCTTGTTTGGAGGGCTTTCTGCAGGCATTGAAAACGCCGGACAGGGAGCGACAGGTGGAGATATGTGCCATGAATGGGCCACATGCTAAGTGTGTGGGGGCTAAGATTATCTGGCAAGATAAGCAGACTCTCTATTGGTGCGGTCGCGCGTATGGGCGCCACACACAGGAGTACCAAGAGCTTATCTCCCGAGCTTATCAGGCATGTTATGACCAGTGTGAGGAGTTCCGTCGGCTCTTGGCTCAAACGGGTAACGCTATATTGGAACACTCTATCGGCAAGACTGACCCCACTCAAACAATTCTTACAATAGATGAGTTTGTGGGAAGGTTGGAACGCTTGCGAGAGAAAGGAACATTACTTGTTCAATGATGAGATGAATCTGGAAGGTAATCCGGACTACTGCGAGGCTACACATTCGTATGATATCCGTACGAGTGTGTGGCCGTCTACCGTATTGAGTAATTTTGCGGCGAACACCTTTGAACTGGATGGGGTATTGTGTGCATCGATGGAGGGCTTTTTGCAGAGTCTAAAAGTTCAGGATGTCGATAAACAGGCAGAAATATGCTCGTTGGTAGGTGGGCGTGCCATGCGTGCCGGGCGACGTCATGACTGGAAAAGTTCGCAGTTGTTGTACTGGCGTGGTCAGGTATATGGCCGCCACACGGTGGAGTACCAAGCGCTTATTACCCGAGCCTATCAGGCATGTTATGAGCAGTGTGCGGAGTTCAGAGCGGCTTTGGCTGCAACTGTCGGGCTACGATTGGCTCACAGTTTGGGTAAGTCTGACCCCTCGCAAACGGTGCTCACGGAGATAGAGTTCACGGAGCGTCTTACTCGGCTACGCGATTGTGGAACCCTGTGAGGTTCCCTCTCTTACATATCTTGCAAAAAGCGGAGCGTCTCGCGCAGTTTGTCGGCAGGGTGAATTTTTGACAAGCGCGGGAATCTGCGGTCCAGAAGTATGTAATCTTTGTTGCGGGTGAGCATGAGTTTTTGCCCCGATATTTCCACTTGCGAGATATTTCGGCGCGAGGCCAGTATCTTGATTTTATGTGCAAGGAGCAGGTGACGGGCCTGCTTGGGTAGAGGGCCGAAGCGGTCAATCCACTGACGCTCTAAATCATCTACATCGTCTTCCGTCAGGGCTTTGGCCAATAGGGTGTAGCAGGCCATGCGGGTTTGAGTGCTCTCGACCCAGGCTTCCGGTATGAAGGCTCCGATGAGTTTGTCGGCATCGGGGCGGGTGGAGAGCAGAGCCTCGCTTACACAGAGGAAGTCTGCTTTCAGCTGGGCATCTACCCGAATGGCAGGAGCCTTGCCCTGCAGGCGCTCGATGGATTGGCGCAATAGCTGGCAGTAGAGCTCGAAACCAATTGCGGCAATATGGCCACTCTGCTGGGTACCCAGCAGGTTGCCGGCACCTCGGATTTCGAGGTCGCGCATGGCGATTTTGAATCCGCTGCCCAGCTCTGTGTATTGCTTGATGGCGGCTACGCGTTTGCGGGCATCGGAGGTGCATAGGGCATCTTGCGGCAGCAGTAGGTAGGCGTACGCGCGGTGGCCGCCTCGGCCTACTCGGCCACGCAGCTGGTAAAGGTCTGCCAGCCCGAATCGGTCGGCACGGTCGATGATGATGGTGTTGGCGTTCGGTATGTCAATGCCGCTTTCGATAATGGTGGTGGAGAGTAGTACATCGGCCTTGTGCCCCACGAAGTCGCGCATCACACACTCCAGCTCGCTTTTATCCATTTGCCCGTGGCCGATGACGATGCGTGCTTTCGGGACGAGGCGTTGCAGGGTCTCCGCCATTTTGTGAATGCTTTGCACACGGTTGTGCAGGAAGAAAACCTGACCGTTGCGGGCGAGCTCGCGCTCGATGGCACGAGCAATGAGTTCCTCGCTGTAGGGGCATACGGCGGTTTGCACGGGCAGGCGGTTGAGGGGCGCTGTGTCGATGGTGCTCATGTCGCGCGCTCCCATGAGTGCCACATAGAGGGTTCTCGGTATGGGGGTGGCGGATAGGGTGAGCATGTCAACCATGCGGAACATGCGCTTGAATTGCTCTTTGTGGCGCACGCCGAAGCGTTGTTCTTCATCGATGACCGCTAAGCCCAGATTTTTGAAGCTCACACTTTTGGAAATCAGCCTGTGGGTTCCGATAACGATATCGACATCTCCCCTGCGCAGGCCTTCCACTATCGCGGCGGCCTTTTTGGCGGGGGTAAAGCGGCTGAGCAGCTCGATGCGGATGGGATATTCGCTCATGCGGCTGCGGAAGGTGCGGTAGTGCTGGTCTGCCAGCACTGTGGTGGGAGCCAGTATTGCAGCTTGGCGCCCGCCGGTCACGCATTTGAATGCGGCTCGGATGGCGACTTCTGTTTTGCCGAAGCCTACATCACCGCAGATGAGGCGGTCCATGGGGCGGTTGGCCTCCATATCAGCCTTGCACTGGTTGATGGCTCGCAGCTGATCAGGGGTCTCGCGGTAGGGGAAGGAACTCTCAAATTGCCACATCCATGAGGAGTCCGCCGGGTGTGCATAACCGGTTTTGCTTTCGCGCTCGGCCTGTACTTCGAGCAGTTGGGCGGCGTAGTCTTGCACGGCGCGTTCTGCGGCTTGGCAGGCGCGCTTCCAGCGGGCATCGCCCAGTCGTGAAAGTTCGGGTGTTTTGGCTCCCAACCCCACATATTTGCTGACCAAATGAGCTTGTTGGAGAGGGATTCGCAGCAATACACCGCCGGCGTATTTGATGTGCAGTTCCTGTTCTCCGGTCTTGGGGTCTTGCACGATACCCTCGAAGCGCCCTAATCCGTGGGCGGCGTGAATGACTAAATCCCCGGGGGTAATTTCGCGTAGGGGGGCTTGTGCTCGCTCGCGGCGCAGGCGGTCTTCGCGGTCATTGCGCAGGCGGGCGCGCGGTGAGCTGTAGCGGCCGAATATTTCTGCCGCTGAGAGTACTGCCAGTTTGGCTCCGGGTACGGTGAACCCGAAGGGTAAATCACCATCGCGGCTTTGCACCGCTCTCCACGCGTCATCTTCCCCGCAGATTTCCTCGAATCGTGTTTTCTCGCCTTCGTGTGGGAAATACATCACCACTCTCCATTTTTGCTCACGCCACTGCACAAGGTTGTGGCGTGCCAGCTCGCGGCGGGCCTCCTGCATGACGAAATCGCCTGTGTCGAAATTGCCAAGCGGCTCGCCATAAAAGGATAGTGCTTCTTTTTGGTGCAGCTCGTCCAGTTCCGGTACTACATCTACGACTTCGGGCGGGGTTTCAAATATGAGCACATTGCCGCGCTCTCCGCTACCGGGCAGGGATATGACCCAATCTTGCGGGGTTATCAGGTCGCGAAGCTTCCGGTCAGCCGGCGGTTCATCGAGCACCAGCTCGGCACTTGCCATCTTGCGGAAGGAAAGCTGGCTGTCAATGTCAAAGGCTCGTATGCTCTCGATTTCATCGCCGAAGAATTCAATTCTCAAAGGCCAGGCGGATTGCAGCGGGAATACGTCTAATATGCCGCCACGCAGGCTCCACTGGCTGCGAGCTGTTACTTGTTCCACTCTTTCAAAACCTTGCTCGCTTAGGCGCCGACAGAGATTTTCGGGGGAAATTTCGTCGCCGATTTTCAGGCTCAGTGTTGTGTCGGTTTCTGCTTGTGCGAAAACGGGAGCTGCTTGTTCCAGCGCGGCTGCCGTCACTACTACTACTTGTGGAGCGAGTGGTGGGGTGGAGATGGTACGGAGCGCTTCTAAACGCTCAGCGGCTAAATCCGGGTCGCTCAGACCGTTGTTGACATGGATTTCTCTCTCGGGTACGAATACGCAGGGCGCACCCCACAGCGGTAGTTCGGCCGCTAAGCGTTCCTGCATCGGTAGGGCATCCGCCACAGCCCATATTCGCCGGGCTTCTTTACATTGCTCGGTTACCAGTGCTACGGCAAAAGCATACGCCGCCGGGCAGGTGCAGGGAAATACTACCGGGTTCTCCTGCGTGTCGTCAGAGTACAAACGACCGAGCTCCGACGCAAACGCGGAGCTTTTTATCACATAGCTGGTGAGCCGGAATGACAAAAGAAACGCACAATTTACAAGCTACAGCGTACCAAGACTGTAGCTTGTAAATTGCAGAAAAAGCGGATGTTACAGTCGTATGGCCGCGCTACTCCAAGTGAGGCCGGCGCCGAAGGTGACCATCAGCACGATATCTCCCTTCTTGGCTTTGCCGGAGCGTACAGCTTCATCGAGCGCGATGGCGCAAGCTGCACCGGAGGTGTTGCCATATTTCTGCAGGTTGATAAATACTCGTTCAACGGGAATTCCCAAGCGCTGAGCCACAGCATTGATGATACGCAGGTTGGCTTGGTGGGGGATGACGAGGCTTACTTCCTCGGGCTTGATGCCGGTGCGCTCAATAAGCGACAGGGCGGAATCTTTCATGTGCGCTACTGCATGGCGGAATACCTCGTTGCCGCGCATGGCCAAAGTGTAGAGCTTTTCGTGAATGTTCTCTTCCGTTGTGGGAATGGCTGAACCGCCACCGGGTACCAGCAGTAGGTCTGTCAGTGTGCCATCGGAGCCGATATCGGTGGCCAGAATGGCACTGTCACCTTCGATACCTGTGCCCGTGCGCAAAACTGCGGCGCCGGCACCGTCACCGAAGAGTACGCAGGTGCTGCGATCTTCCCAGTTCACGATGTGACTGAGTTTTTCGGAGGAAATGATGAGAGCCGTGCGAGCTTGTCCGCAGCCGATATACTGCACCGCTGTTTTCAGCGCGAAGAGGAAGCTCGAGCAGGCGGCTGAGATGTCGAATGCCGCAGCATTCACTGCTCCGATATTGGCCTGCACATAGCAGGCGGTGGAGGGCGTGAAGGTGTCGGGCGTGACGGTGCCCACGATGATGAGGTCGATTTCCTCAGGGGCTACACCGGCTGCCTCCAGCGCTTTTTTGGCGGCCTGTGTGGCCATGTCGCTGGTTCTTTCGTCGGGGGCGGCAATTCGGCGCTCTTCAATACCGGTGCGTTCAATAATCCACTCGTTTGACGTGTCGACCATCTTTTCGAGGTCGGAGTTGGTCAGGCGAGTTTCCGGTACATAAGAGCCTGTGCCGATAAGAGCCACCGGCAGGCGTTTGAAAGGCTTTGTGAGATCGTTCATAGCTCGTGCAGTTCTGTATGATGATGTGCTCTCTCCCTTTTCGGGAACGCTCGTATTATAGCACAATGCTAGAGGGAACACTAGCTTTTTTTGCGTTTTGTCTCAAATTTTGGCAAAAAATAGGAAAGTTAGTCCCAAAATAGATTGATTTCAGGTAGGAAAAGGGGGCTTTTTGTAATTTGGTAAAGGATTTTAGGTGTTTTATGGGGGGATTTGTCTATATTTTTTTTGACGTGGCTATTGATCCAAGCGTTGTTGAATGTGGCTGTTGCTGCGACGGAGTGTAGTTGTTTTGAACGTAGTAACCGAGTGAGAATGAGATGGCGCTTGTCATTATCGGTGAAATGTGCTATATTGCCTCGCATGAGAAAGGTGCATATTGCTGTGATGGCAGTTTTGGCTACCGGATGGGGGCAGGCTGCTACCGGAATGAGTGGGAGTGAAGCTGAGCTTGCGGCTTTGCGCGGGTGGCGCTATGGCTTGCCCGATACGGGAATACTGCCCAGCTATGCGCAGGTTGAGTGGTATAGTCGCATGGGTGAGCGCCATGGGGGCTCTGAGCTGAGTATGCAGAGCTATTCGCTTATTGTACCGCTCTCTGACCCTCGGAAAACCGGTTGGGAAAAGACGATGCTTAACCTGCAATTTAATGCTAAGCTTACCTGTGTCAACACCGGTGGTACGCTTGATTTGCGAAACGATGAATTATACAATTTTGCGCTCCCCATTACTTTCATCACTCCGGCGGCTAATGGTAACAGATGGACTTATGGTGTGGCACCTGAGATTGCTGCCGATTGTAAAGCCGTGGACAAGGGGATTGATTTAGCCGCGTATGCTTTTTATACCGTGAAGCACAGTAAAACATTCAGCTATTCGCTCGGGCTGGCAATGTCGCCCCGTTTTGCTGAGTATTTGGTGTTGCCCATGTTGCGCTTTGAGTGGGAGCCATGTGAGGATTGGGTGGTTAAGATGTCCGGCTACGAACTTGCTGCCATGTATCAGGCAACGGAACGCTTGTCGTTCGGGCCGTTTGTGGCTGCGCGTGGTGGGGTGTGGGCGGTTGATACTGACCGAGGAGACCGCATATTCCGTGTGCGTTCACTTGTGGTGGGTGGTATGTTCGAGTACGATTTTTCTCGTCCCGGGCAAACAAAGCGTATCATTACAGCCTCCGTCGGCTCGACTGTTACGACCAATGCTCAGTTTTTGGAGCGCAACGCGCGAAAGGACTCTTTCGGTAATCACCACTACAAGCCGGCCTTTTATGTGAGCGCCGGGGTGGATTTCAGGTTCTGAGGTAAACTCAGTCTAGCGGGATACGGTAGTGCCCGGTCAGGGGGAAGGTGAATAGCTGCGGGTTTTCGCGCGTGCCATTCCCCATGTTGTGTATGACCATGGGAGTGCCGCTCAGGTCGGCGCGATTGCTTACTATCATGATGTGCGGTCGTCCGTTGTGGGTGCGGCATGTTACGATATCTCCCGGTTTGTAGTCTGAAGGGGTTTCTGTTACGGGGAGACTCCACCCCCGGCGCTTGAAGTATACTTGCAGGTTCGGTACGCGGCGGTGGTCGATATTTTTATCGGGGCGCTTGGCTCCCCAGTTTTTCGGGTAGGCGGCGAAATCGCGACTCATATCTTCGTGTACTGCTTGCTGCAAATCGAGCCCCTTGAGTCTCAGTGCGCGAATTACCACGTCTGTACATACGCCGCGCTCTATGGGGATATCTCCGCCCGGGTAGGTCAGTTTTTCATAAGCCGAATCGTACTTTAGCGTTACTCCGATTTGCAATCTCGCTTTCTCAGCCAAGTTGTCGGAGGCGGAGGGTATTGGGCGGTAGAACCCTGTGGGTAAGTATTGGCGAATATATGGTTGATATGGGGATAGTACTGCTACGCCTATCGCTACCATTGCTAAGATGACAAGTGAGAAGGTGATGAAAAGGGCTTTTTTCATGGGGGGATGCTGGCCGCATCATGGTTTCTTTTTGCGGTCGGCGTGGGTACCGGTTTGGCCGGCTTCGCGTTCGGCGGCTCGCTGTTTCCAGAGCGGAACGGAGCTTTTGCGGGCTTTGGCTTTGCGCTTGCGTTCGCGCCGCTCAGCAGCGCGCGCTTGTTCGGCGGCTATTTGCTGTTCTTTTTCGCGGGCTCGCCGGGCTTCTTCGATGCGTTTTTGGATGCGAGAGGAGTGCTCATTGCCGGCGGAGGTTATGGTCCATGGGCAGCGGGGGTCTGTGCCGGACTCTGTGATAGGCAGGCACACCATATCGGGGTCGATGAAACGAATCTGCCGGTAGAGTAAATCTTTGATGGTGGCCAGCAGACTCTTCGGCGGGAAGAGCCCGGTGCGCGCCAGCTCAATGGTGAATGCCACGCGTATGTGCTTGGCCTGTAAGCTCATGCGGGCGATGTCGCGCAGGGAAATACCCTCTGCCGGTTCTTCCTCCGGAGCGCAAATGGCTGCTGCGCGCAGCAGAAAAAGGCAATCCTTCACCTTGCGGCACAGCTTGTCTACCAAATCGCGCACCTTGGGGCGGGCATTGAAGCGATAGTCCTTTACCTCGATAAGCCATAGCTCCTTCTTGCCCGGGTGATAGAGCACGAAATCCATCTCCTTGCAACTGCTGCAGAAATTCTGTGCATGGTGGGAGTAAAAGGGCGAGCACTCAAAACGGCACACATAGTACCCGGCTTCAAAATTGAAGCGGTGCAAACCTTCCACACAACTGGTACCGGACTGAAACACGCTTATACCTGCTCTCCCAGTTCGAGGTTCATATTGAGGTAGCGGTCAGCCTGCTCCATTTCGGCCTCCAGACTGGCAATGTGGTCGATTTCATCGAGGGTGCTACCGGTTGAGGTGCGTACTCCGCAGCGGTTGTCATTCGGCGGTTCCAGCCCGAAGAATTTGCGGCTCAGTTTGCCGTTCAGTTTATCGGCTAATTGGATAACCAGTTCGCGCAGCAGAAAAAGACTGTGGGTGGTGAGCATGAGTTGAATCCCGGCACGGCAGAGCCCCAGAATGATATTGACCAGCAGGGGCAGGTGGGTGGTGTTCAGGTTCATCTCCGGTTCATCCCAGAAAAGCGTTGTACCGGCGCGCACGGTGCCATTGCCGATGAGTAATCCCAGTGTGCCGATTCGTTTGAAGCCTTCTGCTACCAAATTAAGCTCCAACGGTTCTTGACAGGGGCGCTGTAAGTAAAAGCGCCCGTTGATGCGACGGAGTTTCCCTGACAGTAACGCTTCAATTTGCCGCATGACATAGCGCAGTGCCTCGGGCAGTGCCGCTCCGGTGGGTTCTTCCTCCAGCGCTCGGCAGAGTTCCCAGCTGGCAGAATCCAGCAGCTCGGGGTAACGCTTACCTGCCTGCATGTAGCAGGGGTAGATGGAGAGTACCTCGCGAGGTGAGATGAATACCGCATTCTCACTGAGAAATCTCTGGGGTAATTTTTTGATGTGCAAGCCCTCTTCTTCTTGGCCGGCGACAAAGCGGAAATCGAGTTCGGCAGCCCCGAGCGGTACTTTATACCCCTCGAGAGAGGCTTGCACGGCCGCTTGTCCGTTGCCTCGATTGCGTGCCGTGAGAGAGGTGAGACTGTGCGTGCCGAACACACGCAGCAAGTCGCGTCTCAGCCGTTTTTCTTCGGCCCACACCTCGGGCAGCTCGCGGCGATTGCCATCGCAGCCCCATTTTGTGAGCGCATAGCAGAGCTTCATCAGGTGACTTTTGCCGGAATCATTACCACCTACAATGATATTGACTCCCGGCACAAAGTGAAATGCCTCTTGCTGAGGGAATACCGTTACGCCCTCCACTGCCAGCTTTCTTATCATGTCTGACATTCTACCTCATTTGTGCGTTGTTTGCAATGCAGAAAATGCTCCGTTATGACTTTTCGTCGGCTTGCCTCGGGTGAGGCGGGTATGGTAAAATGCGCTCATGACCGATCAGGATAAAATGAAGAATGTGATGGGGTACCTCATCGGGTACCGTTTGGGTAGCCAGATGCTGCCGCAGATGCTCCCCGGTATCGAGGCCGACGACGTGGTGGCTGAGATGCTTGCCAAGGGCGTGAAAGACGGTATTGCCGGAGAGGCTGATATGAGCATTATCGATGAGAAGGTGGAGGAGTACCAGCAGGCTTTTGTCGCTATGTTGCAGGAGCGTGGTAAGAAGGTGGGCCAAGCCAACCTTGAGAAGGGTCGCCGCTACATGGAAGAGAACGGCAAGCGCCCCGAGGTGACCACCACTGAGAGCGGTTTGCAGTACGAGGTACTGACTGCCGGCGGTAGCGAGAAGTATGATGCCGCCGTGCATGGTGATGCTCCCACTGCCGAGGTGATGTACAAGGGCACGCTGGTAGATGGTACGGTGTTTGACCAGTCCCGCCAGCCTGTGAAGTTTAACATTCGTCAGGTTATCCCCGGCTTTACCGAGGCGCTTAAGCTCATGCCCGTGGGTGCCAAGTGGCGCGTAACCATCCCCGCCAACCTTGCTTATGGTGCCAACGGCCCCGGCAGCATTGGCCCGAACTCCACCCTCATTTTTGAGATGGAGTTGATAGGCCTCACCAAGTAATTCTTTTTTTACACGCCCCGCGGGCGGATTGCGTCCGCAGGGCTCTTTTTATTTCGCTATGAACACTCGATGGGGTAAAATCATTCGCAGCGTATTTTTTGCTGCGCTGGGTGTGTTCTTTTTAATGTACGCACTCAATATGCCGCCCAGCGGTTACAGAATTGCCTTTTTTGCTTTTTTTGCACTTGATATAGTGTGGGCACTCTGGCTGCTGATATCTGCTATTCGTCAGCGCTGAGGCACGCTGCTTAATTTGTTATCTAACCGTTGCGGTCATGACACTGCAACGGTCGTTTTTTTTGAACGTCCGAACCTCTTTCGGTGTCTGAGTAGGGGATGAAGACGTACCTGACAACAGTGGTAGTAATGGCGGCGGTATTAGTGGTATCGCTGCTTGTGGTGTTGCAGAGTCAGACGATACAGTATGGCCGATTTTCATGGACTCATGTTGGTTTCCTTCCCTTTACCGGCAAGGCATTGCATGTGGTGAAATATGAAGATGAAACACTCTGTGCGCGTATGCTTGATGATACCGAAGCCCCATGGGTTCGGGCAAATGCTGACCGCACCCTTACGGTTTCATACGGGCGCGTAGGGCATGAGACCTCATTGCATTACTCCATTGACAAAAAGAATTTTGTGAATGAACCGCCCATGCACCTGTATGGGTTTGATGTTAATTTTGACTCCCTTGTTCAGGGTACGGAATCAGCAACTCATGGGAGCGAGGTTCGTACCTTCAGCCGCAGGGTTAATGCATGGGATAAAACGTAAATTATTCTTTTGCGGGCTTGCAATTTTCTGACTGTTAGGGTATGATTCGGGCATGGCAGAGAAGTTTGCAATGGTATCGCTTGGTTGTGCCAAGAATTTGGTGGATTCTGAGGTGATGGTAGACCGCATGTTGGGCGCCGGTTATGAAAAATGTGAACCGGGGCAGGCCGATGTGCTTATTATCAATACCTGTGCATTCATTGACCCTGCCAAGCAAGAGGCCATAGATACCATATTTGCAGCAGCTCGTGCCAGAGAGGCAGGTGAGGCGCCTGCCAACCAGAAAATCATTGTCGCCGGCTGCTTGTCGCAGCGTTATGCGCAGGATTTGGTAAAAATCATGCCCGAGGCTGATTGCTTTGTCGGTGTGGACAAGGTGTGCGAAATCGCCGAAATTGTTGCGGCTTGCGTAGCCGGTACTGCTGAAAAGGTGTACAGCACCAAGGTGTCGAAACTCATGCCCGATTTTGGTGATACACGCTACCGCCTGACAGCGCCACACACGGCCTATGTGAAGATTGCCGAAGGGTGCAATCACGCTTGTGCATACTGTGTTATACCGCGTATACGCGGTGGGCACCGCAGCCGCCCGCAGGCCAATATCCTGCGCGAGGTTCGCGCTTTGGTGGAGAAGGGCTGCCGAGAAATTAACCTCATCGCGCAAGATACGACCTACTACGGTATGGATAAGTGGGAGCAGAAAGCCGGTAAGACCAGCGGTGTGGATTCCAGTCGCGGTGAGTCGCTGGCTACCCTACTGCGTGCTATCAATGACCTACCCGGTGATTTCTGGGTGCGTGTGCTCTACACTCACCCGGCACATTGGAGCCGTGAGCTCATAGAGGTGTTCGCCACCTGTGACAAAGTGGTGAAATATGTCGATATTCCCTTGCAGCACATTTCTGCCCATATTCTTGAGGAACAGCGCCGCAAGACGGATGGTGACTACATTCGCAATCTTATTCGCGATTTGCGTGAGGCTGTGCCCGGTATCGGTTTGCGCACGACTTTTATCAGTGGTTTGCCCGGCGAGACGGAGGAGGACCACGCCGAGCTTCGCGACTTTATTCGTGAGTTCCGTTTTGAGCGTGCCGGGGTATTCCCCTATTCGCGAGAAGAAGGCTCACTTGCCGCCAAAATGAAAGGGCAGGTTCACCATGCAACCCGCAAGCGCCGCGCAAACGAGCTTTCCATGATTCTCGCCGGAATTGCAGATGAAATCGGCCAGGAGTGCGTGGGTACTACTTTGCGCGTGTTGGTGGACGAGCCCGGTATCGCTCGCGGCCCGTGGGATGCACCCGATGTCGATGGCTCTATTCACGTCAATCCCGCATTGCCTGTAGGCGAGTTTGCCGAGGTTTCCATTGTTGATTCCATTGCGTACGAGCTTTTTGCTGAAGGCGCGGAGGAAATCCCGGAGGATTAACGAGTAGGTAGCACTTGCACCGTTGAGTTTACTCTTCGGTTGGCTCTTCGTCACGCCCGAGCATCGTTCGCGTTTCGCGGATGGTTTTCCGGTAATAGTCCTGATGACTGAAGATGCGCGGCTTTTTGGTTTTGTCCTTGCGGCTCTCGAAATAGCCGCTTGTAATGTCGCGCGATACGTCACTGCTGTAGCCGGTGCTGTAGGTGTGGGCGGGAGAGAAGTCGTCGTATGCGCGGCCATCTTGTTCGGCTCGGTTGTCTGAGCTGATATTGGCAGCATCATCCCTGCTGAATACACCCTTGGTATCGCTCATGAAGGCGGGGCGCAGGTCGGTGCTGTAGGCGCTGTTGCGGAAGGTGCCACCGAAGGGCTCCCCGGTATCGAATTTTTTATTGGCGTCTCGGAAGTCCCGCTCGGATCCGCTGAAAGTTTTTGTTCCGCCGAATACGCTGGTGCTGAATGTTTTGTCGCTTTTGCGCGCGGCGTCTATATCCTTCTGATAGCGGCTGACTTTTGACGAGGTTGATTCAGGTACTCCATCCTTATTTTTAGAGCGCGTGACTTCGGAGTCGAAGGTGTCCTGCATGTAGGACTCCAACGAGCGTTCTCCGCTGTGCTCTTTCACTTCGTTGCCATTGTGGTCGTAAACCGTGCGCACCGTTTGGCAAGCGGGTAGGGCGAACAGGCAGAGGGTGAGGGGGAGTATGCGGTTCATGGTCAGGACTTGGTTAGTACAAGGAGCCACCGGTGGCTCCGCAGGTGAGTAGGTAGGATTTTACCTGCGCGTTGGAGACGATATCGAAAGGTTTCTTCCCGCTGTAATCGGTGGCATTTATGGCGGCACCGGCATTGAGCAGGAGCTGAGCTTGATGAATGGTCTGGCAATAGAAAAGCGGTGTGCGACCCAAGTTGTTTCGAGCGTTGACCCGGGCGCCTGCTGCCAGTAAGTTAGGTATCAGCTCAGCCGGCGCAAAGTGCAGGGGCGTGTTGCCTTCGCTGTCCACCTGCAGCGGGTTTGCGCCACTGAGCAGCAGCGATTGGGCTATGCTGAGTTTTTTTGCATTCTCGGCAGGGGCTTTTAAGGCAGCCATCAAGGGACTTTCTCCATCGGTTATACGACCGTAGTCGGGGGATGCACCGCGGGAGAGCAGTAGATTGCAGGCGTCAATGTGCATATTGCCCGCAGCCAAATACAGCGGGGATTCACCCCGGGAGTCCGGGCGATTGGGATCGGCGCCACCTGCAAGCAGCATGCTGACAGCTTGCGTATTTCCATTGACCGCAGCGTTGCACAGAGCATTGCGGTGGGTACTGCCGCTGCCTATATTGGCATCTGCCCCGGCTTCGAGTAGCACGCGTATCACCTGTTCATTATCGGTCTGCGCTATGGCACTTCCGGTTTCAACCTGCCCGTTGCGTATGATTTTGCCGACCGGCTGAGCTCCCCGCTTTAATAATTCGCGGGCAACCTCGGGGCTCGATGCCTCTGCCAACAGGGTGGTGCCGTAGTGGTGAATCTCGCAGTTTGTCAGTGCGTGTACCTGTGCCACTGTAGTGGCGTGCGGCTGCGGTACCAGCCTGTAGTCATCGGGGCAGGTGCAGTTGCTCAGTCCTATGGCGAGCAGCGGGGCTAGTGGCAGCAGGTGTTTCATCCTATTCACTTTAACTTGTCGCACTATGTTTCGTCAAGCCAAAAAGCTGTGTTACATACAACTGCTACTCGTTCAGCTGTGTTAGTGTTGCTGATTCCGGTCGTGCGGCATCGCGGTTGCTCAGTTGCAGGTTCAGGCGGTGGGTTCCGGCTTCCAATCGATAGAGCTCGGTGAGCGTGTTCTTTTCCTGCACGGTTTGTTCTGACCAGATGGGGTGCGCGAGCGAATCGTTCCTGCGGGGGCAAAATTCCCCATCGTAAGCCCCGATTTCCCAGCGCAGGGCATAGAGACCGCGTTTGGGGGCATGCAGCAGCACTTCTGAGTGTAGGTAGCCCTCGGTGTTTTTGTGTAGTTTAATAGGGTGTGCCTGCGGGGCGGTGATAGCGTTCATTGTACCAGGTTCGGCTTCTATGGCCGGTTGGTATTTTTTACTTTGGCGGTAAAGGTTGATAGGGTGAAGGGTGTAAAAAATATAGTGAATGACGAACATGATAGCTGCCCAAACTGCCCACCACAGTAGGGCTGTCTCGCCCGCCGCCGGGTTGCCGTTCACATACTGCCAGCCCACATAGCAGCCAAAGAGGGCCGTTACGAAAATCCCCGGTACCTTCAGTCCCAGTACCCACAGCGGGTTGAGCAGGCAGCGCAGGTAGCAAAAGGGGCTCAGCAGTACCCCGGCCAACAACACCATACGGGCACTATGCCGCATGCCGGCGCTTAATATGCTCTCTAATTCTTCCTGTGTGGCCTGCGGTGGTATGGTCATGCCGTGATTGTAGCACATATCGGCAGGGTAGACAAGCAGGAGCTCTGCCCTCATGGCGGAAAAAGCGCGCTGCCCATACGAGCAGCGCGCTTTGCAAATGGATGTTGTTTTTCTACTCCTGTATTCTTTACCAGAAGATGTAGTAGAGAGCAAGAGTTGCAATCACAACGGCCAGACCGAAAGCCTTGGCGCGGCCGGAGGTCTTCATCTCGATGATGCCCTTGTCGCCCAGAACAACGGCCTCGCCGCCCTTGAGAGCGTTCACGATGGTCAGGATAGCACCCACCACGCATACCACGATGAGCGAGTAGCCCATGCGGTTGAGGAAGGAGCTGTCGGTGCAGCCCAGAATGCTCACCCACTTAAAGGCGGCGAAGGAGGCAGCACCAATCAGAATACCCAGCCAACCGAAGATGCGCGGGCACTTGGGCACGAAGAAGCCGAACAGGAACACGGCCAATACACCCGGGCTCAGGAAGCCCTGGAACTCCTGAATGAAGGTGAAGATACCACCGAAGGCAGGGTTGTCCAAGAAGGGGGAAATGACGGTTGCGATGACGGCGCATACCAGCACGCCAACCTTACCCATGGCAACAAGCTGCTTGTTGGTGGCAGGCTTGCCGGCTACCTCCTTAGCCTTCGCATAGATATCCATGGTGAAGAGGGTGGAAGCGGAGTTGAGCATGGAAGCCAGGGAGCTCACTACAGCACCGAACAGGGCGGCAAGTACGAACCAAGCCCAACCGGTACCCGGCAGCAGTTTGCGAAGCAGGGTGGCGAAGGCGTAGTCGTACTGATAGGCGGCCAGTGTGGTGGTTACAGTGTACTCAGCGGCATTGCTGCGTGCAGCCGCTGTAGCGGCCTTGTCGATGGCAAGAATTTCCTTAGCCTTGTTTTCACGACCGGCGATATCTGTAGCGGGCAAGTTTGCCAGCTCAGCAGCCTTGGCCTCTACTTCTGCCATCTTGTCAGTAGCACCCACGGTGGTGAGGTTGCTCTTGATATAGTCGATGGAGGAAGCCGCGGAATCTTCGCGAACGAAGCGGCTGGCGGCGATGTCGTAAATGACCTTCTTGCCGCTTTCCTCGGCTTTCTGAATGATGGTGGCAGCATTGCTGTCGGCCTTAGCTGCAAGGTCATCGCGGTACAAGTTGTAGGCCAGAATGCCGGGGATGATTACAACGAAGGGAATGAGCAGCTTCAGGAATGCGGCGAACACGATACCGAGCTGGCCTTCTTCCAAGCTCTTGGAAGCCAGGGTACGCTGCATGATGTACTGGTTGAGCCCCCAGTAGAAGAAGTTCGGAATCCACAGACCCAGCAGGTACACGGTCCAAGGCATGGTGGGGTCGGTGCTCTCGCGCATCATGTGCAGCTTGCCGCCGATACCGTTTGTGGCGCCGCTCACCTCGCCGGCGTTCAGGTCCCACATGCGGGACAGGCCGTCGCAGAACTGGGAACCGGTGGAGGCCATGGCGTCTGCACTGGTGTTAGCGGTGCTAACGGCGGTAGCCATCACATTTTCGGGGATGGGGTTAAGACCGCCCAAGGCCATGATGGCGAAGTAGGCCACCACGCCACCGCCTACGATAAGAGCTGCACCCCAGATGAGGTCAGTCCATGCGCAGGCCTTCAGACCACCAACGTATACATACACGGTGGCTGCACCGGCAATGATGAGACAGCCTACCGTCAGCGACAGGTTGAAGTAAACAGATACCACGCTGGCACCGGCGTAAATAACGGCTGCAGTGGGTACACCCACAAGAATGAGCAGGTTCACCAGAGCCATGGTTACACGGGCAATGCCGTTGTAGCGCTCCTCAAGGAACTGGGGAATGGTGAACACGCCGCGCTTAAGCAGCATGGGCAGGAAGGTGAAAGCTACAATCACCAGCACGATGGCTGCAAGCCACTCATAGCCGGCAATAGCAAGCCCCAGCCAGTCTGCGGACTGGCCGCTCATGCCTACGAACTGCTCGGTAGAGATATTAGCTGCCAGCAGGGAGAAACCCACGAGCCACCAGCTCAGGCCACGGCCGGCCAAGAAGTAGTCGGCTGCACCTTTTTCTTTTTTCTCTTCCGTGCTTTCGCCGGAGTCACCGGATTTCCAGATACCCAGACCGATTACGCCAACGACTACGATGCAGAACACAATCATCTCCCAGAGCGGGAGTGCCTCGGGTTCGGCAGCGGCGGTTGCGGCCTCCTGGGCGCTTGCACCCATGGCCAAGAGCGCCAGGGCGCTCAGTGTTGTCAGAATATGTTTCATAAGTTTTTCCGTTGATTAAGCTTTGTAAAGCACACGAGCACCTTCGCCCGGGCGGGTTACCAGGTAAGTGGTCTCGATACCGAGTGCCGTGCGGTAGGCCTCCAGCATTTCCTCAGCCACTTTCTCCACATCTTCGCTCTTCACCAGTGCGACGATGCAGCCACCGAAACCGCCACCCGTCATGCGGGCACCGTATACGGAGGCTGCGGAGGGGATGCTGTCTGCCAGACTTACCAAGGTGTCTACCTCGGCGCAGGAGACTTCAAAGTCGTTCTTCAGCGAATCGTGAGAGCTGCGCATGGCAACGCCGGCAGCGTCCCAGTCACCCTTCTGCAGGGCGGTGGCGAAGGCCTCCACACGCAGATTCTCGCCGATGACGTGGCGAGCGCGGCGGTAGCACAGGTCGCCGAGTTCGGCTTTCTTCTCCTCAAGCATTTCAAGTGTAGCCTCGCGCAGGGAGGGCACGCCGAGCACTACGCAGGCGTCCTCACAGTTCTTGCGGCGGGCTGCATAGCCACCATCGGCGAGTGAGTGCTTAACGGCGGAGTCGATGACGAGCACGCTCACGCTCGGGTCGGTCATGGGGATGTGCTTGTAGCTGAGGTCCTTGCAGTCAAGCATGAGGGCGTGGCCTTCCTTGCCGTTGGCAGAGATGAACTGATCCATGATACCGCAGGGCACGTTCACGAACTCGTGCTCGGTAGCCTGGCCGATGAGGGCGCGGTCTGTCGGTGTGATGTCTACCCCGCAGAGAGCGGCGAGAGCAGTGCAGGCAGATACCTCAAATGCAGCACTGGAGGACAGGCCACCACCGCGCGGTACATTGGAGTCGATAAGCATATCCACTGCCGGAACTTTCACGCCACGGCGCTCCAGCATGCAAATGACGCCGCGCACATAGTTGCTCCAGAAAGGATCGCCGGGTTTTGTTACGTCTGCCGGGTCAATCTCAATCATCGTTTCACCCAGTGAGCCAATCCAGCGGTGTTTGCCGGTGGGGGAGGGGGCGACAGCTATCACGTTGATGTTGTTGAGGGCCATCGGCAGTACAAAGCCGTTGTTGTAGTCTGTGTGCTCACCAATCAGGTTCACGCGTCCGGGAGAGGCCGCCACTACTGTGGGCTTCTGGCCGAAGTACTCCTCGAAGTACGGGCTGATGGTTGCTGCACTGATTTCGCGTTGCTCTAAATCCATAGCGCGCGGATTTTAGCAGATTTGCCATGCCAAGTAAAGCGCCAAGTACCCCTAAGTGATTTTTTTACAGTCTAAATGTGAGAGTTAGAGGTATTTCACCCCTCGGCAGCCAGTGTTAATATGTCCTCATCAGTGTAAAAACGATTGCTCATGGCAATGGGGACGAGTGGGCGGTGGTAGCGGGCTACATCTACGGCAAGCGCGTCTTCCTGCATGTGCAGTAGAGTGGCGCAGGGGCGCCAGCGCATGTTTTCGTATAGGGCATCAAGCTTGCTTTCTTCCCACTCTGTAACAAGGTCGCACAGCCAGCGCGGATAGCCTTCCGTGGTTCTTGGCGAAAAAGAATCCCCGTAACCCATCCATTTGTAGGGTAATTCTGCCGGGTCAAAGTGTAGATAGCCGCAGCAGTAGTCGAAGTCGCCCCAGCCACGGTAACCATGCTGTGGTAGCGTGAGCGTTGAATTTGCAGTTTCAGTGAGCAGGTGGAGCAAGTGGCGATTGGGGGTGATGTCTTGCGGTAGGGGACAGGTGGATTCCGGGTCTCGGAAGTTGAAGTCATACCCGGGTACGCAGTGCTCGCGCATGAGCAGACACAGGGCGAAGTCATCGTGAACAGGGAGACCGCAGTAGTTGATACGGCGGGTCGGGAGGGCTCGCGCTATGTCGATAGCGATTGCGGTGGCGTACGCCTCCAGTCCGTATACGGATGGTGTGTATTCGTACTCATGCTCCAGCGCGTAACTGGCCCAGCGGTTCCAAAAACTTATACGCTCGATGATGTAGTCGGGTAGGGGGAGATTGTGTAAATCGACGGTGTCGCATGAATCTCGCAGCTGTAAGCACGCGCTGTTGGAATTCATTGCGCAACAGAGCGTGAGCGGGGGCTCGGCTCTCTCTCCGAAGAACTCGAGCTCCTCACGCCGGTTGATGCAGCCATTGAAACGGTTGCTGCGGAACAGGGTTCGTAGTTGCATGTCAGTCCTTTGAAGTGTAGCGAGTTACGGCTCGTATGGGGAAGGGAATGTTGATGCCGTTTTCGTTAAATGCTGCCAGTAGCTCAGTGGCAAAAGTATAGCGTACGCTGTGGTATTCGGCAGTTTTACACCAAGCCCCGATGCGTAAATTCAGTGAGCTGTCGCCGAAGTTGCTGAAGGTGACAGTGGGAGCCGGGGTATTCATCAGCTCCGGGCGTTTGGTGATGACGCTCATGATGACTTCTTTTACCATCTTCAAATCACATGCGTAGTCTACACCGATGTCGAGGTCGATTCTCCGCAGCTCTGCACCGGTGAGGTTGCGAACCGGGGACTTAATAAGCGTTTCGCAGGGGACTCGTACCAAGGTGTTATCTCCCCGGCGCAGGTAAACGGAAAGTAGGTTGAAGCTCTCTACCGTGCCTTCTTCACCGCCCACTTGTATGTAATCGCCCATGCGGAAGCTGCGTTCGCTGACGAGAAATGCGCCGCTGATGAGGTTGCTGAGAGCTGTTTGTGAGGCGAAACCGATGGCCACACCGGCAACGCCGGCAGCTCCCAGTATGCTCACGACATCCACTCCTATTCCTCGTAATCCCTGTACCAGAACCAGTACCCATACTATGGCCTTGAGTATTTTGCAGAGCAGGGTGAAAAATTGCCGTTGTTCGTACTGTGTTTGCGTTAGCCTGCGTTGCATGCGCCCCAGTGCTATGCTTGCCACCCAACCGAGGGCGATATATATGGCAAAAGCTATCCAGCTCATTTCTACTGAGGCTGCTACATGTCCGTATACTTCTTTAATCCATTCCATCATGTTACAACTATAGTTCATGCCGGCTCAGCCGTCAATCCAATTTGCTGTTTCGGGGGTAATTTTTACAATGAGTTATAAGATTATTTTGTCATTGTTTCCCAAAATGTGCGTTTAGCTGTGTCAAAATTGCAAAATGCGGCAACCTGCGCTTGACTTTATTTTCGGCGAGCGTATAATCTCGCACCTCATGAACGCCGAAGAAACAATTAAGAGCACGCCGCTGTGCGACAAGCACGTGGAGCTCGGAGCCAAGATGGTGCCCTTCGCCGGTTGGAATATGCCGGTGCAGTATGCGGGTATATTAGCTGAGCACAATGCAGTGCGCACCGATTGCGGTGTGTTCGATATCTCACACATGGGACAGTTCCTCGTGAGCGGTGCCGGCTCCACTGAGTGGCTCAACGGCATGTTCACCAATAACCTTAATAAGCTGGTGGACGGCATGGGACAGTACTCGATGATGCTCAATGAAAAGGGTGGTGTAATCGATGACCTTATCATTTATCAGACCGGTAAGGATGACTTCTTTGTAGTGGTGAATGCCAGCATGATTGATGAGGACTATGCTTGGCTTTCCGCCCGTAAGCCCGAGGGTATCACCCTTGTGAACAAGAGCGATGATTATGTGGGCTTGGCCATTCAGGGCCCGAACTGCGAGGCCGTGTTCGCCAAGATGTGCCCCGGCGTGGAGCTTCCCGTGCGCAACGGTATCCTGATGTTTGAGGCTGATGGTGATGCTTGCGTGGTATGCCGCACCGGTTACACCGGTGAGAACGGTTTCGAGTTCTTCTGCCCCGCTGAGCAGGGTGTGAAGTGGTTTGAGAAGAGCATCGCTTCCGGCGCTCAGCCCTGTGGCTTGGGTGCTCGCGATAGCCTGCGTTTGGAGATGTGCTATTCTCTCAACGGTTCCGACCTTTCCCCCGAAAAAACTCCGCTCGAAGCCGGTCTTTCTTGGTGCTGCGATCTGAGCAAAGACTTCATCGGCGTAGAGGTGCTGCGTGAGCAGAAGGCTGTCGGCCGTCCCACGGCTTTGGTGGCTATCGAGTATACCGGCAAGGGTGCTCCTCCCCGCCATGGTTACGAAGTGCAGCTGCCCGACGGCACTCCGCTGGGTGAGATTTGCAGTGGCGTGCTTTCTCCCTCCCTGGGCAAGGGTATCGCCATGCTCTATGTCCCCGCTGCTCACTCCAAGGTGGGTACCGAGGTGAACGTCATCGTGCGCAACAAGGCTGTTCCCGCCGTTATCGTCAAGAAACCTTTCCTTAAAAAATAACCCCTGACACCAATACATATTACTATGAGCAATCCCGCTGATTACAAGTATTCCTCCGAGCACGAATGGATCAGCCCCGCCGTTGATGGCGTGGTGACCCTCGGTATCACCGATTTCGCACAGGCTGAGCTGGGCGAGGTTGTATACGTTGACCTTCCCGCCGTTGGCGATACCTTCTCCAAGGAGGACAGCATCGGCGCCGTTGAGTCCACCAAGGCTGCTTCCGATATCTACACTCCCGTTTCCGGTGAGATTGTGGAGGTGAACGAGGCTCTCGACGCTGAACCCAACACCGTGAATAACGATGCTTTCGGCGCCGGCTGGATTTGCAAGATTAAGCTCGACGACCCCTCCGAGCTCGACGCTCTGATGGACGCCGCTGCCTACACCGATTTCTGCAACAAATAAGTAACGCCGCAAAGCCTTGCCGGTGGAGCTCCCGGTGCAGGGGATTACCCCTCCTGCCCGAAGCCCCCGCAAGGCTTTGCTACTTTTTACTCAAAACGCTATGATTTCCGCTCAGACATCATTCATCCCCCGCCATATCGGCCCGAATGCCGCCGATACTGCCGCCATGTTGGCTGCCATTGGTTTCGACTCTCTGGAGTCTATGACCGAGGCAATCGTACCCGCCGACATTCGCCTGAAGGCTCCGCTTAATCTGCCTGCCCCCATGGCTGAGCAGGAGGCTCTTGCTGCCCTGCAGCAGATGCTCTCTGCCAACAAGCCGGTGCGCAGCCTTATTGGTCAGGGGTACTACGGTACCTTCCTTCCCGCTGTCATTCAGCGCAACGTGTATGAGAACCCCAGCTGGTACACAGCCTACACTCCCTACCAGCCTGAGATTGCTCAGGGGCGTTTGGAGATGCTCATGAACTTCCAGACCATGATTGCCGGCCTGACCGGTCTGCCTATTGCCAACGCCAGTATGCTCGATGAGGGCACTGCCGCTGCTGAGGCCGTGCATCTTTGCGTGTGCGAGAAGCGTAAGAGCGATACCTTCTTCGTGGCCGATACCTGTTTCCCGCAGACCATCGACGTTATCCGCACTCGTTGCGAGACTACCGGTGTGAACCTTATTGTAGGGGATTGGAAGAGCTTTGACCCCGCCTCCGTGCCCACCCTCGCCGGTGTGCTGGTGCAGTATCCCGACAATTTGGGTGCAGTAGAGGACTATGCCGCCTTCTTCGAGAAGTGCCACGCCGCCAAGGTGCTGTGCTGTGTGGCTGCTGACCTGCTGGCCCTCACCGTGCTGAAGGAGCCCGGTTCCTTCGGTGCTGATGTGTGCGTAGGTACCACGCAGCGCTTCGGTATCCCCATGGGCTACGGTGGTCCCGCCGCCGCTTACATGGCATGTACGGATGCTCTTAAGCGTAAACTTCCCGGCCGCTATATCGGCAAGTCCATCGACCGCGATGGTAAGCCTGCCTATCGTCTGGCTCTGCAGACGCGTGAGCAGCACATCCGCCGTGAGAAAGCTACCTCGAACATCTGCACCGCACAGGTACTTACCGCGCTGCTCTGCACGTTCTACGCCATGTATCAGGGCCCCGAAGGCCTGAAGAACGTGGCCACTACCGCTCACCGTCTGGCTGCCGGGTTCGCAGCTGCTGCGACCGCCGCTGGCTATGCCGTGCCCGCTGCTACATATTTCGACACTGTGTCGGTAACTGTTCCCGGCAAGGCCGCTGAGTTGGTAGCTGCCGCTCTGACCGCCGGCTACAACATCCGCAAGGTGAATGCCGACACCATTTCCGTTTCCTTCGACGAGACTACGACAGATGTTGATTTGACCGCCCTTTGCACTGCTCTGGGGCTGCCTGCAGCCGAGGTGCCTGCTGCCCCGGTATGGGCGGCCGAGTGGAATCGCACGAGCGCATTCTGCACGGAGACCTGCTTCAACTCCTTCCACTCCGAGACGGAGATGATGCGCTACATCCACACGCTGGAGTGCAAGGACCTGGCTCTCAACGAGGCCATGATTCCGCTGGGCTCCTGCACCATGAAGGCCAACTGCGCCGCTATCATGATGCCCATCACCTGGTCGTCCGTAACGGAACTGCACCCCTTCGCTCCCGCTGACCAGTGCCAGGGTATGCGCGCTATGCTTGAGCAGCTCAAGCAGTGGCTGGCCGTAGTGACCGGTTTCCACGGTGTGTCTCTGCAGCCGAACTCCGGTGCCGCCGGTGAGTTCGCCGGCTTGCTCACCATTCACCGCTATCAGGTGGCTCAGGGTGAGGGGCACCGCAACGTGTGCCTTATCCCGAACTCCGCTCACGGTACCAACCCCGCCTCCGCCGCGATGGCCGGCTTCACCTGTGTACCCGTGAAGTGCGACGAGCTCGGTAATATCGATGCCGCTGATTTGAAGGCTCAGGCTGAGAAGTACCGCGACAACCTCGCGGCTCTCATGGTGACCTATCCCTCCACTCACGGCGTGTACGAAAGCGGCGTGGCTGACCTCTGCCGCATCATTCACGAGAACGGCGGTCAGGTGTACATGGACGGCGCTAACATGAACGCTCAGTGTGGTCTGACAAACCCCGGCACCATTGGTGCTGACGTCTGCCACCTGAACCTGCACAAGACCTTTGCCATGCCCCACGGCGGCGGTGGTCCCGGTGTAGGCCCCATCTGCTGTGCTGAGCACCTTACCCCCTACCTGCCGGGGCACATTTGCGATGACAGTCAGGCTCACTCCGCTGTATCTTCCGCTGAGTACGGCTCTGCCGCTATCTGCCCCATCACTTGGATGTACCTTGCTATGATGGGCTTCGAAGGGCTCAAGAAGGCCTCTCAGATGGCAATCCTGAACGCTAACTACATCGCCAAGCGTCTCGAGAATTACTTCCCGACCCTCTACTCCGGTGCCAACGGCTTGGTGGCTCACGAGTGTATTCTCGACACCACTATCATGCTCCGCAAGAGCCACCTCTCGGTGGATGACATGGCTAAGCGTCTTATGGACTACGGCTTCCTCGCCCCCACCATGAGCTTCCCGGTGCACGACACGCTGATGGTAGAACCCACGGAGTCCGAGAGCAAGTACGAGCTCGATCGTTTCATCGATGCCATGATTGGTATTCACGCAGAGATGGAGGCTGTGGCCAATGGCACCGTACCCGCCGATGACAACGTGATGGTGAATGCTCCCCACACCGCACTGGCTGTGACCGCCGACGAGTGGAACCACGCCTACACCCGCGCTCAGGCCGCCTATCCCGCTGCCTGCCAGCGACTCCACAAGTTCTGGCCGTCTTGCTCCCGTGTGGAGAACGCATGGGGCGACCGCAACTTCTGCTGCACCTGCGATACTCTCGCTGAGCAGCAGGGCTGATAGCCCGTTGAAAGTGCTTTTTGCATACAATCCCTGCGCCTCGCTTGAGGTGCAGGGATTTTTCTATCCCTTACCATTGCCTAACACAAGGAGTAAAGCCGAAAAAAAAACTGCATGTGGCATTCGAATGACGTGCTGTTACTGTATAGATGTATGTTTTTTTGTACAACTGCCACAAAATCCTGTGCCCGATTTTGTACTTTTTTCTTTACGTTTCCCGAAATATATAGTAGACTCTACAACATGGATGCCACCTCTCTTCTTGCTACCGAAATAGATTATTCTCTCTACGATGACGATGATGCTTACATCGCCGCATACAATGAGCTTATAGACAAACTGCGTGCCTGTGCCAAGGCTCACGCTCAGGGGACTGACGGTTGTCCTCAGGATTTGCAGACGGCTGTCGCCTGTTGGCAGAAGGCCGCTGAGCTGGAAGACCCGGAGTCTCTCTGCGCTCTGGCCGACTATTATCTTTCCGTTGGCGACAATGACCGCGCTATCAACTGGCTGCATGAAGTTGTAAATGTCTACGACCTTGAGCAGCCCCTTTGCACGCTCATTTCGCTGCTCCTTAAGCGCAATACCGAAGACGACCGCGCCGAGCTCGACTCTCTCTATCGCACCCTCGTTTCCGGTTATCCCAGTGCTGAGCATCACTACGACTACGCCTGCTACCTCCTTTCCATCGACTCCTCCATCCATTCCCTCGTCCGTAGAAAGGCCGTGCGTTTCCTCGAACTCGCCGCCGCTACCGGCCATGCAGACGCCGTAGCCCAGCTCGAGCGCCTCGGTAAGCGCTAACTCCGGGCTAGCTGCCCGCCGTTTTATCTTTTTTTTCTTGGTTTGTTATTGTGGTTTATCCGGCTCGTTCTCCAAAGAGAACGAGCCGGAGTTTTTTCAAAAAGCTGTATACATAACGTGTTTCGTTTCTATGGCTTTGTCTGTATTATAGAAAGTAGATTTTATTTGATCTTAAGGCGAATATATGTTATAAGTGCCTTATGCAGTTAGGATTTTACGATCTTTTTTTTACGCAAGAGCTTGTAAAGAAATGCGAGGGTATCCAAGGTCAGCATATTTCAACTGAGCCATTAAGTAAAGAATTGTTTTGGCATGAGTTTCCTACACATGTTGCGGCAGAGGTGTTGGAATACTTGAAGCTGCATGACGAAAAGTTACAAGCCAAAAATATGTATGAAACGCTCCGCGTTTTGCTCACTTCTCCTGGCTTTACTGAATTCTTGAGCCAACGTATTATTCCTACTACCGGTCATAAGTTGCAAGGAATCCTACCCTCATACGTGCAGGAGGGGCATATTAACTTGCCAGATACACCTTTAGCGATTTCTTCTCTGTTGACGGGGGCCGCTCGTACTCCAAAATTGGGTGAACAAATCAAGAAGGAGCTTGCCACATGCGACAGGGCTGAATGGATGGTTTCTTTCATTCGTATGACAGGGCTTGTTCCGCTCATGTCGGCCCTTGAGGAGTTTACGAAGAAACATCGCAATGATTCTGAACCCTGTTTGAGAATTGCGACCACGACTTATATGGGAGTGACCGAAGCAAAGGCTATTGAGTGGTTGCAAAATCTACCGAACACTGAAGTCCGTGTATCCTATGATACCAAAAATACGCGACTTCATGCCAAAACATATATTTTCCATCGCAATACCGGTTTTGGTTCCGCTTATATCGGCTCGTCCAATATTTCAAAAGTTGCTATGGATAATGGGCTAGAGTGGAACGTGAAAATAAGTCAGAGAGAATTGGCTCATCTGTGGGAAGCTGCGATAGCCTCCTTTGAATCTCACTGGGAAGATGCTCGTTCCTTTGAACTCTGCTCTTCTATAGAGCACCTCGAGCGTTTAAAACAAGCACTTGATTGTGAGCGAAAAGAACCGACTGCAAACTCAAACTTTACTTTTTTTGATTTACGTCCATTCCGTTATCAGGAGGAGGCGTTAGAGGATATTGAACGTGAGCGACAAGGTGGAAAGAATAAACATCTTATTGTTGCTGCTACTGGAACGGGGAAAACCATGATTGCTGCTTTTGATTACCAGAGATTTTGTAAAACTCATCCTAATGCAAACTTGCTTTTCCTTGCTCATCGAAAAGAAATCTTAGAGCAAGCGCAAACCGCATTTCGCCAAGTATCTAAAAACGGGAGCTTGGGTTGCATTGTTGATGGTTCAAATCGGCCTACAAATCATAGTCACTGGTTCTGTACAATTCAGTCGTGGCAGAAGTATAAGCATTTATATGATCCGTCACACTTTAAATACGTTGTCGTAGATGAGGCTCATCACGGAAGCGCTAATAGCTATAAGGAATCGTTGGACCGCATAGAGCCAGAAAGTCTTCTGGGGCTTACAGCTACTCCAGAACGAATGGATGGTAACGATATTCGTCATCTTTTCGGTGGTTGTTATACTCATGAAATCCGGTTGGGTGATGCTATAGAGCGTACGCTACTGAGTCCATTTGTCTACTATGGTATTTCTGACTCTCCCAATGTTGACTTTTCTACCTTGAAATGGAACTCAGGCAAGTACGATGAACGAGCGCTCGCAGAGATGCTTGAGTTTAATGAGTCTCGTGCAGCGTGGGTTCTGGAACAAATGAATAGACGTCTCGATAATATTCATCGTATTAAATGTCTAGGATTCTGTGTAAATATCAATCATGCGGAGTTTATGGCTCGATTCTGTAATTCTCATGGTGTAAAAGCAATTGCACTCACGTCGCATAGTTTACCAGAGGAACGAGATTCTGCACAAGCTAAGCTGAAAAATGGGGACGTTAATATCATCTTTACGGTGGATATGTACAATGAAGGTGTCGATATTCCTAACGTGGATACTGTGCTCTTTCTTCGTCCGACTGAAAGTCTAACCGTATTTTTGCAACAACTTGGTCGAGGTTTGCGACGTGCTGATGATAAGGAATGCTTGGTTGTCTTTGATTTCATAGCTCAACAACATAAGAAGTTTAATTATGCTCAACGTTACCGAGCTTTGTGTGCTAACTCCAGCTTGAAAGCAATAGAGAAGCAAGTTAAATACGGGTTTTCGCTTCTTCCTATCGGGTGTTCAATTCATTTGGAAGAAGTTGCACAAAAACATATACTTGCCAATATCAAGGATATCATTAGCTCCATGACTCGGAGAAAAATGGAAGCCGAGCTTCGTCTGCACATGGTGGATAATCGATGGCTTACGCTCGCCGAAATTATGGAGATATTTGGCGTAGATTCGCCTGAGTCTATATATAGTAAAATACTTCCTTCTGCTATTCAAGAAAGCTTAGTTACGTATGGTGCAATAGATGATGAACTCAATAAGTTCGAGAAGAACATTCGTAGCGGTATTTGTCGATTGCTTCTTCAAACCGACAGTGATTTGTTGAGTCGTTTTTCTGATTTGTTGAATAAGCCCAATGTTTACGATGAATCGACACTTAGTAGTGTATACAAAGTTCTCTGGGGAGAGAAGAGACCGGCTGATAATGTAAGAAAATTACATGACTTTACATTACAGCACTCGGCCTTAGTTCATGAGTTGTCTCAAATTATCAAGTGGCAACAGCAACATCGCTGTCAATATGGAGGTAGAACTTTTTCTACAACAGGTAATCTAAAATTGCATGCTAGCTACACGCGAGACCAAATACTCCTAGCTCTCGGTCTTGGTAGTTTTGAAGCTCCATATCCTTCACGAGAAGGAGTATTGCATTTGAAGGAAAGAAAATTACACGTATTCTTCGCAGACATTAATAAGAGTGAGGATGATTTCTCTCCAACGACAATGTATGAAGATTATGCGATTTCCCCTACCTTGTTTCATTGGCAAAGCCAATCTGGTACTACGCCATATAGCTCAGTTGGACAAAGCTATATCAATCAAGAAAAGCTGGGTTATACCATCATGCTTTTCATTCGAGAGCGTAAGCAAACAGCTGATGGTATATCTGCTCCGTATGTGTTTATCGGGCCTGCTACTTACGTGCGACATTCAGGTAGTAAACCAATGAGTATTCGCTGGCGACTTACTTACCCACTTCCTGCGCATATTATGGCGTGGGCTAATAGGGAAAATTAAACGTATATAATTAAGAAGAACGTTTTTCAGTAGTTCGATTAGTATAGAATGTTCTTTAGTATTAACTGTTAGCTCTTTCATATGAGCTACGTACATCGGTATGTTCATAGGTGGTCTGGCTCCAATGTCGAGAAATATGTATGTAATGAGCGGTCGTATCTAAATGTTCAATGCTCAATAGTTGAAGATTATATAGTTGAAAAAGTGTTTATGCACATTATAGTGTGCAATTAAACTAATTTCTTGCTTGCGAGATCCAGTTAGTATACACTGGAGGGTATGGAATCAACAGATAGTATTCATATCCCTATGAACGATTTTCGGGACTTTCTTTCTGTGCTGGAAGATGACATCCACACCCTGTTGGTGATGGGTGATGCGTATCGCTGGGGGAATGAGGAGGTGGAGCCGGATGCGACGATGGCGATGGAATATTATCGCGAGGCGGCAGAGCTGGGAGATTGGGAAGCCATGGGCTTGCTGGCCGATATGCTCGAGGAGCAGGGGCGGGTGGATGAAGCTAAGAACTGGCGGGAGCATTTAGAGGCAGAACTCCGCTCAGGTGCTTGAAAAACTCACGCCTCCTCGTAATCCTGAATCAGCTCCACGAAGGCGCGCAGGACGTGTTGTTTTGCCCAGGGGCCGACGCCTTTGAGGCGCGAGGCCGCCTCGATGGTGGTGGGTTTAACCGTAGCCATAGCGCGCATGGTTTCGGTGTTGAGCACGCGGAAGACGGGCATGCGGTATTCAGCTGCGAGGTCACGGCGCAGTTCGGAGAGGTGCTCGTAGAGCGCCTTGTCCATGCGGCCGAGCTGCATGGTCTCGATTACTTTTTCGGAGCGGCGCTTGAGGGTGGAGACTCGGAGTTGTTTGATGGCCGAGGTGCTCCAGATTCGGCGTGACATGCGCGCGGGCGTCTTCTCTTTCATGACTTCTTCACCCTTGGGAGTGAGGGTGATGAGGGGCATTTCTCCCCCGCTGGTGCAGATGAGGCCACTTTCTTGCAGGGCGCGGAAGAGCGCTCGCAGCTTGGCATTGGTAAGGTTTGAGAGCAGGCCGTAGGTGCTTAGGCGGGTGAGTTGCGGGGGGAGGCCGGCTCGCTGCGAGCCGCGCAGCATATCAGTAACTTTAGCGCGACCGAATATACCTTGCCAGCTGCCATCGGGCAGGCGACGACTGGCGCGAGCAACCCCGGCCAAAGCTTTGCGGACGATGACTAAATCTTCTCCGTCAATGTCTTCTATGTCACCGGGTTCATCGGCATTGCAGGTGTCGCAGTGTCCGCAGTCTCCGTCAGTAGCTTCGCCAAAGTAATCGAGAATCCAGCGTTGACGACAGCCCGTGGAATAGGCGTAGCGGGTAATGGCTTCAATTTTCTTGTGATCGCGGCTTGCTTTTTCCTCGATTGCATTCGTATCGATAGGTAAAGCTGCGAAGGGCGTAGCGGGGTTGGTAAGGCGTGTGAGCTTGGTGTTGCTGCCCGGTACATCGGTGCGGGTGATGGCTCCTGCATGGATGAGCGCAGCCAAGGAAGTGCCCACTGCCATGGGGTTCACATCCTTGCCGAGCTCTTCGCTCATGTTGTCCACAGTCATTTGAATTTCCCCCGCGCTGTTGCAACGGGAACGCAGCAGATTGTAAACGCTGCGTATGGTTTGGACAGAGGGGTTGCTGCCTTCAAAAAAGAACTCCTGAGTTTTTAAATCAGCGTGGTTGAAGAGCAGCTCGCAGGTGGAAAGCTCGCCATCTCGCCCGGCACGCCCGGCTTCCTGGTAATATGCTTCGATACTGCCCGGAATCTCGAAATGGAGCACAAAACGTACGTCGGCGCGGTCTATGCCCATGCCAAAGGCATTCGTGGCAACAACGACATCCGCTCGACCGGAAATGAAGGCGTTTTGGGAGAAATCTCGCTCGTCATCCGTCATGCCGGCGTGGTAGGCTACGGCATTGGCTCCGCAGTCGCTTATCTGCTCAAATACGGTCATGACGTTTTTGCGCGTAGAGCAATAAATAATGCCCTTCTTCCACTTGGCAATCACCTGACGAATGCGCTCGAATTTTGCCTGCCGATTTTCGCAATGAGTGATGGCAAAGTCGAGATTGTCGCGCCCGAAACCACTGATGATGACAGACGGGTTGTTGAGTTGTAGCGTGTCGAGAATATCCTGCCGCACGGCTTCGGTCGCCGTTGCTGTCAGAGCTACGGTTTGCGGGCAACCCAGTTCCTGCCGTACGCGCCCCAGTCGCAGATAGTCGGGGCGGAAATCGTGTCCCCACTGGCTTAGGCAGTGGGCTTCATCTATTGCCAATAGGCTTACCTGCAAACTTTTAAGCAGGTTCATGAATCCTTCTTGCCCGAATCGCTCAGGGGCAACGTATATGATGCGGAGCTCGCCGCTGCGCAGGGCTGACATTACCTGCCGGTATTCCTCGGTGCCCAGAGATGAGTTCACGGCCGCTGCTTGCACGCCGCGCGCCTGCAAGGCATCCACCTGGTCTTTCATGAGGGCAATGAGCGGACTGACTACCACGGTCAGCCCGGAGCGGCAGAGTGCCGGTAGCTGGTAGCATAGGGATTTGCCGCCACCGGTGGGCATGATGGCTAAAGCGTCGTTCCCGGCCATGATGGCGTTCACGATGGAATCCTGCCCGGCGCGCAGCTCCTCGAAGCCGAACACCGTACGCAATACCTCGTGTACATCTGCTATCTGTTGCACCATGTGCGAGTATTATATCAGGCTTCCGCGCATATTTCAATCAGGAAAAGAAAAAACTCATTTCTGTTGTTCGTAATGTGTGAAAAAAAATAATATAAATAATCTGCTCGTTTTTTTGAATACATAAAAATAAAACAATGGAAAAATATAATACGAAAAATATAAATAATAGAATAAAATATCATATAATTAACAAAAGAATTGAAATGTTCGGAGAGCCATTGACGGAAGCAATTTTTCTGCATTGTCGGAATTTGGGGGAATGAAGCAGTCGAGAGAAAGACGGCAGAAGTTAAAACCTCTATGGGAGGTAGGAATAAATGGCGCGTTTTTTGTGAAAAATAGAGAAAGAAGTGGCTTTTATATACCTGTACGGCTATAGGAATACTGCATGTATTATTTAATTCACCCCTACATCTAATCACCTATAGACGAGCCTCGCGAGGGTGAAATTTATAGAAAAATCGGCATTTTTACACATAAAAAACAAGAAAAAGCATGTCGGAGCAGGGGAGGGCTGATGCCCTGTCGTGTTGAATTTTGGAAAATGGATGGAAAATTTGCGAAAATCGCCTAAGACAAAAATGTTATTTTGGGCGTCATAGCTCCTCGTTTTTTCAGAGTAGTCCCCAAAAAGAGAGTTGAAGAAATAAGAAATTGCCCTTCTTGCGAGAGCCGAAGCTCTCGCGATTTTCTAAAAAAATGGCCTTGTTTAGTCATTGCCCACTGCAAAAGTGTGATTTTTTGACGGAAGTCTGTTGGTAAAAGAAGTTTACGACTTTCGGACTCGAAAAGGAGCTTGAAATAGCTCTCGTGATAGTCGGAAAGTCGTTAAAAAATTCCAAAAACCCTATAGTAAAGTGGGTTATACCATGTATCAAATGCTATAAAATCGCGATAGTGAATGAGGAAAATGCGCTTGAACTTTCGAGTATTTGTTGGTAAAAAATGCGAAAAAATGCCCAAAATGGGTTAAAATGAGGTAAAAATGGCATTAAAAAGATAAAAGTGACTTTATCAACGCCTTGAAAAGGGGTGTTTTGAGTCTGTAATAGTGTGTGGTCTGTGGGTGAGCTTGTTCAAGCTTGACAAAAGCGAAAATTGGTAGTAGGGTATGTGCCGTGCAAGATAGCGAACAGGTGCAGATGACGCTTCCGTTCACCGAAAGTGAGGTTGCGGCGCTGCAGGAAGCCCGAGAGGAGGCGCTTCAAGCGGCAGCGACGGCGAGAATGAGCCGTCGCGCACGCACTATTAAGCAAGGTCGACAAGGGAAGTTGAGTGGTTCTCCTTGTCGTTTGGGTGATGGGTTGAAGCTTATTAGTGGCATTCGCCGAGCCTGTAAGTTAGTGCCAACGGAGGTGCAGAAAAAGATGATAGAGTACGATGAGCTGCCCACGGATGAAGGCGAAGATGTGAGTGAACGGCTTGAGTTTGATGGTGGTCATTTTGTGCTGACTCGCTATCAGCACCCGCGATTTTTGCGACGCGATGCCGGCGAAAAATCCTACTATGTCGCCTGCCGATTACCGGCCGGCGTATTGGGGAATTCGGCAGTAGGCGATAGCTTGCTTGTGCACGCGGTGTGCAATAAGTTTGTGGAGTGTCTGCCGCTGTATCGCCAGTTGAAGTTTTTTTCGGATCACGGTTTGGTTGGAGTGGATGAAACGATGTTGAGCAGCTGGTTGCAGCGCGTGGCGTCTGCTCTTGAACCGCTGTATCGTTTGTTCATGCAGCAATTAACAAAGAATGGTGAATTGCAGGTGTACCTGGCGCCCACGAGCGACATTCGCGACAAGCGTCCCATCGGTCACATGCGGGCTACTCGTTCGATAGTTACCGGGCAGGTGTATTATTGCTGGATGGAAGAACTCTCCGTCATTTTGCCTGATGGGGCAGAGATAACGGAGCGACCTCCGGTGCCACGCGAACCGCTGTTCATTGCTGCTCCCGGGGAAGGGGAGCTCTCGGCGGTTTTGTATACTTTCGTAGATGAGTGCAAGCGCTGCGGTCTGGTGTTCGGGCAGTGGTTGCTTGAGACACTGCGCACGCTGCCCGGTTATCGAGGTGACCTCGCCGAGCTTTTGCCGCGCTGATGTTTAATTCCCTCTTTTTGAGGGGGAATTGCTGAATTCTCTTTACTGTGTTGCGCCGGCCAGTAGCGCGAGCACTTTTGTTGCGACGTAGGTGCGCAGGGCGTTTCGCGGCATGCCGGGCAAGAAAATGGTTTCCGTGTGAACCGGGCGGGCCGCTCCTCTGCGGGCGATGGCCAAGCAGACGGTTCCGACCGGCGGTTCGCCTTCGGCTGCAGTCGGGCCGGCATTGCCCGAGACGGCGATGGCCAATTCCGCTCCGGCTCTCCGCATGGCTCCGGCAGCCATGGCGGCGACCACGGGTTCACTTACAACGCCATGTTCATCGATGAGGGACGGCAGCACATTCAGTTCGCTGATTTTTGCTTCGTTGCAGTAGGTAACCCAACCGTATTTAAAAATGGCGGATGCCCCCGGCACGCCGGTAATGGCCGCAGCAATGAGCCCGCCCGTGCAACTTTCGGCAGTGGCTACAGTAAGTCCGGCAGCCTGAAGATTTTTTACGGCGGCAAATGCGGCCAGTTCGAGATTGCTGTCCATAACGATTACTCCGGCAGTTGTACGGCTACGGTTGCGAAGGCGGCCATACCTTCACGTCGACCGAGCGCGCCAAGTTTCTCGTTGGTTGTGGCTTTCACACCCACGCGGCGAGGTGCTACTCCAAGTATCGGCGCGAGTGTTTCTTTCATTTGTGCTACGAAGGGCATGATTTTTGGCGCCTCTGCAATTAGGGCGCAGTCGGCATTTACTACGCGGCCGCCCTGTGCGTGCAGTAGTTCCACTGCTTTTTCAACGATACGAAGCGAGCATATATTCAGGCAGCTGTCATCACCCGGCGGAAACCAGTAACCGATATCCGGTTCGCCGATGGCTCCGAGTATGGCGTCTGCCAGTGCGTGGCAAAGTACGTCGGCATCGCTGTGGCCGGCGAGGCCTTTCGTTTCGTGTACCTTTACACCGCCGAGCCACAGGGCGCGTGGCTCTTCCGAAAAGCGGTGAATATCATATCCAAGGCCGACTAAAGTTATCATTTTGTTGAATTTAATTCGGGTTGATAATTATAATATAAAAGTAATCCTGTTTTAATGTGCTTCCAGCCAATTGCCGGCATGGTTTGCCTCTACCTCGAGGGGGACGCCATGGGGCAGGGGGAGGGCTGACTGCATGGTGGCGACGATTTGGGGGATGAGGTCAAATTCATCGCGGTGGAGGTCAAAGAGCAGTTCGTCGTGAATTTGCATGATAAGGCGTGTGCGCTGCCCGCGCAGTAGCTCTTGCACGCGCACCATGGCGATTTTTATCATATCGGCGGCACTGCCCTGAATGGGGGTATTGATTGCATTTCGCTCGGCAGCCGCTCGCAGGTTGAAGTTTGAGGCATTCAGGTCCGGCAGGTTTCGACGGCGGCCGCAAAGGGTTTCTGCGTAGCCGCGCTCGCGAGCGGTTTCTATCAGCTTATCCATGCAGGACTTCACGCCCGGGAACTGCGTGAAGTAGCTCTCAATGAGGGCTGCGGCCTCTGCCCTCGGGCAGTCGAGGCGCTGCGACAGACCGAAGGCTGATATACCGTATATAATACCGAAGTTTACTGTCTTGGCAGCTCGGCGCATAGCGGGGGTAACATCCTCACGAGCAACACCGTATATGCGAGCTGCTGTTTCGGCATGAATATCGCGACCTTCGGTGAAGGCGGCAATCATGGCCGGGTCTGCCGAGAGGGCTGCCATGAGTCGCAGCTCAACCTGCGAGTAGTCAGCGGATAGTATGGTGAATTCTTCGTTTCGGGCAACAAAGGCACGGCGAATGAGTTTGCCTGCATCGGAGCGCACCGGGATGTTTTGCAGGTTGGGATTTTGGCAGGCCAAGCGCCCGGTTGCTGTCACCATTTGTTGCAGGGAGGCATGGATGCGGCCATCGGCAGGGGATATGTAGCGGGGGAGAGCGTCCAGATAGGTTCCCTTCAGTTTGCTGAGTTCGCGGTACTCAAGAATATCGCTCACCAACGGGCTGGTGGGTGCCAGTTTGCGCAGGGTTTCCTCATCGGTGACGTATTGGCCGGTTTTGGTTTTCTTGGGTTTTGCGAGTAGTTTAAGTTCGCCGAAGAGCAAATCGCCGAGCTGGCGAGGTGAGTTCAGATTGATGGGGCGGCCTACCATTTCATCTATGCGTGTGGCAATGGCAGTAATCTGCTCGCCCAGTTCTGCAGAGGCTTCGGCCAGTTGTTTTGTCTCCACTCTCATGCCTTCTTGCTCAATGGCTGCCAGTACGGGAACCAGCGGGAACTCGATATCGCGCATCAGCGATATTTGCCCGGCTTTTTCCAGTTCCGGTGCCAGTATATCAGCCAAGCGCAGGGTGACATCAGCATCCTCTGCCGCATAATCAGCCATTTGTTCGACCGGTACGGCTGCGGTGTCGAAATCCTTGCCTGCAATATCGCTGAGGCGCACGGTGCGGTAGTTGAGCAGAGCCTCCGCCATGTCGTCCATATTGTGGCGCAGTTCGGGGTATAGTGCTGCATGGGCGAGCATGGCATCGAAGAAGGGACCGGCGACCTCTGCCCCGGCTGTGTGCAGTACCTGTATATCAAACTTTAAATTCAGCCCCACTTTTTCAGCATTGCCGGCAAAGGCTTCATGAAATACTGACGGACAGCGGCCATCGTCTACCGGCACATAGTATGCTTCGCCGGGGCGTAGGCAGAACGACATGCCGAGCATGCGGTCCTGCAGCGGGTCGAGCCCCGTGGTTTCGGTGTCGAAAGCCCAGCGCGGTGCTGCTGCAAGCTCGGCTGCCAGTGCAGCCTGCTCGTCTGCTGTGCGTACGAGTTTGTAACTGTGTGGGTAAGAGTTGATGTCTGAGAGCTCAGGCGCAGCGGCGAAGAGCTCAAGCTGCTGAATTCCATCCGTTGCTGTAGCGGTTGGTGCGGCAGCAGCGAACAAATCCCCTTCGGGTGCTGTTATGCCCAAGCGCTTATCCAGCCCGCGAAATTCCAGCTGTGCAAAAATGGCACGCAGTGCCGGGATATCGTAGCCCACACGTGCGCAATCGGTTATGGAAATGGGGAGCGGGGCATCTCGGCGGATTGTGGCCAAGTCGTATGATAGACGCGCGTTTTCGGCATTGTTTTCAATCTTTTCACGCATCTTGCCCTTGATATCTGCAGTGTGTTCGAGCATGTTTTGCACGCTCCCGAACTGGGCTATCAGCTTGCGAGCTGTTACGGCGCCTACACCGGGAACACCCGGTATGTTGTCACTGGCATCGCCCATGAGGGCTAGAATATCAATAATTTGTCGAGGTTCTTCTATACCCCATTCGGCCAAGAAAGCAGCTTGGTCTATCACCTCGAAATCCGCGCCTTTCTTACCCGGTTTGTGGAATGAACAAGTGGGGGAGAGCAACTGCCCTAAATCCTTGTCGAGGGATACCATGTAGGCGTGCATGTTGCCGCGCTCTTCTGCCAGTCGGGTGAAGGTGCCGATGAGGTCATCTGCCTCGTATCCCGGCACACGCACTACGGGTATGCGCATGGCCTCCAATATACTGATAATCCACGGTATAGAATCGCGCAGTTCCTGTGGCATGGCTTGTCGGTTAGCCTTGTATTCCGGGAACTGCTCGTGGCGGAAAGTCGGCCCCGAGGGGTCGAGGCAGGCAACGATGTGGGTAGGGGACTCCTTTTCGATGAGGGAGAGCACCGTGTTCGTAAACCCGAACATGGCTGAGGTATTCAGCCCGGCTGAGGTGCGCATGGGGGCGTTGATGAATGCGTAGAAGGCGCGATACATCAGCGCCATGCCATCGAGTATGTAGAGAGTCTCCATCGCCGCCTATTCTACCACAGCCGGGCGGGTGGTGTCAAATGCCTTTAATCGTGACAGGCAGATGTCGGGGGGCATTTGTCGCGACAGTAGCGCCAGGTCAGCGTTGTCACGCAGGTGTAGAATCCCAGTTCCAAGGATTCCTCGAGCTGGCAGTAGTGGCCCAGGTGCTCAACCAGCTGTGCGCTTATGGCCAGTAACACCACCAGCAATAGCTCCCACTGGGGCAAGCGAGTGCTGCTCAACAGTTCGAGCACATCTCGCCACATCTTGCGGCATACAAACACCAGCAGCAGTACGGCCAAGTAAATCCCCACCAGCGGGTGAGCCAACCAGCCGTATGGTATATCTTTCCATTTGCGGAACTCGTTGGGGTCGTTCGGGTCTGCCATGAACCACAGAGTGCGCCCATAGTTGATTTCACGCAGGAACAGGAAAAAGAATACAAAACCGAACAGCGTGAAAAGTGCACGCCTGTTGTTGGCCGTAAACGTATAGTAACAGCAAATCAGCAGTAGAACCAGCTGGGCGTACTCAATCGGGGAATTTTTGTTGCCGAAGCTTTCGGGCAGGAAAAACGCCGACGCGGTAAATATAACAGATGCGGCTACGGCAAAAATGCTTGTTTTGTGGAAAGTTGTGTCAAAAGTTATTTTGTAAGGCATGGCTTTGTTCAGTTCCGCTTACATGTTATCACTTAATTGCACGGATTTCAATCTTTTTGGAGAATTTTATTCAATTTTTAAATATTTGTTTTTTGCGAGTGGAAGCAGTTAGTATACTCGTGAGTGAGAGATAGTGTTTTTCACTATCATCTTTCTTGACATGTTGATTGGAATCTGCTAATTAATAGGGGAAATGAAGCCCAGATACACATATCTCATCATGCTTGCTCTCGGCATGGTCGGTGGTTATATAGCTGCTCCGGCCTTGTTGCCTATGTTCGGCCCGGATGAGAAAGTAACAGCCAAACCCACTAAGCCGAAAGAGGTTGCTCCTGCTAAACCGCAGCAAACTACTGAGGTTGAAACTAAGGAAGAACCGGAGAAGACGGACTTTGACTGGTCCGGTGAGCCTGATGACGGCTTGGATCGTTTTGCCGATGCTGAAGACCCCGATTCTTTCAAGGATGGTGAGGAAGAAGATATTGTAGAAGATGACGATCCTGAGGGTGAGAATGTCACTCCCGAAAAGATTGCCAAGTATCGCCGCAAGGGGCAAGGGCAGGGAGAAGATGACGGTATGCGCCCCGTGCGCGAGCCCGCATTCAAGGCCAAGATGAGCCCGGCCGTATGGAAACAGCCCAAAATCCTTAAGCGCCGTTTGGCCGGTCGCTTGCGCTCTCGCTTGAAAGGGGTAGACCAGGATAGTGTAGAAAAATTCTTGGAGGACCCGGAGGTGCGCCTTATGCTGGCGCAGTGGGAGCTGCTCAATCGCTGCAATCTTGATGATTTGTCCAAACTCATGAAAGACCGCAAGGCTTGTGAGTCGTTGTCACCATTGTTGAACGATTTGCAATGGGTTGCGGATTTTGTATACGATACGGAGCTGACTCGGGCCGAGGTCGCGCTGGGTATGCTGGCGCATTTCCGCCAAGTGGACCCGAAGATGGATGAGGAGATATTGGTGGACGGCGGAGATAAGCCGAGCACCGCCGGACTGAAGCGCCGCGTGGCCGGTGTGATTGCATCGGAGTTTGTGCGCAACGGTTGGTATGGCGAGGATAAAGAACTCACGAAGGAGGAGCTTGACAGTCTGAAGGATTTGGGCTACATCATGCCCAACCTGCCCGGCAAGAAGGGTAAGAGCAAAACGGATATTTACCGTGCAGGGCGCGAGCGTTACCTGTATTTCGCGGAGAGTATCGACGAAGAACGCCTGAATGGTTACTTCTCGCAGCTGCCCACCTGGCTTATGCGCTATTGTTGCGGCTGGAAGGGGAACAGTGCATTCGGCTCCGCCGGTACCATGCGTTGGCTGCGAGATAACTGCGCTGCACCCGCTCGTGCCTATACCGGCATGGCATATCAGGTACCCTATCTGCCCACCAATGTGTACGGTGACTCGATTTTCTCGCAGTGGTATTACCAACCCTTCGATGTGCTGTACCCGGACAACTTTGCTAAGGAAACACGCGATGTAGGTGCTGTGTGTGGTGGTTTGTCTCACTTCGGAACTTCTGCTGCCTGTGCTAACGGCGTGCCGGCTTTCACCATGGGTGAGCCCGGTCACTGTGCGTACGCCGTTTATTTTGACGGTAAGTGGCATGGTGCTAACTCGCTTTCGGAAGATCGCCACCCTCACTGGTCCACTTGGGGCGAACATACATGGAGCGCTCTGCAAATGCAGACTGCTATGTACCAGCAGGGAAGTATAACCCGAGATGCTCAGATGGTTTGCACCCTTGCTACCATGCTCGGGTCGTACAATAACCCCATCAATGCACTGAAACTCTTTGAGCTTTCCGTGCAAATGCAGCCGCTGTATCGTCCCGTGTGGGACTTCTACATGGATACAGCAGCTCGTTCGCTTGGTAAACGTCCGCGCAAATGGCTGGGTGTGAATGAGTTTGTGTGTACATCCATTACTCCGGAGCACCCGGAAATGTGCTCCAAGTTCCTGTTGGAGCGTATTTACCCGACCATGTTGAAGACCCTGCGCTCGCCCAAGCAGAAATTGGCGGCGTTTGAGGCCTACTTTAAGAACATCAACATCAATGAGAAGGCTCAGTGGGAATTCCACCTTCTGTTGGATATGCAGTACCAGTCTCTTGGTAAAGCGCGTATTCACAAGGAGCGCTTTATGCAGATACTCGTGGACAACGTGGCGCTGCACCCGGAGTTTTGTCAGATGATTGCTTGGGCTGTGAAAACGGCTCATGGCGAGGGTAAGGTTTTCTATAAGAAACTGCTCACCATGGTGGAGGAGGCCATTAAGGCAAATCCCGATTCGAAGGATTTGATGAGCTGCGGTGTGATTCGCGGTGCAGAGGAAATCGGTGATGTTGAGCTGGCTAATCTCTGGAGTGCGGATTATATGGATAGCGGCAAGAAGATGCCCGAGTTTGAGCCCACCGGTGGCAACTTGGTATCGGCCGGCGGTCTGGTTACTCTCAGTAAGTACAACGATGACCAGAGCAGCATCATACACCATGCTGCGGCTCTGACGGAGAAGGGCGGGCACATTTATTCCGCCTTCGGTAAGCACCAAACGGTTACCGTTGAGCTGCCCAAGAAGACCCGAATCGGTGGTATCGTCATCATTCCCACCAACGGTTGTTCTTCTTATCGTACTTGGGGTATCGAGATTTCGGCCGATGGTCAGACGTGGAAAAAACTCACGGACCTTCCGGACAGCTCCAAAGAACCCTGCATGCGTGTCTGCATTAAACGTAGCCACCCCATGGCTAAATTCATTCGTATTGACTCCGGTGAAGATCAGCTCGTGGGTATTAACTTCAAAGCCATTCTGATATATGATAACAAGAAAGCCAAGTAAATTTTTCGCCGTGGCGGCTCTGCTGTTGGCCCAGATGGTCTGGGGTGCACAGCGTGCAGAGACATTCCCCGAAGCGCTGGAAAAAGCCGGTTCTGACGGTGTGATAGCCTATTGCTATGGCCCTGACTGGAATGCGCGAAGTGTGAAGTTGTTGCAGACTTTCTGGAAGTCTCCTGCTGCGGAGGAGGCTGCCGGTGAGGCTGTGATGGTGGCTGTACCGTTCTATGAGCGAAATGATGCTAAGGGGGCGGAAAATGCCGGCCGTATTCGCGGTAAGATGCCCGCACCTCCCTTCTCGGTGTGTCCCACGGTCATGTTCTTTGATAAGAATGGCAACAAATATGCCGACTTCCAGGGAGCTGATTATCTGGGGGCAGATGATGAGTGCACTGAGGGCGTGAACAACATTCGCAAATATGTGCAGGCTTTGCGCAAGCAGCAAGAGCTAATGGCTAAGGCTGAAGGCCTGATAGGTTTGGAGAAGGCCAAACTTCTGGTTGAAGTGGGTAAACTTCCCATTACTAAGCCGGCTGATTATTTGCAGCAACTCGAACTTGCCGACCCCACCGACAAGCTTGGTGGTATTCGCCGCGAGAAGTTCGATGCCTTGCAGTTCATGTACAAGCAGCTCGATACCCCGGACGGTTTCCTCAAGCCGGATTTCGAGGCCGATTATCCCCAGATGAAGAAAGACTGTCTGGCTGTCTTTGAGGATGAGGCCTACGATGCGCGTGACCGCCAAGCCGTAATGAATCTCTTTATTGGTCAATCCAGACGCGAGGCCATTCAGGCCAACCAATTGAAGGGCTATATTAAGAAGGTTCACAAAGCCGACCCTGAGACCGATTACGGCAAGCTTTCACCCACCCTTGTCAACCTGTGGGGCAATCTGAAGCACAAGCTTACCCCTGAAGAGCGTAAGGCGGCTCGTGAGGCTAAGCGTGCCAAGGCAAAGGAGAAGAAAGCCCGTAAGCGAGACGAGCGCCGCGCTAAGGATACGATTGAAATTGAATAACTTATTCGTTCGGGGTATCCGTATCGTCTTCATCATCACCTCTTCTGTCGCTCAGGCGGTGGAAGAGGTGAAGTATTCCCCGAGATAGACAATAAGCTGCCGATAACCAAATCAGTATAAGAAGGTTAAGTGGCCATTTGCTGCGGCCGTAACCTAATAGCCTGGGGCGGTTGTTTATTAAATCAGACAGTGAAAGATTCAGTGTGTTGAGCACCAATATGAAGAATAAAAGACAGGCAATCAGTGCTATGCCATAGGCCACGCATGCGTGCCTGTTTTCTTCATCGTTGATAAGCATAAAGCAAGCTGTGGCGGGTACCAGAATGGCACATATAATCCACAGCGCTGCATGTGGCGAATGGCGGAGCCAATCAGTCGAGGCCAGAATCGCTGTCATTGTAGGGGCTGCCGTATAGTTCCGTATGTTCCCAGCCGGGGAGGAGGTGCTGCCAGAACTCTATGTGCTCGCTGTGCGCTTCTTTTGCCATGCGTTCGCGGGTCATGCGGAAGGGGTATGCCTGCACGGGAACCGATTTTACCCCGGCCTTGAATGCTTCATTCACGAGGGTGTAAATTTCTTCAATTCCCGGGTCGGTCATGGCAAAACAGCCAATGGATACATCACTGCCGTGCACCATGATGTAGGAACCGGTTCGTCCTAAGCTCTTGTCGTAGCAGTTCGGGTAGCCTATGTTGAAGGATAGGTGATATTTGCTGGCGGGGTTCATGGCACTTGGGCGCACCCAGTAGAACCCCTCGGGAGCCTGTTTGTCTCCCTCGCGTGTTTTGGGACCGATATCGCCGCTCATGCCGGCGATATCGTAAGTTTTGATGAGTTGCCAGTTGCCGTCCGGGTTTTGCACACGCAGCTCCAGTAGGTAGTCTTCTTTGATAATGCGTAAGAAAACAGGTTTACCGAAGTGTTCCCCGAGCGTTGACGCTACGTTTTGTCGCGCCGTAGCAACTCGTTTCTCCGGTGGCGCACCTTTGCAGGCGGTTTGGAACGAGAGCATGAGTAGGGAAATCAGTGTGAACCTGAGCAACATTAGGCAGGAGCGGTGGTATTGGGCTTTTTGCCGCGCAGGAACGACTCGAATATCGCCATTAACAGCGAGTAGACCAACAGGAATGCACCGGTCATAGCCGAGGGCAGCCATACGTAGTTGCGGAACAGTTCTGCCAGCGATTCGGGGGAGGGGCGCCCCATACCCAGCCACATATTAATTGTGAGAGCAAGAAGCCAAGTCAACAGCAGCCACAACGCATAGCACACTACCCCGGTTAAGAATACTGCTACTTGATTTCGAGAATACAGGCAGGCAACAAGCCATACTGTCGGTATGAGCCACCAGTACACGGGGAAACGGCTCATGGCATCTGTGTAGCCGGCTGCTTCGATTGTGGCATATAGCGGCGATGTAATGGCGACCTCCATGCCGGCTGTTATGAGGATTAACTCTGCCATGAGCGCAAATGTCAGCAGGCTGAATACAACATTCCACGCTATGTCGAGTGCGCGAATCAGGCTGAGAACTATGGCTATGCCGGCTGTCCAAGCCAGAATTTGCCAGTTGATTTCGGCTTGGGCAAGAAGTTGTTGCCACAGTTCTCCTGCCTGCAAGCCGGTAGTGGCATTCTGACATGCCAGAACAAGGAGTACGAGTAGTATGGTGAAAATAATACGAGAGAGAGGCATCAGAATTTTCATATCACCGTTCATTCTAAAGCAAAGTCCCCCCTCTCGTCAAGGGGAATATGTACAAAATCGGCAAATGCTTGCTCTACGCCAACAAAAGTATTGCCAAAAGCCATAGTGACGAGTATACTCAGTGCCGTATGAGCGACGAGCCTGAGGATTACAATGCATTTGGAAAATGGGATGCTGTGGGTGCTGCAGCCTTGCTGGGCGTATTTCCGGCTGCGCTCAATTTTGTGTTCAATAATCACGAGATTTCCGGTACTCTGCTGGCGATACCGGTAATTGCTGCGGTAGCTGTTTATATTGTCGGTATAGTTGTCGATGGTAAAGCCTTGGGGCGTATAGTCAACTACACTGGCGTGGTTCTCACCATGGTCTATGCGGTGATGGCATGGTTCATGTGGCGGGAGGCGGTGGAGGAACTTTTTCCCTCAACCGATTCTTCGCAGCAGGGCGGGACTACGGTTGAGCCGGTGAAGCCGGCTGAATCTCAATGATATTGACCTCAGGGGTGCAGAAAAAACGCATGTCCCAAATGCTGCCTACACCCCGGGATACCAGCACGCGGCGCCCACCTTCAAACTCGAATAGCCCCGCCGGCATGGATGAGCGTAAACTCAGGTAGCTCCCAGTAAAGGGAATACCCAACTGGCCCCCGTGGTTGTGCCCCGAGAGCATAAGGTGCCAATCATATTCGCGTAGCAGCCAGCGGCTTTCGGGGTCGTGCGAGAGCACCAATACAGGGGCAGGGGATTGCCCGGTGGGGGACATACAGCGCTCGGGGGCTTCATCCCCCTCATTCCAGTCGCCCAAGCCAACGATTCTCAGCGTACCACCCGAGGGTGTTTGTCGGTCGATAGCCTGATTGCGCAGCAGGGTGACCCCGGCAGTGGAGAATATGCGCTCGACTTGTTCTTGTTTTTCGTAGTCGTGATTACCAAGTACGGCGAATGTGGGGGCAATCTGTGCCAGTTGGCGGAAGTTGGAGACTGCCCATCGGGTTCGTTTGAATCGTTCGTCGGCTGTTACGAGGTCACCGCCGAAAAAAATAAAGTCCGGTTTTGCCTTTTGCAGCTTCTCTACCACCTTGCTGAATTGCTCCGGGTTATTGTGCAGGTCTGTAATGAGCGCGAGCCGCAGAGGCCCTGCGCCGGGCAGAGCCTCTGCGGGTAAGGTGGTAGTGTTGCACTCTAGGCTATGTGCCCACAGCTTTCCGGTAATTTCTGCTGTGCATTTGCAGAGCAGGATAGCCAGTGCCAGTGAAACGTAACGGTATTTGTTACGAATCACATGGTCAGTTAACCGACGGATAAACTGTGGAGTGCGCATGCGTGGGGTCGGTACTTATTGTGCAGCGTTGAACATGGCCAGCTCAGGGGCGGTGAACACACCGTCTTTGCGTATGAGCTTGCCGTCAAAGTAAATTTCACCACCGCCGTATTCCGGACGTTGGATGCAAACCAAATCCCAATGAATGGCGGACTCATTGCCGTTCGGTGCTTCATCGTAGCACTGACCGGGAGTCAGGTGGAAGGAGCCGGCAATCTTCTCATCGAAGAGAATGTCGCGCATGGGCTTGAGAATGTGCGGGTTGACACCCAGTGCAAACTCGCCGATGTAGCGTGCGCCCTCATCGGTATCGAGTATTTTGTTGAGTGCCTCATCGTTACCATTGCAGTGCGCCTCCACAATCTTGCCGTTTTCAAATCGGAAAGATACACCGTCGAAGGGGATGCCGTGGTAAATGGTGGGGGCATTGTAGGTGATGGTGCCGTTGATGCTGTCGCGCACGGGGGCTGTGTAGACTTCGCCGTCCGGTATGTTGCAGTCACCGGCGCAAATAATTGCGGGCACGCCCTTTATGCTGAAGCGCAGGTCGGTTCCCGGGCCTACGATACGCACCTCATCGGTGGCTTCCATCATATTTTTGAGCTGTTGCATGCCCGCTTTCATAGCGGCGTAATCTGCCAAGCAGCAGCGGAAATAGAAATCTTCGAAATCCTCGGTGCTCATGCCGGCGGCCTGTGCCATGCTTGGGGTGGGCCATGCAAGAACTGTCCATTTACGCTGATTAACAATCAAATCGCTGGCGGCCTTCATGTGCTTGCTGACGATTTTCATGCGGTCGGCAGGTACATCGGCGCTCTCGAAACTGTTGTAATCTCCGTAGAATACGATATTGACGGCCATATCCTCTGCACGTTGCAGGCGATAGCGCCCCTCAAGTTCGTATTGTTCTTCGGTTGCGGCCATCTGCAGTTCACGGTTTACGGCTGCATGGCTGATTTCGACATGGGGAATTCCCCCTGCGCGGCGCACGGCGCGAACGAGCTCCACAACCATGGAGTCGGGGATATCGAGCATGCGCAGGTTTACATGTTCACCGGGTTGCACTCGTACGGCGTAGCCTACGACTTGCTCAGCGAGTTGTTGGTATCTGGGGTCTTTCATGGTATCAGTCCATTATGGGGTTCAGGATGGCCAGTTCAGGGTCGGTGAAGATGCCGTCTTTGCGAATTAACTCGCCGTCAAAGTAAATTTCGCCGCCGCCATAGTCTGCACGCTGTATGCAGACCATATCCCAGTGTACCTGGGAGCGGTTGCCGTTGTCGCAGTTTTCGTAGGCCTGACCGGGGGTGAAATGGAAGGAACCGCCGATTTTTTCATCGAAGAGGATGTCGCGCATCGGCTTGAGAATGTAAGGGTTGACACCCAGCGCAAACTCACCGATGTAGCGTGCGCCCTCATCTGAATCAAGAATCTTGTTGAGCGCTTCGTCGTTACCGTTGCAGTGGGCTTCCACAATTTTGCCGTCTTTGAAAGTCAGGCGAATGCCATCGAAGGGAATTCCTTGGAAGAGGGTGGGGGCAGTGTAGTGAATAGTGCCATTCACGCTGTCTTTAATCGGAGCGGTGAATACCTCGCCATCGGGTATGTTCATTTCACCGGCGCAGGGGATTGCCGGCATGCCTTTGATGCTGAAAGTCAGGTCTGTACCCGGACCGACAATGCGCACGATATCAGTCTGCATCATGCGGGCAGCCAGTTTGTCCATGGCGGCTTTGAGAGCATCGTAGTCAGCCAGGCAGCAGCGGAAGTAGAAATCCTCGAAGCTTTCGGTGCTCATGCCGGCACCTTGTGCCATGCTGGGGGTGGGCCAGCGCAGCACACACCACTTGGTTTTGCACACTCGCTGATTGTGTACAGGGCGCATGTGTTTCATGGCCAGTTGCATGGCTTCAGCCGGTACGGATGAATTTTCGAAGCTGTTGCAGCCGCCGCGAATGGCAATATAGGCATCCATACCTTGCATTTCGGCCAGCTCGAGTTTGGCTATGCTTTCGTATTGGGCATCTGTAGCGCCGGCGAGCATTTCGCGGGTTACACGGCTGTGGCGCAAGTTAATGTGGGGTACACCGCCGACCTCGCGTACCGCGCGAATGAGGGCGATGGCGATTTCGTCCGGGGCATCGATGATTTCGAGCAGTACATGCTCGCCGGGCTGCACTCGGCAGGAGTGCGATATCAGGCTTTTAGCCAGCTGAGTGGTTCTGGGATCAGTCATTGGTTATATCCGTGGGGGTGATGTGATTTGATTGAAAGAAGGTCAGGGTTTTGTTGTGAGTAACTGCATGGCTTCGGCCAAGTCTTCAGGTGTGATGTCCTCCGAGAGTACGGGTTCGCCGGGGGCTTTGAGCAGCACAAATCGTATGGCTCCGCCGCTGAACTTTTTGTCGCTTGCAGTGAACTTCAACGCACGCTCAACTGTTACCCCTTCGGGGAGGGTGAGCGGTAATTCCAGTGCGGCGAGGGTATCCAGTACCTCGCGCTCGGCACGCTCGCTTAACCCGCAGTACTTGCGGCTCAACCACAGGGCACCGCGCAGACCGAGGCTTACTACTTCGCCGTGCAGTAGCTCGCCGTAGGGTACACTGGCTTCAATTCCGTGACCGAGGGTGTGCCCTAAGTTCAGGTAGGCGCGCACGCCGCGAGTTTCGCGTTCGTCTTCCTCCACGATTCGGGCTTTGATGGCGATATTGTCGGCAATGATGGAGGGCAGCCGTTCGATGGTGTTGAGGGTAAATCCTAAATCGATTTCGTCGGCCAGTTGGTGTAGGGTTTGCAGCATTTGCGGTTTGCGGATGGCGGCGTGCTTCACCATCTCCGCCATGCCTTCACGCAATACGCGTGGGGGGAGGCTAAGTAGTGTGGTGGGGTCGGCTACTACCAGTGCCGGTTGGTGGAAGGCCCCGATGAGGTTTTTGCCGCCTGCAATATCCACGGCTGTTTTTCCGCCTACGGAGCTGTCTACCTGCGCCATAACCGTGGTCGGAATCTGAATAAAGGGTATACCCCGATAGTAGATGGACGCTATAAAACCGGCCATGTCGCCAACTACACCGCCGCCCAGTGCCACTACAAAACTGCTGCGATCATGTCCCGCAGCTACCATTTCGTTCGCAATTTGCTCGACTGTGCTCAGGTTCTTGCTCTGTTCGCCGGCTTCAAATACATGCAGCGAGGTGAGATAGCCGGCATCTTCCAAGCTTTGAATCACCTTTTCACCGTATAGCGGGTATACGTTGCTGTCGCTTATTACAGCAGCTTTTCCGCTAAGGCGAAGGCGACCGGTAAGGTAGCCCACACTATCCAGCAGGTTGTTTTCCACATGTACGGTGTATGAGCGAGCTCCGAGTGACAGGTTGACGGTTGGCATGAACCGGATTATACGCGCGCGAGCCCCCTCCCGCAAGGCTTAATTGTGTACGTTGTTGTATATTAATTAAAAAGTTCTAACTGTTGCTTGTGGAAACCGGTAAGTATTGTTCTTCCGTTTTATGGTACTTTCATCGTGGAGCCTTTGCCCGATTGAAAGGTTACTGCATGTAATGCTTGACAGGGGAGGGAGTATTTCGGTAGAATGTTGGGCATGGAAGATACGCTTTGGGTGAAATTGCTGGTGAAAATCGGTCTCGCCGCAGTTTTTTTTGTATTGTGTTTTTTGTGGTATTGGTTTAAGTTTGTCGGGGGGAGTCGCAAGATTGTAAAGGCGATAGAGCTTGGCGATGTCGATACTTTGCGGGCGTTGGTTGAGAAGCATCGTGCCCTGTTGGTGGAAGACGATTATGAAGTGCTGACTACTTATTTGACCTTGGCGGTAACAGCCAATCAGCCGGAGTGTTTGAAGGTGCTGTTGGAGCTGGGAGAGGCCGCTCATTTACAACAGCGTACGCTGGAGGAGGATGATGATGCCCTGTTGCAGCTTTGTATTGAGCATGGGTCGCCGGATATGCTGCGTGCCATGCTAGAGGCCGGTATGAACCCGACCGTTGAACCGGAATCGCCGTGGATGCACTGTTTTGTGCATGGCTCTGTGGAGCACGCTCGAGTGCTCCGTGAGTTTGGCGGCGATAAATTAACCCCTGAGCAGCTTGAGGAATTGGGCGGCGAAAGCCCGCTGCATGCCGTGGTTTACGGTTGGTATTATAACCCGAAGGAATCTGCGGATTTGCTGCGCTACCTGCTGCACGAATATGGCGCGAATCCGAATGTTATGACTACAGCCGGTAATACTCCGCTCGACCTTGCCTGCGATGAAACTCATGTGGGGTACGAAGGGAACGATGAGCTGCGCCGCATGTTGATAGAGGCCGGCGGCAAGCGTGGGCGCAGCATCCGTGTGCCTGAACCCGCGTATACCGGGCGTGTGTTTGTGAAGGGCGAGCTGCCCGATGTCGCTGTTATTGCTGCGACCATGCCTGAGAACCTGACTATCAGCACTCACTGCGAACCGTGGAATCCCTCTGTTTTGCGCGATTGTTTGAAAGATATGCCGATTAAGGACGAGGTCGCCGAACGTATTCTCAGCCATACTTCCTATGTTCAGGTAGCAGTGCAGGGGAAAGCCGGTGAAGACCCGGTTTCCGTGGCTGAGTGCGTGTTGACTGTTTTGCGCATGTTTGAGTCCGCTCCCGGTGTGGTGGGGGTGCAGTTCCAATCATTTATCGGTTCGGGCTTGCATGGCGCCCCCGGAGATTTAATTCCGTATAATCTTGTGGGTGTGGAGCTGGGCCGTACGGATGACGGCGCTTATCTGCTCGCTACGAATGGAATGCCGGATTTCGGCTTGCCGGAGGTGGAACTTGAAATGCCTGCACCTTTGTATGAAGGGTTGAAGATATCTCCCTTTGCTCCGCTCGGCGATGTACTTGTGCAGCTTATGCGCGGTACTTCGGCCATAGAACCCGGCCATAGCATGACCTTGCTTGGTCGTTTTTATACCTCCATTGAATGGGGAAATCTGCTTACAACCCGTGCTGCCGGATTCCGTTGTGTGATGACTACCGAGCCTACTCCGGCGGATTTGTTGTCCCCAAAAATGTAAAATTTAGCATTTTTTTAAAGAAATTTTAATTTTTTTTGAAAAAATGCTTGACAAGTATTTTGAATGTGATATTCTCCTCTCGGAACTACCCGCTCAGCACGTCTGATATTGGGATACTGTGCCGGTAGTTTTGCTGAACTTTCCCGCAATTATTTAGTACCGACTCAAACTCGATACCCAAGCGTGTGCCCTAAGTTCCGGAAACCCCTTATGTGGGCGCACCTCTCCCCAGCGAACTTTTCTGCAATTAACAACGTGATATTCAGTTTCGGCGGTTCGAATCCGCTCAGTGGCCCTCAACAGCGCCATTAATGGTCACTGAAGCTCAGTTGGTAGAGCATGAAATCATAGCACTCTGAAGTTCCGGATTCTCCTTTTACGGGTGCCTCTAAGCTTTGTTGAACTTTTCTGCAACTTTATCTACTTGTTTTTAGGGTAAAACAGAAATCGCCCGGAAGTTCCGGAAACCCCTTTCACGGGCGATACCTTTAATTAACGGCCGATTGTTCGGAGAATTCCTTTCATGAGACCCCTGAAGTTTTGCTGAACTTTTCTGCAACTTTATCTATTTGTTTTTATGGGTAAAACAGAAATCGCCCGGAAGTTCCGGAAACCCCTTTCACGGGCGACATATTTTAATAAGAAGAAAAACATAATGAATTATTATGAATACGTTTACCTATACAGAGAATGGCGCGACGCAGCTTCGTAGCTCGAGCAATGCTTGCCTTGACCTTTTCGCGGAGGTTGGCTCTGCTCGTAATATGGCGATTGATAAGCCGAATGTGCTCCAGGGATTGTTTCTGGAGGCATACAAGGCGAATCCGGCTACGGCTTTCTGCATAGCCCTGTGGGCACGTTCTGTGCGCCTGGGTGCCGGTGAGCGAGCTGTGAGCCGAGTACTGCTTCAGGCCGTGCACCAGCTTGCACCTCAGGCTCTGGCTAAGCACCTTGAACTTTTGGGGCAGCTTGGTAGCTACAAGGATTATGTGTGGGTTGCCAACGAGTTTCCTGAGTTGCGTGAGGCTGTTGTGAAGCTTTTCGCCGAGGGTGTGATGAGCGGTAATTATTTTGCCTGTAAGTGGTTGCCCCGAGGTACCAAGCTGTGGGCCGAAGTGCGTGCATGTACCGGGTTGAGCAATGGTGACTTCCGCCGCCGCGTGGTTGCAAATTCCTCAACGGTAGAGCAGAAACTCTGTGCTGGTAAGCTTGAAGATGTTGAGTATGACAAGCTGCCCTCTCAGGCATTCAATCGATACAAGAGGTATTTTGCTCGCGTGGATGGTGAGCGCCTTCGTGAGTGTATTATGATGAAGAGGCTCAACGCAGGTGCTCTGTATCCGCACGAGGTATTTCGTGAGTTTTTTAACGGCAAGTATTTAAATGTGCAGCCTGAACTGATGTCGGAGATTATTACGGCTCAGTGGAATAGCTTACCCAATTATATGCCGGAGGGTGTATCGTTCCTCCCTGTGCTCGATACATCCGGCTCCATGACGTGGGGGAACTCTGTAATACCGCGAGATGTAGCTTACCCGCTTGCTCTCTATTGTGCAGAGCGACTTAGCGGCCCTTATCGCAATCGTGTCGTTACGTTCAGCAGCAATGCGCGCTTTATCGATTTACCCGGTGGAAAAGCCTCTCCGGTGGAGCGTATGGCGCATCTCCTGAATTATGATATTGTTGAGGATACGAATATTGCTTCCGTTTTCAACTTGCTGCTCAAAACGGCAGTAAAGAACGGAGTATCAGCGGAGGCGATGCCGAGTTGTCTGCTTATTCTGTCGGACATGCAGTTTAACTCCGGTGCGAATTACGACATTGCGCTCATGGATGAGTTGAGGTTGAAGTTTAAGTATGCCGGTTACAAGTTCCCGTCTATCGTCTATTGGAACTTGGATGCAACTAATACCGGTGTTGCTGCTTCTGCTTATGATGATTGCGCGTTAGTCAGCGGTTTCTCACCTCGACTTTTGCAGGCGATTTTCGCCGGGGCAACGGAGTTTGAGGATAAGGGAAAGGCATCTCAGAATATCGACCCGATGGAGGTGATGGAGCGAGCTCTGGCGCCGATTCGTGAGTTGGTTGATGCTTCGGTTCTGCCGGCAATACCTGCCATCTTGGGCAAGGCTGACTTCAATCCCACGCGTGGGAAGTCTGCCCGCCTCAGCGATGACTGATGTTACATATATTGTGTGGTACATTAAGCGCCTTCTGTCATGCGTGGCAGGAGGCGCTTTTTTGCTCGACAGGAAGAGGGCGCTTTGCTATATGTAGGAACAATATGAGAGACTACGTCAATCCGCTGTTGTTGTTGATTATTGTGGTACTGCTGGCCTGTCGGGTGAGTGGTGTGGGCGAGTCGGCCTCGCTCGATGTGTGGGTTCTGGGGGTATGTGTAACAGCGTTTGTGGTAAACGGCGCGCTGTGCTTGGCTCGTTTGCTGGCTCGTCGCCATGCGCTGATGAGCACGGTGTGGGCGGTTGTGTATCTTATTTTGGGGTGTTGTACATGGGTGCTGTATGAAGGTAGAGCGGATTTGACGGATGAAGAGCAGGTGGCATTTGACAATCTGGCTAAGGCTTATCAGCGGGGGGAAAGTCCTTTTGTTGTCGATGCCGATGGGGATTCTTTCCTGACGGTTGCGGCTTCTTTAGGGAAGACCAGGGTAGTGCAGGAGTTGTTGGCAGGTGGGGCTGTGCCGCCCGAGCAGCTGGCGGAGGCGGCTCGCCGAGCGGCTGAGAATGGGCGTGCAGCCGTTTTAAAGCAATTACTGGCTGTCGGGGTTGATGTGAACTCCGCTGTCGGCGGTACAACCTTGCTTTGTGCTGCTGCTCAGAATGGGCGCGCCGGGTGTGTGAAGCTGCTGTTGGCCGGTGGTGCAAATGCCAATTTGGCAGATGAAGAAGGGACTGAGCCGCTCATACATGCTGTGTTGGCGGATGCCGCACCTGTGGTGCAGATGTTGCTACAGGCCGGGGCTGAGCCGACCGCTACCGATGCCGCCGGTCGCACGGCGGCGGATTATAGCCGTAGCGGGGTGATAGATTCGCTTTTCAGCGCAGCCCAATCATCAGAGCAACAAAGCAACATATAGCTGCTGCACAAAGCAACAACCCTAAAGCAAATTTGGGATTGTCGCGCTGCAGCCATTCCTCATTCAGAAATAGCACCAGCCAACACAATGCCCCGATGATACCTATAACAATGCTCATGTATGGCAGCTGTTATTTATAGGTGTTGCAACGATTGAGCCAACCTGCCAACCAGCGTTTTTCACCACGCGCTGCGGGTGAATTGGCTACACGGCGGCGCATGACTTCAGCCGCCGCGCGCGAAAACTCCGCCGTGGCGGCACTCCCTTGAGGGTAGCCTCGCATTTCCTCCAGCACCTGTAATAGCCCCCAGCCTTGCCCATTGTAGCGCTCGGTGGGTTTGAGCCCCTCTCCCTTAAAGTTGACATAATCCACCAGGCAATAGAGCCCCTGAGTAGTGGCAGCCAGTGCGTTGTAACGTGCTTGAATAGCTTGCGGATTGCGGCTTGCCTGCATCATGCGGGGCAGGGCAGCACGGCTGCGCAATATGATAAACTCTGTTTGCAGCTGCACATGGCCGGCCAGCCAACGGCGCATGGCATCCGCCAGCCCGCTTCGGTCCGTGGTGAAGGCTGATTTCGTTGCCCATGGTGCCGCGCCGTTGAAATAGCTCGGAACCTGAACCCCGCGTGAGCGTGCGTACCGCACAAACTTCGGAAAACTTTCGTCGAATGGTCCGCTATAGCCCGCCGGGTACCATATAAAATGTCCAATCCCCAGTGAGGGAAAGTCCTCGCCTGCATTCCAACTGACCAAACCTTGAGTGCTGCCGGCGCATTCATTGCGCCATATCTTTTGGCCGAGGGTTACTAAGTCTATGCCATCGAATGAAACCGCGCGAACAGCTCGAGCCGGTCGAGCAACACGTTGCTGCGGGGTATATAGTGGCTGTGCACATGCGGGAAGCAGCAGGGGCAGGCAGAGTAACAGGCGACTATTCATGACCGTCATTTTAACCGCTGATTGATGATATGTAAAGGTGGAAATGTGACTCCGCTGAAACAAAATTTGAAAAAAACTGACTTTATCCTTGACAATGCAATCATGATGTGGTAACTTGGCGTCCCGCCTTGCCGCCGTGCATCAGTTAATAAGTATTTGCCGCGGCTCGGGGAACAACCAATCTCATTCATTTTACTATGGTAGCAATCCGTCTCAACCGTCAGGGGTCCAAGGACCGTCCTTACTACAAAATCGTTGTCGTTGACAGCCGCGCTCGCCGTGATGGCGACTTCATTGAACAGGTGGGTACCTACAACCCCATGGCCGAGGGTGAAAATTACACCCTGGATCTGGACAAGGTGGAGAAGTGGATTGCCAACGGTGCCCAGCCTTCCGAGACTGTGGCTTCCATGATTAAAAAGGCTCGCGCCGCTAAGGCCTGAGCTATTCATTGACCAAAGATTTTTCTTGGTTGTTTCTAGTGAACCTGCCGCATTTTATATGCGGCAGGTTTCGTTTGTTTTTCTATCGCGGCTTGGGTTTTCACCCTATGAGTGGCATGAAAATAAATGAATAAGAATGTTAAAATGTTATATTTAAGAAAAATATTAAAAAGTGGTAAGAAAAGCTTGACAAAAAAGGTGTGCCCTTTAAAATGTCGCTGAGCCATGATTAAGGAAAAGAATATAACACGCTATGGACAGGAGCAGGGGTATGTTTTTAATGGGTGGCGCCTGTGCATTACTCGTAAAGGTGAGCGCTTCGTTCGATACTTCTCGGATTTGAAGAGTGGGGGTGCAGAGAATGGGTTGCGGTGCGCAATTGCAATGCGCGATGATATGCTGGCTGAGCTTGCCGCAGAAGGTGCGAACTGTGCGGAAATTTTTAACCGTTATCGCCGTCTCGTGTGATGGTGCGGCACCCATGCGCGGGCTCAAATTGTTTGTGATTTTTGCTTGACTTATGGGGGAGTTCGGATATACTGGAGCCGTTATTATGAAGCGTGCTTCATAATGAGAAAAAGGTAAGAAAATGCAGCAAGGGCAGGCAATATCATTCCTGATGAAGTTGATAGCAGATCGAGTATCGACTCTGTTCTCTCTGCGTGCTGAAATTCCGGTAACCGCTGCGCAGGGGCGAGTATTGATGTATCTGGAAGCCCGAGGCGGTGGCCCTGTATCACAGCACGAGATTGAGCAATATCTGAATGTCACTCACACTACGGCGAAGGGGTTGTTGCTGCGCCTTGAGGAGAAAGGTTTTGTGCGAACCGCCTTTGATGGAAGAGATGGTCGGGTGAAGAATGCCTATTTAACGGACAAGGCCCTCCAGTGCCGAGAGGAACTTTCTAACCACATTGGCGCGATTACCGGGCAGATGATGACCGGATTGAGTGCTACGGAAAAGGAGCAGCTGTTGGAGCTGCTTAAACGTGTGTATTTAAATATTAAATGATTTAGAAATTAATTCGATAAATATGAAACGGATAGCAAAAGTTGCCCTGAGTGGGGTGGTTGTAGCCGGTCTTGCCGGCTGTGGTGAGCGGGAGGATGGTACCCCCAGCTTTCTGGAGCGTGTAAGTCGGGATTTCTTTGGCGCCGAAGCTGCTGAGCAACAGCAGGGCATGCCCCCGCTGTTGGTTTCTGTTATGAAATTGCAGCAGCAAGACGTGCCTGTATATGCTACATGGTTTGGTCAGCTGCGCGGTACGGAACAGGCTGATATCAAACCCGAGGTGAGCGGCCGAATCGTTGAAAAAGTATACATAGACGGCTCACCGTGCGAAAAAGGTGAGATTTTGTTCCGCATAGACGATGTTACCTACAAGGCCGCCTTTACCATGGCTCAGGCCAACCTCGAGGCTGCAAAAGCTGCTGTAAAACAGGCTGAGGTTGTAGATATTCAAACCCAACAGGATTTAGCTCGCTTTACGGAACTGGTGAAGAGCGGTTCTGTCTCGGATAAGACATTCAGAGATGCCGAGCACGCTAAACGACGTTCCGAGGCTATGCTCGCAGCCGCCAAGGCACAAGTAAAGCAGGCCGAAGCCGCGCTCGAAAATGCCCGGATTAACCTGGATCGTTGCGTGGTGCGCGCACCATTTAGCGGATATGCCTCTGCCTCCACGGTGAGTGTGGGTGACCATGTATCCCCCGGGGCTTTCACGCTGACCCGCATGAGCGCCATCAATCCCATTCGCGTGGATTTTGTCGTTACCGGCAAGCATGTGCTCGATATCGTGACACAGACGCATTTCAAAGCCGGTAAAAACATGGATTCGCCGTTTACCGAGTTTGAGGTTATACTCGAAGACGGTTCGTTGTACGGCGAAAAGGGTTTTGTGAAGACCATGGATAGTGAGGTGAATACATCTACCGGTACCGTGAACTTCATCGGCGAGATTCCGAATGCCGAATTGCGTTTGCGCTCGGGTGCATCCGTGCAGGTGCGAGCCAAGGTCAGCGAGGTGAAAAATGCGTTCCTCGTGCCCAGAGCAGCTATTCTTTCTACCATGAATCACCGTTTTATTTATGTGGTAGGTACTGATAACCAGCCGCATGGCATAGACGTGATATTGGGTCGCGAGATTGAGCTGGAAGTACCCAGTGGCGATGGTACGGCCAAGATTCCCATGCAGGTCGTAACGGCTCGCCCCATTGCCGATGCGGATGGTAGCACCAAGGATTTGCCGGCTATTCTGAAAGGCATAGGTTATGACAATCCGCTGGACGCACCCGTTATTGTCGAGGGCGGGCAGATGGCCCAGATATATGCCAACGTCAACATCGGCATGAAGAGTGCAGGCGCTCAGGGCGGATTTGCTGAGATTGTACCCAATCCTCCGGCATACGATTACCGCAAGCCCCTGACCACCACTCCCTCCGTCACCGCAAAATCCGAATAACTCTCCGCGTGTTTTTTCTTGCTGAGACATAGTATATAGAACACTCATGAGTGCCTATTTCATTAAACATCCGGTTATTGCTACGGTTATTGCCGTGCTGACCACCATGTTGGGGGTAGTCTGTATGATGAACCTCCCGGTCGAGCAGTACCCTGAAATCACGCCCCGCACCATCAATCTCACCGCCGTTTACCCGGGTGCAGATGCCCAGGCTGTTGCGGATTCCGTCGGTACGCCCATTGAGCGCCAGATGAATGGCGTGAATCACATGGACTACATGACCTCCGTTTCCTCTAACAACGGTGTGTATAACCTGCAGGTGGTCTTTGAGCCCGGCTCCGATACCGATTTGGACCAAGTGCTCACCAACATGCGATATGGTCAGGCTCAGTCCCAGGTGCCGACCGAGGTGTTAAACTCCGGTATCACCATACGTCAGCAGCCCGGTCTGCCGCTCATGCTCTATTCGCTGACCTCGCCGGACGGCTCGTATGATGCCGTAGACCTGTCGAACTACGCCCAGGTTAAGCTACTGGACGAGATTAAGCGCGTGCCCGGTGTGGGTGAGGTGACGGTGTACGGTGCCGGCCGTTATGCTATCCGCATTTGGCTCAACACGGTCAAAATGTCGCATTTCGGTATTGCTCTCAATGAAGTGCAGGGGGCAATTCGCCAGCAGAATGTTACCAACCCCGGCGGTAAAGTCGGTGCCGACCCTGTACCCGATGGGCAGGAGACTACCGTCACCATCCGAACCGAGGGCCGATTATCTGAACCTGAGCAGTTCGAGAATATCATTGTACGCCAGCGCGGCAACGAGGTGGTATACCTCAAAGATATTGCCACGATTGAACTTGGCTCGGCGGATTATTCCGTCACCGGGCGTCTGAACCGCAAACCGGCAGCCAGTGTTGTGATATTCCAGTCCCCCGGGTCGAATGCTATCGATACCGTGGACCGAGTGAGTGCACTCCTGGCAAGCAAAGCTCTGCCGCCCGGCATTGAGGGTAGTGTATCGTTGGATACGACTACCTCCGTACGCTATTCAATAGAAGAGATTAAGCAGACCTTTATCGAGGCTATTGTGCTGGTGGCGTTGGTGGTGTTCCTGTTCTTGCAGAGCTGGCGCGCAACAGTCATTCCGCTTATTGCTGTACCTGTATCTCTTATTTCCACATTCTGTGTATTCCCCCTGCTGGGATTCACCCTCAATACCATTTCTCTACTGGGTATGGTGTTGGCCATTGGTTTGGTGGTGGACGATGCCATTGTGGTGGTAGAAGCCGTGCAGCATCACATAGAAAAAGGACTCAATCCGCGTATGGCATCATTTGCTGCCATGCAGGAGGTGAGCGGTCCGGTGTTGGCCATTGCTTTGGTATTGGCTGCTGTGTTCTTGCCCTCGCTTATGCTTGAGGGTATAACCGGTACTCTATTTAAGCAGTTCGCTATTACGATTGCTATTTCGATGCTCATATCGGCATTCAATGCTCTTACTCTTTCTCCGGCTCTTTGCGCCCTTATGCTTAAGAGTAAGGAGGAGTCGAACACGCCACCGAAAAACCCGCTGCGCCTTCTGGTCTATAAGCTTAATCATGGCGTGTGCAAACCCTTCTTCAACATTTTCAACAAATGTTACGACGAAACCGCCAACATCTACACCCGCATTTGCGGTGGTCTGGCTCGCAAACTCATTATCTCCATGCCTATTCTCCTGCTGCTCTGGGTTGCAATTGCCCCGGTGAGCAGCAAGGTGCCCGGCGCTTTCTTGCCTGATGAAGACCAAGGTTTCCTGCTGGCGGCTCTTGTCATGAAGCCCGAGAACTCGCTGCAGCGCTCCATGGTGGAGGCCAAGAAGTTTGAGGATGCTCTTGCCGGCCCGGCAGATAACCCCGACCCCGCTATTAAGAACCTTACATCAGTGGTTGGTATCAATATCCTCAACATGGTGCAAACCCCCGGAGCCGCCATTGCTTTCGTTCAGCTGAAAGACTGGAGCGAGCGCTCCGAAAGCGCGGAGCAGGTGCAGAAACGCCTGACAGCGCGTTGCGCTCAGGCTGGGCTGGACGGCATACCCATGGTGCTTATTCCCCCGGCTATTCCCGGTGTGGGTACGGCAAATGGTGTAACCATGGTACTTACTGACTTGGAAGGTCAGGGCGTGGATTTCCTTTACCAGCAGGTGAAGAAGTTCAACGAGAAAGCTGCTGCTCGCAAAGAGGTGGCTATGTGCCGCGATATGATGATGGCCGACGTACCGCAGAAGTTCCTTTCACTTGACCGTGCCAAGTGCCAGAAATATGGTGTTAACATCAGTGATGCCTACGGCGTGCTGGCCAGCTACTACGGTTCATCATTCGTGAACTTCTTCAATGCATTCGGCCAGCAGTGGCAGGTGTTCATGCAGGCTCGCGGTGCAGACCGCGTGAACCTGGAGCAAATGAACGGCTTCTTCGTTATTAATAACAAGGGAGAGCGCGTGCCGCTCGATGCCATCGTCTCCATTGAGGATGTAGCTGATACCGAGTTCGTCATGCACCACAATGGCTACAATGCCGCCAAAATCAATGTCATGCCCAAGCCCGGTTTCTCCACTCAGCAGCTCATGGTTGCGATGGAGGAGGTGTTTGAGCAGAACATGGACAAGACCAAGGTCGGCATGGATTATCAGGATATGTCATTCCAAGAGAACAAGGTGCGTAACAGCACCGGTCTCGGAACCATCTTCTGCATGTCCGGGTTCTTTGCCTTCCTTATTCTCGTGGCACTGTACGAAAAATGGACCCTGCCGATATCGGTGTTCATGACGGTGCCCATTGCTGTGCTGGGTGCATATATGGGCCTGTATGTGTGGAATCTGAACCTCACGCTCTATGCTCAGGTAGGTCTTATTATGCTGGTTGGCTTGGCAGCTAAGAATGCCATTCTGATTGTAGAGTTCGCGAATCTTGAAATGGAGCGAGGTAAAGGATTGATGGAATCGACGCTTATTGCAGCAAGGCTCCGCCTGCGCCCCATTATCATGACCTCGCTGGCGTTCATCCTTGGCTGTGTACCTTTGGTTCTGTCGGATGGCTCCGGTGCTCTGGCTCGCAACGCCATCGGTGTGGTGGTAGTAGCCGGTATGACCGTGGCGACCGTGGTGGGCGTGTTCCTTATTCCCTGTTCCTATTTATTCGTCATGAAACTCTTCCGTATTACTTTCGAGAGAAAGACCTTAGCAGAAGACCCCGATGAGGAAGGCGCACGCCGCTACCTCATTGAGCATGAGAACGATTAACCCCAAACAATCTTTACTTTAACTCTTAAATCCCCATTATAATATGTCAAAAAGCGCATTAATGATTCTTGCCGGTGCGGTAGTTCTGACCTCGGCCTGTACGTTGGGTCCGAACTGGGAAAAACCTCAGATGGAAGTACCTGCCGTGTTTCGCGGTGCCGGGGTAGGTGATAGCAATATGGCTGACCTGCCTTGGCAAACGGTACTTAAAGATAAGAACCTTCAGGCTCTGCTGACGGATGTATTCAACAATAACCGTAGCTTGACGGCATTGTTCCACAATGTTGAGGCTGCTCGCTGCTATGTGACGGTGGCTCGTGCCCCCATGTTCCCCTCCCTCGGTTACGTTGGCTCTGCTAACGAAGGGGTGAATACCGCAGGCGGTACCAACTTCTCGGATATGGGCGGCTCGGTAAATAAGTCCGGTATGTCCGGTGCGAGTGCCTCTTGGGAGCTTGACCTGTGGGGCAAGACTCGTCGTGGAATCGAGAGTGCTGAAGCCAGTGCTGAGGAGGCCGCTGAGGAACTCAACAACCTGCGTATTTCCCTTATGCGCCAAGTTGCATCGGGCTACCTGCAATTGCTCATGCTCGATGAGCAGCTGCGTATCACCCGCGAGAGTATGGAATCTTACCGCGATACGCTGAATCTCTTCAATGATCAATTCAAAGAGGGTGTGGTAGATAAGTTGCAGGTGGCAAGTGCGCAAGCCGCACTTGCCGCGGCCGAGGCCGAGGCTCCGGCTCTCGAATTGCAGATAGCCTCTCTCGAAAATACGCTTAGCATGCTTGCCGGTCGTGCGCCCGGTCATATCGCCCGCAGTGGCAGCTTGCAGTCGTACATGAAGGCCTCCTCACTGGCTGCGGGTATTCCCGCCGACCTGCTTTCTCGCCGCCCCGATATCCGCGCTAAGGAGCAGGCTCTGCGTGCGGCAAATGCCGAGGTAGGTGTTGCGATTGCCAGCTATTTCCCCTCCATCAATCTGACCGGAGCCGCCGGTTTTGGTTTCCCGAACCTTAGCAGTTCCGTAAGTGGCTGGGGGATTGGTGCCAACCTTACCGGTCCGCTTTTCCAAGGTGGGAAGTTGACTGCTAATGAAGAGGCCAAGAAACAGGCCTTCCTCGCTGCAAAGGCTGACTATGAGCAGAGCGTGCTCAATGCTCTTTCAGAGGTGGCCAGCACTCTCACTCAGCACCAGAAACTCCGTGTGGTTATTGCCAAGCAGGAGGCGGCGGTCGCTGCTTATGAACAGTCGGTTTCTCTTGCTAAGCAGCGCTATAAGGAAGGCTATTCTGCCTATTTCGAGGTGCTGGATAACCAGCTGCGCCTGTTCCCTGCCCAGAAGCAACTGGTCAGCTACCGTTACCAGTATGCTGCCTGCATACCCACCCTGTATACCCAGTTGGGTGGCGGTTGGCAGAAGTAATTCTGCACGCAAGTCAAGTTGCAAAAAAACGGCGAGGTCCTATGTTGACCTCGCCGTTTTTTTGGGCAACAACTTTATTATAAATCATCCACGAGAGCGGTGCTCTTGGCGTATGCCGTACTGCGAGCTTCGAAAAAGTCTGTTTTAATCATGTTGGCATTGCTGAATTGCGACACCCAGTTACAGTCTGCCGGTTCCTGCTCGTGGCCGGGGTAGATGGGGGCGAACCCGAGATTGCGGCAGCGCAGGTTGGCCAGGTAGCGTATGTAATTTCCTATCAGTTCTGAGGACAGCCCCGGTATATTATCCCCGATTACGTAGCAGCCCCAGGCTATTTCCTGCTCGGCTCCTTCGCGAATCATATCGCGGTACTCCTCGACCAATTCCGGGGTAAAGAGTTCCGGCCGTTCCTGCTGAAGTTCGCGGATAATGTTGCGGAATAACCAGAGGTGGGTATTCTCGTCTCGATTGATATAGCGAATTTCCTGAGCAGAACCGGGCATTTTGTTATTTCTGCCGAGATTGTAGAAAAACATGAATCCGCTGTAGAAATAAATGCCTTCGAGTATATAATTGGCAACTAAGGTACGGGCGAATGTGCGTGGGGTCTGATTTTGCTGGAAATCATTGTAAAGATTGCCGATAAAGGTGTTTCGGCGTAGCAGGTGTTCATCCGTTTGCCATTGGTAGAGCACTTCACGGCGTTGCTGCGGCTCGCAGATGGTATCGAGCATGTAACTGTAGCTCTGGCTGTGTACGGCTTCTTGAAAGGCTTGTATGCACAGGCAGAGGTTTATTTCGTTGGCGGTGACATATTCCCCGAGCGAGGGCAGGTTAGCGGTTTGGATACTGTCTAAGAAAACGAGGAACGAGAGTATTTTATCGTAGGCTCGGCGCTCGGCGGGAGTGAGCCGAGGGTAATCCTTCACATCTGTAGCGAGATTAATTTCCTCGGGAATCCAGAAATTATTCATGGCTTGTCTGTACCACCTGCTGACCCAAGCGTACTTCATGTTGTTGAAGTCGTTGAGGTTGGTAGTATTGCCGCCGATAATACGGCGTGCGTTGATGTCTGAGTCGCCCTGCGGGTTAAAGAGGGGCTTACGGGTTAACTGCTGCATGATTCACATTCTTCGGTTTCGAGACTTTGGGAGCGGATGTAGTACAGGGATTTGACCCCGCTTTCCCAGGCAAGAATATAGAGGTTGAGGATTTGCCTGAGTGTAAAATCCTGAGTGATATAGAGGTTGAGACTTTGGGCTTGGTCGATATGGCGCTGACGTACACCGGCTGCTCGCACGGACCATTGTTGGTCAATCTTGTGCGCGCTTTTGTAGAACCACATTGTTTCGAGGGATAAATCCGGCGCCACTCGGGGCATGAGCCCGCTCTTTTTTTCTTCAAGGTAAAAGTGTTTCATAACCGGGTCGATACCTGCCGTTGTTCCGGCAATGGTTCCGGTACTGCTGGTGGGGGCCACAGCCATTAACCATGCATTGCGCAAACCATAGGTAGCAACCTGTTGCTGCAATTGCTGCCAATGAGGGGCTGTGTAGTGACGCCGGCGGAAGTATTCACCCGTCTGCCATTCACTGCCTTCGAAACATCCATAGGCGCCTTTTTGCTCCGCAATTTCGCAACTTGCGGATATGGCAGCGTAGTTAATCTGCTCAAAAAGTCGGTCGGCAAGTGCCAAGTGCTCATCGCTTTCCCAGCGAATTCCCCGTCGTGCCAGCATGTGGTGGTACCCGCTTACCCCCAGCCCGATGGGCCGGTAGCTGCGGTTTGTTACTTCCGCATAAGGTAAGGGATAGAAGTTCAAGTCAATAACGTTGTCGAGCGCACGCACTGCACAGCGAGTGATTTCCTTGAGCTCGGCCGGGTTTTCGGTATCTATTCTCCCAAGTGAAAGACTGGCAAGATTGCACACTACGAAGTCACCCGGGCGAGTGGTTGTTACCACTACGGTTTCTCCATCGCGGGTCAGTACCTGCTGAGAGATGGATTCAACCGCGCTCATATTCTGAGCTATTTCGGTGCACAGGTTGCTGCAGTATATGATTCCGCTGTGCTTATTCGGGTTAGCGCGGTTTACGGTGTCTCGGTTGAAAGCGAAGGGGGTGCCGGTTTCTACAGCACTTTTGAGTATCAGGCGAATGATGTCTTTGATAGGCAGGCTGCGCTTGTGAATGCGCGGATCTGCCACGCAGGAAAGGTACCGCTGCAACCATTCTTCGCCCCAGCTGTCTTCCAGCGAGTAACCTTTCACGCAGCGTATTTCATGTGGGCACATCAGGTGCCAAAGCCCATCGATGTTGTCGCGAGCCTGTTGCCAGAAGTAGTCCGGGTAACAAAGTGCCGGGAATACATCGTGCGCTTTCATGCGGTCATCGCCGTTGTTAGTGCGCAGGTTCAGAAATTCCGGCAGGTCGCGGTGCCATACATCGAGATAGACGGCTACGGCTCCCTGTCGAACCCCCAGCTGGTCGACCGCCACGGCGGTATCATTCGCCAGCTTAATCCACCGTATCACGCCCCCGGCTGCTCCGGGAAAACCGCGTATGGCACTGCCGCAGGCTCTTACTTTGCCAAAATAAAGCCCCATGCCGCCGCCATGTTTGCTCACGCGTGCAAAGTTGTCTATGCTACGGTATATCCCTTCCAAGCTATCCGGTACGGTATCGATAAAGCAGGAGGAGAGCTGGTGGAAGGGTTTGCGAGCATTGGCCAGGGTTGGGGTCGCCATGGTGACTTTCAGCGTGCTGAGCATGTCGTAGAAACGGGCAACCCAGCCGGCGCGGTCCTGCGGTTCATTCATGGCCAAGTGCATGGCTATGCCCATGTACATCTCTTGCGGGGTTTCGGCAATTTCGCCATCATGCGTGCGGATGAGGTAGCGCCCGATAAGCATCTCCAAGCCGGCATAATTCAATAACTTATTCCGCTCGGGGGACAATAGGCGCTCAAAACCTGCAATTTCCTCCTGTGTGTAGTTTGCGATTATGTATCTTCCGTAAAGCCCTTCTTGCGTGAGGTGGGCGATTTTGTCGTACAATGAGTTCAGCCCTCGACTTTCTTCGTATTGTTTAATCTCCTCTCCGAAACTCACCAGGCGTATGCGCGCCGCTATTTGTTCCCACTGCGGAGCATCCCGGGTGGTAAGTTCGGCTGCCGCACGGGTGAGGGCACTCAATGCGGCAGCCTTCGCCATACCTTGCCGGTAAAAGCTGCGAAATTTTACGGTAAGCTGTTGCAGAGCGTATTCTTCCTGATTGAACTCTTCCTGCAGTTCTTTCAGTACGCCTGCCAGGGCCGAATCTCCCTCAAAATAGGTAAGTAGCCCCGCGCGCGCCGCTCTTCGGCGGCGGCGCTCATTGCGGTACAATATGAAACTGCGCGCTGCCTCATACTGCCCGCCCAGCATCAATGTCTCTTCCACTAAATCCTGAATATGCTCAACCGCTACGGCTTCCTCAATGCGAGGTAGCCGTTTTTCTACCTCCTCGGCCAAGTTTGCAACCTTGTCCGTGCTTTGCTGCACGCTCTCGAAGGCTAAGCGTATCACTCGCTCTATTTTTTGCCGCACATAGGGCTCCTCTGCTCCATTGCGTTTGAGTATTTTCATATTCCTGTTTTTCCTATATAAAGTGTATGCGCAAGAATAATAGCACTATATCTGCCGTTGTCAATTATATTTTTAGAAAAATTCTAAATTAATTTTTGGTATATGACTGAGCGAGGGCTTGCGTGAGGGCGAGGGGAGGGTATATACTGGAGTTGATGAAGACAAACCGCCTTGAGATTGCTACGACCATATCGAATGACCCGAGCAGCTATAAACTCTGCGCGGTGTGCGGTTCGATAGTCGACAAGACGGTGACAAACTGCCCGGACTGCTATGCGTATCGCTTCGATGTGGATGTCTCACATGTGGCGGATGCGGCGCTGGATTATGCCGTTAAACCGCAGCAGACGGTGAGCCACTTTGACCTCATGCCCGAAGGGGCTGAGGAACAAGTGCGAGATGAAGAATCGTAAATGGGGGGCGAAGCTGATAGCGCTTAGCTGATTCTTGCCAGAGCTGCGTTGAATGCGGCTGTTTGTTCGGGGTCCGGTATGATGTCGAGCAGTGCGAATGCCGTGTGGTCGAGCGAGTCGAGCACTTCGAAATCCGCCTCGCAGTGAATAGCGTAATATTCGGCTCCCCACAGGCGTGCAACTTCCTGCAAATCATAGGTGGGCGGCTGTACCATGAGCCGGTGAAGTTCGGCGTCCATACCCGGGGTGAAAGCGCAGCCGGCTCCTTCGTTGTTGAGTACGGCGACTACGCGGCGTGCCGGCGGGAGCTGGGGCAGCATAGTGGCGGCGGCACAATCGCGCAGCAGTGCCAAATCGCCGGTCAGGCAGCAGGCGTAGTCGGCATCGGCACTGTTGGCAAGGAAGGCGGAGACTGTACCGTCTGCGCCGCCTGTTGCACTGTTGGCTCGCACATAGTGGGTAGGAACCTGAGTTTGAGCGTAGTTATTCCACAATCGCAAGGTTGTGGAAGAGCCCAAGCAGAGCACATCTGCTATACCGGCCTGATTGGAGAACGCGCGAACCATGGCGGCTTCACTCTCAGGATACGCGAGTAAGAGTTCTTCGATGCGCCCGGTGCAGCGGCGGCTGCGTAGCATAATTCCGGTGGAGTCACCGATATGCGGCACATCGCCCAAGGCCTTCATTACCTGCTCCAGCTCACCTTCGATGACGGTGCTCTTTCGGCACAGGCCGGAGAAACCACTGCGAGTGATGGAGAAAACCTCGGTGCCGGGCATGTCTTCCAGCGCACGCCAGAATGTGCCGGTAGGTACATCACCCACTCGCAGAATATAGCGTGGAGCATAGCGCGGCAGCAGCAGGTCGGCACCGTGGAGCATGTAGGATGACAGCACTTCGCGCAGGCCGCTTGCTGCCTCCGCCACCACGGGAACTCGCAAGGTGCGAGCCAACCAGATTGCCGGTTCTTGTTCATCGGGATTCAGCCCACCTATGACGAGCACCAACCCTTCTACGGCACGAAAACGCAGCATTTGCGACAATGCCACGAGCGAGGCACGGAAACGCGGGGCTGCTTGCGGCTCAGCTACTTCCAGCCCGGTAAAATCATAACTACCCCGGCAGTCTTCCGCTAAGCGCAGGTTTAAATGCAGGGGGAACCCTTCACCACATCCGGCAGCCAAATCCGGTAAATCGGATACGGAGCAGGGCAGGGCAACTTCGATAGTAGGGGCATAGATGCCGAAAAGTCCTTCCGTTTCAATATGGTCGGGGGCGCCGGAGCCACCGGCATTCTCCTTGTCATCGACGGTGATGACGATGAGCGGGCGCCGCTGGTAATAGGCCTCGACCACAGCCGGGGCAAGTGCTGCAGCAGCAGAGCCGCTACCTGCCACTACTGCTACGGGGCGAGCTGTTGCCTGTATACGCCCAAGCGCGAAGTAGGCGGCTGTGCGCTCGTCTTGCTGGTTCCAGCGGTGTATGACCGGGCAATGTGCAAGAGCTGTGAGAAGTGGGGCATTTAGGGCTCCCGGGCAGCAGACCCACTCAGCTACACCGGCTGTAGCACAGCACGAAATAAGGCTTTTCATGGCAAAAATCCGTCGGTGAATAGTTGTATCAGTTAGGCAGGGATTCCGGTTCGCCCATATAGTCGGGGGTACGGTCTGTTGCCATATCGTACAGCATGGCTACACGAGCGGCTCGCTCGCGTAAGTAAGCGCGAATCAACGCCTTGCGAGTTATACCGAAGCGTGGAGCATTGAGCCCTTCGGCCTCTATATTGAGGTGGCGGGCAATGGCTACAGCGCGTTCGACATGGCTTTCTTGGCTGACGATGATGAGCTGCTGCGCACCGAATATGCGGTTAGCTCGTTTTACGGAATCGTATGTGCATGTTCCGGCGTAGTCGCACACAATGCGGTCGGCAGGAACCCCGAGCGCAATGAGGGAGTTTTTCATATCTCGGGGCTCGTTGTAGTTCTCTGCCCGATTATCACCCGATACGATAAGACAGCTTACTTTGCCGCTTTTCCACAGCGCTGCCGCAGCCTCCATACGCTTGCTGTAAAATAGGTTTCGGTGCCCGCGGCTTATGTATTTCGAACATCCCAGCACCAACCCCACGGAATTACTGCGGCACTCACTGGCTCTGTCGTGGCAGCGCCCGTGAGAGAGCAGCCATGTGCAGCTCTCTGCTATACCTATACAAAGTAATACAAGCGCTGTGAACCACAGCCCGAGTTTTAACAGTAGGCGCAGTATTCCGCGTTTCGGCTTTTGGTCATTCATGTTATTGCAGCTGGAAATCAGTTGACGGATATTACCTGAATGCGCGTGGTCAGGGTATGGGTTTCACCGCAGCGTAACATGAGATTTTCGGAAGGTACTGCAGTGGTCTCTACCGCCAGGAAACCGCGGGCGGCTTCTTCTCCCAAATCACCCATCTCGGCAGCTAATGCCTTGCCGGGGTTCCACACTACTGCTGAGCCGGAGCCGGCACGGCAAATACGAATGCTGCGTTCCCACGCCGGGTCATGAATGGTGATTTCCTGTTCTTCTGCAACGGGGTAATAGATGCGGTCAATGTGCCCGGCGGGAATGAGCGGGTCTTCGCAGTGAGCAACTGCGTCATCTGCAAATTCCGTGAAGTCGCACTCCTCAAGACCGGTGACGGCCACTTGTTCGTAATCGCTCACGGCAAAATAGGTGTGCATGGCGGCAGAGAAGTGCATGCTGCGCTGTACATCGAGCGTGAGCAGGCTGATTTGCAGTTCGCGCCCCAGTTCAATGATAACGGCTCCGCTGGGCATAAGCTCTTGAGCCGGCGGCAGTGCCAGAATGATGCGAACTGTGCCATCTTCGAGCTCCTCGGTTCCGGCATGCTGCCAAGTGGAGATGCGAGCTACGCCGTGAGAGGGCTGGGACGGGTCTTCTGTATTCTTACCGAACCAAGGCCAGCACAGCGGTATACCGCCGCGCAGGGCTTTGCCCTGTGCAAATACGGCCTTGGGGCTCATGAATATAACCGGCAACTGCCCTGTGGGAGTCCACTGCAGTACCTGAGCTCCGTACAGAGAAATCTCAGCTTCGCACAGCTCGGTTGAGATGCGCAGTATCGGGAAGTCGCGACCGTGGGGGTATTCCGTGGTAACCATGTGGAAAACTAATTGTTTGTGTGCGGGTATCCTATCAGATTGCTGAACTGTTGTCGAGCAAACATTGGCAGAATGTCACGCTGTTTGCGCCGGGGCATTATTCGGCGGAGCGTGTATAGGTGCGCAGTAGGGCAACCATATCTGCCGCTAAGCGACGGATAGCGGGCTCCTTACCACGAATAGCCGGGAGCCCCCACAGGGTAAAGTCGTTGTGCGCGACAATGTTGAAGTACATGCCACGCAGGCAGGTCATGCACCACAGCCAATCTGCTCGCTCGATGCCGGGAAAGTGTGCATGTACAGCCTGTTGCCATTCCTGCAGGGCGTAGGAGTAGTGCGATTCATACACCTCGTGGGTGAGCTCGGGGGACTCGTACCCCATTTTATTCAGAAAACACAGTACCTCTTCACCGGTGGCTACGGTGGAATCTTGCCAGTGGGTGAGCGGCGCTGCCAGCCAGGAATAGATGATTTCGCCTACATCGCCGCTTTCGCGTGCCTGCTCGAGAGCCGCCATACATACCGTGTTGTATTGGTCGGATACATAGGCCAATGTATCGCGGTAGAGGTCTGCTTTGCTGCCGAAATGGTAGCGTATGAGGCCTATGTTGACGTTGGCCGCGGTGGCTACATCGCGCATGGACGTTCCCTCGAATCCCAAGCCGGTGAAACAGGCGATGGCCGCGCGCATGATATGTGCTTTGGTGGCGTCTGATTTATTCATGGCGGGTTTTGTCGAATGGGTTATCGTGCTCACCTCGGGCATGCGCATCGAGGTAGTCCACATCTTCCTTGCAGAATCGCACCAGTCGGGTGCGAGATACCTTACCACCGGGACTGCGCAGATAAACTACTTGGTTTTGCTCGTCGTAACGCTGCAATTTAGCAAACATGGTTTCCCCCTTGCGAGAGCGCCATTCGCGGTAGCCTCTCTTGAGCAGGGTGCTGCGGTGTTCCCGGTAATTCTTTTCCGCATTTTCAATCCCGACTTTCAGCTCTGCTTCTACTTCAGTTACAAATCCGTTGTATCCATCAATTCGGGCGGTAATTTTACCAAGCGGATCTACAACGACAAGCGCCGGTGTGTGTTTTAAGTCGTAGCGACGTGCCAGATTGCTGATAGAACTTGAGCTGTAGCGAGAATTCCCCGTGGGCGTTTCGTCCAAGCCGGCTCCGGCATCGAGTTTGACGCGTACCACTCGGTCTTTGCACCAGTAGTCGAACTTTGCCGTATCGAGCAAGTGAGCTCCCAGCTTTTTGCTTTTGGGGCTTGTCACGGAGTTGTGAAACCAAATCAGCAGCGGGCGACCTTCACGGCGGGCCAGTTTCATTCCTCGACCTAAATTGCCCAGCCACCCGTTACCTTGTTGTTTGTTTTCAAATGCTGCCGTAAGCCCGGGGATATCCGCATCGGGGTTATCCGGGTCGGTCCAGATGAGCTCTCCCTCGGCACCGTTGTCGATTTTTTTGAGCTCCTCTTCCGTGGTTACTCGCATGGTTTCCGCACCCAGTCCACCGCCGCCCGGTAATAAGGGGTTGGCTGAAAAGCCGGCGAGCTCCTGCCCGGGAGTTTGTGATAGTGGGTTGTCGGGCAGTTCTTCTACTACTTTGCGATTGCTGCATGCGGTGGGCAATAGGCTGCAAAGTAGGAAGACGATGCTGTGGCGCAAGGAAATCATTGTTTTTCTCCGTAATTTACGAGGAATCCCTTTGTGCTTGTGATTAGGGGATTACGACTGCTGAGCTTTTGCCTGTTGCCAAGCCGCCTCCATTTGTTCGGTTGTCGCGTCTTCCAAGCTGATGCCCTGAGCTTTCAGGGTCTTTTCCAAGGTGTTGAAGCGACTTTCAAATTTACGGTTTGCAGCATCGAGCGCGACTTCGGGGTCAACCCCGCGCCTACGGCACAGGTTTACTGTGGTGAATAGCAAATCACCGAGTTCTTCTTCAACATGCGGGTCGCTGTCGGGCAGAGCCAGAGTTTCTGCAACTTCATCGGTCTCTTCTCGAATTTTGTCGACCACACCTGCATGATTTGGCCAATCAAAACCAACCTTGGCTACTTTTTTGGTGATTTTGTAGGCGCGCAGCAGTGCCGGCAGACCTTTGCCGCAGTTTTTGAGGTAGGGCTTATCTTCTATGGATTGTTCCCGGCGCTTAATGGCATCCCACTGAGTGAGCACGCCATCGCTGTCATTTACTTTTGCTGTGCCGAATACATGCGGGTGGCGTCGCACCATTTTGTCACTCAAATCGCAGGCTACATCTGCAAGCGTGAATCCCTCTTCCGGGGTTTCCGCTGCCAGTTCCGCGTGAAAGAGTACTTGCAGTAGTACATCTCCCAGTTCTTCGCGCAGGTGTGCCCAGTCCTTGGCGCGTATGGCATCTATACATTCGTAAGATTCCTCTATGAGGTTGGGAATGAGGGTTTCGTGGGTTTGTTCCGCATCCCACGGGCAGCCACCGGGGGCTCGCAGGCGGTGCATGACTGCTATAGCGCGCTCGAGTTGTCGCTCGGGCGCGCGGCAGTTAATCATTTCGTCTTCAGTCATCATTTGCGGCGCTGATCTCGGCGTTCGTTGGTGGCTTTTCCGGCCAATATGTTATCTATGTGTTCGATGAGTGCCCAAGATACACGTCGGCGCTGATATTTGCGCCAGAGCAGGTCACGCAGGGTCTGCCACAGTTCCGGGGTAAATTCAGCCTCCTCGGGCTCTACTTCATCTTTCATGGCTCGGCCTACCTTCGGGGTGCAGGTGAGCTGCCACCAGCCGCCGAAATGACTGGCCTCGTATACGACCTTGTTACCGTCAGCGTCTTTGTCTTTCCAAGAGAATGTTTCCATGTGTTGTGTAGTTGTATTGATGTTAGGGTGTTCAGCGTCTGCGATTTCGGTTTCCACGCAACTGGCGGTGTGCATTGGTCACGTCATCGGTAATAGTGGGGGCTATGTCGGACCCTGTACTGTTGAGGGAGATGATGAGGGGCTTTGCTCGGTTCCCGTTAGCATCGTATTTATAAATAACGCGCTGCACGAGCTTGTTGGCCGGGTGGGAGTACATGCGCTCTTCGATTAATCGGGCTTGCGAGTCGTAACCGTATGATACTTTGTAGATAGGTTGGCGTTTGCTGTCGTAAATGACACAGGCTACCAGCTGGCCGTATTTACCCTCGGTATAGTCGTTGATGGCTGCAAGTCGACCACTGGGGGTATAGGTGGCACAGCGCATGCCACGCCAGCCGGACTGTCGTTTATAAACGGCTTTCGACCCGTCAGGATGGCGCATCACGCGGACTAAATCACGGTCCTCATTCGCCAAATCCGGGCTCTGCGCCGGGCATTGCAGCGCGGTCAACAGGCAGAGCAGGGGCAGCAGCAGGCGCAGGGGAGACTTGTTCATGCGCTCATTCTACTATCTCTATCCTTCGATTGCAAGTGCGAAGTATGGCGTACCCTGCCATTTTTCTTGACAGTTGCAGCGCTAATAGGCACAATGTTGGGCATGAAAGCCCATAAGCCTATCAATGTGCGCCGCCCTGAGGTTATGGCTCGGGTTCGCGACAGGGTGCAACAGTACGACAGTGAATTGGTGGACTCCATTCGCGCAAATGACAATGTGCTCCGCTTACCGGGGCTCGAGGTGCATTTAGCTGCCTCATTCGGATTTTGTGATGGCGTGAAGCGCGCCATTGAGATTGCTTATGCAACGTGTGCGATGTTTGAAGGGCGCCGTATTTGGCTTATTGGTGAGATTATCCACAATCCGGCAGTCAATGCCGATTTGGATGCCATGGGTTTGCGCCACCTGCCGTGGGATTTGAATGCTCCTGCATACTCCGAATTGACTGAGGAGGATGTTGTTATCATTCCGGCGTTCGGGGTGTCGGTTCTTATGCGCCGATTGCTTGAGGAGAAGGGCGTGCAGCTGGTGGATTCCACCTGCGGCAATGTTATTCGAGTGTGGCAGAAAGTTCGCAATTATGCCAAGCTTGGCATTACCAGTGTGATTCATGGCAAGGCTAAGCATGAGGAAAGTCAGGCTACGGCTTCGCAATCATGCGGTGAGGATGGTAAGGGAAACTTTATATTGATATTCAATGAGGAGGAGGCTCAGATGCTGGCAGATTATATAGCCGGTCGCGGTGAGCGCGAATCGTTCCTGTCTCATTTTGAAGGCTGTTACTCAGCCGGCTTTGACCCCGATATTCATTTGGCAGAAATTGGTATGGCTAACCAGACCACTATGCTGAAGAGCGAAACTGCGCGTATTCAGAACATGTTGCGCGCTGCTGTAACGGAACGCGATGGTGACGACTTGCGTTTTCATGCTTTCGATACCATTTGTGGCGCCACGCAAGACCGCCAGAATGCTCTCTTCGATTTGCTGGATAAGCCATTGGATGCCATGTTTATCATTGGTGGGTACAATAGTTCGAATACAACGCACCTTGCCCATATTGCATCGCTCAAGTTGCCTACGTTCTTTGTGAAAGAGGCTGGATGTCTGATGAATCTCGACTCGATTCGTTCCTTTGACGTAAAGGCAAAGGCGGAACTCGAGGTGGCTTTGCCGCCGCAGGCTGCAGATTTGAGCCGTCCGTGGCGCGTGGGCGTGACTGCCGGGGCCTCCTGTCCTGCGAATGTAATTGAGTCCGTCGTTCGTCGTTTGGCAGAGCTGCGCGGTGCCGACCTGAGTTAAGGGGTGCTGTTAAAATTGTGAGCCGCTATCTCCGATTGGAGGTGGCGTTTTTTTTGCCGTAGGTTCTGAAAAAAAAGAGAACGCTCAGTGCCCGAAGGCTCTGAACGTTCTCAGTATGTTTTGTCGCAGAAAAAATTGCTTTACAGATCGGGAGTCACAATCAGGTAATCAGGCGATGTGTCGCGACCTTTCTTGGTTTCGGGGAAGGGAGTGAAACCTTCGGCGTATACGCTCTTGGTGTCATCTTCGGCGTCTTCCTTCAGCTTCTCCTTCAGGTCGACTACAGCGCCGTCGGTCTTCACCATGAAGGCGTGAGCAAAGAAGAGTTCGCGGTTGAACTTCAGCTTGTCGCCGGTGTAGGGCTTGGCGGTGGAGGGCACGCAGCTGAATGCGAGCGGGGTGCTGGTACCGGCAACGGAACGACGACCGGGAGCGTCCTCGGGATTGGTGCTTTCCTTGCGCAGTACATAGGCGAAAGCGTTTTCGCCCTTTGTCAGAGCCTGACCATTGGCAAACTTGCCATCGGGTTCCTTGGTGCCGGTGTGCTTGGCATAGAAGGTGCTTTCAGTGGGGTTGCCCTTGTAGAAGAGCTGGCGGAAGTAAGCGTTAGACTTGTCGCCCTTCAGCTCACCGAAGCTGTATTCAGCGTTGCGCTCATCCTCAAGCAGAGCATCAGCTGTAGCGTCGCAGGGGTAAGAGCCGTTGTCCTGGCTGAAGGAAAGAAGCATCTTCTGCACCTGGCCCAAGTTTGAACTGGCGGACTGGCGGTCGCCATCGTTCATGTGCTCCATGATAGGACCATAACCCACGGCTGCCAGAGAGGCCAGAATGGCGATAACCACCATCAGCTCAATCAGGGTGAAGCCTTTCTTCTGTCTGTTAAGTCGAATTTTCATGCTATATGCGGTTGTGTTGACTCTTTATGTATATCACGATTAATCCGCCGTTGCAAGCTGCAAATTCAAAATTGTACAAAAAAACAGGAATATACTGTTACACTTTGTTGAGGTAGGCGGTGATGCCTGCTTCGTACAGATGCGGTTCCAGCAGGAAGGAGTCGTGACCTTTTTCGGAGCTGATGCGGGTATATTCCGCCTGCACGCCGTTTTTCAATAATCTGCGATGGAATAGTGAAATGTCGCGCGAGGAGAAGCAGCAGTCCGTATTGATGGAGAACAGAATAAACGGTATATTGTGCTCCGCAAAGCGGCGGAAGCATTCATCCGTGCTTCGGCCGGTCAGGGTTTCCAAATCGAAAGAGGTCCACATATTGATGATGCGGATATAGGCATTGGCGTCGAACCGCTTTGCAAACTTGGTACCTTGGTGCAGCATGTAACTCTCGGTGCTGCGGGTCGGGGTGTACCATGTGAGTAATCCTTTGCGGTCCGGGGAGCAGCCTTTGCGCGCGCGCTTCGCCAGCCCACGCTGGTAGATGAAGTGCTTGTGGCAGATGATGCGGGCAAGGGCAACCCCGCGTATGGGGGCATCGTCGAGCGGGTAGCGCCCCTCGCGGTATTTCTCATCCATTTCAATGGCGCAGAACTGCTCGAAGCTGCTTAACCGGTGCTCAATGGTCGGCTTGTAGTTGGCGCCGATGATGATAATACTGCGCACTCGCTCCGGGTACAGGTTGGCAAAGGCGAGTGAAAGCATGCCGCCGATGCTGGGACCCACCAAGGCAAAACGCTCGATACCGAAGTGGTTGAAAAGCTTAATTTGTGCACGCGCTTGGTCGTTCGCATTCACCATTGGGAATCTGCTGCCCCACGGCTGACCATCGGGGGCAATGCTTGCCGGGCCGCTGGAACCGTAGCAGCTACCCAGAAAGTTTGCGCAAATGATGAAATATTTTTCCGTATCCAGTGGTTTACCCGGGCCTATCATGCGATCCCACCACCCTTCGTAATATTCCGGCTGCCAGAATGTACCGGCCTCGGGTACATTGTCATTGTATCCGTGGGCGTGGTGGCTACCGGTGAGTGCGTGAAATAACAGTATGGCATTACTCTTATCGGGGGCGAGTGTTCCGTAGGTTTCGTAGGCCAACTGCATATTCGGCAGCGTTTCACCACTGTCGAAAGTAAATTCGCCGATGGGTAAGATTTCTGTGCGAACGGTGTTTTCCATGGTGCCGTGTAGGTGAGGGGAGAGATGTATAAACGAAAAAAGGACCGGGGTTAATTAACACACCGGTCTCCTTTTTTACTGTACGCGGGAGCTCCGCGCCGGGTTTACTTAACACCCTTCTTGCTCAGGCGTGTGCCGGCAGTCGTGCCCTGACGAGCCTTGAACTTGGGGTTGCTCTTGCAGATGACGTAGAGCGTACCCTTACGCTTCACGATCTGGCAATCAGCGTGGCGGCGCTTCATGGAGGCGAGTGAGGAAAGAACTTTCATGATCTCTGGTTTGTTTGTGTGTTTATAAGATTTTCGACCGCGAAGCATTTGCGTCGGGACGCGCATTATACTCAATTATGACCGTTTGTAAAGACAAATTTCACTTTTGTGTGCATTTTTTGTGTCTTCACCCATTTCCGGAGCTGGGGAGGGTGGTTTTATTGAGCCAGTGCGCTGAGAAGTTTGCTGTGTATACCGCCGAAGCCGCCATTGCTCATAACCAGCAGAACATCGCCGGGGTGTACATGGGAGACAACATGGGCTACAATGTCATCCACGCCGCTGCCTAAGTAGCATTCAGTGCCTTTTTCGTTGATGTCTGCACAAAGCTTGTTTTCGTCGAGTCTTTCTTCCGGGCGCAGGCGCTTGTGGTTTTCTACGGGGGAGATGACTGCGAAGTCAGCAGTGGCGAGAGCCTCGGCCAGTTCGTTTTGGAAAAGGTTGCGAATGGTGGTGTTGCTGCGCGGGTCGAAGAGGACCCACAGTCGGCTCTTGGGATAGCGCTGGCGAAGCCCCTCGACGGCCTGGCGGATGGCGGTGGGGTGGTGGGCAAAATCGTCGACAACGGTCACGCTGTTGACTGTACCGCGCACTTCTTGGCGGCGCGCGACGCCCTCGAAGGTTTGGAAGGCGGCTCTGATTTGCTCCGGGGAAAGTCCGGCGTTGCGAGCTGCGCAGGTGGCCATGGCGGCATTGCGAATGTTGAAATCGCCAATCATGGGAATGCTGTAGGTCTCGCCGTCCAGTGTAAAGGAACTGCCATCGGTGCGGTGCTCAATGTCTGTGATGCGAAGGTCTGCCTCTTCACTCATGCCTACGCTGACCAACTTAACCATTTTAAGTTCTTCGTTGGCGTGTTTTTTTACGTCGGTGCAGTTCGGGCAGTCGGAGTTGATGAACACCACGCCGGTGCGGGGAACTACGCGCAGCAGGCGTTTGAATGAAAGCTTTATTTCTTCCACGCTGGCGTAAATGTCGGCGTGATCCATCTCGATATTGTTGATGATAACTACCTCCGGCAGGTAGTGCAAGAACTTGGAGCGTTTGTCGAAGAAGGCTGTGTCGTACTCATCGCCCTCCAGTACACAGAACTCGGAATCGGTAAAACGCCCGCCGCGACCTAAGTTGCGTGCAATTCCGCCAATCATGAAGCTGGGGTTCAGGTCGTTGGCTTCCATGAGCCATGTCAGCATGCTGGTTGTGGTGGTTTTGCCGTGTGTGCCGGTTACCACATAATTGTGCTTGCCCCACAGGAAGAACTCCTTCATGGTTTCCGGCAGGCTCATGTAGCGCAGGTTGCGTTCCAGTACTGCTTCTACCTCTACATTGCCTCGGCTCATGGCGTTGCCGATAACTATCATGTCCGCCTCTGCGGGAATATTCTCGGCCTTGTAGCCTTGGAAAATCTGAATCCCCTCACTCTCAAGGAAAGTGGACATGGGAGGGTAGACGTTGGCATCGGTGCCGGTTACAGTGTAACCCTTGCGTGCCATGGCCGAGGCCACTGCACCCATCGCGGTGCCGCAGATTCCGAGGAAGTGGACGTGCTTCATAAAATTGTAGGTCGAGACTGAGAGGTGAGCAAGGGTAGCGTATTATCATGTATTTTGCAAGCGTTTTTTATGTTCGCTTGTCTGTGCTTTTGTTATAGCCGGTATTTTGCTTGACGCCACTGGTTCTGTTCTGTATGATGTCGGCGATGAAACTCCCTGTTATCCAGCTGCTACCGCTTTTTCTGCTGGCAGCCTGTACTTTTCAGCCACAGCCGGAGCCGGTAAAAGAAGTTTTCATGGAATCCCCCTGCGTGAAGGTGCTGTGGCGGGGGACCCCCTTTACGGTTGAGGGCGTGACTTTGAGCTATGGTCCGGAGGAATGGAGTGAACGGAAGCCGGGCGGTATTTACAAGGGAGATGGTGATGCCTGTCGAGGAGAACTGTTGGTTATGCCATACACCTTGAGGGGTGAAAAGGGAACCGAGGCAGAGCTTTATTCGGTTCTGCGGGTGGAGCAACCTTGGTTTGTGGGCTTTGCCCGTGCGGAGCTTACTGCGCCACTGCATTATAACCGCGGTCTGCTGTCTCTGACTCCCGATAGGGATAGTACTGAAGGTTTGCGCCAATACGGGGTATTGAAAATGGGTGAACGCAACCCACTGGCTCTCGTGGATGCTGAGGGTGAACCCTATACCCGCTGTGAGCTGAAACCAGTGGCCCAACCACACGGTACAGATTATCCCGGTGGGTATTTTCAGCACCGTCGCAAGGGGGCAGGTGAATGGGATGGCCTGTTGCTGCTGAAGCAGGATTTCGGCGGGGATGGTGACACGGCCTTTTGGTTCAATATTGCGCGTGTGGAGCAGTCCGCACCCGGAGCTATGCCGGTCGTAACGGTACTGCATGGGCTACAGCGACGAGGTAACGTTCTGGTCGATTCCTCCGGCCATGTTCACTACACCATTCATCATGGCGCCCTTCATGATCACACCGGTCGAAAATTCCCTGAAATGCAGCTTATCCCGGTCATTCCTGTGGTGCGTTCGGGGAATGCTCCTTAATTCTTTCATAAAACGCTCTGTATGCCCCTATAGCCGCTGTACGGTGGTGTGGGGCTGTAGGAATAGGGACTGTATGCTGTGCCGCGCTACAGGGCATATTGTGGCAAAAAAAGACTACAATGACATAATATATAATTGACGCGCGCGTATACGCGCGTATAATCTGCGCCGTATGACTGAAAACACCACTGCCCCTGCGGATACCGAACAGGTAGTAACTACCGGGGCACAGCAAGAGTACAGTGCGGCGCAGATTGATAAGCTGGAGGGTCTTGAGGCCGTCCGTAAGCGCCCGGGTATGTACATAGGCGACCCCGATGAGCGTGGTCTGCACCACTGTGTATTTGAGGTGCTTGATAACTCTATCGATGAACACTTGGCTGGTTATTGCAGCAAGATTATCATTCAGATTCACGAGGGCGGTACCATTTCCGTGATAGACAACGGTCGTGGTATTCCCGTGGATATGCACCCGAAGTTCGGGATTCCTGCCGTTGAGCTTGTGCTCACCAATCTGCATGCAGGTGGTAAGTTCGGGCAGGGCGCCTACAAGTACTCCGGCGGTCTGCACGGTGTAGGTGCCAAGTGTGTGAACGCTCTTTCCGATTTCTTCAAGGCCGAGGTTCGCCGTGACGGCAAGCGCCACGTTATTACCTTTGAGCGCGGTAAGACGACTGAAAAGCTGCATGTGGTAGGTCCTTGCCCTGAAGGGCAGACCGGTACGGCCATTACCTTCTTGCCCGACCCCACCATTTTCACCGACACCACAGAGTTCAAGTTCGACCTGTTGGGGCGCCGTCTGCGCGAACTCGCCTTCTTGAACCCCGGGCTCGTGATTGAGCTGGCGGATGAACGTAGCGGGCAGGAGCGCACCGAGACTTTCTACTATAAAGATGGTATCAAGGAATTCGTGAACCAGCTGGGTGAGAACAAGACGCTGGTGACTCCCGAGCCTATTGCCATGAACGGCGTGCGCCACATCGAGGTGGAGTACGATGGCAAGACCATGGAAGACGATGTTATCGTGGATGTGGTGATGCAGTACAACGACAGTGACCGTCACCAGATTCTTTGCTTTGCGAACTCTATCTTCAACGGTGACGGCGGTACTCACTACTCGGGTTTCCGCAGTGCTCTTACGCGTGTTATCAATAACTACGCCAAGAGCAATAACATGCTCAAGGATAAAGACCCCAGCCTGAACGGCGATGACGTGCGCGAAGGCTTGGTGGCCGTTATCAGCGTGAAGATGCCTAACCCGCGCTTCTCATCCCAGACGAAGGATAAGCTCGTGAACACCGAAATTGAAGGTGTGGTGAGCAGTGTGGTATATGAGGAGCTCAAGGAGTTCTTCGAGGAGAACCCCGCCGTAGCTAAGGTTATTATTGATAAGTGTCTTATCGCTTCCCGTGCTCGCGAGGCCGCTCGCAAAGCCCGTGAAAGCGTGCGCAAGAGCGCTATGACCGTGGGTGGTGGTTTGCCCGGTAAGCTGGCCGACTGCTCTTGCCGCGACCCCAAACTCAGTGAGCTGTTCATTGTGGAGGGTGACTCGGCAGGTGGTTCCGCAAAGATGGGGCGTGACCGTCGTACTCAGGCTATTCTTCCCCTGCGCGGTAAGATTCTCAACGTGGAGAAAGCACGCTTGGATAAGGCCTTGGGCAGTGAGACTATTCAGAACATTATCACCGCTATCGGTGCCGGTATCGGCGATGGCGAGGGTGAGGGCTCCTTCGATATCAACAAAGTTCGCTATCACAAGATTATTCTGATGGCTGATGCTGACGTGGACGGCTCCCACATCTGCACCTTGTTGCTTACTCTCTTCTGTCGTCACATGCCGCAACTCGTTCGCGCCGGCTATCTCTATATTGCCCAGCCGCCGCTTTATCGCGTGATTCACCGCAAGGTTGAGCAGTATGTGCAGGATGAAGTCTCCCTGAACCGTAAGCTGATTTCCCTTGGTGCCGGTGATGTTACCCTGCGTACCCCCGACAAGAGCAAAGAGTTTGATGCTGACTCCCTCATGGCTATATTGGAGACCCTCATCAACCTGCAGAAATATGAGGGCAGTGTAGCTCAGCATGGTGGTGATTTCAAAGATTTGCTGCGCCACCGCGATGCCGAGGGTAACTTCCCCCAGTATCTCGTGAAGGTGCGTTGCGGTAATGATGAAGAGGTTGTGTACTTCCGCAATATGGAAGACTTGTCCGTGTTCTCGGAGGAGAACCGAGACCTCTTCCTCTTCGGTGAACCCACTGAGGAAGAGTTGGCTGCCAACCCGCTGCCCGTTCGAGAAGGTCCCAGCCGCCGCGCACTGCTGCACGAGCTGCACGAGGCTAAGGCAATCGCACGCGTGCTTTCCCGCCTGCAAGAGCTTGGTATTGAGTCCGACCGACTCCTTTCGGACGAGGCTCCCGTTTTCGAACTGGTGGAAAACTCCCGCAATACTGTAACACCTGTAAACTTCGTGGGTGATATTCTGGCTAAAGTGCTTGAAATTGGCGGCCGCAGCGTTACCATTACCCGATTCAAAGGTCTTGGTGAAATGGACGCTAAGGACCTCTACGCTACGACCATGGACCCCGAGAAGCGCGAGCTGCTCCGTGTGCGCTTGGATGATGACAACGCCGTACAGGCTGACAAGATGTTCACCATCCTGATGGGTGACCTTGTGGAGCCCCGCCGCCGTTTCATTGAGGACAACGCTCTGAATGTTCGCAACCTCGACGTGTAAACCCCTAACCCTTTTTACTTGAACTATGAGTGAAACAAGAATTCGCCCGGTAGACGTGGCAGAGGAGGTGTCCCGCAGCTTCCTGGACTACTCCATGTCCGTGATTATCTCCCGTGCTCTGCCGGATGCCCGAGACGGTCTCAAACCCTCGCAGCGTCGTGTGCTCTACGCCATGCACGAGCTGGGGCTTGTGCCCACCAAGGGCACCATCAAGTGCGGTAAAATCGTGGGTGACACCATCGGTGACTACCACCCGCACGGTGACCAATCTGCCTACGGCACGCTGGTAACTATGGCTCAGCCGTGGAATATGCGCGAAATCCTCGTGCACGGGCAAGGTAACTTCGGTACCCCGGAAGGTGACCCTGCTGCAGCCATGCGATATACCGAAGCTAAGCTCAGCCACCTGGGCGCTGCCCTGATGGATGACTTGGACAAGGATACCGTCGATTTCCAGCCCAACTATGACAACCGCTTGACTGAGCCGGTTGTGTTCCCCTCCGCCTTCCCCAACCTGCTGGTGAACGGTGGTACGGGTATTGCCGTGGGTATGGCTACCAACATGGCTCCGCACAACCTCGGTGAGGTGGTGGACGGTATCTGCGCTTACATTGATAATCCTCTTATCTCGGCCGAGGCTTTGCGTGCCTACATTAAGGGGCCGGACTTCCCCACGGGCGGTTATATTCTTGGCTATAAAGGAATAGATAGCTATTTCCGCACCGGTCGCGGCAGCGTTCGCATGCGCGGTAAGATTGAGGTGGTTTCCAATGAGAATGGGCGTGAGTTCCTGCACATTTCGGACGTTCCTTACGGTGTGAACCGTGCAGTGCTTCAGGAGCGTATTGCTGAGCTGGTGCGTGATAAGGTAATTACCGACATTGCCGGTATGCGCGACCTGACGGACTATGTGGAGATTGAGCTTAAGCGCGATGCCCGCCCGCAGGTGGTCATAAATCAGCTCTACAAGCTCACCAGCTTGGATACCTCGTTCTCCGTAAACATGCTGGCTATTCATGAGGGGCGCCCCAAGGTTCTGACGGTGAAGGATGCTATCAACTTCTACGTTGAGCACCGCCGCGAGGTGATTGTTCGCCGTACTAAGTTCCTGCTGCGCAAGGCTGAAGACCGTGCAGAGGTGCTCGAGGCCTACCTCATTGCTTTGGCAAATCTTGATGAGTTTATTCGCATTATCCGCGACTCCAAGAACAGGGAAGATGCTCGCAATCGACTGATGGCGTTCCGTTACCCTGTAGCATTGGCCAAGGGGCTTGGTATTCTCATTCACAGTCAGCCCTCCATTCAGGGGGATGATTATGTATTCACCGAGCGCCAGGTGAACGCCATTTTGGATTTGCGCCTCTATCAACTTACTGCTCTGGAAAACGACAAGATTTCCGATGAGTACAAGAAGCTGCTTGAGGTGATTGAGGATTACTTGGATATCCTCGCCAACGAAGCTCGCGTGCTGGGCATCATGAAGGATGAGTTGCGCTCTATTAAGGAGAAGTACGCTACCCCGCGTATGACCCACATCATTCCCTTCGAGGGTGATATGGCCATTGAGGATCTCATTCCCAATGACTCCATGATTGTAACCATCTCTCACAGCGGTTACATTAAGCGTACCAATTCCGATGAGTATCGCCTGCAGGCTCGCGGTGGTAAGGGTATTAAAGCTGCCACTACCAAGAGCAAGAAGGATGCTAACGACTACGTTGAGCACCTCTTTGCCGCTCAGAATCACGATTACATCATGTTCTTTACCAACACCGGGCGCGTGTATGTGGAGCGTGTGTATGAGATTGACGAGGCTGCTCGCAGTGCCCAAGGTCGCTCCATCAAAAACCTGCTTGATATGCAGACGGAGGAGCGCATAGCCGCCATTCTGCGCTTGGAGCGTAAGGTTAGCGAGGACGGTAAGGATATTACCTTTGCCGAGGGCTCGGGTAATGTGGTATTTGCTACCAAAGATGGCACAGTGAAGAAGACTGCGCTCAATGACTTCGTGAACTATCGCAAGGCCGGTATCATTGCTATCAACCTTGAGGAAGGAAACTCCCTGGTAAATGCTGTGCTGACCACCGGTGATCAGGATGTAATTATCGTTACCCACAATGGTATGTCCATACGCTTCTCCGAAAGCCAGATGCGTACGCAGGGCCGCAATACTATCGGTGTGCGCGGTATTAAACTTCGCGAGGGTGACTATGTGGTTGCCATGGCTGTAGTACCGGAGGGCGAAACAGCTATTGTTGCTGCTGATGAGGAAGGTGAAGAACCCACCGCAGAAATGCCGGAAGGGGAAGAGCCCGCCAATGAGCAAGGCGCTTCGCTTCACTCGCTCCTCGTTGTATCTGAAAATGGTCTCGGTAAGCGAACGAAGTTCGGCGAGTATCGTTTGCAGAGCCGTGGCGGTATCGGTATCAAGACCATGAACTGCACCGAGAAGACCGGTCTTGTGGTCTCCGCTACTACCGTGACGGATGCTGATGAACTCATGATTATGACTTCCGGCGGCCAGTCTGTGCGCATGAAGGTCAATACTATCCGTGAGACCGGTCGCGCAACCCAGGGCGTGAAGCTCATTACCCTCAACGGTAAGGAGGCTATTCAGGAGATTACTCTCGTTATTCCCGATGATGAGGAGGACGAGAGCTCTGCTGACGCTCTTGAAGAGGGGGAAGCTATTGCTGTCGAGGAATCCGCTGATACCTCGCAGGAGTAAAAAACTTCCGCTGAATACTGACTTATCGCACCTCACTTGCCTGTTTTCGGCAAGTGAGGTGCGCGCGTTTTGAATACCGCTCGTGAACAGATAAAACACTTGATTTTTATTTGTAGCGGCGGTATGCTGTGTGCGTGAACGTATTTTCAACCTGCTGGAACAGTTCTCGCCATACGGATGGCGGGGCAATGTGTGATGAAATTCGAGAGTTGGGGTTCGAGTATATCGAGGCTTCGCATGGGCTTTCGCTCACACTTTTACCCGGGCTGATGAAGGCCGTTGATGAGGGGCGTATACGAGTGGCCGGCGTTCATAATTTCTGCCCGGCTCCCATAGATATAGCGGGAGATGCCCCGGATGCCTACCGATTCACCTCCCACCGTCCCGAGGAGCGAGAGCGCGCTATGCGCTTGAGTATGGAAACCCTGTTGGTTGCCGCAAGATTGGAGGCACGCTATGTGGTGCTGCACATGGGTGAAGTGGAGCTTTTCCGTGGCCATGATTGCACGCGTGAATTGCAGCGCAAGGTTCGCCATGGCTACCGAGGTACTGTGGAGTATGCCCGCCTGAAAGGCGAGTATGTGCGTAAACGCGCAAAGCTTGCACCGCTGTATTATGAGCGTGCTCGACTGGCGTTGCACAAGCTGGCAGAGCGTGCAAAAGAGCTGAACTTGGTATTGGGAGTTGAGGGGCGCAGTCATTTTGAACAGGTCCCCGGTGAGCTCGAAATGCCCCGCTTGCTGGAGGAGTTCGCAGATAATCCGCATGTGCGTTATTGGCATGACTTCGGGCATATTCAGCGCAAGCATAATCTCATGCTGCTCAATCACGAGCAGTACCTGCGTGCCTTGGCTCCGCATATTTACGGCGCTCATGTGAATGATGTTCAGTGGCCGCAGAGAGACCACCGCGCACCATTCCAAGGCGGCGATGTCGATTTCGAGGGGCTGCTGCCGCGCTATTTTACTCAGGCCATGCCGCTTACTTGGGAGCTCTCATCCTCCGTCACGAAAGAGGCGATTTTAACTGCGAAAACGCGGTGGGATGCCCTGCATGCCACCTTGCCGCTGCAATGAGGGAGGAAATAACCAAAGCCGTGCTACAGTGTTGTGCAGAGCAGGGGGCTGAATTGCTGCTGCTTTGCCTGACGGGTTCTCGGGCGTATGGATGCCATGGCCCGCAGAGTGATTACGATGTTCGCTTTATATATGCATACCCGATGGCGCGGTATTTTTCGCTGACGCCTCCGCCGGATGAGTTGCGGCTGCCCGATGGTGATGTGCTGGGCTTTGAGTTGGGGAAGTTCCTGCGAATCATTCGTAAAAGCGGATGGAATGCCCACGAGCTGCTGCATGCACCGGTCTGGCTGGAGCATCCCTGTGTGGAGGAAATGAGGGCCGTGTGCGAGCCAGTGTTGTGTCCCGGTGCAATGGCGCACGGTTTGATGAGTGGGGCGCACGTGTACCTGCGCAGGTTACTGTATTTGCCCGATGGGTATGCCGGTACCATGCGCGAGTGTAAATTGAGCCTCGGTACGCTGCGTATGCTGCTCTCTGCCTGTTATGTTTTGCAGCATAAACGCTTTTACCCCCTGCCGGTTATGGACTTGGTGCAAAGTGTCGGCTCTTCTGAGCAACAGGAGTTGATGGCTCAGTTGGTGAGTTGTCGCGCTCATGAACAATTGCCCGAGGAGCATGTTCTTGCAGCTGTTCGCAGCCACTGCGACCAACTGCAGCAGCAATTGCTTGCCACGTCGCTCCCGCAGGATACGCTGCCCGAAGAACACGCCATGAATGAGTTTTATGCGCGTGTTGTCAATTCTTTAACCTGATTACCACTATGATACGAACATTTATTGTAGCATTGATGATGTTGCCGGTTGGTGTGCTTTGCGCCGCCGAGTCGGCATGCGTCGAAACACTGCTGTGCAATGATGTGAAACCTGCGGACGAGGCTCTTTTTGAAAAATACTTTGGCAACGAAATGGTGCCGGTGGGGAAGTGCTGGGATGCTGAGACGCTTACAGAGTATTCATCTTCTTGGGGGCGCAATGAAGCCGGTAAAACGGTCCTGAGAGAGCGTATCATGCAGCTGGCGGAGGATGGCCGCTCGCTGCGCTACCTGAGTTGTGTGCGCTTCAAAAAATCTGATGGTCGCCGTGTGAACTATAAGGAGCGAGTTCAGCATGCGGTGGTTCCCTATGTGTTCATGAGCAATCTGGTGAGCATTGTTGATGAGGATGAGCAGCGCGTCTATTTTGATATCGTAAAGTTTAATCCCCACACTCGCAGGATTGAGGGCATTGAAAAGAAAAGCATGAGTTTCGGGGAGCTGAAAAAGAATTTAGTCATCTCTGAAATTAAGCCGGAGCATGAGCAGATTCTGGCTCGCTATTTTACCGGGTGCACAGACGAGATGGCTCCGCAGTGGGATGCCTCACACCGTGTGCGTTACTCTGCCCGTCGAATCGGTACTCGTGGCAAGCCCGGTTATAAGTTGGTTGCCCGCCTGGAGCATATCTCTGAAGATGGCAATTCCCTACTTTTTATAGAGAAAGAGTTGGAACGCTCGGAGGGCAATAAAATATGTTGGGATTGTGTAGCAACTGCTCAGGCTGTGAGCCCCGGTTTATTTGCTATTATTTTTGATGGCTCGCTGCTGATTCTTCACCTGCCTGAGGATGAGCTCGGGGTAAGGCTCAAACCGCGCTTGAAGAAATACCGTCCAAGTACACTCGAGCTGATAAGCACGGGGTTTGTGGATTGAGCGGAGGGGGCCTCCGGGAATCTTGAAAGAAGAAAGGCCGCAGTTGATGACTGCGGCCTTCAAATATATGTAAACGGCGTTTTTATCAGAACATCTTGGTGTCATCACCGAAGGAAATACCGATTTCCTTGGCTGCTTCCACCAGTTGGCTCTGGCTATCTACAAGGTGCAGGGTTCGCACTGCCTCTTCGATGGGCATGGAAACCATGTCTACGCCGTGCAGAGCTACAGTCTCACCGAACTTACCGTCGCCGATAAGGTCGATGGCTTTGGCGCCGCAGCGTACACCCAGCACACGGTCGAAGGGAATGGGACTACCGCCGCGCTGTATGTGACCCAGCACGCAGTAGCGGGTTTCGATACCTGTGATGGTCTCCAATTTGGTTGAGAGGAAGGAGGCGATGCCACCCAGACGTACCTCACCCTTGGTCTCTTCGTCGAGCGTAAGCAGCTTGCCGCCAATCTTGGCACCTTCGCTGACTACGATGATGATTTCGCGCTGACCAAGTGCCTTCAACAGTTCAACCTTGCGCACGATTTCCTCGAGCTTGAACTCAATTTCGGGCATGAGAATTACGTCGGCACCACCGGCTATACCACCGTAGAGGGCAATCCAACCGGCGTGGCGTCCCATTACCTCAACTACCATCATGCGCTTGTGCGAATCAGCCGTAGTGCGCAGACGGTCAAGGTTCTCGCTAACCACCGAAACAGCGGTCCAGAAACCGAAGGTGTAGTCAGTTGCGCCCAAGTCGTTGTCGATGGTTTTGGGCACGCCTACGATGGGCAAACCAATGGCACGCAGCTCGTTACCGATGGTTTGAGAACCGTCGCCGCCCACCACGATGAGAGCCTTGAGCCCCAGTCTATCCACTGTGGCTTTGCTGCGAGCAAGCACATCTTCGGCAATCTGCATGCGACCGCCTACACCGCTTTTCACGGTGAAGTTACCTTTGTTTACAGTGCCCAGAATGGTGCCGCCGCAGGAGCGTACATTGTGGCAATTCTCGGGGGTAAGGATTTTCCAACGCTCGTTTTCGGGGGTTGAAAGCAGGCCCTCGAAGCCATCGTAGAAGCCGTATACCTTCCAGCCGCGGGCGGTTGCAGCACCCACTGCGCCTTCTATCACGGCGTTAAGTCCGGGGCAGTCACCACCGGCGTTAAGAATACCGATATTCATGATTATAAATGTTTAGTGTGGCAGAATGATGAATTTAGAATGATCCGTGAAGTCGTTCGAACGCTGCCAGGTTTCCCATGTGCTCCAGCTGTCGCGCAGTAGGTCGGTGGCCATTCTGTAACGTTGGTCAGAGGAGGGCATGCCGGCCACTACAACGAGCAGGCGCTGGCCATACGTGGCGGGGTTGCCGGTGCGGGGATCCGTCATCTTGACCGAACTGCGGGTGCTGGTGGCAATCAGGCAGCAACCGGCAGTTTGTGAGCGCGCTGCTTTTACACCATCAACATTGTCATAGGAAAGCATGCGGTTGGAGTTAGTGATAACCACTTGTCGCACCTGTCCGTATGCGTTGGTGATAGTAGCAGTATGTGACTTCTTGGAACTGATTCCCTTGTAAGCCGGTTTTTCGATAGCGTACATTCCCATGAGGGCAAGGTCTCTGGTAGAAGCCAGAGAAACGACTGCCCCATTGCTGCCTTTGAAACGCGTTGCGTTCATACCGATGGCGGCTGCCATTTGGTTCATCTGAGCAACGAAGGCTCCCTCAGGGTCTATCATGTTCAGGGTATAACCGCAGGCGTATGCCAAGGTTGTGGCAGCAGCGCTGTCATCCCACATGATGGTGGAATGCAGAGCATCTCTTAATGTAATACGGTCTCCCGGGCGCAGGTGCAACAGGTTGGTGGAGGGCCATTTGCAGGCCGCTGCAGGTACTGTCAACACTGTGTCCATGCTCACGTTTTTGGCGCTTGCCCAATCGAGCACCACTATGGCATTGGCCACATTGGCTAACATGCCTATGGGGCGTCGCTCGTTCGGGTTCGCTGCGTAGAGTATGCGGCCGGAGTTTGTCTCCATTGCTACATAGCTCGGGCGCATGTTGGCCGCAGTCGGTCCGTTGAACATCTGTACGCATGAGCTGAGCAGGGCGGCACCTGCACAGGCTAAACCGGCTATTCTGGTGGTCAGTTTTTTCATTCCTTTGTTTTTGTAGTCTTACGGGGCTTTGCTGCGGGAGCCTGCTCCGTCGCAGCCTGTTGTGCAGGCTTGCTGCCGAATATCTCTTCCGGGCGGCGGTCGCCGAAGATGATGCCGAGGTCGCGAGCCGTGCGCACAATCTGGCTGTCTGCCGATACCATACGAGGACTGGCGATGGCTTGCGATATGGGTACGCTGTCAACATTGAGCCCATTGAGCACAACGGTGCGACCGAAGTTGCTCTGCTCAATAAGCTTAACGGCTTCCACACCGAAACGGATACCCAGAATACGGTCGAACGGGCAGGGGCTGCCGCCGCGTTGGGTGTGACCCAGCACGCAGTAGCGAGTCTCGATGCCGGTCATTTCTTCAAGCATCTTAGAGAGTCGGTTACCGATACCGCCCAAGCGCTCATCACCGTTATCCTTGTTGCGCACGGTTATGAGCTTGCCGTTGAGCTTAGCTCCTTCAGCCACGACAACGATGATTTCGCGTTGTCCCTTGGCCTTGCGTGCCTTCACACAATCAACGACATTCTGCATGTCGAACGGAATCTCAGGAATCAGCACTACATCCGCTGCAGAGGAGATGCCGCTGTGCAGCGCAATCCAACCGGATTGGTCACCCATTACCTCAACTACCATCATGCGCTGGTGCGCGTTGGCCGTGGTGCGTATGCGGTCGATGGATTCGCTGACAACTGATACGGCGCTCTGGAAACCGAAGGTGTAGTCCGAGTCGGGGCAGAGGTCGTTGTTGATGGTTTTGGGAATGGAAATAACCGGCAGACCCTCTTCCGACAGAAGGTTTGCTGTACGGGCAGAGCCGTTACCACCGATTACGGCCAACGCCTGTAAACCAAGAGCCGAAATAGTCTTGGTGGCTTTTGCCATAATCTCCGGTTCTACTCGCGGAATTCCCAGTTTGTTGATGACTACCTGAAAATTGCCCGTATTGGTGGTACCCAGAATCGTGCCGCCGCGGGAACGGATTTTGTGGGTCTTCATGGGGGTCAACATCTCGTAGCGTCGACCGCCTTCCACGGGTAACAGACCCTCAAAGCCGTCGTGGAAGCCGATAACTCGCCAACCACGGCTGTATGCCGCAGAGACGTAACCCTCAATAACTGCGTTGATGCCGGGGCAATCACCGCCCGAATTGAGAATGCCTATAATCATAAATGTCGGTATTTATAGCAGGTGTTGTTTAGCGAATGGGCTTTGCATCGGGAATTGCACCCATGTAATATGCACAGCACCACAGAGCACGCGGGTGGTGGAAGAAGGATTTCCACATGGAGCCCTTCAGCCCGTTGGTTGTTGTGCCGTCTTGGTTGCAATAGCCGTACCACTCACCATTGACTTTGTCTTGCAGGTGCTCAAAAGCCCAATCATGAATGCGCTGGTGCCATTCGGCATATTTCTCATCGCCTGTCATCTTGTAGGCGAGAGCTGTGCCGATGAGTGCCTCATCGTGCGGCCACCAGAATTTCATGTTGTGCCAGTATTCCTGCACCGGTTTGTTGTATACGTCGGTATAGTAGAGCAGGCCGCCGAACTTTTTGTCCCAGCCGCGCTCCAGAGCCCAGTCAATCATCTTGCAGCCGGTCTCAATCAGGCTCTTGTCACCGCCACGGTAGCGTGCTTCCTCAAGTACGAACCAGCCGCCTTCGATGTCGTGACCGGGGTTGAGGGTGCGCTCGTCAAAGTGATCGATAATGGAGCCATCGGGAGCCACGTTTTCCATGACTGCCTTGACTTCCTCGTGCATGAAGAGGGTGCGCAGGTCATTGATGCAGCGGTCAATCCATGCGGTCAGGCTACCATCGGCATCCCCCAGATAGCGGCGCAGCTCTTGTGCCGTTACTATCATAATCATGCGGCAACCCAAGTTTTCACCGGGACGATTTCCGGTGCTCTTCGGTGCCATCTTGCCGGGGGTGAAGAAGATGTCGGCATAGATATCGAACCAGTGGCGGGCGCGCTCGGCGCTCTTCGGGTCGCCGGTGGCACCGTAGTGTGCAGCCCAAGCAATGGCTGCGAAACATTCGCTGTAAGCGTAACGGCGTTTGCGTATGGGGGTGCCATCGGCTGTCATGTGGAAGTACATGCGACCGTCAGTCGGGTCTACACACTTCTCTTCAAGGAACTTAAGGGCGCTTTCTGCGTATTCCTTCCATTCCGGACGTTTTTCGATGCTGTTGTAGCAGGTAAGGAGCATCCAAGCCATGCGGCCTTGTGCCCATACGTTCTTGTCGGTGTCTACCAGTGTGCCATCTTCGGCGTAGCAATGGTAGAGCCCCCCGTTCTCTGTGTCCAGAGAGCGGGGGAACCAGAACGGTACTACCTCATTGAGCAGCTTGTCTTTGTAGAACTCGCCAAGTGCTTTTTTATCCATGATGAGGCAGGTTTAAGGGGTTATTTGTAAATGGCCCAGTCGTAGAAGCCGATAGCCTTCAGCTCGCTCTTGAGTGCGTCCAGAGTGGCCTTGTCCTGCTTGCCCATGGGAAGGCGAGCCGGGCCGAAGTCCACGCCGGTCCATTCGCTCATGAGGTACTTGCAGCAGCCCATGTAGCCCTTGCCGGCGATGATGTTAATCATGGTGACGGAGAGCTGCTGCAGGCGGCGAGCCTCAGCAAGATCACCGGCGTCCACAGCCTTCATGATGTCATCATACAGCTTGGGAGCATAGTTGAAGGAGGAGCCTACACCGCCCTTAGCACCGGTGGCGTATGCGCCGAGGAACCATTCGTCAACACCCCACGGAATGTCATACTTGCCGCCTTCGTAGTTGAGGGCATCCATGTAGAGAGCCAAATCAGGGTTGGTGAACTTCACGCCCACGAAGGTGGGAATCTTCTTGGCGCATGCCTCCATGACCTTGCAGGGGTTGAAGCCGACGTGGGTGAGCACGGGGATGTCGTAGAAGTAGAAGGGAAGCTCAGGGGCGCCGGAGGCGGCCACAGCAAGGCTGTCCACAAGCAAATCAATGCTGCCGGGCTTGAAGTAGCAGGGCGCGTTGCTGGCGGTGGCAGTGGCACCGCACTTTACAGCGTAAGCAGCCAGCTCGCGGCCGTCATATACGCAGTTGCCGCCGGTGTGTACGATAACGTCGATGCCGTACTTCTTGCCGGCTTCGCCCCAGGCAGCCATGTTTTCCTTACGCTCGGTGAGCTGCATGTGAGCAGATTCGCCAGTGGAACCGGTAATGAAAACGGACTTGATGCCCTGAGAGGCGAGGAACTTAGCCTGGGCATCCACTGCGTTGGGGTTGCAGGAGCCGTCAGCGTTCATGGGAGTGTGCGTAGCTGCACAGAGGCCGTGAATTTTGAATGTTGTTTCCATAATGAGATACTGAGGGTGTAAATAATTTCCCTACACATGTTTTACCCTTTTTCTGGCTTGGTTTCAAGATAAAACTGCTTTTCACGGTATTTTGTGGGAGAAAATGAGGCTGGACAGCGCATTTTTGGCTCTCTTTCGGGCTTTTTTTGTTGCAGGTGTCGGGGGTATCTGCTAGAATAATAAACGTTAAAACTTTTTCCTTACTTACAGTCATGACTACAGATCACACCATTCGCGGTAAAAAGGTATTTGAAGATGAAATCTCAGCGCTGCAGGCCATTTGTGCCCGCTTGGATGACTCCTTTGTGCAGGCAGTCAATGCCATGCGCAAGGCAATTGAAACCGGCCATAAAATCATCGTGGTTGGTGTAGGTAAGAGTGGTCTTATCGGTAACAAGATTGCCGCCACACTCACCTCTACAGGTGCTCCTTCCGTGGTGCTGGATTCCATGAACGCCATGCATGGTGACCTCGGCATCGTGCAGGATGGTGATGCTTGTATCGCCATGTCCTTCTCCGGTGAGACCTCCGAGCTGCTCACTCTTATGCCGTTCCTGAAGCGCTTTGATATGACCATCATCAGCATGACGGGTAAGTGCAGTTCCACTCTGGCTGAGCTTTCCGACGTGGTGCTGGATACTGGCGTAGAGCGCGAGGCTGACCCCCTGAATCTGGCTCCCACCTCATCCTCCACCGCCATGCTGGTGATGGGTGATGCTCTGGCTATGGCCCTGCTGGAGGCTCGTAACTTCACGAAGGAGGATTTCGCTCGCAGTCATCCCGGTGGTTCTCTGGGGCGCGCTCTTCTGATGCGTATTTCTGATATCATGCGTAAGGAGTTTGCAACTCAGCCGGAGAACGCCACAGTGGCAGATTGCATCATTGCCATGACGAGCGCCCGTGCCGGTGCTTGTGTGCTGACTCATGAGGATGGAACGCTGGCTGGTGTGTTCACACATGGTGACTTCGCTCGTGCTTATCAGGCTGATGCCGCCTGTGGTACGCAGCCTGTAGCTAGCCTGATGACGAAGAATCCCGTGTTCGTGGAGGCTGATAAGCTGGCTATTACTGCAGTGAAGACCCTGCGTGACCGCCGAATCGACGATCTCGTGGTGCTGGATGCCGATCATAAGCCCGTGGGCCTTATTGATACGCAGGATTTGGTGCGTCTGAAGCTGATTTAAGCCTTAGATTGCAAAAAAAAATCAGTTAAAACGCACTTTAGGCTTGCATTTTGTTCAAAAAAGGTGCATTCTTTGCCGACGCTTTTTGCGAAAGCAAGATATCTTACTAAAATACGAGTTATGAGAAAGTACGACGCACTGATCGTTTTTAACATGAAGGGTTCCGCCACCCTTGATGAGCTGACCGCTGACGTTAAGGCCCAGCTTGAGGCCGCCGGCGCCAAGGTTTCTGAGGTTACCAATGTGGGCCGCCGTGAGTTTGCCTACGAGTCTCAGCACCTGAGCCATGGTCAGTACATGCTCTTCGCCTTCGAGGCTGAGCCCACCGTAATCCGCACCGTCCGCGAGGCTCTCGCTATTGACGAGCGCGTACATTACCAGTACTACCGCGCCAAGTAAGCAGTTCTGCTCACTTGCTGCACGCATTAAGCATTTGTTTTTTTGTCAGGCAAGTATCTCATGTGAGGTACTTGCCTGATTCTTTTTTTTATTCAGCCGTCTGAGCTGGGTAAAATAAAAGCCCTGGTTATATACCAGGGCGGGGGAGGAAGTGGATTAATTATTTACGAGCGGGAATCGCACGGAAAGCGGATAATCCGGTATTTGTATAAGCTCGACTCCGTACATGGCAGCAATCTCCGGAGCTCGTGACTCTGCGTACTTTTCTCCGTAATAGATGGTTTTTACACCATGAGCGCAAAGCGCCTGCATGCAGGATGTGCAGGGCATTGTGGTGCAGGCTACAATGCGTGCTTCGCCTCGCTTGAAGAGACTGCAGAGGTTAATTTCTGCATGTAGCATGAACTTTTGACGTTCCTCGCGAGAATTCCAGAAGCCTTCAGGGGCAGAGAATCCGGGGTAAAGACCATTATAAGCAGTACCGATGACGCGGTTGTCCTTATCCAGCGCAGCGGCTCCCACCTTGCGGAATGGGTCTTCGGATCTCAGGGCTGCTACATGGGCCAAAGCCATGGCGTACTGAGGAATGGAGAGTCGGCTCATAAGAAAATGATATCGCAAAATGGAGCATTTGCAAGCATAATGAGCTCATTTTTCAGAGTTTTTTACCCTTGTGGGTAAAATTTCTTCATGAAGGCAGGGTTTCTCTCTTCGTATAGGCATTCTGCCAGCTCATCAGCTGTGTGTATGAGGAGCTTTTCCGAGCAGCATAGGAAGGGTGAAACCTCATTCAGCTTGCCTGAGGCTGCATGGTTAGTACAGCCGCAGGAGTTCAGGCATCGGTTTTTGAGGTTGCAGACCTTGCACTCCGGGGTGGCACAGCCCCGCTGTGCTATGATGGCGTATTGGCGCGCGCGGTTGATGCCTTCATGTACGTTTCCAAAGTTCAATTCAGTGGAATCACCATCCCCGACTAAGCGCGAGCAGGGGAAAAAGTTACCATCCACGCTTACAGCAATTTCCCTCTCTCCGATACGGCATTGCAGTTTGCAGTTTTCATGAATATGGGTAGCGATTTTGTCATCAACGCTGCGCAGACTGATAGGGCTTCCTTTTCGGTATGATTCCAGCACCAGCTGTGCGACGATGGCGTATTGTTCACTGAAGGTTTCGAAGTTTTCATCACTCCAGCGGCTCCAGTAATCAAGGTTAAGTGATATGGTGCCGTTGTAATGCTCTGCAAGCCAATCCACGCCTTCAGCCATATAGCGAACGTTTGCCGGGGATACTACGCAGATGACCTGAGTTTTAAGCTCAGGAAACTCACGGAATAGTGCCAGGGCTTTTGCTACGTCTGCATGGCTGCCGTTGCCATCCGGATAGCATCTGAGGCTATTATGCATGGCCGAGGACCCATCTAGCGAAAGGCCAATGAGAAAATTTCTTTCTGCTAGCCAAGAGGTTCGTTCTTTGGTGAGCAGTGTGCCGTTTGTTGTGATGCTGAATCGTGGCGGCAGGCAGAGCTTTTTGCCACAGTCAGTCGCATAGTCGTAACACCATTGCAGTAGCTCCCACTCCAACAGGGGCTCACCGCCGAAGAAGCAGATGTCCGCTGCACACCCGGTCTGCTCAGCCTCTTGGAATACGATATCTATGGCTTTCTGTGCGGTGTCTTTGCTCATGGCGTGCCTGTACTTACGCCCTGCGTAGCAGTAACGGCAGCGTAGCGTGCAGTCGTGAGTCAGGCAGAGGGTGCAGGTGATGGTGCGAATCATGGCTAGAAAAGGTGAGTGAGCTCAGTCTAGCAGATGCTCGCAAGTGATTGCAAGAAGAAAGATGGTACTGTCGGGCCTTTTTTGGTTGATACGGGCTTCATTGTCTGCTAGAATGATTGTGTCGTATATGAGTAAGAAAGAAGAGGTCTCATTTTATTCTTTGGCTCGCCCGATTTTGCGTAAATACCTGCCTCCGTACAAGGGGCTTGTCATAGCGGGTGTGATTGCCGGTGTGCTGGCTGCAGCGGCATCTGGTTTCGGTCTTCCAGTAATTGTGCAGAAGGTGTGTCCTGTGGTTTTCGGGGAAGTGCCGCCTCCTGCTTGGCTGGTGGATTTTCTTTCACGTTTTATAGCGCCGGAGGAAATGCAAATGGCCACTTTAGTGGGTGCCGCATGTATCATCCCAGTCGTTATGATGGTGCGTGGGCTTGCTACGTACTTTAACGTGTACTTGCTCACCCGCGCGGGTGTCGGGCTTATGGCAGGCTTGCGAACAGATTTGTTTGCACGGCTTCAGTGGTTGTCCTTTTCATTTCATGACCGCAACTCGCGCGGTAATTTGATGACGACAGTTATTCAGTATACCCAGAATCTGCAGCTTCAGCTTATTCAGGTGCTGAATGATTTAGTTGTTCAGCCTCTTACTCTGGTGGCAGCGCTAGCATATTTGGTGTATGCCGCTTTAAGTAACCATGACAGCGCAGTACTGTTGGGGAACCTGCTGATATCGTCTTTGTGCATACCGATTGTGCGATATGTGGGCAAGAGCGTGCTCAAAAAAATGCGTCAGATGCTCACCGGTATGAGTGTTATCACGGCGAACGTGGAGGAGTCACTTGCAGCTCAGCGTGAGGTGCGCGCTTTTAATCTGGAGGAGCACCGGGAGAAGGAGCTTGCCGGTAATATCACACGCTTTAACAAAATCCTCATTAGAATTGAAGCATGGCGTGCTGGGCTTTCTCCTGCCATTGAAATGGTGAGTGCTCTTGCGCTGGCCTATGCGCTGTACCGTGGTAGTGGTGATGGCCTCACGCTGGAGGCGTTCACTGCTATAGCCACAGCTTTTTACTTCTGTTATGATCCTATTAAGCGCCTAGGCGTGGTGGCGAATCAGTGCGAGATGATGAAGGTGGTTATCAATGCCATGAATAAGGTGCTTCTGGCAAAGGATGAGACTCCAGAGCCCGCAAATCCCCAATCCTTGCCTGACCCGGTGTCCGGTGTGGTGGATTTTGAGAACGTGTCTTTCTCGTATGACGGTGAAAAGATGGTGCTGCGCAATATCAATGTGCATGTACCTTCTGGGGACGTGGTGGCGCTGGTGGGGCCGAGTGGTTCGGGTAAGACTACATTCATTAACCTCATCTGCCGATTCTATGACCCGAAGGTGGGTTCGGTTAAGATTGACGGGGTGGATGTAAGGAACCTTAGTCGCGCGGAGCGCACCAAGAATATAGGCCTCGTATCCCAGTTTGCCGCATTGTTCCGTGATACGATTGAGGAGAATATCCGTGTGGGCCGTCCGGATGCCACGGATGAGGAAGTGCGCCGAGTTGGTGATATGGCCTGTGTGAGTGAGTTTGCTGATATGAAGCCGGAAGGGTACAAACTCCTGCTGGCAGAGGGTGGCGGTGGCCTTTCCGGTGGTCAGCGCCAGCGCGTATCCATTGCCCGTGCTATTCTGAAAGATGCACCTATTCTCATTCTTGATGAGGCTACCTCTGCGTTGGATATGCGCAGTGAAGCCGTTATCCAGAAGGCTCTGGATGACATGGCCAGCAGCCGCACCACATTCATTATTGCACATCGTTTCAGTACTATTCGCATGGCTCGCCGTATTTTGGTGTTTGAAGAGGGGCGCATCGTGGGCGATGGTTCACATGAGCAGTTGTATGAAAGCTGTATGCTTTACAAATCTCTCTATGATGAGCAGGTAAGACAGGCTGATAAGGAAAAGAAGGAGACTCAGGCATGATTAATCGTATATACAAGTTCGTCAAAAGCTTTCTCTTCCCGCATCTTCACTGGCTGCTGGCTACGATTCTGACCGGTATTGTGGCCGCCGCTGCCAGTGGTATGGGTGTGCCATTTATCGTGAAGTTTGTCTTCCCGGTGGTTTTCCACCAGTCCGGTCAGGCTGAGCCAGAATTGCTGGCGTATCTTCCGCAGTTGAAGGACTGGCCTCACGCTACACTACTGCTGTGGGCTTGTGCTTCACTGCCTCTTATCTTTGTATTGAGAGGTGTGGCTATGTGGATGAACACGGTGGTGGTGAACATTCTTGGCTTGCGCATTCTGGAAGGTTTGCGCACACAGGTGTTCCACCACGTGCAGCAGTTGCCGATTTCTTACCTGGAGGGCCAGCGTAAAGGTGATTTGGTGAGCAGGATTGTGGCTGACACGCAGAATGTTCAGAATGTGCTTTCTCATATCGCCAATGATTTGGTGAAACAGCCTATTACCTGCCTGTGTGCACTTTTTGCATTCCTTTGGTTACTGTTCTCCGCTGGTCGCTGGGAGATTTTTTTGGTAATGCTTTTCATTGCAGCCGCGGCGTGGCCGATTATTTCCTTCGGTAAACGTATATCTGCCAAGGCTCTTCGGGCCCAAGAAGGCCTTGGTGAGCTGAATACTGTGGTGCAGCAGAATCTGGAAACTCAGCGTGAGGTGAGAGCTTACGCTCTGGAGGAACGCCAGATTGCAGACTTTGAGGCTGCTTCCGAAGGGTATTGCAAGAACACGGTAAAGCTGGTTAAATACCAGAAAGCCATCATTCCGATTATGGAGACGGTGACGGCTCTCGCTCTGTCATTCCTGCTGGTGTGCGGTAGTATCTGCGGCATGGCATTGTCTGACTTTATGGCGCTGGCTGCGGCTCTTTTCTTCACTTTTGACTCCATGAAACGCGCTGGTTTGGCCTATAACCGCCTGAATGAAGCGCAGGGTGCCATGCAGCGTTTGGCTGATGTGCTGGAGGAGCCGAATCCTATAGATGATCCTGTCAATCCGGTGCAACTTCCGGAGCGGGTGAAGGGTGATATTACTTTCCGTAATGTGACATTTGCCTATGACGCGGGTAAACCTGTGCTAAAAGATGTGAATGTACATATACCGGCAGGGCAGATTGTAGGTCTAGTCGGCCCGAGTGGTGCGGGTAAAACGACTTTCGCCAGTTTGCTTCCGCGCTTTTATGAAGTCACCGAGGGCGCGGTGCTTGTGGATGGGGTGGACGTGAGGGATGTAACCCGCCATGACTTGCGAGAGCAGCTTTCCATCGTGGGCCAGCAGGCATTGCTCTTCTCCGGTTCCATTCGTGATAACATCGCGCTCGGGCGAATGGGGGCCACCAAGGAACAGATTCAGGCCGCGGCAGATGCCGCACGGGTGAGCGTGTTCTTAGGTACCCAGTCCGCTGGGATTGATACCAAGCTTGGGCAGGGGGGCTCTGGTCTGTCCGGTGGGCAGCGCCAGCGTGTGGCTATCGCTCGTGCCTTTGTGAAGGATGCGCCTATTTTGATACTGGATGAGGCCACGGCATCGCTGGATGCGGAAAGTGAGCGTGAGATTCAGGAGGAGCTGGATAAACTGGCGCGAGGTCGTACCACGCTTATCGTAGCGCACCGTTTCAGTACGATTCGTAATGCTCACCGTATTCTCGTGTTTGACCACGGCCGAGTGGTGGGCGATGGTACTCACGAGGAGCTGTACGCAAACTGCCCGTTGTATCATGAACTTTATGATCGCCAAGGCGCGGTGAATAACGCTGACTGATGAAAACCGTTCAGACCGTACTCTCCGTGGCAGAGGAAAGCTCTGCCGTGCTTCATCTGGGGAATCGTGCGCCGGATTTGCTTGTCGCTGAGAGTGAAAGCCTTCTCTGTGAGCATCTTCGGAGTTGTGGGTTGCGTCACGTTCGGCGTGTATCTCCCATTGGCCCGGCTGAGGCTCGTATGGCAGCTCCGCATTTTACTGCGGCTGATGCCGAAGGCCCCGTGGAGCTATACGTGCTGAGTGTGGCGGGCATGGCTTCTCAGGCAGCACTTACTCCGGAACAGATGCGGCGCTGTGAGCGCCTTGTGGAGCCGAAACTTCGCATATGTGTATTGCCTTGTCTGGTGCAGCACCTGCGTGGAGGAAAAGCTCGCTGTGTGGCGATGCCTCCCGTCTGTGTTCGCAAACAAGGGAGCTGGTTGATAGCTCCGGAGGTTATGCAGTATCTATCACCCGCGCACCGAGAGGGTACAGCCGCAGAGATGCCATGCAGCGCTTGGATGCTCAAAAAACATAATCTCACGCGCGAGGTGGCTAATTATGGTATGCAGCTTTTCCCCTTGGTGAAAGGCTTTGCTCACTCGGGGCATATGCCTGAGGGGATGGAACTGAGAGCCTCAGGTGAGCAGGAACCGCTGATGCTTGTGCTGACAGAGGGGAAGGTGGATGGGCATCTGCAGCTGGCATATGCTGATTTTTATTCGGCAGAAAATGCCGTGAATGAACTTGAAGTGAAAGAGCTGCCGGCTGATGAGGATGAGGATGCTACTTCACTGCTGCTGGCTGCGGAAGATGGCGCGGAATATCGAGCACGCTGCGCGGAGCTTATTATGTTCCCCGGGCGTATGGAGTGCGGCCTTCGTTTTCGCTGGGCTCTGAGTATGCTGTGTAATCATTACCGGCGTTTGCAGCCTGATGAAGACTTGCCCTTTGCTGCGGCCGGTGAGCTGTGCGGCAAGATTCGAAAGGTGAGCCGCAGCAGCTTTTGCGGATTGCCTCTTTGCCACATCATGGCGGATGCCGGTAAGCAGGTGGTGAATGTCTATGTGCCTCTGCATAGTGATAGCTCTCCTATGCCGGCCGCAGGGGAGAAGTTCTGTGTGCGCGGTACTTTGTATGCTGTTCCGGATAAACTGTTGGGGTATGAAAAGGAAGCCGTTGCGCCTGCCGTGGTGCCGGAGCCTGTAGCAGTTACGGAGCCTACCGTGGATGCCTCCATGCAGCCTCTCAGCCTTGCTCTTGCTGTGGTAAATGGGGGGCTGCAGGCTGCCGGGTATGAGTATACGGCTCCTTTCAAACCGATATTCCGCATGGGCGTGCCCGAGTTTCGTGTCCTTTCTCCGGCGGGTAAGCGGGTGGTCGTGCTCGTGGACAGTGTGGTGAACGGGCATTCTGATACCCGTGGCTATAGAAAGTACGCCTCAACTTCATACCCAGATTTCATGGGAGCGGTTCCTCCGGATAATGAGCCAGCGGAGCTGCTGTTCCTGACTGTTTATCTTGATAACGCCGGTAAAGATACTTCGGGATTCCGTGTGCGGGTGGAGCAGAATGGTGCTGTACAGAAGGGCCTTACATTCTGTAGTGAGGTGACATATGCTGAAGCCTCCGGGGTGACGGAGATGACAGCGGCCCGCCTTTTCGGGGAGATGATGTATACTCAGCGTTTTTCTGATTTTCTTCAGGTAATGTGTGAGGATTTGCACTATGTATCTGAAACCGCCGGCATGAAATTGTGCAGTAAGCTGGATTTTGCGCGTTACATGAGGGCTTGCTTTGATGAATGGCGCCAACGGGATGAGGTGAAGAATCTGACATTCCTGCTGTCCACCGTGGAGCGTAACGGTGAGCGCCGTCCATGTGCCGTGACTTGCCAGAATCAGCAGATTGTTTTGGCTACTGTTTTTGATATGAAGGAAGGGCGCGTGGCTGGGGTGACCACTTTTGCTGGGAGTGCGCTGAACACGCTTAAACCTGTCCGTCAGGATGAATTGACATGAGAATACCACCTTTTTGGGTTAAAGAACGCCGCGAAATATCCGGTCGAATCTTTCGTCTGCATGGGCTTTCCTTTGATTCTCAGGAGGATGCTCGTCGGCGTTTGGAAGAGAAGGTTGTTTTATGGCAGGATATGTTGGCGGCTCCTCCGGGGGTAGACTTGCTGATGGTGAGTGAGCTTCGCCGAGAGTTGAGAAGGCTGGATGAATGTAATCATCCCTATAGTGCTGCTATTCTGGAGCCTATAAAGCAGCAGCTTGATGAAGAGAATATTATTACTCGAAATCGATATGGCTGCTTGGTGCTAAACTCTGAGCGCGTATGCTTTGCAGATGTGGATAGATTCAGCCGTGGCTTGTGGGCTTCTCTTTTCGGCAGCCGGGAGAAAGATGAGCAGAAGCTCATTAAGGCCATTGGAACCCTTTGTGGTAAGTTTCCCTCGCTCTCCGCACGTCTGTATCGCACGGCTCATGGCTGGCGCGTGATGCTGAAGGAACCCGCTTTGACTTTGCTTTCTGAGCGGGAGGCGTACTTGTTTAAGGCCTTGCATGCTGACCCCTTGTATGTGAAGCTGTGCGCCACTCAGCGTTGCTGGCGCGCCCGCCTCTCTCCCAAGCCCTTTCACCGGGGGCTGAAGAGATTCCCTTCCATGCTGTATTCTCAGCAGAAGGCTACTGAGTGGGTGTCTGCATATGAGCAAGCCACGGCCGGGCTCGGGGTATGCCGATTGGTGGAAACATTCGGCCCGGTGCTGGATGACCCTGTGGTGGCGCTGCATGATGCTGCCACTCGTGCACTGACTCCGGAGCTTGTTTTGGCTTGAGTCGCTCAGCGGAGCGGTGCCAGAATATCGCTGAGCTCTGCCAGAGAGCTTACCCGGGCCAGAGCAGGGCGAACGGCTTTGCTGCCGGGAATGCCCTTGGCATATGCCAGCAGGCGTGCTCTCATGGCTCGCATAGTGATGAGTTCATCACCATAGTGTTCACTTTCAATGGCCATGCGTGTATGGCGCAGCATGAAGTCCAGCTTTTCCGCTGGAGTGGGCTCCGGCGGTATGGTGCCGGAGGTTAGATAGTTTTTTGCACGGCGGAAG